>NZ_QLVG01000097.1 GCF_003382685.1 Halorussus litoreus | reverse complement strand
CGCCGAGGGAATCGGCGCGGTCGCCGCGCTCTGTGAGAACTGCAACAACTGCACCGTCCCGCAGGTCGCGGGCGCGAACGGGGTGTGTCGGACGCCCGACGTGCTGGCCGAGCGCGGCGAACTGGAGCGGGAAGGCGCGTACGAGCGGTAGGTCTCGGCCGTACGGGGTGGTCACGTGGAACTCTCCACGGCACCACCCGATTGGGCCGACCGTGTTCTCCGGACGCCAACCGTTACGTGCGCGCCGTCCCAACCTCGACCATGACGCGCGAGATCACTCACGAAGCGACCGGCCCGATCAAACTCGACGAGAGCGACATCGACGACGAGAAGGGCGACATCGCGGTCTGCCTCTGCGGCCTCTCCGGCGACTACCCGTTCTGCGACGGCTCGCACCGCGCCGCCGAGAGCGAGGCCGACGACGCGGTGTACAAGTACGAGAACGACGCGGCCGACGGCGAGCGCCGCGAGATCGAGGAGTTCGTCTTCGCCGACGAGGGCTCGGAGTAATCCCACACGCGAACTCAGACTATTTCCCGGAGCCGGTCGCGCACGTCCGCGAGCGCAACCGTCTCGACGCCCGCCTGTTCCGGTTGGCCTTCAGCTACTCCGAATCCTCGGCCCGTCAGCACCGCGACAGCGTGCTCTTCAGACCCGATCGCACCCGATTCCGAGAGCGTCCGAATTCCGGCGAGCGCGGTCGCGGAGGACGGTTCGACCGCGAATCCGGCCTCGGTCGCCAGCAGGTCCTTCGCGTCCAGAATCTCCTCGTCGGGCACCGAGACCACCGCGCCGCCCGTCTCCCGGGCCGCAGCGAGAGCCCGCGTCCCGCTCGGCGGGTCCGGGTTGGCGATGGAGTAGGCGACCGTCTCTCCGGGATCCGTGAGCGGCGTCACCTCGTCGGCTCCGTCGCGGGAGGCTCGCGCGATGGGATCGCAGGCCGCGGCCTGCACGAGGTAGAGCCGCGGCCTGCTCGGCGCGGACGACTCTTCT
>NZ_QLVG01000096.1 GCF_003382685.1 Halorussus litoreus | reverse complement strand
CGCGACCGCGATGGGGATCCCGTGAACGACGAGGAGTCGCTGGTCCGGTTCCCCGACGGCGAGAGCGAGAGCGATTCGCCGCGTTGCTCGCACGCCACGATGGGAATGTTCTCGAGGTGCGGGTCCACCTCGCGGAGCAGCTTCCGATACTCGATCACGAGGTCCACTGCGTCGGCGGCGACCTCGGCCGTCGGGAACGACTTGCCCCTCACGGGGACCGGTCGCTTGCCCGAGAGCGGGCAGACGACCGCGAACTCGCCGTCGGCGTCGGTCATGTCGTCGATTTCTCGATGGAGGACTTCGAGGCGGTCGGTCATGGGGACTCGACTGCGACAGGTCACACCAGCCGGTAAGTAGTTTCGGAACGCGCATCGGCCGCGGAAGTGATAGGACAGCGGTCGGTCAGGAACGAGAGTTCAGGTCGTTCAGAGCTTCGAGTCGAGTTGGCGCTCGACCGCGTCGTCGGGCAGCGGTTCGCCGTCCCGTCGGACGTGGACCAGCGGCGCGTTGTCCATCCGCAGCCACTCGCGCTCGCCGTCGCCCGAGAGCATCACCGAGCGCGAACTCCGCGGGAGGCCGTTCCGGCGCTGGCCCGCGGCGCGCTCGCGGGTCGAGACGAGCGTCAGCGACTCGCCCGAGAGTTCGTACACGGCGAGGCGGTGCTCGGGCAGGTCGGGGTCGGACTCGCGGAGCGCGTCGCGGTACGACCGCGCGAGGTCGGCGGCCTCGCTGGCGGCCGCTTCGGAGGGGAACCGTCTGCTGGTCAGCGGCGCGGGGCTGTCGTCCGTCTCGGCGCACGCGACGTAGAAGTCGCCGTCGTCGCGGGCCAGATCGGCGATTTGCTGGCGGATACTGGAGAGGAAGTCGGCCATGATTTAGGCTGGCCTAATCTAAGTTAGGTGGGCCTAAAAGGACTTTCGATAGGCGCGACTGATGGCTCTCGGGTCGGTGAAGTCGAGCGACTGCTCCGACAGAATTTCTACCTCCAGTACTTCTCGACCAGTCCGACCAGTTCGTCTCTCTCGACGGCCTCTTCGATGCGCTCGACGCGCTCGCCCTCGGCGTACACGTCGACCGTCGGGGTTCCCTCGACGCCCTGCTCCCGCGCGAGTCGCTGGTGGTGGACCACGTTCACCTTCGCTACCGCGGCGACCGTCTCGCTCGCAACTGTCTCTACGATGGGATGGAGGCGCTGGCCGGCACCGCGGTCGGCGTAGTAGTGGACCACCACCACGTCGTGGGCCGCCACGGTGTCCGCGAAGTTCTGGGAGCCGTCGACGTACACCGGTGCGGAGGGCGCGCCGAGGCCGTGTTCCTGGACGAGCCTGCGTTTCTTGCGCTCACGCACCGCCGCGAGGTCCTCGTCGTCGTTCATTTACGCGGATGGTGGAGAGCAGGCGACTTAGTTCTGCAGCTCTCTTCTCAGCTCCGATAATTTCGGCATCTCGGTCCCCCGTCGGCCGGTCGCGCGGCGGCGCGAAATCGCGCCGCCGCG
>NZ_QLVG01000095.1 GCF_003382685.1 Halorussus litoreus | reverse complement strand
TGGCGTGCGCGCAGTTCTGCGCGCACGCCAGATATCCCGCTGAGCGACCGCGAGCGTGCCGAGGGCTTTCGAAGACCTGTCTCCCGTCTCGTCTTTCAGGAGCGCGCCGAGAGCTTTCGAAGACACGTTCCCAGATTTCCGGTTCACGGTGACTCTCCGAGCAGCACTAACGAAGCGACGAAAACAGGGAACCGAAAAACGAAAACTCGAATCCTAGCTCCGAGCCTTCCGAACCGCCGCCACGACGCTCACCAGCGCGACCAAGAGACCAACCATGCCCGCGACCTTCCCACGAACGCCGCTTCGTTCGCCACCGATCTCCGGCTCGGGGCCGTGTTCGTACTCCTCGCTCTCGTACTCGTCCGAGTCGCCGCTCTTGAGCCGCCACGCCAGCACCGCGACCCCGACGACCAGCGCGAGCGCGCCGAGGAGTTTGCCTTTGCCACCGCCGGAACTGCTGCTCGAACCGGACTTGCTCGCGCTCTGTGATGCGCCGGGGTATCGGCGCTCTTCGATCAGCGCGGGCTTTTCGAGGTTGATTTCGATAATCGCCATACAGTACGCGTCGTCGCTCGGCTACGAATAGGTTGCGGCTGTGCGGGTTCTGGGATGTCTTCGGGTCACGGAACACCGCGCGCTGCGAATCTTCCAGAAGAAGCGAACTACTACTTGAACCTCGGAGAACCGCACAGCACCGCGACCACCTAGCACAGCACCGCGACCGCACAGCCCGCACCGTAACCGCGACCGCGACTACCCCGCACCACAACCGTGACCGCAAACAGGGAGGTTGTCGAGAAGAAGCGCGCTACTGCTTGCGCCTATGAAGACCGCACCGCGACCGCACCGCACAGCACCGCAGCCGCGAGGAGGGCGACCACTGCGGTTATCGGGCTGAATCCGGGGATACCGCTGCTGTTGTCGGCAGTGGTCTTAGGTTCTCCGGCGGGTTCGGTCGCGCCCGCGGTCGTCGTCTCCCCCGAGGCGGTCCACTCGTCGAGCGTCGTCGATTCGTCAGCGTCCGAGTCGGTGGTAAGCGCCGTCGTGTTCCCGCCAGGGGTCGTCATCCCGTCGGTCGCGAGCCCGCGAATCGACACGGTGCGCTCGGAGAAGTGATTCACCGCGACCGCGACCTCGGTGGCGGCGTCGGCCTGCGCGTCACCGTCGGCTGCCTTGCCGACGAGATACCGCGACTGCCCGCTTCCGACCGCGCTCTCCAGTTGGCTGTACGTCGCGGCCTCCGCGGCGGCCGTGCCGTCGACCGCTACCTCGACGCCGTCCGGAGTGTCGAGCAGCTCCTCCGAGACGCTCGTGAGCAGAATCGTCCCCTCGCTGGTCGTCCGGTTCACCGCGAGCGAGAGTTGGCTCTCCGAGGTTCCGGCAGTCTCGACCGCGACGCCGTCGGCGTAGGTGACGGTATCGACCGTCACCTGCTCGGTCGCGGTCGCGTTCTCGCTCGTTTCCCCGACGGAGCTGCCGTTCGCAGCCGTCACGTACACCTCCGCCGTCGCCGCGCCCTCGGTGATGAGCCGTTCTCGCGTCTCGTCGGCGTCGACCTTCTGGTCGGGGTAGGCCCGGACGACGAGGCGGCCGTCACCCCCGAGCCGCGCGGTCACGCCGCCCTCCTCGTTGACGGTCACGGTGCCATCGCCGACGACGAGGAGGGTGGCCTCGGTGCCGTTCGCAGTCGTGAACTCGATCTGCGAATCGCCGTCCGCCGAGGCGTTCGCGTCCGCCGGGAGGTCCGCGACCGCGTAGTTCGAGGCGTTCCCCGACGCGACCACGAGGACGCCCCGGCGGTTGTCGTGGGCCGCGATGGTCGCACTGCTCCCCGCCACGAAGCGGGCCGCGGAGTCAGTCACCGCAGCGCCGGGCGTCGCGTTCGCGTCGACTGTCGTCCCGGCGAGCGGCGCGCCGTCGAGGTCGGTCACGGTCGACAGCGACGCGTTCGCGTCGACGAGACCGTCGGCCGCGACGCTCCGCTCGGACTCGACCGCCAGCGAATCTAGGACCGTCTCGCCGCCGACCGCGTAGTCGGTCAGGGCGCGGTCGTCGACCCCGAACGAGACGTGCGTTCCGGCGTAGCTGTCGTCCGAAGACTGGAGCGGGTCGCCCGAGGACTGGACGGTGCCCCCGGGTGATTGGAGGGCACCGCCGGACGGTTGGAAGACCGTTCCGGGCGATTGGATGGCCGCTCCGGATGCTCGGTCGGCGACCCGGTCCGCGGCGGAACCCGCGG
>NZ_QLVG01000094.1 GCF_003382685.1 Halorussus litoreus | reverse complement strand
TATCGAGCCTCGAGTGGGTCGATCTCTCCGGCGTGGACGAGACTCGTCTCTGAGTCCGCCTCTTCGTGAAGAAGATCGACGAGTGCGAACTGCGCGCAGGCAGTGAACGAACACGCCTCGTTCTGACACCAGACGTCGGCGTAGGCGATGTCGGTCTGCTCGCCTGCATAGACGGGTTTCCCAATACCAAGCTGCGAGTCGCAGCCGTCGCGAGGGCAGATCGGTTCGATACGCGTGAATGTGGGCGTGTCTTCCATTGAATTCATCAGTAAGGGTCGTAGCTCGGCGTGATATCGCCGGTCAGGACGCTGCTCTCGATGGCGTTGCTCTCGCCGCCTTCGAGGTCGATGATGCGATAGACGGCGTCGCCGCTCCACTCGCAGTCTTCATCGGAACACTTCGCGCTCGCGTACGCGCCGTTCTCGTTGTTCAGATGGACACTCAGGAGATCGAGACGCTCGCTGCAGAGCGGACACTCTGCTGGCACCTGCGCGTAGCGATACCCCGTCGCGATGGTGATGTCGTCCTGGTCCACTTCGACGCCGTGGCGCTCCCCGATTCGGTCACGGACTGCTACGCGAAGATCGTCCAGGAGTGCATGGCGCATTTCCTCATCGACGGGTAGCTCGACGCCGTCGACGGTGATCGTCAGCCGGTACGCTATCGTCTGGGTTGTATCGTCCATTCTGGTCACCTCTGGGGGCACATTCGCCTGCGCCCGCGCCCCTCTCGGGCGCTCAAAAACTACCTCGTGAAGGGCCGGTGGTGGTCTCTGATGACCGCTCTACCGGATCAGGAGCTTCCCCGAGTACGAATTCTTTTGGCGCTATCGCACGTCCGTTACGACGCCATGAACGTACTCATCGCAGGATCACACGGCGGGGTCGGCCAGCATATTACTGCGGTGCTGAGCGAAAGCGATCACACAGTCCAAGCGATGGTGCGCGAGGAGTCACAGGTCTCGGAGATGGAGGCCTTCGGCGTCGAGGTGGTCGTCGCGGACCTCACCGAGGACGTCTCCCACGCCGTCGACGGAAGCGACGCGATCATCTTCGCGGCGGGGTCTGGTGGCGAGGACGTCGAAGGCGTCGATCGAGACGGTGCAATCAGGCTAATCGACGAAGCCGAAGAGCACGGTGTCCCGCGCTTTGTCATGCTCAGTGCGATCAATGCCGACAACCCTGAGGAGAGTCCCGACGCGCTTCGGCCGTACCTCGAAGCCAAACTGGCGGCTGATGAGCATCTCCAAGCAAGCGAACTCACGGAGACGATCGTCCGACCAGGGGAGTTGACCAACGAGTCCGCAACCGGGCGGATCGAGGCAGCCCGTCGGGTCGAACGCGGCCAAGTCACCCGCGCCGACGTTGCCCGCACGCTCGGTACCGCACTCGACACGGAGAACACCTACGGGAAGACCTTCGAGATGATCGAAGGCGACGAACCAATCGAGAGCGCGCTCGAAACCGTTTGATCAGATTCGCCTTCCTCTGGCGCTGGTGCGACAGCCTCTCTGCACACGTCGCCGACTTCCTCACAGCGAACGGCATCGGCATCATCCCGAAATTCATCTTGGAGGGACTATTCTATGACACCTTCCGCTAACGAGCACGTGTCCTTCCGAACTCTCGTTCAGCGTTCAGGGCCGTAGATGATTGCTGACCGGCTTTCGTAGCCGCACTCTCGACATTCGAACCACCGTTGGACTTTCGCGCCGTCAGCACTCTTCTGGCCGACGACGACGTCGTCGTTCGGACACTCTGGACAGGGTAACTCAGGGTGGGGTCGCTTTCGGAGTTCATCGCGAAGCGAGGTAGCTTCTTTCGTCTCGAATCCGCGCGACCACACCGGGTAGCCGTCGACGAGGATCGCGGCACGCCACTTGTGGATATACGAGTCCGGCGCTCGGTGAAACACCGCGTGCGCGTTGGTCTCTGTGTTGCGATACGCTAGCTTCGGGGTACGGCTCTCACGCGTCCAATTTGTAATTCGTGGCATGGGTACTGATGCCCCCGCGTTCGGGAGGCTCGCAGTCGCTTGATTCGGGGATTGACTAGTCTCGCGAGTCGATATCTCGCTTCTCACCATCACTTACCCAACACAGCCAGTCGAACGAACTGGTTGTTGGTTACTCCTCGAAGAGACAGCGATCGGATGCATCGTCGCCGGCGAGCGTCTGCTGATCCTCGGTAGTATCGGCGAAGAGGTTCGACTGATCACTCTCGGACGATTGTTCTACCTCCGGACGGTCGTCGACGCCGAACTCACTCGCCTCGGGCCGATCGAGCCGTGAATCACGGTCGCGGTGGTCCACGTCCGCACCGAAGTC
>NZ_QLVG01000093.1 GCF_003382685.1 Halorussus litoreus | reverse complement strand
GCGACCGGAACTGCCGGCGGACCCGTTGTCGCCCAAGCAGAAGCTACAAGACGCCTCCGCACGCGGTTCACGCCGAATGCTCGACGAGTTGCTCGGGCGCGCGGAGCTGAAAAACCGCATCGCCGACCTCGAAGAGGAGAAACGGCACCTCGAACGCCAGCTCGACGCCGAGCAGGAGCGCCGCGCCGAGGCAGCCACCGCCCGTCAGGAGGCCGAACAGCGCGTCAACCGGCTGGAGGACCGCATCGCGGAACTGGAGGACCGCGTCGAGCGCACGGAGGGCGGGGCTGACGGCTCGCGCTCGCTCGACTTCCGAGCGGTCGAGACCATCCGGGGCGAGCGGCTGGAATCCGTGCTCGACCGACTCGACTCCTTCGCCACCGACGCCGAGGGCGCGCTGACCGCCGTGGTCGCGGACGGCGACCGCGACCTGCCCGAGGCGGTCGAGTCGGCGTTCGGCGACCGCGCCGCGCTGGTCGGTCGCGCCCGGCCCTGCGTCGCGGTGACCGACGACGCCGGACTCGTCAGCGCCGCGTTGACACCGCCGGTCGCGCCCGAGCGCTTCGCCGAGTGGAGCGACGGCTTCGTCCTCGACCGCGAGTGGTTCCTGCCGACCGGCGAGTTCGCGCTCGCGCTCGTGCGCTCGGACCTGTTCGCGCTCGGCACGTACGAGGGCAGTGAGCGCACCTCGTTCAAGGGGTTCGACAGCGACGTGAAGGGAGACCACTCGAAGGGCGGGTTCTCGCAGGGCCGGTTCGAGCGACGGCGCGACGCCCAGATCGATGAGCACCTCGACAAGTGCGAGGATGCCATCGACGAGGCGCTCGACGGCGACAGGCCCGACCGACTGTACGTCGTCGGCGAGTCGACGCTGCTCGGCGAGTTCGAACAGCGCGCGGACGCCACGCGCGCGGTCGACGCCACCGGCGACCCCGAGGACGCGCTGGCCGACGCCTTCCGGGAGTTCTGGACGACGCGACTGTATCGGATTTGAAGTGACAGAATCGGACTTGGTGCAACTGTGTCTGAACTGAGTCGACCCGACTGTATCGGATCCGAGTCGGCTCGGCCGGGACTGACCCGCTCGGGTTCGCGCAACTGTCCTGCGAGGCCCGAGCCGAGCCGCAAGCAGGTTTATCGAACTCCGCGGTGTCGGTGTTCGCATGGGGGACGCTCCGCGGACCAACGACCTGCAGCGCACACTCGACGACGGCGGGGTCGCGCTCGGCGTGCTCGACAGCGCGTACAGCCCGACGCTGGTCGAATTCTACGCCGAACTCGGCGTCGACTTCGTCTGGATCGACCTCGAACACGGCGGCCCGAGCCCGTGGGACGGCGACCGACTCGACGACCTGCTCCGGGCGACCAACGGCACCGAGACGGAACTGCTGGTCCGACTGCCCGAACCGGACCCCGGACTCGTCCGGAAAGCACTCGACGCCGGCGTCCGGAACGCCTTCGTCTCGCGGGTCGAGACCGCCGAGGAGGCCCAGAAGGCGATCCGGGCGTCGCGCTTCCGGTACGACGGCGACGCGGGCGGTCGCGGGTTCGCGAACCCGCGCGCGAGCCGGTGGGGCACGACCGACGACTACGCGTCGACCGAGGACGAGGAGACGCTGGTCGGCGCGACGATAGAGTCCGAGACCGCCGTGGGGAACCTCGAGGACATCCTCGACGTGTCCGAACTCGGGTTCGTCTTCGTCGGCCCGCTGGATCTGGCCGTCTCGCTGGGCCACCCCGGCGAGCCCGACCATCCAGACGTGCAGGACGCGGTCGAGGAGATCCGAACGAAGAGCCTCGACGCGAGCGTCCCGGTCGGCGGCCTCGGCTTCGGGATGGACGACGTAAACGAGAAGGCCGACGCGGGCTATCAGATGCTCAACCTCGGGAGCACCACGGGAGCGCTCCAGCAAGTCGTCACCTCGTGGGTCGACGATTTCGAGGGTGACGCGGACGAGTAGGCCGACCGACTTCGAGTTGAAAGAGAAATTGGCCCCCAGCGATATCGGTGTCGCTGCCGAACATCCGGGCCTATGAGCACGCCCGAGGAGAACTTCGAGATCGCGCGCGACGAGTCGAACGACCGGAGTGCGCGCGAATCGGCCATCGGCGGACTGGAGACCGCCAACGAGTGCGACAGTCTCGCCGACCTCGCCCGGATGGACGACCTCGACGAGACGCTCCGCGAGCGGGCGCTGGCCGGGCTGGCTCACCCCCAGTGCAAGTTGCTGCTCCGGGAACTCGCCGAGGGCGAGGATCTCCCGGACTCGCTTCGTGAGCGGGCCGAAACGCTGCTCGACGACACGCCGGGCGACACCGGAGCGGGGCCGTAGCGCGCGACCCGCGGCGGCTTTCTCGCCGCCGCGGGTC
>NZ_QLVG01000092.1 GCF_003382685.1 Halorussus litoreus | reverse complement strand
GTCGCGGTGGTCGCGGAGCGGTCGCGGAGCGGTCGCGGAGCAGTCGCGGACTGATTTCAGGGGGTTCTCGGCGGTCCGAATCATGGCTCACTTCGCCGGTCGAAGCTCCCGAACCACTCGGAATCGAGAGACGAACAGCAGCCGCCAAGTCCCATTTATCCATCCGTTAGCACGTCTACGCCGGTGGTCACGCCAAGACTTAACCGCGTCCGAGAATCAATTTTGGTCGTATGAGCGAACGGGCAGCGCCCTCCGAAGCTGCCTTCTGGGGGGACGCCAGCGACGAAGACGCCCTCGACCGTTACCGGGCGCTCGTGAACGTCATCGACGACGGCATCTATCAGCTCGACGCCGAGGGACGGTTCGTCGCGGTCAACGAGGTCATCGTCGAGACCACCGGGTACGAGCGCGAGGAGCTCCTCGGCGAGCACGTCTCCGTGCTCCTCGACCCCGATGACCTCGCGACCCTGGGGGACGAGATTCGACGCCGACTCTCGGAGTCGTCCGAGCCGAAGGGGACGTTCGAGATCGCGGTCCAGACAGCCGACGGCGGGCGGGTTCCGTGCGAACTGCGAATGAATCTGCTCGTCGAGGAGGGTGAGCTTCAGGGGACCGTGGGGGTCGTCCGAGACGTCAGCGAGCAGCGCCGCACCGAGCACGCGCTCGACGAGTTCAGGGCGCGCGAACAGGAGCTTCGGGAGTACGAGACCATCGTCGAAGCGGTCGACGACGGCGTCTACGTCGTCGACGAGGACGGCCGCTTCGCGCTGGTCAACGAGGCGTACGCGGAGCTGACTGGATACTCGCGCGACCGACTGCTCGGCGAGCACGTCTCGCTGGTCGCCGACGAAGAGGTGCGCCGGCGCGCGAACGAGCTGGAGGCGAAGATGCGCGAGGGCGACGCCGACGACGCCGTAATCGAGGCCGAGCTTGAGACCGCCTCGGGCGAGCGAGTCCCCACCGAGGCGACGTTCGCGATGCTCCCCGGCCCCGACAGCGACCGGCGAGTGGGCGTCGTCCGGGACATCAGCGAGCGCAGGGAGCGCGAACGCGCCCTTCAAGAGCGCGAGCGCCAGCTCTCGACGCTGATGGACAACGTCCCCGGGATGGTGTACCGCTGCCGGAACGAGCGCGGCTGGCCTATGGAGTTCGTCAGCGACGCCTGCCGGGAGGTGACGGGGTACGACCCCGCCGCCGTCGAACGCGGCGACGTGAGCTGGGGCGACGACGTGATGGTCGAAGACGACCGGTCGACGCTCTGGGACGACGTCCAGACCGCAGTCGAGAACCGCGAGACGTTCTCGACGACCTACCGCATCGAGACCGCCGACGGCGAGCGACGGTGGGTCCGGGACTACGGCCGGGGCGTCTTCGACGGGGACGGTGCGGTCGTCGCCATCGAGGGCATCATCTCGGACGTGACCGAGCGCAAGCGCCTCGAAGCCGAACTCGACGAGGTGTTCGGTCGGGTCACCGACGCGTTCTACGCGCTCGACACCCAGTGGCAGTTCACCCACGCCAACGACCGCGCCGAGGACCTGATCGACTACCGCGGCGAGGGGCTGGTCGGACGGGACTTCTGGGAGGTGTTCGAGTGGGCGACCGACTCGAAGCTCGGCGAGGAGTACCGGACCGCGATGGAGACTCAGGAGTCGACCTCCTTCGAGTTCTACTACCCCGAACCCCTCGAATCGTGGTACGAGGTCCACGCCTACCCCTCCGAGACGGGACTGTCGGTGTACTTCCGCGACATCACCGAGCGCAGGGAGCGCGAGCGGGAACTGGAGGAGTCCGAGCGCCGGTACCGGACGCTGGTCGAGCACTTCCCGAACGGGGCGGTCGCGCTCGTCGACGATAACCTGCGCTACCAGACCGTCGGCGGCAGTCCGCTCGACGTCGCCAACGCGACGCCCGAGGAGGTCGAGGGGAGTCCGGTTCGAGAGGTGTTGCCGCCGGAGCTGGCCGACGAACTCGCTCCGAGATACGAGGCCGCACTCGACGGGGAAGCCAGCGAGTTCGAGGCCGACTACACCGATCAGGTCTTCCGGTTCCACGTCGTGCCGGTCCGTGACGACGACGGCGAGGTGTTCGCTGCACTCGGGATGTCACAGGACGTCACCGAGCGCACGGCGTACGAGCGGAAGCTGGCGGCGTCCGAGCGACGGTACCGGACGCTGGCCGAGAACTTCCCGAACGGGACCGTGACGCTGTTCGACCACGACCTTCGCTACACGCTGGCGGCCGGACAGGGGTTCGACAGGATCCCGGTCGAGCCGTCGGACCTCGAAGGGACGTTCTTCCGGGACGCGTGGGACGAGGATACCGCGGACGCGCTCGAACCCGCGTTTCAGGCCGCGCTCGACGGCGAGGAGCGGTCGGTCGAACTGGAGTACGCGGGACGGGAGTGGATCCTCCACGGGGTGCCAATCACCGACGAGCGCGGCGACGTGTTCGCGGGCATGACGATGGCCCAGGACGTGACCGAGCAGAAAGAGCGCGAGCAGGACCTGCGAGACGCCAGGACCCAGCTCGAAGCCGCCGCCGAGGCGGGCGCGGTCGGGACGTGGGAGTGGAACGTCCCCGAGGACGAGTTCGTCACGGACGCGTCGTTCGCGCGGACGTTCGGCGTCGATCCTGACGCGGCCCGCGAGGGCGTGTCGCTCGACCGGTTCGTCTCGGCCATCCACGAAGACGACCGCGAGCGCGCCGAGCGCCAGATATGGGAGGCCGTCGAGACCTGTGGGGAGTACGAGTCCGAGTACCGCGTTCGGAACGCCGAGGGGGAACTCCGGTGGGTCGTCGCCCGGGGTCACGCCGAGTGCGACGAGCAGGGCGACCCCGTCACGTTCCCCGGGGCGCTCGCCGACATCACCGAGCGGAAGCGCGCAGAGCGCGAGCTCGAAGACCACAGGAAGCAACTCGAGACCCTGTTCGAGGTGCTCCCGGTCGGAGTCGCGGTCGCGAACGGCGATGGAACGTTCGTCGAGGCAAACGAGACCGCGAAGGAACTCTGGGGCGGTGACGTGTTCGAAGCGGCGGACCTGACTGAGTACGACGAGTACGAGGGCTGGTGGGCCGACACCGGCGAGCCCATCGCCGCCGACGAGTGGACGATGGCCCGGGTCCTCCGCGGCGAGGAGATCGAGGAGCCCGACATCTACGAGATAGCGGATGCCGACGGGAAACGCAGAGTCGTCATGGCTCACGGGATGCCGGTCCGCGAAGCGAACGGCAAGGTGATCCGGGGCGTCGTGACCGTCACCGACATCACCGAGCGCCGGGAGTACCAGCGCCAACTCGAAGAGACCGTCGAGAAGCTCGAAGCGTCGAACGAGCGCCTCGAGAGCTTCGCCAGCATGCTCGCCCACGAGCTGCGCAACCCGGTCACCATCGGGCAGATCTACGGCCAGCAGCTTCCCGACGAGGCGGCCCCGGAGGCGGTCGACTACGTCACCGAGGCGTTCGACCGCATCGAGGACATGATCGACGTGATGTTGGTGCTGACGCGGGGCGGCGACGCGGTCAGCGAGTGCAACCGGCTGTCGATTCCTGCCGTGGCTCGCGAGGCGTGGGACGGTATCGACGCGTCCGAGGCGACGCTGGCGGTCGAGACCGACGCCACGCTCCGCGCCGACGAGACCTATCTCCGGCACCTGTTCCGAAATCTGTTCGAGAATTCTATCGAGCACGGCACGGCGAGCAGCACGCGCTCGACCGGCGAAGCTGCCGAGCAGAGCGACGACGCTGCCCAGCAGGGCCACGACGAGACCGACGAACAGCGCTCCGACGGCCTGACCATCCGCGTCGGCGAACTGGAGGACGGGTTCTACGTCGCCGACGACGGGACCGGGATCCCGGCCGAGGACCGCGACGAGGTGTTCGAGGTCGGAGTCACGTCCGCGGCCGACGAGGGTGGAACCGGGCTCGGCCTCGCGTTCGTGGCGAAGTTGGCCGAGGTGTACGGCTGGACGTGTTCGGTGACCGAGAGCGAGTCGGGCGGCGCGCGCTTCGAGTTCCGGAACGTCGGCCTCGAATCGATGGAGTAGCCTGCTTCGAGTCCGCTTCGGGACTCGTCAACCCACTCCCAAACTCCTAATTGGCATCCGCGAAACTTGCTGGCGCGCGGTCGCGCCGAGAGCGGCGCGACC
>NZ_QLVG01000091.1 GCF_003382685.1 Halorussus litoreus | reverse complement strand
CAGGTCGCCGCGCCGCTAGCGGCGCGGCGACCTGCCCTCGATATGATTGAATTTCAATGCGCACGCGACGGAGACGTGTAACTCTCTCGAAATCCAAAATCGAAGCGAAAAGTCCGCGCAGCGGGGCAGTCGGCCGGCGGTGCGGTCGACGCCTCGGCGTGTTCGGTCGAGGCTGCGAAGAGTCCGGTCTACTCCTCGTCGAGCTCGCCTTCGAGCTCCTCGACGATCTCGTCCTCGTCGACGTCGGCCTCTTCGAGGGCATCTTCGAGTTCGGCGCCGCCCATGCCGCCACCCATGCCGCCGCCCATCATGCCGCCCATCGGGCCCATGCCGCCGCCGTCGATGGTCTCCTGGACGATGACGCGGTCGAACCCGAGCTGGTCCATCACGTTCTGGGCGATCTGCTGCTTCTGGAACATCCACTGCTGGTTCATCGCGAGCTGGGGCGTGCTCTCGATGTACAGCGTCTCCTTCTCGACGGTCTCGGTCTCCGTCTCGGGCTCGGCGTCCTCGTCGTCCTCGTCCGGCTCGACGACGGTCTCCTCCTCGACCTCGTCGGTCTCGATCCACATCTCGAGGTCGGCGTCGATGTACATCGCGAACAGGCCGTTGGCCTGCTCGACGCGGTCCTCGACCTCGCCGACGATCTCGTAGTCGTACTCGATGTCCTCGCCCGCGAGCGGGTGGTTGAAGTCCACTCGCGCGCGGCCGCCGATGATGGTCTCGACGTAGCCGTGCTCGCCGTCGACGTCGACGTGCGCGCCGGGGTAGCGTTCGTCCTCGGGGATCTTCTCGGCGCTGACGGTCCGAACCTCCTCGGAGTCCTGCTCGCCGAACGCCTCCTCGGCGGGGATGGTGGTCTCGCCCGAGTGGCCGATCTCCTCGCCGAGGATTGCCTCCTCGACGCTCTCGAAGATGTGACCCTCGCCGATGACGATGGTGCGGGGCTCGAACTCGCGCTCCTCGTCGTCGAGGCCCTCCTCCTCGGCGACTTCGGGGTCGGTCGTGTCCACGATGTTACCGTCCTCGACGGTTCGTGCGGTGTAGTCGAGACGGACGAAGTCCCCGCTCTGGAGCCCATCTTGGGTCTCAGCGTCGTCGGTCTCGGCTTCCTCTTCGGCGTCGGCTTCGACCGCTTCCTCGACGTCGTTGTCCTCGGCCTGGTCGTCTACGTTCGCTTCATTGTCGGCCACGTCGGCCTCTTGTTCGTCACTCATACCCGAACGGTAGCCCGTTCGCCCCTTAAGAATCACGTTTCGTGCTTCCGAGGGGATTCCGGCGTCCGAGGAGGGGAAACCACCACCAGAGAGCGCGATGGTCGCGAAATAAAGCTCGAATCGGTCCCAGTCGCCCCGAATCGCGACGGGCGTGCTATCGAAACGGTTTAAAGTCGCGCACGGGTACAAGCGGGTATGAGTCAATCGGAGCAGAGACAGGCGCGGCGATGCGTCTCCTGCGGGATCAACATCTCCGGGAACAACGCCGCCTCGTTCAAGTGTCCCGACTGCGGACACCAGATCTACCGATGCGCGAAGTGCCGCAAGCAGAGCAACCTCTACGAGTGCCCCGACTGTGGGTTCATGGGTCCGTAACTATGGGTAAGGTCGCTGCAAAGATCAAGGTCATGCCGCAGAGCCCCGAAATCGACCTCGACGAGCTTCAGGAGAAGCTCGAGGACGCGCTCCCCGAAGGCGCGAAGATCAACGGCTTCGAGCGCGACGACGTAGCGTTCGGCCTCGTCGCGCTCCTGCCGACGGTCATCGTCCCGGACGACGCCGGCGGGACCGAGGCGGTCGAGGAGAACTTCTCGAACGTCGACAACGTCGAGAGCGTGGAAGTCGAGAACGTCGGTCGAATATAGGAACGACCGCAGTTCGCTGTTCTTTCAGAAGCAGATTCGACGGGGAGCGTCGAGTCCGCCGTGAATCATCGCTCGGGTGAGTCGCCGTCGTCACTCCAGTCTGCGCATCTGCTCGCGGTGGAGCGTCACGATGAGGTCCGAGAGCACGCCGAACATCAGCAGCTGGACGCCGAACAGCATGGAGACGCCCGCCAGCACCGCCAGCACCTCGTGGGAGGTCCGCGGCGGGACGAACCACTCGTAGGCGACGTAGCCTGCGATCCCCACGCCGAACAGCCCGCTCACCGCGCCCACGCTCCCGAAGTAGAACAGGGGGTTGTTCGTCTTCGCGAGCTGGTACAGTGTGACGAGGATGACTCCGCCGTCGTGGAGCGGGTGGAGGTTGGGGTCCGAGCCGTCGGGTCGGGCCTCGTAGCGAATCGGGACGACCGCCGTCGGCACGTCGTGCTTGACGCACTCGACGGCCATCTCGGTCTCGACGCCGAAGCCGTCGGCGTTCAGATAGAAGTTCTCCATCGACTCGCGGGTGAACGCCCGGTAGCCGCTGAGGATGTCCTCGAAGTTCTCGCCGTGGACGTGGCGGAACACCCAGTTGAACATCCCGTTGCCGAATCGGTTGAACCGGCTCATCGCGCCCGACTCCATGTCGGCGAACCGGTCGCCGATGACGTGCTCGTACTCGCCGTCCAGCAGCGGTTCGAGCATCGCGTCGGCGTCCGCCGGGCGGTAGGTGCCGTCGCCGTCGAGCATGAGGACGTACTCGCTCTCGACGTGGTCGAGCGCCTCGCGGATCGCCTGTCCCTTCCCCGTGCCGGACTGCTGGACCACGCGCGCGCCGCGCTCGCTGGCCACGTCGGTCGTCCCGTCGGTGGAGTCACCGTCGACGACGAGGACGTTCTCGAAGCCACGGCTGGTGAACCCGTCGATCACCTCGCCGATGGTCTCGGCTTCGTTCAGGGTCGGAATGAGCACGCACACGTCGTCGCGGTCGGCCATCGAGAGAGACTGGTCACCACGAGCGCAAAAGGCTTACCCTACGTCCGCTCGGGTCCGGCGTGGCTCGTCTACTGGAATGGAACGTGCTCCGCAAACGACGCTCCACGAACGACGGCCGCTAAGCCCGATTGTTCCGTTCTACGCGGTCTAAATGCCGGAACGGGAAGGAATTATCAGGCGTGAAAATGGACGAATCCTATATGTATCGGTGGTCGTAATTCACAGCCGGGAAAGTTCCCGAGCAATCGGGGTCACAACAATGATAGGAGATCACCTTTCGTCGGTGACGGACAGGATCGAGAGTACGGTCAACGACCGCGGTCAGGTGGGTATCGGTACGCTGATTGTGTTCATCGCGATGGTGCTGGTCGCGGCGATCGCGGCGGGCGTGCTGATCAACACGGCTGGCTTCTTGCAGACCAAATCCGAACAGACCGGCCAAGAGAGCAGTGCACAGGTGTCGAATCGCGTGCAGGTGGTGAGTGCGTTCTCGAACGTCGCGAACGAGCGGGCCGACTACGTGAATCTGACGGTGATGCGCGGGTCGGGGTCGGACGACATCAACTTGTCGGCGGCCACGATCGAATGGATCGGGCCGAACGACGCCAAAACGCTGACGAATGCGGATGCGAACGCCTCGACCCTCGGATTCGGAAACGATGATTATGGCCAGGCAGGGAGTTCTAGCTACGCCAACTTCACTGTCGAAGATATCAAAGACCCGGACGACTCCGTGCCGGTGCTCAACACCCAGGACGACCGGTTCAAGATCGTGATGAACACCACCGCGATCAGCGACAGCCGACTCGGTGAGGGCGAAGAGGTCAAACTCAAACTCACCACCCAGTACGGCGCGGTCACCCAGTACCGCGCAAACGTCCCCCAGTCGCTCTCCCAGGAGACCGCCGTGACCGTCTGAGGGCGGCCGATAGCAATCGTCGGCCTGCCGCGGGTCGACCGAACGCGGGTCGGCCGCAGAACGACTGCGGCCCTCGTCACGAATTGTTCTCTTCGGTCGATGTCGATTTTCCTCGGCCGGCGCTGGGTTCTTTCCGCCGGACGACCAGTGACCGTCAGTATGTTATAGCCCGCTTCCATATCCGGTGGTATGAACCCGTTCGTCGCCGCAGCCGGACTGCTAGTCGGGCTGACGGCGCTGCCGTATCTCGCGTTCCTCACCCTCTACGGGCTGGTCCGCCCCGACGGGTCGCCCGCCGACAAGCGCGCGGCCGAGCCGACAGTCAGCATCGTGCTCCCGACCTACGACGAGTCGGGTATCGTCGAGGGGAAGCTCGACGACCTGCTCTCGCTCGACTACCCGATGGAGAAGGTCGAACTGGTCGTCGTCGACTCCAGCACCGACGAAACGCCCGAACTCGTCGAGGCGTACTTCGCCGACCGCGAGCATCCCGAGCTGAACCTCATCCGTGAGACCGAGCGGCGGGGACTCGCGCCCGCGCTGAACGACGCCTACGCTGCCGCGGACAACGAGATGGTGGTGAAGACCGACTGCGACTCGTACGTCGCCGACGACGCGCTCCGGGAAGCGGCCGCCAACCTCGCCGACCCGGACGTGGCGGCCGTCACGGGCCAGAACGCCGACGTTCTCGGCGGGAGCGAGGTCGAGGCGGGCTACCGGGGCGTGCAGGCCCACATCCAGACGCTCGAGTCCCAGCTCGACTCGACGCTCATCTTCCACGGGCCGTTCTCGGCGTTCGAGAACGAGGCCATCGAGGCGGTCCACCCGACCGCGCCGGTCGACCCCGACTCGCTGGCCGACGACACGGAGCTCGCGCTCAAGATCCGCCGGGGCGGCGACCGCGTCCTGTTCGACCCGGCGATCCGGTACAGCGAGGCCTCTCACTCGGAGTTCGGCAAGCGCCGCCTCCAGAAGGACCGCCGCGGGATGGGGCTCATCCGGCTGCTCGCCCAGCACCGCGACGCGCTCGGGAGGTACGGCAACTACGGCAGGGTCGTGCTCCCGTTCAACTGGTGGTTCATGGTCGTCTCGCCGTGGCTGGTGGCGCTCGACGTTATCGTCGCCACCGCGGCCGGGGTGGCGGTCGCCGGCTGGGCGGGGCTCGCCGTCCCCGCCGCGCTCGCGGGCTTCGTCTGGCTCGGCCAGAAGGATCTGCTCGGCCCCGGGCAGGCGGTGTACGCGGTGTTCGACTCGCAGGTGTCGCTGCTCAACGGCGCGCTCGAACTGCTCCGCGGCGAGGGCGACGGCACGTGGGAGGTCGACGAGGAGCTTCGGGAAGCGTTCGACTGACGCCAGCGCTCCTCGTCTCTTTGGATGGCGGTCGCGGGGGGGGCGCGGGG
>NZ_QLVG01000090.1 GCF_003382685.1 Halorussus litoreus | reverse complement strand
GGGGGGGGGGGGCGGGCGCGCGGCGGCGAGGTCCGCGACCTCGCCGCCGCGCTCGCGACCGTCATCGCTGCCCTCGCGGCCATCCTCGCCGCCCTCGCCACCGTCCGCCGACCCGTACTTCTCCATCAGCGCGTCGTGGGCGGGCTGGCTCGCCACGTCGCTGGTGTTCTGGCTCAGGATCGTGCGGACCAGACACTCGAAGGCGTCTCGCCCGCCGTACGTCTTCTGCCAGTAGCGCTCGCCGAGTCGGTCCACGACGGCTTCCGCGCGGGTGTCGCCCTCGCCGGGCTCGAACTCGGCGAACGCGCTCGTCGCGGCGTCGCCGCCGCTGATGTTCTCGGCGGGTTCGGGGTCGGGATTCCCTGCGGGTCCGGAGTCGGCGCTCCCCGGTGAATCGGGGTCGTCTGACATGGTCCACGGTGGGGTCGCCACCGGATTAAAACGGTCGCTCCGAATCGCCGTCGCAGTAATCTACTCCACCGTAAGCCTCACCGTCAGCTCCGCGCCGTCGGCCAGCGCGGCCACGAGGTCGCGGTCGAACCCCTCCGCGGCAAACTCCGCCCCGAGCAGGATAGTCCGGTCGTCGACGAAGTCGCTGGTCCGACCCACCGCGCTCCGTTCGTTCTCGAAGGTCAGGTCGGGGTCGCCCCGGCCCGTCACCGTCTCCGAGTGCGTGTCGCTGTCGTCCGCGGCCTCGGACTCCGCGACCTCGAACGTCGCGGTGATGGTCGCCTCGGCGTGCTGGCACGCGGCGACGAACTCGGAGTCGAAGTCCGCCGGCGCACGGTCGGCCTCGATGCCCAGGATGCAGTCGCCCGCAGGCATCAGGTAGTCGTCGGTCGTCACCTCGAACGTGCTGGCGTGGGCGGCCGAGACGTTCTCGTGGCCCCGCGCGTGGATGACCTCTTCCTTCGTCATCGTCTCTCTGGCGTCGATTCGAGTGGCGGGTACTTCAGGACCGTCTTTCTACTCAGAGGGTGTTACTGTCGTGGTCGCTGCTTGGGCTGTTGGGGTTGCTGTTGCGATCGCGGTTGCTGTTGCTGTTGCGGTCGCGGTTGCTGTTGCGGTTCTCATAGGCTCAAGCATAGTCGCGGTCGCTGTTGCGGCTGCTGTCGTTTTGGTGGTTGCTGTCGCTGTGGTGGTCGCGTTCGCTGTCGCGGTAGGAATCGGTGTTTCAGCACGAAGAGACGGAGCCGTAACTGCATCTATTTCGAAAGCCCCCGCCCGCTCGCGGTCGCTCCGCGGGATATTCGCGGCTCTCCGCAACGCCCACCGCGAATACTGGCCCGCGGAGACGACTACACTGAACGCGAGCGGGCGGCCCCTTTCAGTCCCACCCGGGAGTCTGTGTCACCGAGCGCATTCCTGTGGTCAGTCCCCCGGCCGATTCCAGTGGTCTGTATCACCGAGCGCATCCCCGTGAGTGGTCACACCGAGCGCTTCCGGCCGATCTGTGGCGTCGAGCGCCCGAGGGGCAGCGTGAGCGAGCTCAACGCACCACCGTCACCGTCACCGCGCCGCAGGCGCACTCGTAGGCGCGGCGCTCGCCCGCGTCGGTCCGCATCCGGAGCATCAGGTCGTCCTCGCCGAGCGTGCGGTCACAACCGCGGGCGTCGCAGACGCAGCGCAGGTCTTCCATCATGGTCCCCTCTGGCCTCGCCATCCTACTTAAATTGAGGTATGGGCGGAGCGGAAGTGAAAGTGGTCGTCCGTCGGACGTAAAACCTATCTGGTGTGGGTTTCGTTCCCTCAGTATGTCTCTCACCGACTGGACGGCCGGGGCCGTCGACCCCGGCGCGTCGGACGGCTCGCCCTCAGCCTCCGACGGACCGCCCTCTCCCGAGGAATCCCATCCCGTCGAGGTACCGGGCCGCCCGGAGCGCTTGGCCGGCGCGGAGGCCGTCGCCTACCGAACCGAGTTCGCCGACCCGCGTGACGGCGGTGGGCGCGACGGCGACGAGCGCGTCACGCTCGAACTCCGGGGGCTGTTCGCCAGCGCTCGCATCTGGCTGAACGGCGACCTGCTCGGCGAGCACGACGCCTACTTCGTCCCCGCTCGCTTCGAGATCGAGCCCGCCGAGCAGAACGAATTGGTCGTCGAGTGTCGCGCGCCCGACTCCTTCGGCGGCGCGTACGCCACCGACCGGGTGCCAGACGAGCGCGCAGTGCCGGGAATCTGGTGGGACGCGACGCTCGAAACCCACCCGGAGACGTTCGTCGACGACCTCTCGCTGACGCCGCGCCGGACCGACGACGGCGCGGTCATCGACGCTGCGATTGCTGTCGAGGCGGGCGAGGCCGTCGACGACCGCATCTCGCTGTCGGTCCGCCCGCAGGGGTTCCGCGGCGGCGGCGTGATGGAGCGCGCGAAGGTCGCGGCAGAGCCGGGCGAGCGCGTCACCGTCTCGAAGACGCTCGAACTCCGGGACCCCGCCTACTGGTGGCCCGCGGGGGTCGGCCCCCAGCACACGTACGCGGTCCGGGCGAAGCTCGGCGACTCCGAGCGCGTGGTCGAGACGGGACTGTGCGACGTTCGCCAGTCCAAGGACGGCAACTTCCTCCTCGTCAACGGCCAGCGCGTCCACGCACGAGGGTTCTCGCTACTGCCGACCGGCGACCCCACGTGGGACGTGGAACGCGCCGCCAACGCGAACGCCAACCTCGTCCGGGCGTACGGTCACGTCCCACCGGCAGGGTTCTACGAGGCCGCCACGGACGCGGGACTGCTCGTCTGGCAGGACCTCCCGCTGGCCGGGCCGAGCGAGTACGACACCGACCGGGCGACCGACCTCGCAAACACCCTCTCGACCGCCGTCGAGCGCCACCCCTGCATCGCCGCCTTCGGGGTCCACGTCGACCCGACCGACCACCTCGCGAGCGTCGGCCCGGCCAGACTCGCGCGGTACAAAGTTCGCTGGCGGGCGTGGCGCGCCGGATTCGACGCGACCACCGCCAAGGAGGTCGCCGACGCCTTCCCCGACGGAACACCGGTGTTCCCCGTGTCGGGCGCGCCGGGCGTCGACCCCGACGCCGCACACGTCTACCCCGGCTGGGACTACGGCGACTTCGGAGACGCCGAATGGGTGCTCGACAAGTACGACTGCGACGATACTGCAGACCGACTCGGAGCAGTCGGGGGCTTCGGCGCGGGCTCGCTGGCGAGCCCGGAAGGCCACGACGCCGCGGGGTTCGACGCCGACGCCCACGAGGCCTACGTCGGCGACTCCGCCATCGGCGACGGCGACGACGCAGAATCGGACGTTGTCGCGGCCTCGCAGGCGTACCAAACCCGGGTGCTCAAGCACGTGACCGAGACGCTCCGTCGTCGAGGCGCTGGCGTACTGACCGCCGACGCGCTCCGGGATGCCGACGCGGGCGCTGGCATGGGCGTGCTCGCGGCCGACGGCTCCGAAAAGGCCGGATACGAGGCGATCGCGGCGTCGCTGGAGCCGGTGCAGGTCGTGCTCGACGCCTACCCCGAGCCGGGCGCCAGCCGAGAGCTCACCGTGATCAACGACACGCCCGAGCCGGTGTCGGGCAGCGTCTCGTGGACCGCGGGCGACCGCACCGGCGGGACCGACGTGACGGTCGACGCCTTCGGGCGGACGACCGCCGGGACGATGAGGGTTCCAGACGACGCCAAGTCGGTCGAAACCTCGTTCGGGCGGGCGGACGGCTCGGTCGGCAACGCCTATCCTTTATAACCCCCGAACGAGGGGTGTCAAGTGTGGGAAGGCGTTACACGGCCGGTAGCGGGCGTGTGAACCGTTTCCACGAAACGTATCGGCGGAAGATTTATATACACGCGGTGAATATTTGCGCATACCAGAACGCCACCGAGCGTTCGGCAAGCATCGTGCGACAAATGACATGGGACTATTGTCAACGGCCGATAGCCAGTTGTCGAGAGCAGTCGCTGTCGAACGCTGGCAGGCCGACGGGTCGAGCCGTTCGGACCGACGACGAACCGATCGTCGACGAGTCGAACGCCGACCGACCGAACGCCGTGGCGGGCATGGAATCGAGGTTTAACTAAGCATGGTAAGCGTAACGGAAGAGGAACTTCAGAACAAGTCGAAAGGCGAACTAATCAAACTCGCAGGACAGCTCCGAGACCGACGAAACGAGCTGAACCAGAAGGCGTCCAAGCGCGCGTCGAAGCGCGACGACCTGAACGCCGAGACGCGCGAGAAGGTCGACGAGGCCCAAGAGCACCGCGAGAAGCGCGACGAGCTCAACGAGCAGGTTCAAGAGCACAAGGAGCAGCGCAACGAGCTCAACGCGGATGCCAACGAGCTGTTCGACGAGGTCGAGCGCAAGAAGCAGGAGCTCGAACTCAACGAGGGCAAGGACGTCGAGGAGCTCGAATCGGAGATCGAGGACCTCGAGTTCAAGCAGCAGACCGAGGTGCTCTCGACGGAGGACGAGCGCGAACTCATCGAGAAGATCGAGGCCAAGCGCGAGAAGCTCCAGGAGCGAAAGGAGAAGCTCGACGACAGCGAGAACCTCGACGAACTCGTCGAGGAGGCCGAAGAGGTCCGCGCGGAAGCGAGCCGTCACCACGAGAAGGTGACCGAACTCGCCGACAAGGCCCAGGAGCACCACAACCAGATGATCGAGGCCTATCGGGAGGCCGACGACATCCGTGACGAAGCCGACGAGATGCACGAGAGCTTCGTGGAGGCCCAGGAGGCCGCCGACCAGCACCACGAGGACTTCGTGCGCGTCCAGAAGCGCCTGCGCGAACTCGACAAGCAGGAGGAAGAAGAGCGCAAGTCCGAGAAGGAGAAGGAGCGCGAGGAGGCCAAGGAGGAAGCCGAGGAGATCTACCAGCAGTTCAAGGACGGCGAGACCCTCGACACCGAGGACCTGATGAAGCTCCAGAAGACCGGACTTCTGTAATCGCGTAATTCTGTGGGGTGGTTTGCGGTTCTATTCGCGCCGAGACAGCCCCGGGTATTTCTTTCTGTCGGCGAGCGCCAGCAGTCGACGAGCCGACAGCAACGACACACCGAGCAGCCGTCAGTTTCTGGCAGTGAGACAACGACCAGCTTCGGTCGTCGACACAACCACCGGTTTCGGCCGGTCGGAAAACCACCATCCTGGTGGACTGAAAGGACGAGGCGCGCTCGCGGTCACACTCGCTACGCTCGCGTGACCGCCGAAGTTGGGTTGTCTTCCGGTGGCGAGCGCGCCGAGGGCTTTCGGAGATGTGGCAGGATGGTGAGGTCTGCCGGAGCGAAGCTAGCTACTGCTTGAGCATCGGAGAGACCGCACCGCAACCGCACAGCACCGGCAGAGCAAGCTCTGCCGAGCCTGCGCTCACATTCGTTCGCGCAGACACCGCGCCCCGTACCTCCCCGCCGCGCTCGCGCAGAACTGCGCGGGCGCGGCGCCAACGGTCGGGTGGCGAAATTTAGCAGACCGGGGG
>NZ_QLVG01000089.1 GCF_003382685.1 Halorussus litoreus | reverse complement strand
CGGGCGCGGCACGAGGCCGCGCCCGCACGCGCCGGGTGGAAAGATAAACACCGAGGTCAGGAGACGTTCAGTCTCGGACGGACAGGAGGTAATATTCTAGGCCAGAATGAAAACAAACAAAACATATTCGCTCAGTCGTCCAGAAACGCAGAGAGAAGCTTCCGTTCGCCCACTCGGAGGTGTTCGTGGAACGTCGGCGGCGACACGCCTAGCGACTCGCTGACGTCCTCGCCGTCGCTCTCGCGGGGCCACTCGAAGAAGCCCGCGTAGTAGGCCGCCTCCATCGCCGAGCGCTGGCGTTCGGTGAGGTCCTCGCCGAGCGTGGACCGGAACTCCTCGACCGTCCGGGACGGGCGCTCGCGCTCGCGGCGCGCGACGACCTTCGTGCCGGGGAGGGCGTCCCGGACCGACTCGACGATCGTGCGCACGTCCACGCTCCGGGGGAGTTTCACGACGCTCCGGCCGCCGTCGGGCGTGAACTCCGCGTCCGCCAGCGTGCCGCCGTACTCGACCAGCTGGGGCATCGGCGACGGGCCGGTGTAGACGAACTCGAAGAGGTCGCCGTCGTCGTGCCGGTTGACGAGCCGGGCGCGCTCGATGTCGTCGGCAGCCTCCGCGCGCTCCAGCACGCGGTCCGGGTCCAGTCCCTCCGCGGTCATGAAGAAGACGAACGAGCCGTCGCCGGTCATGGTCACCCCGTCGAGCGAGAACCGGCCACCCTCCTCGCGGGGGACGCGGGCGAAGAATCCCTCGCCCTCGCGGATCTCGAACTCGACTTCGACCATGCCGTCCGAGACCAGCGCCTGCTCCTTCTCTGCGGCGTTGATGGCGTGGCCGATGGTCTCGCCGAGTTCGGCCAGCACCGCCTGCTCGCGGTCGTCGAACGCGTCCGGCCGGGCGGCGTAGACGCAGAGCACGCCGTACACCGTCTCCCGGTAGCGGAGCGGGATGGCGGCCGCCGAGCGGTAGCCGCGTTCGAGCGCGGCGTCGCGCCACGGCGCGAACATCTCGTCTTCGCGGACGTTGCCGACGACCTGCACCTCGCCGGTCCGCAGCGCGACGGAGCCGGGACCGTCCGGCGTCTCGTCGCGTCTCGCCACGACCTCGTCGAGGTAACCCTCCTCGACGCCGGCCCACGCGGTCGGCTCGGCGCGGGTCGAGCCCGCCATCGACTCGCTGGTCCACGCGAAGCGGTAGTGGTCCGAACTCGCCAGCCTGTCGCAGACCGCCTGCATGATCTCCTCGCGAGTCGTTGCCCGGACGAGCAGCTGGTCCACGTCACGGATGACCGCGTTGATCCGGTCGAGTTCGGCGAGCTGGCTCCGCTGGTCGGCGAGTTCGGCCTCGCGGGCCGCGCGGTCGAGCGCGACCTCGGTGTTGGCCGCGAGCACGCGGGCCAGATCGATCTCGTAGTCGTCGAACGCGCCGACCTCGGTCGAGGCGACCGTCAGCACGCCCCAGTCGCCGAGCGGGAACGCGGCGTACGCCCGAATCGACTTCGCGCCGTCGTCCAGCGCTCGTGGGTCGTCCCAGACGTTGTCGAACTGCTCGCTCGTCCCGGACTCGAACACGCTCCCGACGATGCCTTCGCCGGGCTCGAAGCAGGGCGTCTCTCTCATACTCGTGGCGGCCCGAGACGGCAGCACGAACGGGTCGAGCAGGTCGGCGTCCTCGTCGTACCGGAAGACGGTGGCGTGGGGCAGGTCGAGCACCTCGTGGATCGTCTCGACCGCGATCTCCGATATCTCCGACTGGCTCTCGGCTCCCATCAGGTCGCGGGTCGCGCCGTGGAGCGCGTCGAGCATCGCCTCGCGCTTGACGCGCTCGGTCACGTCGTAGTACAGCTCGACCCGACCGCCCTCGTACAGCCCGGACTCGATGGGCCGACTTCGGTGGTGGAGGTGGCGCTCGGCCCGCCTCTCGCCGGGAGTCACGTGGCAGGTGAACTCCTCGACCGAGGTGTTGTCGTCGTACGTCCCGAGGACCGTTTCGGCGAACGACTCGCCGTCTTCGACCACTTCGCGGATCGCGTCTGCGATCAGCGTGGGCTTGTCCGCGCCGAGGGCGGCCTCGCGGTCGAGCCGGAAGTACTCCGCGACCGCGGCGTTGGCCCACGCAACGTCGAACTCGTCGTCGAGCACGAAGATGCCCACGTCGGTTTCGTCGAGCACGTCCTCGGTCATCGAGCGGTGGCGCTCCTCGTTTCGCTTGCGCTCGGTGATGTCGGTGTACATCACGTAGCCGCCCGCGTCACCGTCGGGCATCCGGGCCGTCCGCAGCAGGAAGTCCCGGACGCCGTCCACGGCTTCACGCCTGACCTCCGTGTCGATGGCCCCGCCCGCTCGCATCTGCTCCACGACGGCTCTGGCCTCCGCGCGCTCGTCCTCGGGGACGATGAGGTCGACGAGCGACTCGCCGACCACCGCGTCGGCGTCGTAGCCGAACACCGACTCGAACGCGCCGTTGACCGACCGGACGACGGGCTCGCCGTCGCGGAACTCGTAGCTGACGGTCGCCTCGCGGATGTTCTCGAACAGCGCGGCGAACCGGTCGCGCTCGGCCTCCAGCTTGCGCTCCGAGCGGATGCGCTGGAGCGCCTGCGCGACGTGGGAGGTCAGCAGTTCCGCGAGTTCGCGGTCGCTCTCGCCAAACGCGTCGGCTTGCTTCGAGACGGCCTGGAACACGCCGATGTCGGCCATCGGCACCGACAGCGCGGCCCGGTAGCCGCTCGCGGCCGGGCTGACCCCCTCGGCCTGGAGGTCGGCGGTCCGGATGGTCTCGCCACGCCGGTAGGCTCGGGCCGCGAGCTTGTCGTCGGCGTCGAGCGCGGTCGTGGTGTAGTAGCCGTCGGAGGGCACGCCCTTCGAGACGGCCTGCGGGACGAGTTCGCCGTCCTCCACGGTGTCGACCGCGGCGATGTCGAACTCGAGGAGCTGTTCGGCGGTCTCGACCGCGAGCCGACACACCGCTTCGACGGTGTCGCACTCTTCGAGCATGACCGCGACCTCGTGGAGTTCCTTGGTCTTGTGCTTCTCGGCTTCGAGCCTGTCCTCGAGTCGCTTGCGCTCGCGCACGTCCCGGACGATGGCCGAGAAGTAGTGGCGGCCGCCGCGCTCGGTCTCGCTGAACGAGATGGCGAGCGGGATTCGGCTGCCCGCCGCGTCCCAGCCCGCCAGTTCCACGTAGTCGCGCTGGACGTGCCCCTCGTCGGCGGCCAGTTCGTCGAGCGTCCGCTCGAAGCTCTCGTGGACGCCGGGGTCGAGCAGGCGGACGACCGGCTTTCCGACCACGGCGTCGGGCGGGTGGCCGAACACGCGCTCGACGGCGTCGTTGGCGAACACCACCACGCCGTCCTCGTCGACGGTGAGTATCGGGTCGGGCGACCCCTCGACCAGCGTCCCGAACCGGTCGGCGAGGCGGTCGCGCTCGGCCGCGAGCCGACGGCGCTCGACGACGCGTTCGACCCGGCGCGCGACGCGGCGCGGCAGGTCCTCGCGCGAACGCGAGTCGACGAACGCGACGCCGTCCGGCGCGTCCGCGACCGACTCCGCGAGCAGGACCCGTCCGACCGCGGGAAACAGGTCACCCACGGCGTCGAGGAACGCCGCGCCGTCGACGGTGAACGCCTCAGCTTCGTCGGATTCGGACAGCTCTGCCTCCGCGACCACGCAGTCGGCGTCGCCCGCGTCGAGGCGGTCCAGCGCGCTCGCGGCCGACCGTTCGGTGCTGACTGTCCCGCCGGACAACTGCTCGGCGATTGCTGCGCCCCGTGACGATTCACCGACGTAGACGACGGTGAACTGCTCGGCCGCGACCCGGCGACGGTCCCCCTTCGCCCGTAACATCGTTATCCTCCAGACACTCGGCGGTTGTTAGCGTTTCGCCTCGGGTACGCGAAAACCATCGTGTCTCAGAGAGGTGACCGTCAGAAACGAAGGCGTCCAGAACGGCAGAATGGCGAACCGGCAGGGCGGTAGAACGCGGAACGGCAGACCCTCAGAACGTCAGGCCGTGCTTCTCCGTGACGTGGTAGGCCGCCGTGCCCCAGACGTAGTTCTCGCCGGGCCACCACGTCCGGGCGTTGTTGAACCCGCCGACGAGCACGCCCTCGTCGGGGTTCTCCGGGTCCGGGTGAAAGTTGACCGAGCCGCTGTCGCCGTCCGCGAACCCCGACTCCTCGCCCCACTTGAGTTGGCCGCGCTTGCAGATAGCTCCGTAGGCGCAGGTGAGGCCGTCGACCGCCTGAATCGTCCCGCTCGACCGGCCGGTCTTCGCGCCGATCTTCGTCAGCGACTCTCCGCGGGCTTTGAGGTCCGCGAGCCCCGCCCTCGTGAACTGGCCGAGGACCTCGCCCGGGTCGCTGTCGTGGATGCGGTGGAGCGGCCGGAACGACGACTCCGGCCGCGCGGCCGCGAGGTCGGACTTCGGGTACGCCGCGCGGATCGATCCGATCTTCGTCCGCTCGCCGTCGAGCAGGTACACCGGCGTCCCGCCGTTGTCGCTCCCGCCGAACACGTGGTTCGCGGTGGCGAAGTACCGCGCCCCGTCGCTCGGGTCGGTCATCGCCGGCGCGAGCGTGCCATACACCTTCTTGGTGCCGACCGCGACGCTCCCCGGCACGCCGCCGTCGGGCGAGACGGGCGACTCCGGGTCGTCGCCGCCCGGGTCGACGCCGCCGTCGGAGCCGCCGCGGTCTTCCACGCGCTCGACCTTCCGTACCTCGACCGGCGTGTCCCCGACGCGCTCGGGCACCTCCCCGCGGGCGCGCTCGGCCGTGACCTCGACGTGGATTACGGCGTTGCGGCCGCCGTACTCGCCCGGAGCGACCGCCGAACTCGCCACCCCGTCGCGGTGGACCGCCTCCAGATTCCGGTGGGCCGCCAGCGCGGACCGGAGGTCGTCGTACCAGTCGGCGGGCACCGTCCTGCGCCGCGGGACCAGTCCGCCGCCGTCGCCGTTACTTCCGCCTCCGCCCTCGCTATCGCCGTTGCTGCCGTCGCCATCGCGCGTCAGTCCGTACACGACCGGTACCTCGTCGCGTCCCGCCGCCGCCACGTCCTCGGCGGTGAGCAGGCTCGCCGAGAGTGCGCCGAATCCGAGACCAAGAAGCGTGTCCACGAACCTGCGCCGCCCCATCGTCCCGACTGGCTCGTCGTGGACGGCGCTGGTCCGATGCGTATGCTCGTCTCCCCCCATTTTCCCCGCACACCTGTACGCTCGGCCGTCACTTGAAGTTGCTTGCCCGCTCGGGCGGGAATCTGTTAGTACAAGCCGTAAACTTCTAGCAAGGAACGAGTTGGTCTCAGGTCGGACTGAGAACCGCGTCGGTCTCGACCGCGGTGACCCCGTCGAGCGCGACCACGTCAGCCACGTCGGGCTGCTCGACGGCCATCAGCAGCCGGCCGAACTGGAGTTCGCGCACGACCCCGCCACCCATCGACTCGACCGCGGCGG
>NZ_QLVG01000088.1 GCF_003382685.1 Halorussus litoreus | reverse complement strand
CCCGCGCCCGCGTCGGCAGGCCGTTCCCCGATTGCGAGGTCCGACTGGCCAATCCGGAGAGCGGTGACACCGTCGCGGAGGGCGAGGTCGGTGAACTACAATTCCGCGGGCCGGTGACCGCGCGGGGGTATCTGGTCGGGGATGGAGATGACGGCGAAGCCGAGCGCCGGACGGACGAGTTCCCGGAGTGGGTGCCGACCGGCGACCTCGCCTCCCGCGAGGACGGCGACTACTACCTGCTCGGACCGGTCGGCGAGACGCTGCAATCAGGCAACCGACGCGTCCATCCAAGGGAAGTCGAGCGCGCGCTGGAGGCCCGCGAGGACGTGACCGCGGCGGGCGTCGTCCCCGACTCGGAGGGCGTGCTGGCGGCGTTCGTCGGCGACGCCGAGCCGGGCGAACTCCAGTCGGTCGTGGCCGATGCGCTCCCCGAGGGCGCGACGGTGCGGCAGGTCGAGGCGGTGGCCTCGCTCCCGCGGCGGCCGACCGGCGAACCGGACCGGGCGGCGCTCAGGCGGCAGTTCGAGGGCGAAGAGCGGTTCGAGAAGGAGTAGATACGTTACTCGGCGTTCTCGGAGGCCGCCTCGACCGTGGAAATAAAAGCATCTACGAACCAAATCGGAAGTCAATTACTCCTCTTCGTCAGAGGGCCGACGGCCTTTCGAGACGACTTGACCGTCGAAGACGATACGCGAGACTCGCTCGCGTCGTTCGCTTTCGTTATCCCGTTTGCTCATTCGTGGCTGAATCTTCTTCGTACAGAACTAAATAGGTTGGGATAATGCAAGTCAATCGACCCATAGATCGAGTTCACCGACCACTCGTCGTATCTGGTTCGGATAACCGGAAGCCAACGTAATCGTGAGGAGAGCGACGTTCGATGCACCTTCTAACGGGAGTGGAACTGGATCGACGAGGCCGTGATACACGCCGAGAGCGAGGTACGTAACCGCGTAAATCAAGAGGAGTATCGTCGAAGTTGAAAAGAAGGAGTTCAATATTTCTGTCGATTGGTTTTCACGAATCCACTTTGCGTAGCTTTTCGATAGAACGAGATTCAGTTCCTCGGCGGTGAGATCTTCTCGTAACATCGTGGTGATGTTCGGTTTACTTACTCCTGCACGAGAATCCGAAGAAGTGTACGTCAATCCAGCAGTCGCGCTAGACCCAATCAGCAGGAAAATCCCCGTCCCCAGATACACGTTCAGAAACCGCCTGAAGGGAACAATTGGGTTGTTAGCAGAAAAGGTAAGTGCCGATAGGATCAACCCGATTAACAGCACGTTGATTCGAAGGATTCTGATCGCCTTTGTGTCGATGTCGTTAAGGTTCTCTACCTGGGTGTCGAGCGTCTCACGTGCCTCGGAAACTCCTTTTTCCAGAGATGAAGAGCCCATGGGATGATACTGAATATTTGCCAACTCTTGGGTCACTTCTTGATTGGTGCCCGAGTCGATAGAAAGAAAGAGAAAGAAGGCCGATTCAACACTCCACAAGAGAACAGTCGATTCGAGAGCGTGCTCCGATAGTGCAGTAACTGCTACAATCGGAGTGAGGAAGAACAGCAGTATAAACCAGTACAGGTGTGACGGAGCACTGCTGTGATTCATTACTCGAAGAGAATCACCAACACTAACTTTTTACTTTCTATATCTCCCTAGAATAATTCATAGTATTCTGGAAACGCCTCGGAACAGGGTCGTGTTCTAATTACCGGCAGAACTCCCCACGGCGGAACGCCTTTTTAACTGGGGGTGCATTAACTCGGTCAATGAGCCGATTGCGAATCGCGTTTATAAATGCCGCTCACGAGGGGGGCGACACCCGGCGGAACTTCCGGCGGGAGCTCGACGCCGACCTCGTGGAATTCGACGCGAACGACGGCCACCTGCCCGACAGCCTCGACTTCGACGGCGTGGTCATTTCCGGGTCGCGGTCGTCGGTGTACTGGGACGAGGAGTGGATCGAGCCCACGAAGGAGTGGGTGCGCGAGGCCGTCGAGGCGGGGCTGCCCTGCCTCGGCGTCTGCTGGGGACACCAGCTGCTCGCGGACGTGCTCGGCGGCGAGGTCGATCACATGGGCGAGTACGAGATCGGCTACCGCGAGGTCGAGCACACCGGCGATTCCCGGCTGTTCGAGGGCGTCGACGAGCGGTTCACCGTCTTCACGACCCACTCGGACGCGGTGGTCGACCTCCCGCCGGGCGCGACCGAGATCGCGTCGAACGACTACTCGAACCACGGGTTCCGGAAGGACCACGCGTTCGGCGTGCAGTTCCACCCCGAGTACGACGCCGAGACCGCCGAGACCGTAGCGTCGGGCAAGGACCTTCCCGACGAGCGCCTGCAGGCGGTGCTCGACGGCATCACCGAGGAGAACTACCGGGCGGCCTGCGAGGCCAAGCTCGTCTTCGAGAACTTCTGCGACTACGTCCGCGAGGTCCGCAACGACGCGGAGGCCGACGCGAGGACGACTCCGAAGCCCGCCAGCGAGTAGATTTCACTCACCACCGTCGCCGGCTCGCGATTCGGTCACTAGCCTACTTGAATACCGTGACTAGTGAACCAGCAGCCACACCTCGGTCGGGGATGTACTATCGGGAGATGGAAGACGGAATAGCCGACGGTAACGGAACCCGGTCTCGACGCGTACCCTCGCTGCGCGACTCCGAGTCGGACGCGCCTCCGTTGTCGCAGGACAACGTGTTCGACGCGCTGTCCTCGAAGCGGAGCCGGTACGTGCTCACCTACCTCCGGGCGGTCGAGTCGTCCGTCGAGATCCTGGAACTGGTCGAGACGGTCGCCGAGTGGGAGACCGGCAAGCCCATCGACCTCGTCTCGGAGGAGCACTGCGGCCGCGTCGCGACCTCGCTTCGACACTCCCAGCTGCCGAAGCTGTCGATGATGGGGATGGTCGAGTACGACGAGGCCGACGGGGTCGTCGAGCGCGGCCCGCACGCCGAGCAGGCCGACGCGTACCTCGACGTCGCCTCCGAGCGCGACGAGAACGTGTCGGTGTAGGAGTAATAGGAGGACGAGACGGGGAGACGCTACAGGAAATCGACGGTCACGTGGTCGGTGATCCCGTCCACGTCGAAGTCCGAGTCGGCGATGGCCAGGGGTTCGCCGATTCGCTTCGCCGCACCTGCGATGAACGCATCACGTGCCGCGAGTGGTTCGCCGTTACTCGCGAGTTCGTTCTGGAGTTCGGCGGCAGCCCGAGGGACTCCGGAGATGTCGTCGACGATACTCACCCACTCGAGCGCACCCTCTACCGCGTCGAAGTTCGCTTGACCCGATTTGAAGATCTCCCCCTGATACACTTCGAACGCCACGAGTGGCGGAGCCACCGCACGCTCGTCGAGATGGGTTTCGACATAATTCACGGCGTCGTCGACACCGTCGAGGTAGTCGATGAGAACGCTGCTGTCGTACAGCGTCATCGGAACCCGATGTCCTGTTTCATGTTTTTCCGCGCCTCGCGGGCCTTCTCGGCGGCGTCGGTTCCGTCCCAGAGCCCAGCACCCTCTCGAACGGTTTCTCGCCGCTCCCGAACCAGACGCGAGAGCAGGTCGTCGAACGTCTCTTCGTCGCCCTTCAGCGACACGAGTGCAGCGTGCGTGTCCTCGTCGACGCGAATACTCTTGCTCATACACAACTGTATACGATTCTGTATACAAAAGTGTTCGGCCCTCTATAGTTCGAGTTCGAAGCTTCGAGCCGAAGACGTTCGCACTGCTAGATTGTTCCCGGTCGGAACGGCGCGAGCACCGTAGCTGCTAAACCGCAGCTAAATTCTTCGCTAAACCAGTGGATAGAAGCCCCGCCGCGCCTGAAACGGTCGTATGGGCGACAGTAGAACTCCCGAAGGGCCGGACGGCGTCGGGACTCACCGTGACATCGCGCTGAAACTCCTCCAGCTCGACCTCGCCATCGCAGCAATCTTCGTCGCCGGAATCACGTTCGGCGTCGGGGACGCGAACTGGGAGAGCGTCGAGCCGTTCCTGAACGGAGCGATGGTACTCGGCTGCGTCTCGATAGTCGTCTCGACGGTGCTGGCGCTGCTGGTCGTAGTCGAAATCACGTTCACCGAAGCGGCGGCCGAGACGGGTTGGGTACACGACCACCTCGCGGGACTGGTCGGCGTGACGGTCGTCGTGACGGGATGGAGTCTCCCGCTGTTCGCCACGGGGGTCGTCGTCGGTCTCCACGGGAGTTGGGACCTTCCGGCAGGCGTGTGGCAGCTGGTCGGGCTGATGGTCGTCCTCCACGCCGTCCCGACGTGGTACGTCCTGCGGCGGAGCTACTTCGCGCGGTTCGGCTACCCCTCGGGCGCACGGGGCGAGTAGGAGCGTTTTTTACGTTCCCTGCCTCACGTTCCGTCATGCTCGACTACGTCTCGCTGGAGGCAGACCTCGATGAAGAAGAGCGCATGATCCGGGACACCGCCCGGGAGTTCGTCGAGGAGCAGGTCAAACCCGACATCGGCGACCACTTCGAGGACGGCACCTTCCCGTCCGAGCTGATCCCGGAGATGGGGAAACTGGGGTTCTACGCGCCGAACCTCGAGGGGTACGGCTCGCCGAACGTCAGCGAGACCGCGTACGGGCTGCTGATGCAGGAGCTGGAGGCGGGCGACTCGGGCATCCGCTCGATGGCGAGCGTGCAGGGTGCGCTCGTGATGTACCCCATCCACGCGTTCGGCTCCGAGGCCCAGAAGGAACGCTGGCTGCCCGGCCTCGGCGAGGGCGAACTCGTCGGCTGCTTCGGCCTCACGGAGCCCGAACACGGCTCGAACCCCTCAGGGATGGAGACGTACGCCACGAGGGAGGGCGACGAGTACGTCCTCAACGGCTCGAAGACGTGGATAACGAACTCGCCCATCGCCGACGTGGCGGTCGTGTGGGCGCGCGACCGCTCGGCCGAGGACGACCCCGTTCGCGGGTTCCTCGTCGAGACCGACACCGACGGCGTGACCACGAACAAGATCGATGACAAGCTCTCGATGCGCGCCTCGGTGACCGGCGAGATCGGCCTCAACGACGTCTACGTGCCGGAGGACGCGGTCCTGCCCGGCGTCGAAGGGATGAAGGGCCCGCTGTCGTGTCTCACGCAGGCCCGGTACGGCATCGCGTGGGGTGCGATCGGCGCGGCCCGCGACTCGTTCGAGACCGCCCGAGAGTACGCCACCGACCGCGACCAGTTCGGCGGCCCCATCGCGCGCTTCCAGATGCAACAGCAGAAGCTCGCGGAGATGGCGACCCAGATCACGACGAGTCAGCTGCTGGCCCACCGCCTCGCGGACCTCAAGGAGCGGGGCGACCTGCGCCCCCAGCACGTCTCGATGGCCAAGCGGAACAACGTCCGGATGGCACGCGACCAGTCGCGGGTCGCCCGCGAGATGCTGGGCGGCAACGGCATCACGACCGACTACTCGCCGATGCGCCACATGGCGAACATGGAGACGGTGTACACCTACGAGGGGACCCACGACATTCACACGCTGATCCTGGGCGAGGACCTCACCGGTATCGCAGCGTACGAGTGATCAGGTAACCCTGAGGTCGTCGCTCCCTTTGCTCGTTTTTCGTCCCTGGAGGCTTCGCTGCTCCCGGTCGCGGGGGCGCCG
>NZ_QLVG01000087.1 GCF_003382685.1 Halorussus litoreus | reverse complement strand
GGCTGCGAGCGCGAGCGTCGACGCTCGCGCTCGCAGCCGACCGTCAAACAGTCGTCAGCCGTCGGTTCGAGGTCCTTAGCCGTCGACGCACCACGTCTCTCGGTGGTTGGACGGTGCCTAAGTTCGTCGTTCACGCAGTTCAGCCGAGTTTTGTCGAGTGCTGACAGGAGGCTGCGACCGCGCTGAACCCCACGTCTTTACCGACCAACAGTAGGCAGCGTGGAACAATGGCCGATTCGGTCGAACGACAGGGCAGCGATTCGCATGTCAGACCGAGACTCCTCCGCGACCGACGAGGCTGCGACGGGCACCGAGTTTGCCACCGGCGGCGTCCACCGACGCGGCGTACTGGGCGCACTGGCGGCCGGACTGGGCGGCGTCGGCCTCGCTCGCGGGTCGTTCGGCCCGGGACCGAATACCGTGGACCCGTCCGGGTACGTGATAGAGCAGGGCGACCAGTGCGTGCCGATTACGCCACTCTCCGGCGAGGAGACCGTCGAGGCGTTCTACGACTACCGGACGCCGAACACCGACCCGTCGGCGTGGACCTACAGCTCCTACGGCACGACCGACCTCCAGCGCCCGGAGACCAGCATCTGCTTCCTCTACGAGGGCCCGGAGGGACTGAGCCTCGTGGTCGTCCACGACGAACTGAACGACGGGACCAACGGCGGTGCCGCGACCTTCGACCTCGCGTTCGAGCACCCCGACCGCGGCGCGTGGGTCGTCGCCGACGACGACTACGACGGGTCGTCGAACTACGACACGTTCAGCCGGACTGACTCGGGGTGGACCGTCGACTGGACGTGGAGCGGCGGCCGCACGGACGGCGGGGCGTACCGACCGCTCGGCGACGACTTCGCGGTGACGGTCGACCCGGCGTTCAACGAGGACGCGGCCCTCTACGGCGACTACTACGAGGGCGAGATCACCGACTGGGAGTTCCTCTCGGGCGACCGGAGCGACCCCGACCGGGTCTCGCTGGCGCTGGATCAACCGCTGACGATTCGGCCGGGGACCTGTGGCTCGACGACGACGACGCGGACCGAGACGACGACGGAGGAGACCACGACCGAGGAAACGACGACAGCTGACGAGGAGACGACCGAAGAGAAACAGACCACTGAAGACGACGAACAGTCCGCGGGGCCGATCTCGGCCGCCGTCGAGATTCTCCCCGGAAAGGTCAACCCCCGGAGCCACGGCCGTCTGCCGGTCGTTGTCTACTCCGGGGAGGGATTCGACGCGACCGCGCTCGGGGAGATCTCGTTCGGACCGGCGAGCGCTGCTCCCTCGAAGCGAATCCGAACCGACGCGGATGGCGACGGGCAGACGGACCTGAAACTGCTCTTCCGGATGGACGACCTGGACGTGGACTGGAACACCGGCGCGCTCGAACTGGAAGGGAAAATCGACGCTGGGCAGTCGGTCGTCGGAACTGCCGACGTGGACCTCGTCCCGCGCGGTGGTGAGGACGAAGAGACTGAGGATGACGACGAGGATAGCGACGACGAGAGAGACGAGGACGAAGAACGCGAGCGTGAGTCAGCAGACGACGGCGACGACACCGAAGAAGAACGCGAAAGCGACGACGAAGATGAGGACGACGAGGATGAACGGGAGAGCGATGACGAGGACGACCGCGGCGAAAATCGAGGACGCGGCAACGGTCGCGACAACGGCGACGACCGCGAAAACGACGAGGATGGGCGAGAACGCGGTAATGGTCGTGGCCGCGGCGAGAGAAGCGGCCGCGGAAACGGCAACGGTCGCGGTGAGAGCAAGGGCCACGGAAACGGTAAAGGAAACGGCAAGTGATTCGAGCGATACCGAATGCCTGTTTTTCAGGGGTGGGCTACTGGTTGCGCATCGGAGAGACTGCATCGCGACCGCACAGCATCGCTCCGCATCAGCCTCTCAGACCGCCCCAGCCTCGCCGACCGCATGAACGCGGTCAGCTCCACCGGCAGACGTTGCTGCTCGGACTGCGGCCTGCGCGGGCTGGGACTGCCGAGACTTCGCTCGGGTCCCTCGCGCAGACCTCGCGCGCTTTGGCGCGGCGCGTTCTCGCCGAAGCCCTCGCGTTTATAGTCACCGGGGCGTTAGGTTCGGGTATGCCCGCCACGCTCGAAGTCGAGTGTACGAACGACGAGTGCGAACTGGACATGTTCGAGATGCACTACACCTACGACATGCCCGACGACGTGGGGCTCGAGGACTTCGAGTGCCCGTACTGCAACCGAACCGACACCCTCCACGAGATCGAGCTATGACCATCCGCGAGATCGGTCGGTCGCTCGGCAGCACCGTCCTCCGGCGCGTCGGGCGGGCGGCGAGCAAGGTTCAGGAGTCCAAGCCCCTCCCGGTCGACGTGCTGGAGAGCGGCGACGCCTACCTCGCGGTGTTCGACGCGCCGGGCGCGACCGGCAGCGACGTGCAGGTCCGATACGCAGAAGGGGCCGTGCTCGTGCGCATCGACCGCTTCCGGGACTTCTACGAGGGGTTCGAGATGGTGTTTCCGGGCCGGGGCCTCTCGCTCGACGGGCGAGCCGAACTCCCGGCCGACGCCGTGGTGAACGCCGAGGAGGCGTCCGCGACGCTCACCGAGCAGGGGACGCTCCGCGTCCGGGTGCCCAAGCGCGCCGAGGGAGCGACCGACGAGCCCGACGGCGAGTCGGTCGAGGCGTAACTACTAGACGAGAAGTCCGCAGCAACGACCGCATCCGCTCTACTCTATCGCTCTGTTTTACCATCGGCCTACTCCACCGCCATTCCTTCGCTGATCTCGAATACCTCGTCGCCGTCGAACCGCGTCGGGGCGAACGTCGGCAGGGGATTCTCGCCGAGAACAGCTTCAGCCGCCGCCTCGCCGAGCGCCGGCGAGCGCATGAACCCGTGGCCCTGCCAGCCCGCCGCCACGTAGAGGCGGTCGCGCACCTCGCCGAGCAGCGGGTCGCGGTCGGGCGTCGCCACGCAGAGGCCCGCCCACGACTCCCGGGTCGCGCCGAACTCGCCGAGTCGGTGGCCGAGTCGCTCGCGGGTGATCTCGCGGAACTCGCGGTCGGCCGCGCGCTTCCAGTCGTCCGGGTCGCTCTCGACCTCCTCGGTGCCGTCGCCCGCCAGCAGACCCTCGGGATGGGGCCGGAGGTAGTATCCCCCAGTCGCGTCGTACACCATCGGCAGGTCCTCGCGCCGGTTCTCCGCGAATCCGGCGGTCAGCGCCTGTACCCGATAGGGCTTGAGTGGGACTGAGACTCCCGCCCGGGCGAGCACGCGCTTCGTGTGCGCGCCCGCGGCCACGAGGACCGCGTCGAAGGGCTCCGCATCGGAGGACTCGGACTGCGCGGCGTCGACGCCGCGCAGTCCGAGCCCGTCGACTTCGGATTCGACTTCCGCTTCGACTTCGAGTTCGGCCTCGACGCCGGTTCTGATTTCGGCCCCGACTTCCCGAGCTTTTTCAGCAACCAGGTCGGCGTAGCTCCCCGTGTCGGCGTGGCCCGCGTTCTCCGCGACCGCGGCGACAGCCACGTCGCGCCAGTTGACCGCGGGGAATCGCCCCCGGAGGTCGTCGGGGTCGGCGAGCGAGACGTCGCGGTCCTGCTCGCGCATTCGCTCGACCTGCTCGCGAACCGCCTCGGCGCGCTTCTCGTCGCCCTCGCGCGCGAACCAGACGTACGGCGTCTCGCGGAACTCGAAGTCACCCTCACCCGAGAACTCGCGAAATCGCTCCAGCGCACGGTCACCGACCCGCGCGTCCTCTGGGGCCGCGAAGGCGTCGTAGAGCACGCCCGCGGCTCGGCCGGTGCTCGCGCTCCCGATCTCGCTCTTCTCGTACAGCACGACCTCTGCGTCCCGGCACACGAGGTCGTAGGCCGCGGTGACGCCGACCGCGCCGCCACCGATTACTGCGACCTTCATCGCTGCTCCCGCGACTCGGTGACCGCCAGCGGTCGCTCGTCCGAGCACGTCGGAGCGTTGGAGAGTCGTTCGAGCGATCCGCTCGTCGCGCGTTCGAGATGCGTCGGGGGCATGGTCGGGAGGAGGATGGTCGGGAACTTAGAACTGTCCAGTCACTCGTCGCCGGTCCCCGCGTCGAGCAGCACGTCGGTCGCGGTCACGTTCGGCGGTCCCGGCGTCTCCGAGCGCGCGAACCGGGCGAGCGCCGCCTGCGCGTCTCGCACCGACGCGGTTCCGACCTCCACGTCGGACAGCAGTCGCTGGTAGAGGGCCAGTTCGGCTTCGAGCGCGACCCGCAGCTGCTCGCGGGCCTCCTCGTAGGACTGCTCTTCGTCGAGGAACGCGTGGAGTTTGGTGCTGTACTCGCGGAGCCGCTGTTTGGTGTCCTCGGACACGTCCGGATGTGCGAGCAGGTCCTCGGGCGAAGTGGCCTCCGGGCTCTGGGCGGCCGGCTGGTCGTCCGACTCGGAATCAGATGCGCAATCGGCGTCGTCTCCGACCGCGCGCGCCTCCCGGATCTCGTCCCTCGCGAGCGACTTGGCGGTCTCGTACTTCGAGGCCAGTTCGGTCCGCGTCTCGCGGCTCGCGCCGGTCCACGCTTCGAGGACACCGACGGCGTCGTCCACCGCCTCGATGCGGGCCGACACCCGGCGTCGGAACTCCGGAGCGTCGTCGGCCGCGACCGCCTGCACTTCCTCGACGAACGTAGGCATGGGTGACACTACGGGTGCCTGTCGGATGGACCTTCGGAAAACGGGGCGAGAAATCGGAGTGGTGCCCACTCAGTTGTCGCCGCTTGGACCTACCCGACGAACTCCTCGACGCCGCGGGCGGGGTAGCCGACGACGAGGTCGGCCCCGGCCGCCTTCAGGTCGGCCACCCGCTCGCCGACCTCGGCGGGCGTGCCGACCAGCGCGTAGTCCCGGACCGCCTTCGAGAGGACCTCCCGCGCGCGACCGGACGCGCTCGCGTCGGTCGCCGCGCCGTCGGGGAGCGCGCTCGCGACGGGACCGCGCCGGGCGGCGTACGCCCCGACGGCGTCCAGCACCGCGTCCTCGTCGTCGGTCAGCACCGTGGGCGCGTACACCGCGAGTTCGCCGTCGAACCCGGCGGCCCTGAGCGCCCGCAGGTCGCGCTCGGAGGCTCGCGAGAGGAGTTCGAACTGGGTCGCGCCGGTGGCGAGCGCGACGCGTTCGACGCCCTCGGTGCCGACCCACGCGGTGGGGTCGCGCTCGACCGCGGCCCGAAGCCGGGGCGCGACCGCCTTTCCGCGCTCCTCGTCGGTGAGATAGGCGGGGTGTCCGGCGACCGCGACCCGGCGAACGCCCTCGGGGAGGGCCTCGTCCTGCCCGTCGTCGCCGAGCGGGTCGAACCCCGCGGCGCGGACGGGAGTCGTCAGTCGAAGCTCCTTATCCGCCGCGATGCGGGCCAGCAGGTCGTCATCGGGCAGGTGCTCGCGGCCCTCGTAGTCGACCGTGACCGTCTCGAACGGGAGGTCGAGCGCGCGCGACACGTCGCACTCGGCGGGCTTGAGTGCGGCCGCGTCCAGCCCCGTCTCGACGACCGTCTCGCCAGTGGTCAGCACGCTCGAACACCCCCAGTAATACTCACTCGTGAGATCCTGCTACTTCGTGATACTACGCTACTGCTCGTGCGGAACTCGATCCATCGTCTCTGCGACCATGTAGCCGTGGTACCTGTGGGAGGGCTAAAAGGGTATCGGCATCGCTGATTCTTACCTGCGGAGCGGCGGCCGCTTCGAGAGGGGTCGACGGTCGACTACAGCCTGCGTCGGCGGCCGGGAACGGCTGCCGACAACCAGCGTCGGTGGCCGTGGATGGCTGCCGACAACCAGCACCGGCGG
>NZ_QLVG01000086.1 GCF_003382685.1 Halorussus litoreus | reverse complement strand
GGCGACCTCGGGGAGGTCGCCGCGCGGGGCCGCCTGCTCGTTCAGGGCCGCCTGCTCGTGCGGGGCGGCCTGCTCGGTGTACACCGCGTCGATCTCGTGGGACGTGTTCGTGCTCGGCCGGCCGTCGCGCATGAACTCCACCAGCGTCTCGCGGCCCTCGAACGTCCGGTCCGGGCGCTCGTGGACGACCCCCGGCACGAGCAGCTCGGCGAATCGGTCGTAGCGTTGGGCGTCGATGGCCTCGTAGTACGCGCGGGCCGTCTCCGCAGCCGACTCGGTCATGGCTCGACCGACGCAGGGTGGCCTCTCAAAGCCTGCGGTGGGTCGGGGGTAGTATTCAGGTAAACGATTAGAACTGTCGAGGAGTCCTCGAAAGCCCTCGCCCTTTCAGTCCACCAGGGGTGAGATGTGAGTCTCCGAGCGCAACTGGTCAGTGGCTGCGCTTATCTGAACACTACTGGTCGGTCCACGCCGGAAACGAGGACGCGCGCCGAGTGGCGCTGGCGACCGTCGCGTTTATCGGGGTCGCCCGAAATGGAGCGAGTATGGATCCGGTCCACGCCAACTACCCGTTTCTCGAATCCGCCCGCGAGGCGGTCCGGGAAGCGGACCTCGGCCTCGCCGACATCATCCGCGCCGGCGAGACCGGTGGGACCCGCCATCCGGCGGTCGAGCGAGGGGTCCAGCGGGTCGAGCGCGCGCTGCTCGACGGCACGGTCGACGTGCCCGAGGGCCAGCGCCATCCCGGCGTGCAGGCCGAACTCCTCTCGTATCCGGTAGCGCGGGTGCTGGTCTCGCTGCTCGACATGCCGGGCGTGGTCGAGAAGTACGCGACCGCGGAGGCTCAAACTGCGTTCGAGCGGTTCACCGCGGACTTCGAGGCGCTCGACGACGACGCGAGGGCTCCGGAGAACGGGAAGGTCCCGCTGCGGTACGTCCTCCACGAGTTCGACCTCTCGGGGAAGGTCGATACTGCGGGGTGGGGCGATACTGCGGGGCGAGGCGATACTGCGGGGCGAGGCGAGACAGCCGGCCCCGACGACCGCGACGAGGGATTCGCGATGGAGGTGACGGCGTACCTCCGGCTCGCGTCCGGTTTCGACGGCGAGCGCTGGCGGCTGGTCCGCCGGGAACTCGCCGAGGGCAAGGTGGCCCTCTCGGCCGACGAACTCAACGAACTCCTTCGGGAGGCGGTCCGCCAGCGCGTCGAAACGGGGCTGCCGACCACGGTGCCCGACGAGATCGCGGACGGGCTCACGGACGAAGTCGCCGAGCTGGAGGACACCTTCTCTGAGGTGGACGTGACCCGCGACATCGACGTGCTCGCGCCCGAGCAGTTCCCGCCGTGCGCGTCCGCGTTGGTCGAGCGCGCGCAGGCGGGCGAGAGCCTCTCGCCCCACGCCGAGTTCGCGCTGGTGTCGTTTCTGGCGAGCGCGAACGCCGACGAGGAGGAGCTGCTCGCGCTCTGCGGCGTCGACGGCGAGACCGAAGCGCGAGCGCTGCGCTACCGCGCCGAGCGCGTCGCCGACGAGTCGGGCGCGCAGTACGCCCCGCCCTCGTGTGCGACCATGGAGGCGTACGGCGAGTGCCCGGTCGCAGACGAGGAGAGCGAGGTCGAGGACCCGCGCTGTGACACCATCTCGCACCCGCTGGCCTACTACGAGGAGGCGCTCGCTGACGCGGACTGAGTCCAAAATGAGGCCGTTGTTTCCGCAGAATAAACTGGCTCCCCTCAGCGACTGCATTGCTACGTTTACTCTTGGAATCCCGGCGCGTGGAGGCGCGACCTCGTGTCGCGCCATACCGCGCGAGGGACGAGTAGCGTGGTTCGAAAATCGGAGATTTTCGTCATCCCAGAAATCTCCGATTTCTGGAGACAGTGGAGCGACGCGACCGAGGCTTGCGAGACCCCTGCGGCGTCTCGCTGCTCTGCGAACGTAGTTCGCAGACAACGCAGGCGGCTGGGGAGGACGAGGTGCGGTCGCGGTGCAGTTGCGGTCACGCCGAGGCTCAAGCAATAGCTAGCTTCACCGCGTCGTCCTCATCTGCCGTGAACTCGACTGAACTAGCTACTGCTTGAGCCGAGGCGTGACCGCACAGCCACTGCACTGCGACCGCAACCGCGGGCCTCGAACCTCCCCAACCTCCTCCCTCGCTCCGCTCGGTCGTCCCTCGCACAGTATGGCGCGAGATAAACTCGCGCCAGCGCGCGCCGGGTGGTTAGTGGAACCTACGCTAACGCCGGACTGCTTCTTGACGAGAGCTAGATTTTCTCGCTCACCTCTCCCTTCGCCCGAACCTTCTTGCCCGAAGTCGTCGTGGAGAGCGTGGGGAGAGACATGAGTTTCCAACGACAGCAACAGGGAGTCACAGGCACGCCACTTGGGAGTACCAATCCACAGGAACACGGCCAGCAGCCACGCCGATCACGCACTTACCGAACCGCAGTCGAGCTTCCGGACCAGACCCGGGAAGCGGTCGTCGGGATGCTCAACGCCACGCTCGCAGACACGACCGACCTGATGACGCAGGCCAAGGTCGCCCACTGGAACGTGAAGGGGATGAACTTCTACCAGCTCCACCTGCTGTTCGACGAGATCGCCGAGACGCTGAACGAGCACGTCGATATCATCGCCGAGCGCACGACCGCGCTGGGCGGTGAGGCGACCGGCACGGTCCGGGACGCCGCCGCGAGCACGCACATTCCGGAGCTACCGCCGGACGCGACCACCGGTCCGGAGTACGTCGAAGCGCTGGTCGAGCGCGTGGGCGTCCACGCCAACAGCCTCCGGCGCGACATCGAGATCGCAGTCGAGCACGGCGACGAGGACACCGCCGACATGTACACCGAACTCTCCCGCGAGGTGGACAAACAGCTCTACTTCCTCGAAGCGCACCTGCAAGCCGTCGAACCGGAGGCGGTTCCGCGGAGTCCCGGCGTGCCGACGCAGAGCCAGCAGTCCACGCGGAATCAGCGGTCGATGCAGGGCCAACAGTCCGCGCCGGGTCAGCAGCCGACACAGAGCCGGCAGCCGACACAGAGCCAGCAGTCGATGCGTGGTCAGCAATCGACGCATGGTCGGATGCAGGGCGGGAGTCCAACACAGGGCGGTCGTCGCTCGCGATACGGCGGCGGACAGGGGTACTGACGGCTCAGACCTCGACGCCGAGCACGCGCTCGGCCGCCGCGCCGACCTCGGGGATTCGCTCTTCGGGCGCGTACACGCCGAGTCGCCACTGCGCTCGCCCGGCCGCGCGCAGCCCCTCGACCAGCGGCGACTCGTCGGCCAGCTTCCGGACCTCGCCGTCCACGACCACGCGGGTCGAGGTCTCGGGCATGCCGGGTTCGCCCGGCGCGTCGACCAGCACGGCCTCCGGCGGGACTTCCGCCGTGGCCGCTATCTCGCGCTCGAACGCCCGGACCTGCTCGTGGTCGGCCGTCACGACCGCGTCGGGCACCGCGTCGAGCTTGGCCCAGACCGCGCGCTTGTAGAGGTCCCGGCGTTCGAGCCGCCGGGCGGCGTCCTCTGTCGCCTCGCACTCGCGGAGCGCGCCGAGCAGTCGGTCGTCGGTCATCCGCGCGAACGACTCCGGGGCGAGGTCGGTCGAATCCAGCAGCCGCTCGCCCGCGCGTTCGAGCATCGCGCCCGCGATGCGCGAGACGTGGTGGCGGTACACCGTCGAGTTCATCAGCGCGCGGGCGACCAGCGTCCCCTCCGCTGTCTGGACGTTGCCCGCCGAGAGCACGAGATTCCCGTCGCGGAACCGGAGCGCGGCCAGCAGGCGCGAGTAGTCGATGGTGCCGTACGGCACGCCGGTGTGGTGGGCGTCCCGGACGAGGTAGTCCATCCGATCCACGTCGAGTTCGCCCGCGACGAGCTGGCCGAGCCGCCCCTTGCCGGCCACCAGCGCGGCAACCTCGTCCGGGTCGAGGCCGTGCGATTCGAGGACGGCGGGGATGCGACTCTCCGCGAGGACGCCGTCGGCGAGCAGGTCGCCCAGTTCGTCGTGGTGGCGGCCGAGCCGGCGCTGGATGATGCCCTCGGTCTGGTGGCCGTACGGCCCGTGGCCCACGTCGTGGAGCAGGGCGGCCGCCCGGACCGCGAGCGCTCGCTCGCCCTTGACGCCGAGGCTGTCGAGGGCTCGCCGCGCGAGGTGGTAGACGCCGAGGCTGTGCTCGAACCGAGTGTGGTTCGCGGAGGGGTAGACCAGACGGACCGTGCTGAGCTGCTTGACGTACCGGAGTCGCTGGAGCGCCGGGGTGTCGAGCAGGTCCGCGGCGAGGTCGCAGACCGGAATGTGGTCGTGGACGCTGTCCTTGATGGCCTTCATGGCTTCGGAGTTGACGGAGGGGTGTCAAAAAGGACCCGTCATCGCGTCGGGTCGAACGGAACTGTGGATCCGCGGCCGTTCCGAACGGAACGCTTGAAGCGCGGCCGGGCCGAACGCCCGCCAATGCCCTACGCGGACAACGACGGCGTCTCCATCTACTACGAGGTCGGCGGGACGGACGAACAGCGCGCCGGAAGCGGTGGCGGAGCGACGGACGAGCCGGTCGTGCTCCTCGCCGACGCGGGGTACGGCGCGTGGCAGTGGAGCTGGCAGTTCCCCGCGCTTGCGGGACCACACCAGATCGTGGTCGTGAACACGCGGGGCACGGGCGAGTCCGACCGCCCGGTTGCCGATACGGATAGCGAGTACAGCGTCGCGACGATGGCCGAGGACCTCGACGCGGTGCTGGCCGACTGCGGGGCGCGCAGGGCCCACCTCGTCGGCGCGGGACTCGGCGGGATGGTCGCGCTCCGGTACGCCCTCGACCACTCGCGGGCCGCGACGCTCTCGCTGCTCGGCACCTCACCCGGCGGTCCCCGAGCAGAGTCGATTCCCCCGGAGGTCCGCGAGCAGCTCGCGGCCGGCCGCGACGACCCCGCAGCGCTCCGGGCGTCGCTCGACCCCGTGGCTGGCGAGGAACTGCTCGCGACCGACGAACTGGTCGACCGCATCGTCGAGTGGCGCGCGGCGGAGGACGCCGACCGCGAGGTCGCCCAGGCCCACTTCGACGCGATGGCCGACTTCGACGCGAGCAATTGGCTCTACGAGATCACGATTCCAGCGCTGGTGGCCCACGGCGCTGACGACGGCGTGGTTCCCCCCGAGAACGGACGCCTGCTCGCCGACGGGCTGCCGAAGGGCGAGTTCCGCGAGTTCCCCGGCGAACACCTCTTCTTCGTCGAGCAGTCGAAGGCGGTCAACGACGCACTGGTGGGCTTTCTGGAGGAACATCGAGCGGAATAACGGTGGAGAAACGACCGGGCCCGCCCTCGACTGAGAGCGGAGAACTAGGAGAGGTGGCTGGTGACGTCGGTCGAGGAGACCATCCCGACGTAGCCGTCGTCGACGACCGGGAGGTGCTTGATGCCGTAGGTGGTCATCATCGCAGCGACCTCCTCCATGTACAGGTCCGGAGTCGCGGTCTCGACGTCGGTCGTCATCACGTCCGAGACCATCAACTCCGCGGGGTCGCGGCCCTGCGCCACGGCGTCGAGCACGTCCGTACTGCTGATGATCGCCCGCGGCGTAGTCCGGACGACCAGCGCGCTGATGTCCTTCTCGCGCATGCGCTGGGTGGCCTCCCGCACCGTCGCGTCCTCGGCGATCGTCTCCAGCGGTGCGGACATCACGTCCTCGACCGTCGGTCTCGTATCGGAACTCATACAGCTAGGGATTGACGCCGAGGTTATGGTTTTTTCCATGAAACCCCCGAGCATTCGGAGATGTATCTACTATCAGTCCGTCGCCCCGCCACTGCAACAACGCATACGTCCGGGGGCGTCGAACCACTCGTCATGACGCTCTCGCTCGCGCAGCGGGCCGACCTTTGGGGGGATCGGACTGCGGTGGTGGACACCTCGGCCGACCGGCGGGTCAGCTACGCCGCGCTCGACTCCGAGGCCGACGGGATGGCCCGCAGACTCTCCGCACTGGGGGTCGAAGCCGGCGACCCCGTGGCGGTCGTCTCGCGCAATCGGGTCGAGACGCTGGCGCTGCTGTTCGCGGTCCGGCGACTCGGCGCGGTGCTTGCGCCCGTCTCCCACCGGCTCACGCCCGCGACCGTCGAGGGGCCGCTGGAGACGGTCGACCCCGCGGTGGTCGTCCACGAGACTGCCCAGCGCGACCTCGTCCGGGAGGTGCCCGACGACGAGTCGTACTCCTTCGAGGAACTCGCCCGCGAGGACGGCGAGGAGTACGAGCGGGTCGACCCCGATCCCGAGGACTCGCTGCTGTACCTCCACCGAACGGAACGGGCTGACCGGCCAGCCGTCGGCGAAACCCGAACGACGGCGGGCGAACGCGAGGGGAGCAATCGGCCGGGCGAGTCGCTGAACGAGAACCCCCGGACCGCCTCGCGCGTCGTGGACCTCCCGGCCCGCGCGGTCGAGTGGAACTGCATCACCGCGGTCGCGGCGTGGGGCCTCGGCAGGGGCGACTGCGCGCCCGCGCTCGTTCCCTTCTCGGACACCGACGGGCTCCACCGACTGGTGCTCCCGCTGCTGTACGTCGGCGGGACGGTCGTCGTCCTGCGCGCGTTCGACCCGGACTCGACCCTCGCTGCGGTGGCCGAGGAGGGCGCGACCGCGCTGTTCGCCGGCGCGACCGAGTACCGCGAACTGGTCGAGAGCGACGGGTTCGAGGGAACCGACTTCGAAAGTGTGGCGTGGATCGCCACGCGGTCGGCGCTCCCCGCGGACGCCCGCGAGGCGCTGGCCCGGAGGGCTCCCGTCTGCCGGACCTACGGCCGGGTTGAGACTGGGCCGAACGACCTCCTCGTCCCGCCGGCG
>NZ_QLVG01000085.1 GCF_003382685.1 Halorussus litoreus | reverse complement strand
GGGCGCGGCCCCGGCCCCCCGCCCGCGCGCTCGCCGACGGGGCGTACGGCGTCTGCGAGTACCTGGACCGGACCGGTGCGGTCGACCGCATCGACTTCGACGCGCCCGACGAACGGCTGGCCTACCACGGCCACTGCAACCAGAAGGCGCTCGGGACCGACGACCACGCCGCGAGGGTGCTCGACGCGGCGGGCTACGACGTGGCCGCGCTCGACTCGGGCTGCTGCGGGATGGCCGGCAGCTTCGGCTACCACGCCGAACACTACGACCTCTCGCAGGCCATCGGCGATATCCTGCGCGACCAGATATCGGAGGCCGACGCGGACGTGGTGGTCGCGCCCGGCGCGTCGTGTCGCTCGCAACTGGAGACCCACCGGCCGTCCCACCCGGTCGAGACGCTGGCCGAGGCACTCGAACGGTGACCGAGCGCGGAGTCCTCGCCGTCCCGCCGCCCGCTAATTATCTTCTGTGATACCGACCTACCACTTTTAAAACATTGGAACACATCCGCCAACGTAGTAGCGAAATGCAACCGATGGTAGTGGCTGGACTGCAACCGTTGGAAGTCGTGTACGTCAGCCTCAGCGTCGCGCTGGTGGTGGTGGGGCTCGCGCTCGTCGGGATGGCCGCTCGCGCGTACATCGAAACGGAGAATCAGGCGATGCTGCTGCTCTGCATCGGCTTCTGCCTCGTCGTCGCGGCGGCCGCGGCGACCACCTACAGCGCGTTCCTCACGGAGTTCTCGGCGAGTCGCGTCCTGCTGACCGTCAACTACGCGGTGACGACGGTGGGGTACGTCTTCATCGTGCTGAGCGTCCGCGCGCAGTAGCCGGGTCGTAGTTGGTATTTTTGAACGTGGTTCCTCCTTTCGCGCTGGCTTTCGAAGTTACGAGTGGGCTAGCTACTGCCGAGGCACGTGAGAGACCGCCTCACAACCGCGACCGCACCGCGACAGTAGGCCTCTCAGACCTTCCCAGCCTCAGTGGCCGCATGAACACCGCCGGAAGCAAGTTCCGACGAATCTCGACTCGTTTCACTCGTCGAGACGCCGTGGGAGCAACGCGCCCACGAGCCGTGGCTCACGTCGCTCGCCAAGACGCCAGCACGCGCCGGGTAGAGGTCGAATCATCGCGAACCCGGAGGAAAGACGAGTCAGCGATGCCTTTAGGAAGACGATCAGCGCGCGCTGACGGATGGACATCGGGCACAGAGCGCCGTCACCGCCGCCAGAACGACGGCGTGAAGATGACGAGCACCGATAGCAGCTCCAGCCGACCGATCCACATCAGGAACACCATGTACAGCTTCCCAGCGTGGCGATGGCGACGCTCGGCGCGACGAACGGGAGCGGGCCCTCGCCGTAGAAGAGCGCCAGAACGAGCAGGACAGCGGCGTGACGCCGATGTACTTCAGGACGGTCCCGACGAAGGCCACGCTCACCCGATAGTCGACGTACGCGGTGAGCGAACGGGTCATCGAACGTCCGTAGCTCTCGAACGGGGGACGGATGGCCGTTTCGGTAGGACCGGTATTTCGCGCCGAGCGGACGCCTTTCGCGGGATTTGACAGTCATCGTCCCGCGAGCGCGGCCGTCCTGCCGCGTCGCAATCGTCCTGCCGCGTCGCAAACCTACTTGCCCGTGGCCGTCCACGCCTCGGCCATGACCGACTCCCGAGCGAGAGAGTTCGAGGAGCGACTCCGAGCGCGCGAACCAGTCGTCGGCCACTGGCTCTCCGTGGGCCACCCGGCCGTCGCGGAGGTGTGCGCCCGCGACGCCGACTTCGCGGTGATCGACACCGAGCACGCGCCGACCGACCTCGAAACCGTGGCGAACCTCGCCCGGGCTATCGAATCCGCGGGCGACGAATACACGACCCCGCTCGCTCGCACGCCGTGGAACGACCCGGTGCGTATCAAGCGCCTGCTGGACACCGGCGTTTCCGGTGTTCTGGTGCCGATGGTCGAGTCCGCCGACGAGGCCCGTGCGGCGGTCGAGGCCACGCGCTATCCGCCGGAGGGCGTTCGAGGCATCGCAGGGTCGCGGGGTAACGACTACGGCCGGGACCTCTCCGCGCAGGTCGACAGCGCCACGCCGGACCCCACCGTGATCGTGCAGGTCGAGACCGAGCAGGCTGTCGAGAACGCGTCCCGGATAGCTGCGGTGGAGGGCGTCGACGCCCTGCTGGTCGGCCCCGCGGACCTCTCTGGCTCGCTGGACGTGTTCGGCGAGTACGAGTCCGACCGGTTCCGGGGGACCGTCGAGGACGTGCTCGACGCCGCCCACGAGTCGGACACTCCGGTCGGAACGCTGGCGACCACAGACGACGAGATCCGGCTCTGGGCCGACTACGGCTACGACTACCAGATCGTCGGCGTGGACGCGGGCTACCTCGCGGCCGGGGCCGAGCGCGCGCAGGACTCCTACCAGGACGCGATGGAGTGAGCCGGGAATGAGCGACGACGACCCCCAAGAACGCGACCCGCCCGCGCTCGTCTGCTACCGGTGCGGCGCGACCGCCGCGTTCCCCGACCGCCAGCGCTGTGACTGCGGCGAACCGCTCTGGTTCGACGCGAGCGGGAGAGCCGGGGCGTTCGACTGGCCGGACTCGAAGCCCGCAGCCGGTAATCGAACCGGAATCGGTCGCTACGCCGACCTCCTGCCGAGCGAGATAGCGCAACGAGTCGAGGGAGTCGACGGCGTCGCAGCCGCCGCGGGCGACACCCCGCTCGTCCGCGCCGCGCGCCTCGACGACGCCGCGGGGTGTACCCTCTGGCTGAAAGACGAGCGCGCGAACCCGACGGGGAGTTTCAAGGACCGCGGGAGCGCGGTCGGGGCGGCGTGGGTCGCGGGCGAGAATGCGGAGTCGGGCGCGAGTGCAGGGGTGGAGAAGTCCACAGCGGCCGAGACGGTGCCGAGCCACGCGGAATCCGGGGATTCCGCGTGGCTCGGCACCGTCTCGCACGGCAACATGGCGGTCAGCGTGGCCGCGAACGCGGCGGGAGTCGGCGCGAACGCGCTGGTGCTGGTGCCCGCCGACATCGCTCCGGAACGACTCGCCGCCATCGCGGCGTACGACCCCGAAGTCCTCTGCGTGGCGGGCGACTACGGCGCGCTCTACCGCGAGACCGTCGAATCGGACACACCCGTCGCGTTCGTCAACTCCGACTCCCCGCTTCGGGTCGCCGGCCAGAAGACCACCGCGCTGGAGATCTGCGAGGCGTTCGCCCGCGGGGACGGAGCGGGCGGCCCCGAGCCCCCCGTACCGGACGCCATCGTCCTCCCGGTCAGCAGCGGGGGCCACGCCAGCGCGGCGTGGAAGGCCCTGCGAGAGCTTGAGAATGCCGGCTTGCTCGGCGCGGACGACTCAGAAGAGTCGTCCGCGCCGAGCAGGCCGCGGCTCTACCTCGTGCAGGCCGCGGCCTGCGATCCCATCGCGCGAGCCTCCCGCGACGGAGCCGACGAGGTGACGCCGCTCACGGATCCCGGAGAGACGGTCGCCTACTCCATCGCCAACCCGGACCCGCCGAGCGGGACGCGGGCTCTCGCTGCGGCCCGGGAGACGGGCGGCGCGGTGGTCTCGGTGCCCGACGAGGAGATTCTGGACGCGAAGGACCTGCTGGCGACCGAGGCCGGATTCGCGGTCGAACCGTCCTCCGCGACCGCGCTCGCCGGAATTCGGACGCTCTCGGAATCGGGTGCGATCGGGTCTGAAGAGCACGCTGTCGCGGTGCTGACGGGCCGAGGATTCGGAGTAGCTGAAGGCCAACCGGAACAGGCGGGCGTCGAGACGGTTGCGCTCGCGGACGTGCGCGACCGGCTCCGGGAAATAGTCTGAGTTCGCGTGTGGGATTACTCCGAGCCCTCGTCGGCGAAGACGAACTCCTCGATCTCGCGGCGCTCGCCGTCGGCCGCGTCGTTCTCGTACTTGTACACCGCGTCGTCGGCCTCGCTCTCGGCGGCGCGGTGCGAGCCGTCGCAGAACGGGTAGTCGCCGGAGAGGCCGCAGAGGCAGACCGCGATGTCGCCCTTCTCGTCGTCGATGTCGCTCTCGTCGAGTTTGATCGGGCCGGTCGCTTCGTGAGTGATCTCGCGCGTCATGGTCGAGGTTGGGACGGCGCGCACGTAACGGTTGGCGTCCGGAGAACACGGTCGGCCCAATCGGGTGGTGCCGTGGAGAGTTCCACGTGACCACCCCGTACGGCCGAGACCTACCGCTCGTACGCGCCTTCCCGCTCCAGTTCGCCGCGCTGTCCTCGCTCCTCCCGCAACAGCCGAGCCGGAAGCCGTGGTTCGGCGTAGAACGGCCGCCCCATCCCCACCGCGTCGCAGGCCGGCGAAATTCCGGTGTCTCCCCCCGACGAGTCCCCGAGCAGTTCGTCGATCTGCTCTCGGGTCCGAATTCCGCCTTCTAGCAGGACGGGGATCGAGACCCGCTCGCGAACGCGGCGCGCGAGGTCGGCGTTCCACGCCGCGTCGAAGTCGTAGACCACTGCTTCCGCGCGGTTGGCCGCGGCGACGAGTGCGGCCCGCCAACGACTCCCGAACGCCGCGGCGTACCCCTCGCGGAAGCGCTCGTCGCGCCACGCTCGCTCGGGAAACTCGCCGCGCACGATGCTCATGTCCCAGAACGTCGACACCCGGACGGGTGCGACCGCGTCGTAGCCGACCCGGCCGAGGCGCTCGCAGATCTCGACCGCGTCGTCCGCGCTTAGCCGGCGGCGGACGAACGGCGGGGTCTCGGTCTCGGCGGGCACCTTGACGACCAGCGGGAGGTCGCCCGCTCGCTCGCGGATCTCGTCGTGGACGAGTTCCAGAAAGCGCACGCCGTCGGCGAACTCGTCGTCGCGGCGGTTGTAGAACGGCGAGAGGAACTGCTGGAGCATGCCCATGTTCGCCCCCGCGAGGTGGATTCCGTCGTAGCCCGCGTCGGCCGCGCGGGCCGCGGCGCGACCGAAGTCGGCTGCGAGGTCGTACACCTCCGCAGTCGTGAGCACGCGAGCGTCGAAATGTAGGAACCCGAGCCGGTCGAGCAGCCGGAGCGGCCACGGCGGTCGGGACACCGCGAGCTGCCGGAGGTCCGGGTTCGCCCGGCGGTACTCGGCGTGCCACGCTTCCAGACTCCGGAGGCCGCCGTGGTCGAGCTGGACGAAGATTCGCCCGCCGTGGTCGTGGACGGCGTCGGTGAGTTCCGAGAGGCCCGCCACGAACTCGTCGTCGGCGAAGCCGGTCATCGACGGCGCGACCCGGCCGCCCGACTCGCGGACGGGGGCCGCCCCTTGGAAGACGAGGCCCGCGCCGGACTCCGCGGCGGGTTCGAGTTCGCTCCGGAGTCGGTCGGCGGCGTCGGACCCCTCACCGGCACACTCCAGCAGCGGCGCGCGGTAGAGCCGGTTGGGGAGTTCCACACCGCCGATTTCGAGCGGGTCTTCGAGTTCGGGCACCGTGGCCCGTATTACGGCGGGTTTCCGCTAAAGCGTTTGGTCGGCGATGGTCCTGTGGGGACTGTTTACGTATTCGCTTTCGTTTCCGTTTTCGTTTGCGGAATCGTAAATGGAGACGGTAATTCAGGTGTGAATCGAGTGCTGGATCGGAGTTGCGGTACTCCATACCGGCTCGATTTCCTCGCTACCAAAATCTTTAAAACCCTGCATGGCGAATTATTACACAAGGAGAAAGGTCGGAAGTAAATCGGTGTCTTTTTCTATCAATTCCGCATAGCTACTTCTCCGGCGCCCGAGAGACAGGGTTCGGGCGCTTCCGTGTCGAATCGCGCGACAACCGAAGCGACCAGCGATGCGCGACGAGATAATTCGTCCAACCGTCGAGCGTCGCGACCACCGACAGCACCATGCCAGACACATCTCCGGAAGCCACCGACGCATCGCCGTTCGAATCGTTCTCCGACCCCGAGACGCTCCGCGAGCACGAGGACGTGCCCTACACCGAGAAGACGCGAATCCGCGACGACCGCGATCACTGCGCGACCGACATCGAGGGGAGAGCCATCGTCGGCGTCACCGACGACGCGGGCGACGTTCTGCTCGCGGTTCACGAGGAGGCTCCCGTCGCGAGTCTGCCTCATGCGGCCGTCGAATCGGGCGACGACTGGGTCGCAGTCGCCCGCGACGCGGTCGAGACGGTGACCGGCGTTCCGTTCGATATCGACGGGGTGGAGATCGTCCGCGAAATCGACCACGTCGTCGAGGGAGAGGACGAACCACAGGTCACCACCCACAACGTGCTCTTCCGCGCGTCACTCGCTGGCGACCGCGCGCGAGCCGACGATCCGAGCCTCGACGAGAACGACCACTGGGACGCCGACTGGTTCGGGGAGGTCCCGGACGAAGCGGCCGAGGCCGGAGACTTCGTGGCGGACGACGTGGGACAGTTCGTCGGCTGATCCTCGCCGACTGATCTCCATCGGCTGTCCTCCGTCGAGTTCCCAACCGAAGGACAGCAGGCACCGGCCGACTACATTCGTTCACGCAACCCCAATTGGAAACGGAGTCTCAAACGTCTGCGAACACGTTCATCCGCCAGTCGACGAGTTTCGAGCGCAGGAGTGGACGAACAGCTCGTGGCGCTCGGTCGTCTCCGGCTCGTCGAGCCGGACGCGCTCCTCGACGAACACCACCCTGATCTGCTCCATCTGGGTTCCGTGGCCGGCGTTCCACTCCCGGCAGAGGTAGTCGGCGAACGCGGTGCCCAGCGGCTCGTTCTCGCTGCGCTGGAGGTCGGCGAGGTACTTGTACCAGCGCACGCCGGGGTAGGTCGCCGACACGTCCGGCGGGCGGTCCCACTCGACGCCGCCGCCGTGGAACGCGTCGCGGGTCTCCCCGGATTCGAGTCGACCGGCCACCACGTACCAGCCGTCGTCGATCCGGGGCTCGGGCGCGAACATGTCCCAGCGGTACTCCTCGGGGTCGACCGACGACGAGACCGTGTCGGGCATCGCGACGTAGCCCAGCGTCGCCGCGTTCCACAGTAAGACGAGCGCGAGCAGGCAGCCCACCACGGGCGGTCGCGCGGTGGCCGCGCCGCGGCGCGGCC
>NZ_QLVG01000084.1 GCF_003382685.1 Halorussus litoreus | reverse complement strand
CGCCGCCGCCGGGCCAGAACGTGTTGGGGCTGCCGGGCCAGAACGCATTCGGCGTGGCTCGTCGAACCCCCAGCATGGCCGACTTCTCCGAGGACCACGTCGGCAAGCGCGTGGTGACCCAGAGCGGCAGAGAGATCGGGAACGTCGTCGAGGTACGCAACGGCGACCTCTACGTCAGCATCGAGACCGACAGCCTGGACGAGACGGTCACCGAACTCGGCTGGGAGGGACCGGTCGAGCAGGATCGCCACCGGCTCCAGGATCGATACATTTCGACCGTCACCGAGAACGCGATCCGGCTTCGGGTGTAGTGGACGTGACCGGCTCCGGGTGTAGGGGATTCGACGCGCGACCACTCCCCGCCGACCGTTCAGGTCCGCTCGGCGGTCCCTGCGACGGGCACGCCGTCGGTCGTGTGCCCGGCGAGTCTGCCCGGGGCGTCGTCGCTCCGCAGCCCCGCCTCGTCGGCGGGCACGCGGACGCGGAGATCGCCGTCGCGCGCCTCGCTCCGGACCGGGCTCGCGCCGCTCCCCGCCGCGAGCGCGGTCGGTGCGCCGAACCGGAGCGACTCGGGCGCCACGGCGTCTGCGGGGTCGAACGCTCCGTTAGCGCGGAGCGTGACCGCGAGGTTCCCGTCCGCGTCGGCGTCGCCGACCTCGACCGCCACCTCGCGGTACACCGTCACAGACCGACGGACGGTCCGAGTCTCGCCGCCGTCGCTGGTGACCGTCACCGTCACCGCGTGCTCGCCGCCCGAGTCGTACACGTGGCTGGCCTTCTCTCCGGTCGCGGTCGCGCCGTCGCCGAACGCCCACTCGTAGCGGGCATCGGTCCCCTCGGACGCCGTTTCGGCCTCGAACAGGACGGGATTGCCCGCCACGGGCGCACCCGGCGCGTACTCGAACCCGGCGGTCCAGGAGTTCCGGGACGGGTCGGTCTGTCGATCCGTGCTGGAGGAGAGAACTACGTCGGTCGGTCCGGACGATACGTCGTCGTGAGTGGCTGCCTCTGACTGCTCCGCCATATCATTCTACAGAGATGAGAGCAAAATAAAACGCATGGTTTCGTTTCAGCAGTCCAATTATTCCTGGAGGGTTCACAATCGGTTCGGCGGCTCGCCCAGTGTTACTCCGACTCGAAGTCGAGCGCGACCGAGTTGATGCAGTAGCGCTTACCGGTCGGCTCCGGACCGTCGTCGAACACGTGGCCGAGGTGGCCGCCGCAGGTGCCACACAACACCTCGACGCGGTCCATCCCGCGGCTGGTGTCCCGGCGCGTCTCGATGCGGTCGTCGTCGGTGTCGTAGAAGCTGGGCCAGCCACAGCCCGAATCGAACTTGGTGTCGGCGTCGAACAGCTCCGCGCCGCAGCCAGCACAGGCGTAGGTGCCGTCCTCCTTGCGGTCGAGGTGGTCGCCCGAGAACGGCGACTCGGTTCCGGCCTCTCGCAGCACGCGGTACTCCTCGTCGCTCAGGCGCTCGCGCCACTCCGCGTCGGACTCGGGGACGGCAGTAGACTCGGACGCGTCGTCAGTTGATTCCTGGCTCATGACTCCCCCTTGGGACTCGGCGGGGTTATGGGTTGCGCGGCCGCGAGTCGCGGTTCACGTGGTCGCTCTTGGAGTCGAACCGCAGTTTCTGCAATCTGGTTTGGATTTCAGCGTGCGCTCGGTAGATCTTCCGGCTTGGCGTTCGCTTGGTGAAACCTCCGGCCCGGCGCGCGCTGCGCGGCGTCTCGGCGAGCGTCGCGAGCCGAGGCTCGTGGGAGCACAGCTCTCACGGCGTCTCGACGAGTGAAACGAGGCGAGGTTCGTCAGCGCGTGCGCTGACGGCGCTCTCGTGCGCCGCGCAACGCGTGCGAGGAACGAGGATCGCAACGGAGTGAGGACCGCAGGAGGCTGGGGAGGCGTGAGGCCCGCGGTCGCTGTGCTGTGCGGTTTCTCCGATGCCTCGGCAGTAGCTAGCTTCACAGTAGTTTCTTCTTCTATCGAAACTACGAAGCTGGCTTCTGCTTGAGCATAGGAGTCGCCGCAACCTCACACCTCCCCAGCCGCCTCGCTCACTTCGTTCGCTCGTCCCTCGCGCGCGAGCAACGCGCGCGACCGAATCAAAATAGAATATCGAGTCCGAGAGTATCCTGACGTATCGATTCCGAGAGTATCCTGACGTATCGAATCCGAGAGTATCCTGACGTATCGAATCCGAGAGTATCGAAACGAATATCGACGATTCCACGCGCCGAAGCGGAATCGCGTTCACTCCTCGTCGTCGACCGGTTCGAGCACGATCACGCCCGAACTGCTCACGTTCACCTCGAACCCGACGTAGACGAACGACACGTCTACCTCGTCGGCGTCGTCGACAGCGCTCTCGTCGAACACCTGATCGAGCGCGTCCGGGTCGACGACCTGCTGGAGGGGTCGCAGCGACTCGATCCGCCGGTCGGTGATCTCCGCGAGCGCGTTCGGGACCACCGCGCTCGGCGGGGCGTCCTCGCCCGCGTGGTTCGTGTAGTACGTGCCAGTAGTCGGGTCGTGTTCGACGCGCCCGAGGCGCGAGTCCGAGTCGTCGATCATCCCTGCGAGTCACCGACCACAGTTCCGTCGAAGTAGGGACACCATCCGTCGGAGCACAAGTTTACGGCTTGCTGGCGCGGCGAGAGGATATCCTTGCCGGTGTCGTCTCGTTGCATTGCCAACGTGAGTAGTAAGAGCCGGCGTGAACAAAACGTTTTCCCAGAACACGGTTGCTATTTGAAATAGTTTCCCTCAGACACGAGTAAGAATCGCATTTTTTCGCGTCACTTTCTCTCTACCGGGAATTAGAAGAAATACATGCTATATCTGTGTTAAATCACAACTGCCATATTACAACTGGTCCTTCTGGAGGCAGCACGCATTTTCTGGACACAGCACGCGGTCGAGCGTCGCGGGCAGGCTTACGCGAGCACCACGTCGAGGGTCAGCATGACCGCGACGCCGAGCATGGTTCCGAGCGTGGCGATGCGCTCGTTGCCCCGCGCGTGAGTCTCGGGCACGATCTCGTCGCTGATGACGAACAGCATCGCGCCCGCGGCGAAGCCCATCGCGTACGGGAGTATCGGCGCGGCGAAACTCACCGCGACCGCGCCGAGCACCGCGAGCGGAATCTCGACGAGGCCGGCCCGCACCCCCGCGAGCGAGGCGTAGAACAGCGAGCCGAAGCCGGCGTTGACCGCCGCGATGGACACCGCCAGCCCCTCCGGGACGTTCTGGATGCCGATGGCGAGCATCAGCGCCAGCGCGTCGCCGAGGTTGCCCGAGCCGAAGGCGACGCCGACCGCCAGCCCCTCGGGCATGTTGTGGAGCGTGATGGCGACGACGAACAGCAGGACCGAGGCCGTCCGCGCGTCCTCGGCGTCCAGCGGCTCGCGGCCCGCGGCGGTGTCCTCCTCGATCCGCGGCGAGTCGGTGTCCGCGTCGGTGGTCACGTCGGCGGTGCTCGAACCGTCCGATTGGCCTTCGTCCACCTTCTCTTCTACCGTCTCCCCTTCCACCACCTTCTCTTCTACCGTCTCCCCTTCCACCACCTTCTTTTCTACCGTCTCCCCCTCCGCCACCGTCTCCCCCCCATCGCGCACCGCGCCGCGCCCGGTGACGACCACGTGGATGTGTGGCACCCACTGGTCGGCTCTGTCGAGCAGGGCAACCCCGAGCCCGAACCCGACCAGCACCGGGAGGATGCCCGCCAACTCGATTCCACCGACAGAGAGCGCCTGATACTCCGGCGCAGACGCGGCGTCGATGCCGGGGAGGATGAGGCTCGTGAAGCTGGCCGACAGCATCACGCCCGCCGCGAAGCCGAGCGCGGCGTCGAGCGCGCGCTCGGAGGGGTCGCGCCAGACCACCACCAGCGCGGCCCCGAGGGTGTTCATCGCAGCGATGATCACGCCGCCGGCCAACCCCTGCATCACGGGGTCGTGGCCGACGACGCGGACGAACAGGTCGGTCAGCATCGACAGTACGGAATCGTCGGACGGCGGCCCTAAAAGTCCGCCGCTCGGTCGATGGCGAACATCGAGACGAGGACCGGCGGAGAGAGCCGTGAAATCGCCCGAGAGATTGAAACCCGCGGGCGAACTACCACGAGTATGCGCGTCTGTGACATCTGCGAGCAGCAGAAGTCCGGGGGGACGCGGCTGGTCTCGCGGACCGGCGGCGACGTGTGGGTGTGTCGGGGCTGCATGATGCAAGCGGTCACGAACGAGCGCGACGAACTCACCTACCGCGACTGGTGAGTACCACCGGGAAAAGCCGATCAGAGGTCGCCCCGCTCGCGAAGAGCCGACTCGCGAACGCTCGGCTTTCGCACGCTCGGCTTTCACACGCTCGCCCCGAGAATCTCCGGCCCGAGAACGTCCGGCCCGCGACCGCCGTCGACGGGCGCTTCGTTCGTCGAACTCCACACCACGAGCAGAGGAAAGAACCACGCAGTTGTTTTCGTGGGCCTCTCGTGGGGGAATCCCCGTGAATTTATAATGATGTAGGATAATGTACACGGTGAATGAGCCACGCACCGGACGGTCCGGCCGGGGAACAGCCAGAGAACGTCGACCCCCGAGAGAGCCGTGGTTCACGCGATAGGTCGCTCGACGACGTCTTCGAGGTGCTGGCCGCCGAGCGCCGCCGGTACGCGCTGTACGTGCTGTGTCGCCGCTCCGGGAAGGTAGCGGTCTCCGAACTCGCCGACGCGGTGGCGTCCTCAGCCGGTGCGAACCCGACGCGCGTGGCCGCCGAACTCTACCACGTCCACCTGCCGAAGCTCGCGGCGGCGGGCGTCGTCGAGTACGACCGCGAAGACGGGATCGCGCGGTTCACCGACGACTGCGATACGCTCGGGCGCTACCTCGCCGCCGCGGCCGACGACGAGGACGAACCGCTCCGCCGGCGGCCCGACGACCCCACGCTCTCGGAGTTCTGATCGGCGACGCACCAGCGTCCGTGATCACTTTTCGATGAGTCGAAGTCGGCCAATAATCGAAGTCGGCGGACGAACCGAGTGCGAGAACGAAGCCTGTCACGCCGGAGCGACGCCGGCCAGAAACCCGAGCGTCACCGCCACGTCGCCGGCGAACAGCGTCGTGCCGAGATACGCCGCCATCAGGGTCGTGAACACGCCGAGCGCGAACAGCGCGTAGTTCCAGAGCGCGCTGTCCGCGGTCGTCAGGCTCACGGTGTAGCGCCGCCGGGTCGCGGGCCACAGCACCGCCACGCCCATCGGCGTCAGGAGGTCGGCCGCGAGGTGTGCGAGGATGGCGAGCGCGCCGATTCCGGCCGCGAAGGTCGGGAGCGCGACCGGACCCACCGACCGGGAGAGCCCGGCGGCCTCGGCAACCCCGCCGGTGACCGCCCACGCGACGGCTGCGACCAGCGCCGCGAACGCCAGCGTGTGGGTCGGCCCGCGGTGGGAGATCAACGGGAGCCACGAGTCCCAGTCGGGGAGCATCGTGAGCCAGAGCACCGCCGCGCCGCCCGCGAACGCGGCCGTCGGGTCGCCGAGGGCGAGCAGCGCACAGCCCGCGGGGGCGTACAGCACGAGCGCCACGCCGTAGTGGCCGGGCCGGAACATGTCCGGAGGTTCGCGCCGAGGAAGAAACCGGTTTGGGTTCGGAACGCCATCAGCCAGTATGGACGGACAAACTGCGGTCGTGACCGGCGCGAGCAGAGGCATCGGCGAGGCGGTCGCGCGGCGATTCGCCAGCGAGGGCGCACGCGTCGTCATCTGCGCCAGAGAGCGCGACGAGATCGACGCGGTCGCCGAGGCCATCGCCGAGGACGCCGCGGACGACGGCGGGTCGGTCGAGGCACTCCGCGCCGACGTGCGCGACGAATACGACGTCGAGCGCCTGATGGAGCTCGCGGCCCGCGAGAGCGACGACGGTATCGACGCGGTGGTCGCCTGCGCGGGCGTCTACCACGGCGCCCCCGGCGAGACCCCGCTGGCCAGCGAGTCCTACGCGGCGTTCGACGACGCGTTCAGCACGAACGCCCGCGGCGTCTTCACCACAGTCAAGGAAGCCAAACCACACCTCGCGGCGGACGCGCGAGTGGTGGTTCCCTCCGGCGGGGTCGCCCGCGAGGCCCAACCGGGCTACGGCTCCTACGCGGTCTCGAAGGCGGCGGCCGAGGCGGTCGTCCGCCAGTTCGCGGCCGAGATCGACCGGCCCGTCGGCGTGGTCGACCCCGGCGCGGTCGCCACCGACCTGACCGGCGGTCGGGGCCGCGACCCCGCGGACGCCGCCGACCTCGTCCACTGGGCCGTCACCACCGCGCCGGCCGAGGACGTGGACGGCGGGGTCGTCGGGCTGAAGGCGTTCCGGAGCGCGACGGCGGGGTCGTCGGACTGAGCGCGTTCCGTAGTCCGACGGCGAACTCGTCAGACTGAGCCCGCTCCGGCGCGCGACGGCGCGAGTCGGGCCGCGCTCCGATTCTCTTCGGCGACCGAGGCGTTCGTCGCGGCCGGGTCCACGAACACGACCACGCTGCTCCTGATGCAGCCGCTGTCGTGGAGGTAGCGCTGGACCTCGTGGCGGTCGTACCCCGAGAGGTGCCGGTCCACGTCGCTGGCGTTGGCGTACTCCTCGTCGCAGGTCTCGACCGACCCCGGCGCGACCACGACCGGCGGCGGGTCCCGAGCCAGCACGCCGGAATGAGTCGTGCTGTCGACCTCCGCGCCGGCCGTCTCGAAGTACCACGCGAACGAGAGGCGCTCGAACCACGCGGGATAGGTTTTGGGTCGCGGCGTTTCGAACCGGGTCTCGTCGGCCGCGTAGAACTCCTCGCCGTAGTACAGCACGTCGATGCCGTCGTTGGTCTCGGCGACCGCGTCCACCTCGCGCAGGAGCGGCTTCATCTCTGAGGACGACTGGGCGTACTGCACGAGTTCGTCGTCGCTCTGCGGGTGGAGGTACGCGGTGCTGGCTCCGGTCGCTCCCACGCCTGCGGCCGCGACGAGCAGGACGACCGCGGCCGCGACCGCCGAGACTCGGTCGGCGTCCGCGACGCTCGCGAGGCCGACCCGCGCGACGAGCGCGACGCCGACCGCAGCCGGAATTACCAGCGGGACCGCGACGTGGACGATCTCCCAGGGGAACGCGTTCTCGACGATGACGGGGTAGCCGAGCAGGCTGGCGAACCCCCAGTACGAGCAGAACGCCACCACGTCGCGGGGCCCCCCGTCCGCGTAGCGGTCCGCGAGGAAGCCGACGATTGCGAACGCGACCACGACCGGCGCGCCCGTCTCCAGCGCGGGCCAGAGCGCGGTCGCGGTGTCGAGGTACGAACTCTCGTTGCCGCCGACCCACCGGCCGGTGAACCGGTGCCACGAGCCGACGGTCGCCTCGCCGACGAGCGCGGGCAGTAGCGTCGGATCGCGCGCCGTCTCGCCGAGCGTCGGTCCGACCGCCGCGCCCTCGCCGCGAGGCGCGTAGAAGAACACCACGATGGCGACGAACTCGACGACCGCGAGCCCGAAGGGGCCGCGCCACGCCCAGACGCCGCGGGCAGTCCGGACCACGCGGTCGCGGGCGGCCACGAGCGCGCTGGCGGGCCCGCCAGCGCGCTCGT
>NZ_QLVG01000083.1 GCF_003382685.1 Halorussus litoreus | reverse complement strand
TGGCGCGAGGCCAGTTTCACCGCGACCGACCTGCTTGCGGCCGACCCGACGCGATTCGCCGAGCGAATCGCGTCGGGGCTCGATTCTGTGGGGGACTCCGAGGCAGATCGAGAGCGCGTCGAGTGGCGCGAGCGCTTCGCCGCGACCGAACGCCGGTACTGGGACCTCGTCACCGACGCGCGCGAGGAGCGACTGTTCGAGGGCGCGATCCTGTCGGTGATTGCCGGGGACGCGCCCGACCCCGCGACCGTGATGGTCTCGAACAGCATGCCGGTCCGAGATTTGGACCGGTTCGGCGAACCTCGCGACGCCGACCTGACGGTGCTGGGCAACCGGGGTGCGAGCGGCATCGACGGCGTCACGAGCACGGCGCTGGGCGCGGGGAGCGCGACCGACGACCCGCTCGTCCTCGTCACCGGCGACCTCGCGTACTACCACGACATGAACGGCCTGCTCGCGGTCGCGCGCTGCGGGGTGGACGCGACCATCGTGGAGGTCAACAACGACGGTGGCGGCATCTTCCACATGCTCCCCATCGAGGACTTCGACCCGCCGTTCACCGAGCAGTTCCGCACGCCCCACGGCCTCGACTTCGAACCGACCGGCGACCTCTACGGACTGGACTTCGAGCGCGTCGCGGCCCTCCCGGCGTTCCGGTCGGCGTTCCGCGAGTCGGTCGCCAGCGCGGGAACGCAGGTCATCGAGGTCGTCACCGACGCCGAAGAGAGCCACCGATTCCGGGACGAGATCGCCGAGCGCGTGGCTGACGAACTCGGCGGGTGAGTTCGCGGAGGCGGTGCACAGCTACCTTCTGCCGCTATTTCGACGACAAGATTAATGTCTGATGGGTGGTAACATTATCGGAACACATGACAGAGACGCCCTCCGAACCGAGGACCGGAACGCCAGCGGAAGCCCTGACCGAGTTCCTCCGGGAGTACGTCGGCGACCACCTCCGAAGCGTCATCCGCTACGACGAGGACGACAGCGAGGTCCTGTTCGTCCGTGACGACGTGGCCGACGAGTACACCGACGACGACGTGGTGCAGGTCGTCCGCGACGTGCGACTCGAAGCCGTCGAGAAGCCACATCAGGAGAGCCTGTACGCCCACGGACAGCTGAACGCGACGGTCCGGTGTTTCGACGACGCGGTGGAGATGCACTTCGCCCACGACGAGACCAGCGGCATCGCGGTCGCGCTCGACGGCGAGGTGTTCGCCATCCACAACACGTTCCTCGGCCAGTGCATGGACGCGATGGAGGGGTAGTTTTCCCAGACCGACCTGACGACTACTCGGACTCCGCGCGGACGAACGCCTCGATGCGATCTAATCCTTCCTCGATGCGGTCGAGGCTGTTCGCGAAGCTGAGCCGGAGGTAGCCCTCGCCCGCGTCGCCGAACCCCTCGCCCGGCGCGGTGACCACGCCCTGCTCGGCGAGCAACCGCTTCGCGACCGCGAAGCTGTCGCCCGAGAGGTCGCTCACGTCGAGGAACGCGTAGAAGGCTCCCTCCGGGCGCGGGCAGGAGACCACCGGCATCTCCGCCACGCGCTCGACCACGAAGTCCCGGCGCTCCTCGAAGGCGATCTTCATCTCGGCCACGGCGTCCTGCGGGCCGGTCAGCGCCGCGAGCGCGGCCTGCTGGCTCACGCTCGACGGGCACGCGGTCGTGCTCTCGCCGACGCTGGTCACCGCCTCGACCACGGAGTCGGGACCGGCGAACCAGCCCAACCGCCAGCCGGTCATCGCGTACGTCTTCGAGCAGGAGTCGACCGTGAGCACGTTCTCGGGCGCGTCGACGTACGACGCCGCGCCCCGGAACGCCTCGTCGTAGGTGAGCCGGCCGTACACCTCGTCGGCGATGACGTAGGCGTCGTGGGCGTTCGCGACCCGCGCGACCTCGCGCACGGCGTCCTCGTCGTACACCCGACCGGTGGGGTTCGACGGGCTGGTGAGCACGACCGCCACGGTGTCCTCGCCGATCGCGTCGGCGACGCGGTCCGGATCGAGGTCGAACCCCGATTCTTCCGACAGGGGAACTGTGACCGGGGTCGCACCCGCGATTCGGATCTGATTCACGTAGTTCGGCCACGCGGGCGTGGGCACGACGACCTCGTCGCCCGGCCCGGCGATGGCCAGCATCGCGAGCGACAGAGCCTCCATCCCGCCGCTCGTGACCGTGATCTGCTCGGGCGCGTACGCCACGCCGCTCTCGCGAGCCATCGTGTCCGAGATGGCCTCGCGGAGTTCGGGAATGCCCGCGTTCTCGGTGTAGTGGGTCGCGCCGTCGTGAGCAGCTTCCGCGGCCGCGTCGATGACGTGCTCGGGCGTGCCGAAGTCGGGTTCCCCGACTTCGAGGCGCACGAGGTCGCGTCCCGTCTCGCGCTGCTCGCGCTCGGCGAGGCCGAACATCACGCGGATCTTCGAGCGATTCAGGCTTCCTACCCGGTCGGCCATCCGCCGGGACGCGGCCCGCTGGCTGGTGTCGGTCATGGCGTCACGAACGGAGCCTCGGACCAAGTAAGTTCGTCTCGCGGAACCTCAGGAGCCGGGAGTCGAGAGTTGGGAGTTAGGAGTCGAGATCATCGAAGAGTACGAGCGTGTTCCGAGTCACCAAAACTAACTTGTCGGAAGAATTTATATTCTGACCATGGCGTTCTCGTACATATCGCTACGGCGCACGATCCCCGCCGGCGTGCTGGCGTATCTCGCGCAGTTCGCCGTCGCGTTCGCGCTACTTGGTTCGCGCGTCGGAACCGCCCTCCAGTCGATTCAGGTCGAGATGGAGTACGGCGACGCGGACGCGTTCACGACGTTCGTGGACGGGTCGATTCCGACGTGGAAGGCAGTCGGCTGGTTCCTCCACTCGGCGCACAACGCGAAGCTCGTCGCTCCGCTCCCGGACTTCGGCACGACGCTGACGCTGAATCTGGTCTCTCGCACCGGTGGCCAGTTCCAGCTCCTCTACCTCCTGCCGCCGATTGCGCTCGTCGCGGCTGGCTTCCTCGTCGCGCGAACGTCGACGACCTACGGCGCTCGCGGCGAGCAGTACACCGGGGCGAGCGTGGCGCTGGGCTACGTCCCGTGCTGTATCGTCGGCGGTCTGCTTTTCACGGTGGGCAGGCCCGCTATCGGGCCGTCGCTCCTGCAGAGCATCCTCTACGCAGGCATCGGCTACCCGGTCGTCTTCGGGTATCTTGGTGGCTTCGCAGCCCGGTGGACCGCAGAGAGCAGTGGCGAGACGACGAGTATCGGCGGCGAGACGAACTAACGGGGGAGCCACCGAGGAGTTCTCCACGACAGTTTCGTGGCTTTTCACTTTCCAGCCCGGCGCGTGCGAGCGCGGCCTCTCGTGGCCGCGTCCATCCGCGCGAGGGAAGCGACCGCGTTTATGCGGTCGGCGAGGTTGGGGAGGTCTGAGAGGCTTTTTGCGGTGCGGTGCTGTGCGGTTGCGGTGCCGTGCGGTTGCAGTGCGGTCGGGGGTGCGGCGCGGTCGGGGGTGCGGTGCGGTCGGGGTGCGGCGCGGTCGCTGTTGCAGTGCTGTCGGGGTGCGGTCACGCTGAGGCGCAAGCAGTAGCTAGCTTCTTTCGTCCGTTCACTTTTACAGCATCTCGTTCGCTCACATTCATAGCACAGTGACATTCCGCAAATTCACTGTCTCCCGAGAGTCCAACGAGGAATCTTTTTGCGGCCGCCGACCCCACGCCGACACATGGTATCCGAGATCTTCGATCCCAGGGCGTGGGAGCCCGCGGGACCCGAGTTCGACGACCTCACCTACCACCGCGCGGTCGACTCGGGGACGGTCCGCATCGCGTTCGACCGGCCCGAGGTCCGCAACGCCTTCCGGCCGGAGACGGTCGACGAACTCTACGATGCGCTCGACCACGCCAAGCGCCAGACCGACGTGGGCTGCGTCCTGCTCACCGGCAACGGCCCGTCGCCGAAGGACGGCGGCTGGGCGTTCTGCGCCGGCGGTGACCAGACCGTCCGCGGCGACGAGGGGTACGAGTACCACGGAGCGGATGAAGAATCCGAACAGGCCGTGAAGGGCGGCCGCCTCCACATCCTCGAAGTCCAGCGACTCATCCGTCACATCCCCAAGCCGGTCGTTGCTGTCGTCCCCGGCTGGGCGGTCGGCGGTGGCCACAGTCTCCACGTGGTCTGCGACATGACTATCGCCAGCGAGGAGCACGCGGTGTTCAAGCAGACCGACCCCGATGTGGCGTCGTTCGACGGCGGGTTCGGCTCGGCGTACCTCGCCAAGCAGGTCGGCCAGAAGAAGGCCCGCGAGATATTCTTCCTCGGGAAGGACTACGACGCCGAGGAAGCCGCCGAGATGGGGATGGTCAACGAGGTGGTGCCCCACGAGGACCTCGAATCGGTCGCACTCGACTGGGCCGAAGAGATGAACGCCAAGAGCCCGACCGCGATGCGGATGCTCAAGTACGCCTTCAACGCGACCGACGACGGGATGGTCGGCCAGCAGGTGTTCGCCGGCGAGGCGACCCGGCTGGCGTACATGACCGACGAGGCCCAGGAGGGCCGCGACGCGTTCGTCGAGGGTCGAGAGCCCGACTTCGACGAGTTCGACTGGCATTACTGACGACCTTTTGCTGCGCTCGGTCGGCGGACGCCTGCGGCATCCGCCTCCCTCACTGGCAAAAGCTCGACCAAAAACACCGTCAGAGCAAAGCTCTGACGAGCCTGCGGTCGCTTCGCTCCCGCAGACACGGCGGTCGTCCCGCTGGTCCTCCCTTGGTCCGCTCGCTCACGTTCCTGCGCTCGCGGTAGGAGTGCTGGTGCGGGAGCCGTCGGCTCCTTGCAACGTGGTTTTTCGGCTTGCTCGGGGTGACTTGGTGGGTGTGCTCGCTCCCTTCCGTCGCTCGCCTACTCCCGGTCTTCCCGGCCGCTGCCCCCAGACGTAAACCCGTCAGGGTCGAATTCGTATTCGATGACCGACAGCACTCGCGAGTACGAGGTCGCGGTCGTCGGGGGCGGCCCCGCTGGGCTCACGGCCGCGCTGTACACCACGCGACTCGCACACGACACGGTCGTCCTCGACCGCGGCGGCGGCCGGGCGGCCATGATGGCCGACACCCACAACGTGGTCGGCGTCACCGAGGACGTGTCGGGCAAGGAGTTCCTGCAGACCGCCCGCAGACAGGTCCAACACTACGGAGCCGACTACGAACGGGAGTTCGTCGAATCAGCCGAGCGCCGCGACGACGGCCGATTCACGCTGGGAACCAATTCAGGCGGTTTCGTCGCCGACGCCGTAGTGCTCGCTACCGGCTTCAACGATGCACGCCCGGACCCGCCGCTCCCGCCGACCGGCCGGGGACTCCACTGGTGTCTGCACTGCGACGCCTACATGTTCGTCGACCGACCGGTGTTCGTGATGGGGGCCGGCGAGTCGGCCGCTCGCGTCGCGATGATCATGCTGAACTTCACCGACGAGGTCGACCTGCTGACTCGCGGTGACGACCCGGCGTGGAGCGACGAGACCGACCGTCAACTCCGCGCACACCCCATCGACATCGTCGAATCGGAAGTCGTCGGGATGGAGAAGGACGAGGACGGCTGGCTCGCTGGCTTCGAGTTCGCTGACGGGACGTTCCGTGAGTACCGCGGCGGGTTCCCGATGTACGGCCGCACGTACAACGCCGGCCTCGCCGACGAACTGGGCTGCGAGCGCACCGAGGACGGTGCCGTCGTCGTGGACGACCACGGCGAGACCAGCGTGGACCGCGTCTACGCCGTGGGCGACCTCTCGCCCGGCCATAGCCAGATCCCTGTCGCGATGGGCGAGGGCGCGAAGGCCGGCATCGACGTCCACTACACGCTTCGACCGTTCCCCAGATCGCTCGACCAGATCGACTCCGAGGGAGAAGTCGGCGACGAGGAGTTGCCCGGCATCTCCGAGAAACTTCGCGAGGCGGCCCGCGAGTTCCGCGCAGCAGGAGGGGACTGACGCTACCGAACCGACTTGCCGACGACGTGCTTCGCCTCGACGGTCGTTCGTTTAAGTGCTTCCCGCGACAAGGAATAGATACGAGCGACCGAGGCTTCTCCGGAACGGTCCGATTCGTCAGTTTCGACTCCGCCGAAACCACAGATGCTATTGTGTGGTTGCCGTAACCTTCGGACAATGAGCGACGTCGCAACCGAACACTCCCGACGCGACGCGTGGCTGATGGCCCTCCGGCCGCACACGCTGCCGGCGGCCGCGGCCCCCGTGATCGTCGGCACCGGCCTCGCGGTACACGAGGGGCTGTTCGCCCCGCTCCCGGCGCTCGCGGCGTTCGTCGGGGCGGCCCTCATCCAGATCGGGACCAACTTCGCGAACGACTACTACGACGCCGTGAAGGGCGTGGACACCGACGAGCGCGAGGGGTTCACCCGCGTCACCCAGTCCGGGCTCATCCCGCCCGAGCAGGTCAAGCGCGCGATGTACGCCACGTTCGCGCTGGCGATACTCGTCGGCGTCTATCTGGTGTGGGTGGGCGGACTTCCAATACTCGTCATCGGTCTCGCCAGCGTGGCTTCGGGAGTCGCCTACGCCGGCGGGCCGTACCCCCTCGGCTCGCACGGCCTCGGCGACCTGTTCGTATTCGTCTTCTTCGGCGTCGTCGCGGTGATGGGAACCTTCTACGTGCAGGCCGCCAGCGTGCTCGCGGGACAGTTCCCCACCGCGATTCCCGACGGAACGGTCACCCTCGCGGCGTTCGCCGCCAGCCTCCCTGTCGCGGCCATCTCCACGAACATCCTCGTCGTGAACAACGTCCGGGACCTCGAAACCGACCGCGAGGCCGGAAAGAAGTCCCTCGCGGTGCTGATCGGCTACCGCGCGAGTCGGGCCGAGTTCGTCGGCTTGCTCGGACTCGCGTACCTCACGCCGGTCTGGTTCTGGCTCGCGCGGGACTACTCACCGGCGGTCCTCCTGCCGCTGCTGACGCTGCCCTACGCTGCGACTATCACACGCACCGTGGTCACTGATAGCTCGGGCGAGGCGCTGAATCCCGCGCTGGAGCGAACCGGGAAGCTGCTCGCGGGCTTCGCCGTGCTGTTCGCGCTGGGGCTGATAGCGTGAACGCAGACCTGCGGTCGTTCTCGCTCCCGCTCGCCGACCCGCTCGACACGGCTCGGGGGTCCATCGAGCGCCGCGAGGGGCTGCTGGTCAGGCTCGAAAGCGAGTCGGGCGTCGTGGGCGTCGGCGAGGCCACGCCCCTGCCGGGCTGGACCGAGCACTACGACGAGTGCGAGAGGGTGCTCTCGAACGCCACGCAGGCCATCGACGAGGGCGAGGCGGTCGAGTCCGTCCTCTCGAATCTCGACGGTACCCAATCCGAATCCCTCTCGCGGAGCGCGACCCCCGCCGCGCGCCACGCGCTCGACCTCGCGCTCGCGGACCTATGTGCGTCCCGCGAGCGAGTCGCGCTCTACCGCGACATCACCGCCGCATTCGGCGACCTCGACGACGCCGAGCGCGTCGAGAGCGTCCCGGTGAACGCGACGGTCGGCGACGCACCCGTCGAGGAGACGGTCGCCGAAGCCGAATCGGCCGCCGACGCCGGCTTCGACTGTCTGAAGCTCAAGGTCGGCGCGCGACCGCTCGCGGCCGACGTGGACCGCGTCGAGGCCGTCAGCGACGCGCTCCCGGACCTCGAACTCCGGGCGGACGCCAACGGCGCGTGGGACCGCGCGACGGCCCAGCAGTTCCTCGACGCGGTCGGTGACCGACTGGCGTACGTCGAGCAACCGCTTCCGGCGACCGACCTCGCGGGGCTCGCGGCGCTCTCCGGCCCGGTCGCGCTCGACGAGACGCTGGCGGGGGTCGCGCTCAGGGACGTCCTCGACGTCGACCCCGAGGCGGTCGTCCTCAAGCCGATGGCGCTCGGCGGCCCGCGACCCGTGGTCGCGGCCGCCGAGCGCGCCCGTGAGGCGAGCGTCGAGCCGGTCGTGACCACCACGATAGACGGCTCGGTCGCGCGCACCGCCGCGGTCCACGTCGCGGCCGCGATTCCCGACGTTTCGGCGTGCGGGCTCGCGACCGCCAATCGTCTCGAATCCGATCTCGGCCCGGACATCGCGCCGGTCGCGGACGGCCGCGCGGTCGTCCCGCAGGGCGCGGGCAACGGCACCGCGGACACGTGGGGGTACCATGACTGACGACGCGAGTGGCGATGGTTCCAAACTCGCGCGAGACTGGCTCGCCCACCGCGCACGGACCTCGCCGAAGGCGACCGCACTCATCGAAGCCGACGACGGAACTGAGTGGAGCTACGCCGACCTCGACGCCGCCGTCGCGGAGACCGCGAGTCGGTTGGCGAGCCTCGGCGTGCGTGAGGGCGACCACCTCGGCGTGCTGATGGAGACGCGAATCGCGTTCGTCCGACTGGTCCACGCCGCGATGCGACTCGGCGCGGTCCTCGTCCCGCTGAACGCCCGGCTCGCGCGTCCAGAGCTATCTCGACAGGCCGCGGTGGCCGACCTGACGCTGCTCGTCTGCGAAGCCGACACGGAGGACGACGCGGTGGCGATCGCGGAGGTGCCCGTCGCCTCGGTCGACTCGCCGAACCACGATTCGGTCGCCGGGTTCTCGGCGGGCCACGACTCGGTTGCTGGGCTCGCGGCGGCCGGCGAGCCGGCCG
>NZ_QLVG01000082.1 GCF_003382685.1 Halorussus litoreus | reverse complement strand
GGCCGCGGGCGCGTCGTCGGCTTCTGGCGACGCGCCCGCGGCCGCCGACGTGCTCACGACCGGTGACGGCGAGCGCGTCGCGTACCACAGCCACTGCCAGCAGCGCACGCTCGGCCTCGACGCCCACACCGAAGCCGTCCTGAAGTCGCTGGACTACGACGTGCTCACCTCGGACGTGGAGTGCTGCGGGATGGCCGGGAGCTTCGGCTACAAGACCGAGTACTACGAATTGAGTCAGGCAGTCGGCGAAGACCTCGCCGACCAGTTCGAGACTTCCGAGGCCCGCGACAGGACGGTGGTCGCCAGCGGGACCTCGTGTCTCGAACAGCTCGACTCGCTGCTCGTTCGACAGCCGAAGCATCCGATTCGCCTGATCGACCCGGCGCGGTAGCGTCCGAACGGCGGGGGGGGGGGGGGGGGGGCCCCCCCCGCGGCGGGGGGGGGGGGGCGGGGGGGGGGGGGGGCGCGCCCGCCCCCCCCCGGGCGTGGCGCCCGCCCCCCGGGGGGGGCCCGTGGGGGGCCCCCCCCCCCCCCCCCCCGCCGTTCGGCTCGCTTCCCGCTATCGTTAAACCGTCTCGGTGTCGAGTGGGTCGCCATGGGAGACGTTCGGAGCATCTGTCGCACGACGGAGACGAGTAGAACAGGGAGCGGCGACTGCCGATTCGATGGCGCGGGCCGCAATACGACCGAAATCCCGGAGGTCGCCTGACTCGCCATGGTCGGGGAAGCTCAACACTCCGACTCGGAGTCGGGGCCGCTCGACGGCCTCACCGTGGTCGACGCCTCGCAGGTGCTGGTCGGGCCGTTCTGCACGATGCAGCTCGGCGACCTCGGAGCCGACGTGATCAAGATCGAGCGACCGGGCGCGGGCGACCAGACGCGCGGGTGGCATCCGCCGGAGTTCGGCGAGGACGAGGGCGCGGTCAGCGCGTACTACGCCAGCGTCAACCGGAACAAGCGGTCGATCACGCTCGATCTGAAGTCCGACGAGGGCCGCGAGATCCTGCGCTCGCTGGTCGCCGACGCCGACGTGTTCGTCGAGAACTTCCGCGTCGGCACGCTCGACGACTGGGGACTGGGCTACGAGGACCTCCGCGAGGTGAACGACGACCTCGTCTACTGCTCGCTGTCGGGCTACGGCGAGTGGGGCCCGTACGCCGACCGGCCCGCCTACGACCTCGTGATGCAGGCCGAGGCCGGGCTGATGAGCATCACCGGCGAGGAAGGTCGGCCACCGGTCCGGGTCGGCGTCGCCATCGCGGACATCGGCGCGGGGATGTACGCGACTCAGGCCATCCTCGCCGCGCTGCTCGAACGCGCCTACGGTGGGAGTGAGAAAGAGAGTAGAGATGACAGTGGCGGCCAGAAGATCGACGTGAGCCTGTTCGACGGGCAGGTGGCGTGGCTCTCGTACATGGCGAGCTTCTACTTCGCGTCCGGGGAGGCCCCGGGCCGGATGGGGAGCCGGCACCCGACCATCGTGCCGTACCGCGCGTTCCCGACCGCGGACGGACACGTCGTCGTGGCCGCCGCCTCCGAAAAGCTCTGGGCGAACCTCTGCGAGGCGCTGGACCGCCCGGACCTGCTGGCCGACGAGCGCTTCGAGGTCAACGCCGACCGGGTCGACCACCGCGAGACGCTCGAATCCATCCTGGAGGCCGAGTTCGAGGACCGGACGACCGACGAAGTCGTCGATCTGCTCGACGCCCACGACGTGCCGGCCCGCGCGGTCAACGACGTGGCCGACGTGTTCGACCACCCGCAGACGGCGGCCCGCGGGATGACGGCCAGCGTCGACCACCCGTCGGCAGGTCCCATCGAGATGGCTGCCAGCCCGATGCACTTCTCGGGGTCGTCGACGAGCGTGCGGCGTCACCCGCCGGAACTCGGCGAGCACACCGCGGAAGTGCTGGCCGAACTGGGCTACGCCGCGGACGAGATCCGTCGCTTCGAAGAGACCGACGTCGTCTGACCTCGGCCTCGACCGCTGTCGAACGAAGTATCCGGGCGATAGAGTTCGATTGAACTCAATCCAATAAAGTGACTATAGGGTGGAAGCTCAGACAAATTTTTTATGCCATTACGAACACGACTACGTATGGTCGCCGAACGAGGGTTTCAGGACATCCACTTCGACGATGCGCCGAACGTCGAAACGTCGATTCCCGGACCGAACTCCCAGGAGTTGTTAGAGCGCCAGCGTCAAGTCGACAGCAGCGCCGTCGCGTATCCGAAAAGCGTCCCCATCGCCATCGAGGAGGGGAAGGGTGCGACGCTGCGGGACGTCGACGGCAACACGTTCCTCGACTTCTTCGCGGGCATCGGCGTACTGAACGTCGGCCACTCCAACCCGTACGTGCTGGAGGGCGTGCGCGAGCAGACCGACAAGCTCGTCCACGCGGTCGACTTCCCGACTGAGGCGCGACTCGACCTCATCGAGAAGCTGAACGACATCGCGCCGGGCGACCTGCCGGACAACAACCGGGTCGTCTTCGGCGGGCCGTCCGGCAGCGACGCCATCGAGGCCACCATCAAACTCGCGAAGTACAACACCGGCGGCGACGGCCTCATCGCGTTCCGCGGCGCGTACCACGGCGCGACTTCGGGCGCGCTCAGCCTCACCGCGGGCAGGAAGTACAAGCGGGACTACTCGCCGCTGCTCTCGAACGTCCACCACGTTCCGCACCCCTCGTCGTACGACGACGATGACGGCGGCAAGCGCGCGCTGGAGAACGTCCAGGAGCTTCTGCAGGACCCCTACAGCGGGATGACCAACCCCGCGGGCGTCTGGGTCGAGCCGATTCAGGGCGAGGGCGGCGTCGTCACCCCGCCGGAGGGGTTCCTCGCGGGGCTCAAGGAGATCACGGAGGCCAACGACGTTCCGCTCATCGTCGACGAGATCCAGACCGGCTTCGGCCGGACCGGCGAGTGGTTCGCCAGCGACCACTACGACGTGACGCCCGACGCGATGCCGATGGCGAAGGGCCTCGGCGGCATCGGGTTCCCGCTCGGTGCCACGATGTACCGGGAGGAACTCGACACGTGGGAGGCCGGCGGGCACGTCGGCACGTTCCGGGGCCACGCCCCGGCGATGGTCGCGGGACTGCGCGCCATCGAGTACGTCGAGGACCAGGGGCTGCTCGACCACGCCAGCAACGTGGGCGGCTATATGCGGGATCGACTCCGGGGCGTGGCCGACGAAATCGACCGGCTGGTCGAGGTTCGCGGTCGCGGGCTGTTCACCGGCGCGGAGTTCGCGGACGCCGACGGACAGTCCGGCAAGCAACTGGTGAAGGCCGTCCAGCAGCACTGCTACGAGCGCGGCGTGCTGGTCTGGTCGGCCGGCCGGACCGGGAACGTCCTCCGACTGCTCCCGCCGCTGGTCGTCACGCGCGAGCAGGCCAAGATCGGGATGGACGTTATCGTCGAGGCCATCGAGACCCACGCCTGAGTCGGCGGTCTCGGAAGGGAAACGTCAGCAAAATTTAACAGCGGGCCGCCAGTTGGGCTTCGTACTCGCGTCTCTGCGGCCGAGTCCGGGGTCGGACCGCGGCGAAGATATCAATCATGGACGAGAAGGACATTCGCATTCTCACGGCGGTCGCGGACGAAGGCGTCAGGAGCCCCGACAAGATCGAGGACATCACGGGAATCCCGAAGTCGACGGTACACTACCGGCTCGAACAGCTTCGCGAGGAGGGCGTGCTGAAAAACGACGTGTACGACATGGACCTCGAGAAGCTCGGGCTGTCGATCACCCTCATCAGCGAGGTGTGGGCCGAGTTCGAGGAGGGGTACCACGAGACGGTCGGCGAGCAGCTCGCCGACATCGAGGGCGTCAATCAGGTGTACTTCACGATGGGCGACACCGACTTCGTGGTCATCTCCCACGTCACCGACCGGAAGATGGTCGAGTCGCTGATCGCCGACTACGAGGCCATCGACGAGATCCGCCGGACGAGTTCGAAGTTCGTCGTCACGACCGTGAAGGACGAGACCTACCCGCTCAACGACTTCGACTACCAAACGCTCGTGGACGCGTTGATCGACGAGGACTGAGCCGGCGAAGAACTGGGCTGGCGAAGATTGAACAGGCGAGGGCGCGGCCGACGAGTCCTCGTCGGCCGCGCCCTCGCCGGCAGACGATTTTCGAACGATTACTCGTCGCGCTCGGCGAGCCGTCGGGTCGCGTTGGCGAACACCTCGACGCCGGCGACCACGTCCTCCCACTCGGTGAACTCCGCCTCGTTGTGGGTCTTGCCGTCGACGCTCGGGACGAAGACCATCCCCGCGTCGGTCACGTCGTTGACGTACGAGGCGTCGTGGCCCGCGCCGCCGACCATCCGCTCGAACGAGCGGTCAGCCTCGCTCGCCGCGTCCTCGACCGCGTCGCGCACGCCCGGTGAGAACTCCGTGTGGGGGATCTGCCAGATCTTCTCCAGCGAGTAGTCGACGCCCTCGCGTTCGCAGGCCGCGGCCAGTTCCGCCTCGACGGCCGCGACGCCCTCGTCGACCGTCGCGTCGTCGTACGACCGCAGGTCGACGGTGAAGGTGACCTCCGAGGGGATGACGTTGATCGAGTCCGGTTCGACCGAGAGTTCGCCCACGGTCGTCACCACGTCGTCGCCCAGACGAGTCGACAGTCGCCGGACCGCGGTGACTACGTCGGCCGCGGCGACCAGCGCGTCCGACCGGGTGTGCATCGGCGTCGGCCCGGCGTGGTCCGAGTCGCCCGTGATCGTGACTTCGAGCCACGCCATCCCGAGGATGCCGTCCACCACGCCGACCGCGTTGCCGTGTTCTTCGAGGAACGGCCCCTGCTCGACGTGGAGTTCGAGGTACGAGTCCGGGCGCTCGGTCGGGCCGACCGGTTCGTCGCCGCGGTAGCCGATCTCCTCCAGAGCTTCGGCGACCGTCGTGCCCTGGTCGTCGGTGGTTTCGAGGACGGTGTCGAGGTCGTGGGCACCGGCGTAGACGCCGCTGCCCATCAGCGCGGGTTTGAATCGCGAGCCCTCCTCGTTGGTCCAGTCGACGATCTCGACCGGTCGGGTGGTCTCCACGTCGTGGTCGTCGAGCGCGCGAAGCGTTTCGAGCGCCGCGAGGACGCCGAGCTGGCCGTCGTAGCGCCCGCCGTACGGCTGGGAGTCGAGGTGCGAGCCGACGAGGACGGGTGCGGCATCGGCGTCAGTTCCCTCGCGGCGGCCGAACACGTTCCCTACCGGGTCGACGCGGACCGAGACGCCGAGGTCTTCGAGGTCCGAGACGAATTCGTCCCGGACGCGCTGGTCGTCCGCCGACAGCGTGAGCCTGTGGAGGCCGTCGTCGTCGGTCGCCCCGATGGCGGAGTAGTCGTCGAACGCGGCGCGGAGTCGGTCCGGATCGATGTCGACCATACCGGTCACCATGCAGCGGGAGGACTTAGTAATTATCCAAAACGAGCGGTGAACTCTGAACGCTGTTTCGTTTCAAAGCCCGAAGTGAGACAAGAACCAATAGTTGGGATAGATTTATATATGCCCGTTCTCTTCGTGCGACTATGGCGCACAACGACGAGGGGCGTAGTTCGTCCCGCAGACAGTTCGTACGGGCGGCGGGCGCGACGATCGCCGTCGGTTCGCTGGCAGGCTGCACCAGCCAGATATTCGGCGGCGACGGGGGAGGCGGCCTCAAGATCGGGTTCTACGGGCCGTTCTCTGGTCCGGCGTCGAACATCGGCGAACAGAAGCAGACCGCAGCCGAACTCACCCGTGACCTGCTCAACGACGAGGGCGGCGTCCACGGCGAGGACATCGAACTGGTGTTCGGTGACTCCGAGTCAGAACCCGCCGCGGGTCGGAACGCGGTCTCGCGGCTCATCGAACAGGAGTCGGCCGACATCATCGGCGGCGGGTTCCACAGCGACGTGGCGCTCTCGGTGGTCGAGGCGACCAACAACGAGGGCGTCCCCCAGATCATCGACGAGGCCGTCTCGAGCGCCATCGTCGACAAGATCAACGAGCAGAAGCTCTGGAACGCGTTCAAGACCGCGCCGCCGTCCCAGTCGTACGGCGTCGGCTGGCGCAACCTCGTCTCGTTCATGGAAGAGAACGAACTGGGCTATTTCCCGTTCGAGGACAAGACGGTGTCGCTCGTCGCCGAGGACACGTCGTACGGTCTCTCCATTCTGGACTCCGTCGCCACGGAGCTCGAGGACATCGGTTGGGAGATCCTCTCGGAGGACGAGGTCGGCATCGACGAGACCGACTTCACCTCGCTGCTCTCGCGCATCGAATCCGACGACCCCGACGTGGTGCTCGCGGTCCAGACCACGTCGTCGGGCGCGGGCAACATCACCCGCCAGTTCGCCCAGACCGGGTTCGAGAACACGCACCTCTTCCACAACTATGGCCTGTTCAACAACGCCGCGCTGGAGACCGCCGGCGAGGCCGCGAACGGCGCGTTCACCCTGTTGAACGCCGGTCCGATCCCGGACTTGCTCGGCGAACTCGGCTTCATGGACGCGTGGGAAGAGGACAACGACATCCCGCTCACCGGGAGCGTCGCGCTCTCGTACCAGAACATTCGGGTCATCGCGAACCTCGTCGACTCGTTCGACAGCCTCGACGCGTTCCGGTCGGCCAGCGTCGACGAGTGGGCCGAACACGTCATCGGCCACGACCCCATCAATGGCGGGACGGGGTACATCAGCTACCAGGACAACCACCAGGCCGCGTGGGGCGACGCCGACACCCAGCCCGCGCTCGCCTACCAGATCGCCAACCAGGACACCCAGCTCATCTGGCCCGAGGAGTTCGCGACCAGCGAGTTCGACGGGAGCTTCTACTGAGGTTGTGACCGACTCGTGAAGCGAATCGAACGGACGCCCGAGAGGCGAATCGAATCGACGCTCGACCCGCGCGTCGCACCGACGAACGACCGTCCACACGGAGAGGGAACTCGATGAAGATACGAGAGATCGACACCGACGAGGGGCTTCGGGAGGCGTTCCCGGTACTGCAGCAGCTCCGTTCGCACCTCGACTACGACCAGTTCGAGGAACTGTACGAGCAGATGGTCGCGGAGGGGTACCACCTGTTCGCGGGCTACGAGGACGGCGATCCGGTCGCGGTCGCCGGCGTCACCATCTCCACGAACTTCTACCTCGGTCGCCACGCGTACGTGTACGACCTCGTGACCGACGAGAACCACCGGTCGCAGGGGTTCGGCACCCAACTGCTCGAACACGTCCACGACTGGGCGCGCGAGCAGGACTGCGAGGCGGTCGAGCTGGAGTCGGGCCACTGGCGCGACGACGCCCACCGGTTCTACACCGAGCGGATGGGCTACGAGAAGTACTGTCACTCCTTCAAGTATGAACTCGATTGAATCGGCCTGCGCCGACCCACCGACCGAACGGGAGTGCGAGCCGTCAGAACGGGGGCATTCCGAATGACTACAAACGGCCTCGCGTACCTGCCGGCGAGCGAGCTCGCCGACCGCATCCGCGCGGGCGACCTCTCGCCGGTCGCCGTGGTCGACGCGTTCCTCGACCGCATCGAGCGACTCGACGGTGAGATCAACGCATACACCACCGTCCGCGCGGAAGCCGCGCGCGACGAAGCGCGGGAGGCCGCGCTCGCCGTCGAGAACGGCGGGCCGCTCGGCCCGCTCCACGGCGTCCCGGTCGCCGTCAAGGACCTCACTCGCGTCCGCGGCACCCGGACGACGTTCGGCTCGCCGGTGTACGAAGACCACGTCCCCGAGCGCGACGACACCGTGGTCCGGCGGCTCCGCGAGGCCGGAGCCATCGTGCTCGGCAAGACCAACACGCCGGCGTTCGGCCGGAAGACCGTCACGGACAACCCGGTGTTCGGCCGGACGAACAACCCGTGGGACCTCGGCCGGACGGTCGGGGGTTCCTCGGGCGGGAGCGCGGCCGCGGTCGCGGCCGGGCTGGCACCGCTCGCGCTCGGCTCGGACGCTGCGGGCTCGATCCGCATCCCCTCCAGCGCATGCGGGGTGTTCGGACTGCTGCCCGACGTGGGGCGCGTCCCGGCCGGACCGACCCGGTCGGACGCGTTCCAGAACCTACTGCCGTACACGTTCCTCGGCCCCATCGCGCGGTCGGTCGAGGACGCGGCGCTGATGCTCGACGCCATCGCGGGCCCGGACGGTGCAGACCCCCACAGCCTGCCTGCACCCGACGAGTCGTACCGGACCGCGCTCGGCAGCGATGCCTCGGACCTCCGCGTCGGCTACCTCCCCGAGTTCGGGGATTTCACCGTGTCGAGCGAGGTCCGGCGCGTGGTCGACGCGGCAGTCGAACAGCTCGAAGCCGCCGGGGCCGAGGTCGAGGAGGTCGATCTGGACTCCGAACTGTCGTGGACCGAGAAGCACGACGCGCTCGACTGGATCCTCCAGTCGCGGTACATCGGGCTGTACGAGGACCTCAAGCGGAACGAGGGCGTCGACCTGCTCGACACCGACCTGCCGATCACTCCGGAGGTGCGCTCGCGCGTCCGGAAGGGGCTCGACCGCTCGACGACCGACCTCGCGGAAGCGCGCCGCCGGCGGACCACCGTCTACGACGAGATCCGGGCCACCCTCGACGGCTACGACGTGCTGGCGACGCCGACGCTCGCCCGGACGCCGTTCGAGCACGACACCGACGACGTCACCGTCGGCGGCGAGTCGGTCCACGACATGCACGGCTGGACGCTGACGTGGCCGCTGAACCTCAGCGGGCATCCCGCCGGGAGCGTCCCCGTCGGAATCGCGTCGGACGGCCTCCCGGTCGGGCTGCAGGTGATCGCACCGCGGCGCGGCGACAGGGACGTCGTCCGGGCCTGCAACGCCATCGAGGACGCCCTCCCGTGGCGGGAGAGCTATCCGCCAAGCGACGTAGAGGAGCTATGAACTGGGACGAACCGTCACCATCCGGAGGAGGCGTACCGTGAGCGAACTGTTGGAGACGAACGGGTTGAAGAAGTCGTTCGGCGGCATCGTCGCCGTCGACGGCCTCGACATCTCGGTCGAGGCGGGGGAACTGGTCGGACTCATCGGGCCGAACGGGTCCGGAAAGACCACGACCCTGAACCTCATCACCGGGCTGCTCTCGCCGACCGACGGCGAGATACTGCTGAACGGGACCGACGTAGCCGGGAAGCCGCCCCACGTGGTGTCGAACCGCGGCGTCGGCCGCACCTTCCAGATCTCGAAGCCGTTCGGCCGGCTCAGCGTGTACGAGAACATGCTGGTGCCGAACGTCTCGTTGGACGCCGAGGAGCGCGACGAGCGCATCCACCGGCTGCTCGACGAACTCCATCTCGCGGAGGTCGCCGACGAACGCGCCGACGCGCTGAGCGGCGGGCAGAAGAAGCTGCTCGAACTCGCTCGCGTTCTGATGCTCGACCCCGACCTCGTGTTGCTCGACGAGCCCGCGGCCGGGGTCAATCCCGCGCTCATGGACGACATCATCGAGGACATCAAGCGAATCAACGAGCGCGGCACGGCCATCCTGATAATCGAACACGACATGTCCGTAATACGCAGTCTCTCGGAGCGAGTCATCGTGATGAACGCCGGGAAGAAGATAATGACCGGGCCGTTCGAGGAGATCCGAGCGGACGAACGAGTGCGCGAAGCGTACCTCGGGGGGACGTAGATGAGTCTGGTAGAACTCGACCACGTCGACGCGGGGTACGGCGACAACCAGGTGCTTCACGACCTGAGCTTCACCGTCGAACCCGACCGGGTGAACTGCATCATCGGCCCGAACGGGTCGGGCAAGTCCACGACCCTGAAGACCATCTGCGGGCTGGTCGACGTGTGGGACGGCCACGTTCGGGTACGGGACGCCGACGTGACCAACGCCCACCCGCGGGACGTGATCGACCACGGGGTCGTGATGCTCCCGCAGGGCGGCGACGTGTTCCCGGACCTGACCGTCCGCGAGAACCTCCGTATCGGCGCGTATCTGGTCGACGACCAGGACGTGCTCGACCAGCGCTACGAGCAGGTGTACGACATGTTCCCGGTACTCGAGGAGAAGCGCGAGCAGAACGCGGGCCAGTTGAGCGGCGGCCAGCAGATGATGGTGGCGTTCGGCCGCGCGCTCATGCCCGACCCGGACATCCTGCTACTCGACGAGCCCAGCGCCGGGCTCGCCCCGGACCTCGTCGCCGACGTGTTCGAGCAGGTCGAGCGGCTCAAGGACACCGGCCGGGACATGATAATCATCGAACAGAACGTGCGGAAGGTCCTCGAGATCGCCGAGCACGTCTACATCCTCGAACAGGGCGAACTCGTGTTCGAGGGCGAGACCGCGGAACTCCGCGACGAAGACGACATCATGGACATGTACATCGGGGAACGACACCAATGACCGGCCGAGTAGTCACCGCTCGACCGGCCGCGCCGCGAGACCG
>NZ_QLVG01000081.1 GCF_003382685.1 Halorussus litoreus | reverse complement strand
GAGCGCGCGTTCCGCGCGCTCGCCAGCCGCCAGCGGTCGCCCTCAGCCGTGTGGCCTCATCGGGCAGGGTCGAATTCGGTGTCGGCGTCGGGAGTCGAGTGTCTTTCCCTCTCGGGAACCGCCGTCCTCAGTCCCGCCGGGCGAGCACGAGCGCGCCGGCCCACGCACCGACCAGTCCGGCTCGCGCGGGCGTCGTCTCGTCGCGGTCCGGCAGCGCGTCGGCGGGGTCGGGCACCGCGTCTGCGTTCGTCGCGTCCGCGTTCGCGCCTGCATCGCCGGTCGCGTCCGGCGCGACGAGTGCCGCGGAGTCGTTCTCGGAGGCGGTCGTGGTGTTCTCCCCGCTTCCGTCGTCGGTCACGGTCGTCGTCTCGACGGTGTCGTTTCCGGCGGTCCCGTTCTCGGTCGTCGTCTCGTTCTCGGTCACCGTCGAGTTGTCCGGGGCCGTCTCGTTGCCGCTTGCGGTCTCGTTACCTGCGGACTCGTTGCCCTGCTGGATCTGGATCGACTCCTCGGTGAGCTCGACCGACACCGGGTCGTCGCTCTCGCCGATGACCTGCGCCTCGGTCACGTTCGCGGTGGCGTTGTGGAACGTCACCGAGTCGTTGGCGAACTCCTGGGGCGTCTGGAACTGGTAGGGACCCTGCGCGCGGACGCTGACGTTGGTGTAGCCCTGCTCGGGACCCCACTGCTCGTAGCCCGCCGAGGAGTACGGCAGCGTCATCGTGAACTCGCCGTCCGGCCCGGTCTCGGCCTGCTGGCGGTAGGTGAACGCGCCTTGCTGGTCGGCCGGCGACAGCCGGACCGACGCGGTGACCGTCGTGTTAGCCGGGCCGGTGCCCTCGACCGTCGCGCCGGGCACGCGCTCGAACGTCTTCACCCACGAGGGCGAGGTCCGGAACAGCGCGTTGGGGTTCTGGATACCGGCCTGCTGGAGCTGTCGGAACTCGCTCCGGAGCACTCGCGAATACTCCGAGGAGTTCGTGGCCGAGGCCTGACTCTGCTCGACGACCCGGTAGTGCTCCATCGCGGGCACCGTCTCGCTCGGGAACGGGCCGATACCGCCGATCTTCGCCGTCGAGTCGTTCTGGACGAACTGGCGTGCCTGCTCCATCGTCTGGAACTGCCGGACCAGCGTGGCGTTCGGGCCCGACGGGTTGGTCTTGACCGTGGCCGTCTGGCCGTCCGGCGTCTGATACGTCTGGGCGTTCCAGTCGATTACGACCGGGCTGGCCTCGGCCCGGCTCCCGTGGTAGAGATAGAGCCGCGCGACCGTGCTGTCGTAGTAGCGCTGGCTCTTCATCCGGAAGGCGACCTGTGGGCTCTGCTGGTTCTGCCCGGTCCGATACACCGTCTCGTAGAAGTCCGTGGCGGAGACGTTGTCGTTGAACACGGTCGGCGCGGAGAACTTGGAGGTCGGCTCGGCCATCTTCCAGTCGACCATCACGTACCGTGTCTCCTCGCCGTCCTCACCGAGATCGTCGATGATCTCGTTCGACCGCTCCTCGCTCGGCGCGAGCAGGTAGCGCGCGGCGGTGGTCGCGCCCTCCTGGAACGGGTTGGCGTTCGGGATGCGCTCGCCCTCGGCGGTGATCCAGTGGCCGTAGTCCCACCACGACATCACGCCGTACGCGCCCTCGGGGTAGTCGAAGTCGCCGCCCTGCTCGTGATAGGTGCCGTAGTAGTCGAGCTCACCTGCGTTTCCTGCACCGCCGTAGTTGCCCTCCTCGGGCGTGTTGTTCGCCATCCAGTCGAGCGAGTCGTCCCAGTTGGTCACCGCGCCGGGACCGACGCCGCTGGCCGCCGACATCGCGGTCTGCGTGTTGTCGAACGACTGGACACCGGTCGACCCGATGTTGGCGGGCCAGACGAGCACGGGCGTCATCAGCAGGACCACGAAGATTATCGCCATCACCTGATAGCCCTCGACCTCCGCCAGCGCCTCGCGGCCGCTGACGCCGGTGAGGTTCACCAGCGCGAGGATGCGGGCGACGAGGTAGGCGTTCAACACGGCGACTGGCACGACGAGGTAGTAGTTGAACCGGACCTGCGTGAACGCGGCAGCTGTGATGAACGCGGCCCACACCAGCACGAGCAGGTACTCGGCGCGGTGGTCGTCGGTCCGGTACGTTCGCCAGACCAGCCAGACCGCCGCGAGAACCGCGGTGAACAGCATCAGCCCGTACTCCTGAAGGATGACGTCGTACCACTCGATGCCGTACTGGGGCTGGACGCCGCCGGGACCCTCTGAAAGGAACGGCTGGGCCTCGCCGATGGTCCGGGTCTGTGCGCCCGCGCTGAAGCCGACAACCCGGACGAGGTTGGTCTGGACGAGGCTGAACAGCGACGGGAGGGCGACGTAGACGAACCCGACCAGCGCGAGCGCGAGGCCGCCCACGGTCGCGGGGTACAGCGACGTGGCGAGGTCTCGGTCGTCCCATTCGCGGGCGAGCCACGCCATGAACACGCAGCCCAGCGCCACGCCGAACGCGAGCAGCGGCTGGAGCGGCGAGAACTGGGTCGGGCTCATGTCGAGCGTGCCCAGCGGGACCAGCATGAGCAGCCCCGTCACGGTCATGCTGACCGCGCCGACGAGCGCGAGGTGGTCGGGGCTGACCCCCCGGACGTAGTCGGCGGTCAGCTTCAGCGCGAAGAAGACGCCGAAGATACCGATCAGGAGGACGCCGGGCGGCCACGTCCAGAGGTAGAACGCCGTCGCGATGCCGGCGAGCGCGCTGTAGGCGACCGGGCGGCGGAGCGCCGCGACGTCGCGGTCGGCGAGCAGTTCGTACACCGGTTTCTCGCGCTCGGCGACGCTCAGCGCGACCATCATGGCGAGCAGCGCGAACGTCTGGAACAGCGGCTCGGCGACGTTGTGGTCGGCGAAGCCGACGAGGCTCCGGTTGAGGAACGTGCCGGGGAACAGCGCGAGCACGATCGCCGCGAACAGCCCGCCGGGCCTGCCGCCGAGGCGCTTGCCGACGAGGTAGGTCGGGATGACGAGGAGCGCGCCGAACACCGCGGGGGCGACCAGCAGCGACTTCGCGACGAGCGTCGAGGAGGGGTCGCCGAGGCCGACGATCAGCGCGCCGGTGGCGACGAGCTGGTCGAATAGCGTCCCGAACTGCCCGACGCTGGTGCCGAACGGGAAGTAGGTCCACGGGTCGAACGGCATGGTCGAGGGCCAGTTCTGGACGGTGTAGGTTACCTGTCGGAGGTGATACCACGCGTCGTTCCCCTTGAGGAACACCTCGCCGTCTCTGATGAAGTTTCCGTACGACTGGAGCCGTACCCACAGCATGAAGGCGACCGCGGCGGCGAGCACGGGGACGTGATACCAGTCCTCGAAGGTCTCGAGGAGCGACTCGGAGGTTTCGGTCGGCTCCTCGACCTGCTCAGTCTGCTGGCTCATTAGGTTGAGGAAATGGGAAAACGCGCATAAGCCTTATGACTTCCAGTTTCGACACGTTCGAGTCCGACCTCATAGATCACCCCTCGGACCGCTCGCGCGACGCGACCACCTGCTCGTACACCGGTCCGAGCACGTTCCCGACGGTGAGGCGGAAGTGCGAACTCGTCAGGGAGAGCGCCGCGAAGTACACCGCCGCGCCGAAGCCCACGAGCCCGACGACCGGGAGCCAGTGGTCGAGCGCGACCATCCCCCGGGCCTCGCTGACGACGAGGAACATCGCCACCGCGCTCGCAGTCTGCGCCGCGATGGGGGTCGGGAAGATGACGCCGCCGAACAGTTCGCGGCAGAGATACTGATACGCGAAGAACATCACGACTTCCGCGAGCAGCGTCGCGCCGATGACGCCGAGCAGCCCGTACTCGGCGGCGAGCAGTACCGCGACCGGGAGGTGGATCGCCAGCCCGAGGAGGCTCACCCGGAAGGTGAGCTCCGGCCGATTCGTCCCGTTGATCGCGGATTCGAGCGGGATCTGGTAGATGTACACCACGTAGAACAGTGCGACGCCAACCAGCGCCGCCCCGCCCGCGCCGAACTCGGAGCCGAAGAACGTCCGCATCAGCACGTCCGGGAGCGCGAGCGCCCCGAAGAACATCGGGACGCCGAGCAGTCCGGCATAGGTCATGGCGTTGGCCACGTCCTCGCGCACGTCCTCGCCGAGCGACGACTGGCCGCTGACCTTCACCTCCAACGGGTTGCTGATGCTGGCGGTCAGCTGGGAGGCGGGCAGCACCAGCCGGAGCGCGGTCTCGTAGAACCCGACCGCACCGGTACCGACGAACCACCAGATGAGCAGCGGGTCGGCGCGCTTGTAGAGGTCGTTGACGAGCGAGCTGGGGATGGACCACCGGGCGAACTTCCCGGTGTAGTCGAACGTCTCGCGCGAGGGAACGGCTGGCCGGACGCCGCTGACCACCGCGACGACCCCCGCCGTGAGGAAGCTCGCCAGCGCGAGGCCGAGCAGGATGCCGAACGCCTCCATCCCGAGGTACAGGAGGACGACCTGGAACAGGAGCGTGACGACGCTGCGGACCGTGTCGAGCCAGAACGACCGGCCGGGGAACCCGATGCCGGCGTAGAACCGGTTGAGTATCTGGAACGAGCCGACACTGCTGAACACGAGGACGATGCCCAGTACGTCGTCGGCCCCGATGCCTCTGACCGGGAGCGCGGGCGACAGCGCGACGAAGGCTATCGTCACGACCCCGACGTAGACGACGTGGACCGCGAGTCCGACCCCGAGGTACTCCGCGGGGTCGGTGTCGACCTCGCTGACGCGCTTCTTGATGGCCGTCGCGAGCCCCGCCGAGACGCGGACGAGCATCAGGGCGATGGCGAGCGCGGTGTAGTAACGGCCGACTCCCGCGTTGCCCAGCACTCGCGCGAAGATCATCACGCCGACGAAGCCGAACGCCGACATCGTGAACTTCGCGGCGGCGGAGACGAGCGCCTCCCGGCCGATGTCCAGGTCAGCCGTGCTCATCGTTGGGAAGTCGTCGCGTTCATCGTTCCGAGGCTGTCGCGTTTATGGTTCCGAGGAGCCTACTCATCGTTCGGTGGATGCCGGTCTCATCGGTCAGAGGTAGCCCAGCGCTTCGAGGTCGTCGTGGGGGAGTTCGTCTTTCCGCACCGGTCGGGCCGCGCCCTGCTCGAACTCCTCTTTCGCCGCGACCAGCTCGTCGTCCTCGGCGGGGTCGCCGTCGAGGGTGACGACGCCGTCGTCGGTCGCCACGTGGTCGCGGTTCATCGCGGCGTGGTTGCCGTTCGAGGCGGCATACGCCGTTTCGCGGTCGATCGACCCGTGGTTGTACGCCTCGCCGAGCAGGAGCGTCGGTACGTCTACGAGGCTGAGCACGTCGCTCTCGACCGAGATGTTCCGGGTGGCGAGCGGGAGTCGGAGTAGTTCGGGACACATGGTGGCGTGGTGGCCCCACTCGCCGTACTCGCCGAGGAGTTCGCCGTGGTCCGAGACGAACACGACCCGCGTGTCGTCGGGAATCGCGTCCCAGAGCACCGCCAGCCGGTCGTCGAGTTCCTCGACCTCGCCGCGGTACAGTTCCCGGACGAGTTCGGCGTCGCGCTCGCTGCCCCGACCGTCCAGCACCCGGCGGGTTATCTGCTGGGCCTCCCCGCGAGAGATGGGGCCGTCGTCGGGGTTGTACGGGTGGTGGGGCTCCATGAAGTGGAGCCAGCCGAACCACGCGTCGCGGCCCTCCGTAGCGTCGAGGAACTCCGCGATCACGTCGGCCGCGGGTCGGTAGTCGCGCTCGACCGTCGACACGCGCCGCTGGACCGACTGGACGACGTTCCAGACCCGCGAGGCGATCCCGAACAGCGTGCTCTGGGGCGTCATGTGCTCGGCGACTCTGTCTTTGAGCCCCTTCTCGTCGCGGCCGGGCGCGGTGAACTCGTCGAAGCCGAGGTCGTAGCCGTACCGCGGCGAGAGGAAGCGGTTGGTCGAGACGCCGTAGGAGTACGAGGCGTCGAGTTCGACCGCGACGTTCGAGTCGGCGTCGACGCCGACCTCGCCGGGGTAGATCCCGCCGACGATGGACTGGAAGCAGGAGGGTGTCGCGGTGTTGGTGGCGAACGTCGCGGGATGAGAGTCGCCGAGGAACTCCCGGGTCGCGGTCATGTACCGGTAGTGGTCGTACCGGAGCGAGTCGACCGTGACGAGGAGGGTGGTGTCGGTCATCGGATCACCCGGAGCGTCGCGTCCGTGGCGGAGAGCGATGGGATCTCGTCGGTCATTGGAATCACTTGTACCCAAGCGCGCTTAAGCGCTGTTCAACGTCGTCGTCCGTGACGTGGACCTCCTCGGCCTCGACGGTGGGTTCGTACTCGCCCGAGTCGGTGGCCGACAGTTCGACCCACGGTACCGTCTTGAGAATCGGAATCGGGACGTGGCGATAGTGGCCGTACAGCCCCCACTCGCCGAACGCCTCCCCGTGGTCGCTCGACACGACGAGGGTGTCGGCGTCGATGTTGTCGAGCAGCAGGTCGACCTCCCCGAGCACCCACCGGAGGTTGTCTCGGTAGGCGGCCCACGCCTCGGCCCGGTCGAGGTCGCCCATCTGGAGCAGGTCCCACACCGTCCGGTCGTAGTCGCCGTCCCCGAACGACCGCACGTCGAGCGACCGGTACGGCGTGTGGGGCTGCATGTAGTGGACGACGAGCCGGTCGGGGTCGCGGTCGCGCGCGACCCGGATGGCTCGGTCGGTGACGCTCCGGGGCGGGATGCCGTCGAACTCGTCGTCCCACGCGTAGCGCCACACCTCGTCCAGCAGGCCGAACGCCTCCGGTCCGACGGGGAACTCGTCGCCGAACCGCTTGGTGTGTGCGTTCGCGGTGACGTACGCCGTACGCGAGATCTCGTCGGCGTACTCGGGCGTGAAGTTGTCGTGGAGCCACTCCCACGAGGTCGACCCGAGCGAGGTGAACGACGGGACCTCGCTCGGAACGAACTCGTACTCGTCGGCGACCTCCGCGAGCACGTCGACCCGGCAGGTGTCGAGCAGGACCAGCACGTCCCAGTCGCGCTCGTAGACGGGCGTCCCGTCCTCGTCGAGGCCCAGCCCGTGACACGCCCGTCTGGCGAACCCGCCCCAGAAGTCGTAGGCGGCCGACCGGGTCCCCTTCCGGGGACCGTACGCCGACAGTTTGAACCGCGTCTCGGCGAGCCAGTCGGTGAACGTCATCCGAAATCGTCCTCTCTCATCTGTCTCACGCGTCGTCACCTCGTCTCATTTGTACCCCAGCGCTTCGAGTCGGTCGGTCACCGCGTCGTCGGTCGTCTCCTCGTCGTCGGCCTCTTCGACTTCGAGGTCGAGTTCGGGCTCGTACGCCTCGGTGTCGGTCGCGCTGGTCTCGATCCACGGGACGCGCTTGAGCGCCGGGATGGGGACGTAGTCCGGGTGGGCGTAACACCACCACTCGCCCATCGCGTTCGCGTGGTCGCTAGAGATGACCACGGTATCGGCGTCCGCGTTGTCGAGGAACAGGGCAACGTCTTCGAGCACCCATTCGAGGTTGTCCCGGTAGCCCTGCCACAGTTGCTCGCGCGACAGGTCGCCGTCGAGCAGCCGATGCCACGGCCCGCGCTCCTCGCCAGTGCCGCCGTCCTTGACCCCGAAGTTCTCCTCGGGGTCGCCCCACCGGAAGCCGGCGTCGGGCATCGAGCGGAACGGGACGTGGGGCTGGAGGTAGTGGACGACGAGTCGGTCGGGGTCGAGGTCTCGCTCGACCTGTATCGCCCGGTCGGTCAGCGGCCGGGGCGGCATCAGGTCCCGCTCGTCGTCCCACGCGTAGCGCCACACCTCGTCGAGCAACTGGAACTCCTCGGGGTCGAGGTCCCGGGTGAACGGGTTGCCCGAGACGTACGCGGTGTCGGCCTTCTCCGCGGCGTACTCCTCGCCGAAGTTCTTCTCCATCCACTCGGCGGACATCGACGCGGCCGAGTCGAACACCTCGAAGTCGGGGTCGAGGAACGGGAAGCGCTCGCCCTCCTCGAAGGCGACTTCCCGCATCAGGTCCACGCGGCACGCGTCGAGGACGAGCAACACGTCCCAGTCGCGCTCGTAGATGGGCTCGCCGTAGTTCCAGACGTCCCGGCCGAACCGCCGGAGCATCCCGACCCAGAACTCGTTGGCGGACGCGACGGCTCCTCGCTTCGCGCCCATCGTTCGGAACCGCGTCCGGGTCTCCTCGAGCCAGTCGGCGAACGTCATAGGTAGCCGAGGTTCTTGAGTCGGTCCTCGTACTCCGCGTCGCTCACGTCGACGTTCTCGGCTTCGGTCTCGGGCTCGTACGCGCCGGTGTCGGTTGCGGAGAACGTCACCCACGGGACGCGCTTGAGCGCGGGGATCGGGATCGGGCTCTGGTGGCCGTACACCCACCACTCGCCCATCGCGTTGCCGTGGTCGCTGGAGATGGCGACCGTGTCGGCCTCCAGGTTCTCCGACAGCAGCTCCATCTCGTCGAGGACCCACTCGAGGTTGTCGCAGTACGCCTCCCACACGAGGTCGTGGGGCACTTCGCGGTCGCGGAGCCGCCGCCAGAGGGTCTTGTGCCGGCTCGGCGCGGGGTTGTCGAGCCCGACCTCGAACCGGAACCACTCGGGGTGGTCGTCCACCAGCGAGCGGAACGGGAGGTGGGGCTGCATGTAGTGGACGATCATCTGCTCGGCGTCGCTTTCGCGCCACACGTCGATGGCCCGGTCGGTCATCGTCCGCGGCGGGACGACCCCGTACTCGGTGTCCCAGCCGTACTTCCACACCTCGTCGAACACGTTCAGCAGGGTCGGGTCGGGAACGTCCCGCGAGTGGGGGTTCGCGGTCACGTAGGCGGTGTTCGAGAGCTCCTCGGCGTACGTCTCGGGGTCGAACGTCTTCGCGATCCACTCCGGCGAGCGCGAGGCGACCGAGTTGGTGGCGTGTCGCTCCGGGTCAAACCCCTCGAGCACGTCGTAGTTAGTCCGCTCGGCCACGTCGGCGATGAGGTCGATCCGGCACGCGTCGAGGACCAGCAACACGTCCCACTCCTCGTCGTGGACCGACTCGCCGTAGTTCCAGACGTGACGACCGAAGTGGCCGAGCGCGCCCGCCCAGAACTCCTGGGCCGACGCGTACGCTCCCTTCTTGATGCCGTCGTGTTTGATTCGGTCTCTGCTCTCGTCGAGCCAGTCGCTGAATGTCATTGTCGCTGTGTCGTCGCTGTCATTGTGATCGTTTCCGCGCCTGCTTCGCGTTCGGGTCGATGGCGGCGTCCTCGACCGCCTCCGCGACGACCTCGCGCATCTCCTCGCGGAACCGGTCGGCGCCGTAGCGCTCGGCGAACGTCGCGATCTCGGCGGCGTCCCAGTCGACGCCCTCGCGCTCGAAGCGCTCGACCGACTCGCGGATGCTCGCGGGGTCCGGGTCGTGGAGCAGGCCGTTCTCGCCGTCGCGGACCTGATACTTGGTGTAGCCCTCCTCGACGCCGAGCACGGGCGTCCCGCTGGCGAACGCCTCGACGGGGATGATGCCGAAGTCCTCGTTCATCGCGTTGAACAGGACGGCTCTGGCCTCGCCGAGCCGGCGGCGCTTCTCCTCCTCGGACATGTAGCCCACGAACTCGACGTTCGGGGGAGCCAGTCGCTCCAGCGTCTCGCGCTCCTCGCCCGCGCCGCCGACGACCAGTTTCGCGTCGAGTCCCTCGAACGCGCGGACGATGGCGTCGATGCGCTTCTCGGGGATGAGCCGCGAGTAGGTCAGGTAGTAGTCGGCCGTCTGGCGGGGTTCGTACTGCTCGACGTTCACCGGCGGGTAGACCACCGAGACCTTCTCCTCGGGGACGCCCCAGTACCGCCGGAGGCGGCGCGCGACCAGTTCGCTGTTGGCAACGAACCGGTCGGGGAACTTCGTGTTCGCGAGGAAGATTGTTCGGGCGGCGAACGCGTACAGCCGCGAGGGCAGGGAGGTCGCGCGCTGCTGGAACAGGTCGTAGGGCACCCGTGGCGTGCTGTGGGTGTAGTGGACGACCACCTGCTCGTCCTCGGGCACGTACCAGCTCAGCTCGTTCTTCGAGAGCACGACCACGTCGTAGTCGGTCAGCTCCGGGATGCGCTGGGCGTTCCACGCGTAGTAGAGGTCCCGGAGGAACACCGACCGCTTCACCATCGAGATCGGCGATTCCTCGTAGAGGCTGCGGGCCTCCACGTCGTCGGAGACGTTGTCGTGGTCGCCGAACCCGTAGTACAGCGGCGCGTCGAACGTGCGAGCGAGTTCGTCCGAGAGCGCTTCGGCACCGCCGCGTTCGAGGTAGTTGCCGTGCGCGATGGCGATAGATTCGTCTTCCATGCGGTTCTGTCGATTCTGGGTTTTCCTGACGGACAGTTAACTGTGTTCATTCGCGAATATCCGGGCGTCACCGTCGGATAACTGGCCGGTCGTGGCCCGGCTCGGAACTCCCTTGCGCGCTCGCTGTCGTGCGTGCTCTCCGGCGCTCGCTGTCGGCGTGCTGTCCGGCGCGCGCAGTCCTGCGCGCGCC
>NZ_QLVG01000080.1 GCF_003382685.1 Halorussus litoreus | reverse complement strand
CGCGAGCGACCGTCGCGACGGTCGCTCGCGCGCTGACAACTCGACGGTGGAGACGGTCACGCTCTCGGGCGACGGCGACGACGAGTGGCTACGACTGACCGACGCGCCGGTCGTCAGCGTTCGGAAGGACGGTGAACCGCTCGACGACGCGGTCGTCGGCCTAGAGTTGAACTCGAAGCTGTAGCCGACACTATCGCGACCCCGACCGGTCACTCCCAACCGCGGATCTCCCGCCGACGGTCGGGGATCAGGTCGAACTGCGGTTCGGTGTCACCGAGCACGAGCAGCGCGTGGTACCGGAGGTAGGTCCGGATCGGGACGAACGCGACCGCGACTGCAGCGGTCAGCGCCGCGAGGTACGCGAGCACCACGGCCACCGCGAGCGCCAGCGTGACCGGGTTCGAGAGCAGCGCGGCCGGTCCCCCGAACGCGGGCAGCACGAGCACGCCGACGACCGCCAGCGGGGCGGCGATGACCGCGCCGACGACGCTCCCGACGACCGAGGCGAGCAGGCCGGCCGCAACGGCGAGGCCGAAGCGAACGAGGACGTAGACGCCGTACTGCTTCCACTCGCCGGTCAGCGTGGGCCAGAAGCGCCGCCACGCCGGGAGCACGCCGAGGTTCGTCCGGATCATCACCGGCACCACGAAGCTGGTGGTGAACGTGTCGATCGCGGCGACGACGAGCCCGAGGAGCACGAACAGCGGCACGAGGACCACGAGAAGGCCGACCGAAACGGTTGGACTCCCAGTCGCCACGGAGACGGCCGCTATCACGCCGCCGAGTATCGGGAGGGTCACCACCAGCCCGAGCACTACCCGGAACGCGAACAGCCGGACGGCCTGCCAGAGGTGCTGGTCGCCGTACCGCCGGATGCGGACCCGCTCGCGCCGGAGCGACTCCACGAACACGAACTCCATCACCGAGCCGACGAACGCGTACGCCAGCCCGACCACGAGCGCGACGCCGACCGCGAGCGCGGCGAGCGCCAGCAGGTCGGACGAAACGTCGGCCATCAGCTCACCGCCGGAACCGAGCGGGTCCGCAAGCCAATCCGGCAGCACGAATCCGCCGTCCGGTTGACCGACTGGCCCGTCCGGCCCGCCCACTCCGCCCGGCCGATCCATCGACGGGCCGACGGTCGGACCCCCGCCGGTCGCCGAGGGACTGCCTGCAGTGCTCCCGAGGAAGAAGACGACGAGCGCGAGCCGAAGCCACTGGCTCGCGTCGAGCGGGGTCAACATCGCCTTCGTCGCGTCGAGCGCCTCCTCCAGCGCGTCGACGGCGTACCACGACATGGCCGGTCGTACGATGGCGGCCGGGAAAACGGTACGGTGTGTGATGGAACTGGTCAGTTGTAGAAACCGGGACCGACTTTCGAGGAGAGTTCCGGCCGCTACCCGTCGCCGACCGCAGCCGCGACGGTTTCGAGTTCCGCTTTCCGGAAGGCTCGGTCGGTGTTCTCGGGTGCGTCGTCGATCTGCCGGAGGATGGCCGCCCGCATCTCGGATTTGGGCGGGAGTCTGTTCGCGCCCACGTCGTGGCCCACTTCGTCGCAGATGGCCGCCAGCGCCTCCTTGGTGAACGCTGTCGATTCGACGCGCTCGTACCGACCCACCGCTCGCCGGATCTCGTTTCTGAGGTCGTCGACGGTTCGCGTCATACCGAGAGCGAGGCGTGCCGTCGTTCTGAACATTTCGGTCTCTCGAAGTCCGCGCTCGCCCACCTCACACCGACACCGCGTTGCCGAGGCCACCGTCGACGAGTTGGATGAGCACCGCGGCGATGCCGGTCCGAGACGACCAGATCGCGGTCTCGTCGTCGAGTTCGGGGTCGTCGCGCTCGTCGCGGACGCTCAACAGCACCGTCTCGCCGTCGACCACGACCACCCGGCCGACCGGCGGCTCGTCCTTGGGATGGTCAGGCGGAAGCTGCACGACGGTCACCTCGCTGTCGGCGAATCGGGCGTCGAACGACTTGTCGTCGGCGATAACGAGCACCTCGACGCCCGATTCGGCCCGCTCGCGCAGGAGGTCGGAGATGGCGTCGTCGAGCGGTTCGTCGTCGTCGCCCGCGGCGAACACCACGCGGCGCTCGGCCTCCTCGACCAACTGCTCGATGCGGCCGTCGATGCTCGTCCGGCCGTGGACCGTCCAGATGTCCTCGCGCTCCTCGTCGGCGTCTCCTCGGCGCTGGCGTGCGGTTTCGAGGTACTCGAACGCCCGACGCTGGGTGCGCTCGAACTCCCCGCGGAGGTGCGACTCGGCCGCGTCGAGACTGACCGGTCGGTACTGGATGGGCTTGGACTGCTGGACTTCGAGCAGGCCCCGGTGTTGCAGGGACTCGGCCGCGCCGTACACCTGCGAGCGCGGCACGTCTGTCAAGCGATGCACGTCGCGCGCGGTGCCGGTGCCGAGTTCCTGGAGTGCGGCGAACACCTTCGCCTCGTAGTTCGACAGCCCCAGCGTCTCGAGCGCCTCGATGGCGTCGTCCTCGTCCATCACTCGTCCTCCGGTCGGTCGTCGCGGCGGCGCTCGCCCGCGGTTCGATCGCCGGGGTCGTGCACGTCTGTGCCGAACTCCCAGTCCGCGGGGCGGTCGGCGGACGAGCCGCTCGCGTCGCCCGCACTCGAGCCGGTGCCGGCAGAGCCACCACTGCCGGAGCCGCCGTCAGTGCCGGCGTCAGCGCCGCCGTTGGCGACTGCGGGGCTGGGTTCGGCGGCGCTGGCCTCGCCCGGCCCGAGGTAGCGCGTCCACAGCACGAGCAGGCTCGGCAGGACCAGCACGCTCGCGAGGAACGCGTAGATGATGGTCAGTCCGGTGATGATGCCGAACTGCTGGAGCGCCGGCAGGATGGCGAACCCGAGTACGCCGAACCCGCCAACCGTGGTCGCCGCGCTGCCGAGCAGTGCGCCGCCGGTTCCCGTTACGCTCGTCCGCATGGCCGACCAGATGGTGTCCTGGCGCCCGAGCTCGACGTTGTAGCGCTCGCTGAGGTGGATGCTGTACGCCACGCCCATCCCCACGGTGAGGCTGGTGATCATCCCCGTCATGACGTTGAACGGCATCCCGAGCAGGTACATCGTGCCGAGGATCCACGACACGCTGAACGCCACCGGGAGCAGGGTGACCGCGCCGAGCAGCGCGCTACCGTGGGTCAGACGATAGGCGATCATCAGGAACGCGAACGTCGCCGCGAGCGTGATGAGTAGGCTCTCGATGACCGTGTCGAGCAGTTGCTGTTGGACGATCTCGAACACGATGGGCTGACCGGTCGCGGTCGCTTCGAGTTCCTCGCCGTCGAAGACGGTCGCCACGTCGCGCAGTTGCTCGGTGACGTCGGACGACGACGCGCCACCCGCCACGGAGACGACCATCCGGACGGCCCGGTACTCGCCGTCCTCGCGGTTGACGACGCCTTTGGCCTCGTCGGGCGCGGTCCGGTAGAGTTCGTCGTAGACGCCGGTGACGTTCTCGTCGGGCACGCCGTCGCCGTCGGTGTCCGCGGCAGCGAACGTCTGGTTGAACGACTCGTTCTGCGCCGCGACCTGCTTCATCACCGAGAGCGGGCTCCGAATCTGGGCCTCGCCGTTCGAGAGGACCACGGTCACGTTCTTCTCGGCGGCGCGGTCGGTGGCGGCGTCGAGTTGGTCGAGCGCCTCCGGCGTCGCAACCGAGCCCTCGACGAGTATCTGAGCCTGCGAGTCCTCGCGGACGAAGTGCTGGTTGACGTAGTCGAGGTTTGCCTTCGTGGTGTACTCACCCGGTCGGATCGGTTCGGGCAGGTTGTCCATCCACGCCGGCGGGTCGTCCGCGAGGAAGTCCTCCTGTTGGAAACTGGTGTCGACCTGCGTCGCGCCGTACGCGCCGCCGGCCGAGACGACGAGCGTCAGCACTAACACGAGGATGGGTGCTTTCCGGGCCGCGACCGCGCCGGCCGACAGCATCGAACCGAGCGCGCCGCCGCCGGTGCCGAACGCACGCTTCTGCCGGTCGAAGCCCCGCGATTCGAGGAAGCCGTCGATCTCGACCTTGAGCGCCGGAATCAGCCCGCCGAACACCAGCAGGGCCGTCGTGATGCCGATGGCGCTCACGGTGCCGAACTCCTGAATCGGCGGAATCGGGCTCACCAGATTCGAGAGGAAACCGATGACCGTGGTGGCGGTCACCCAGATGAGCGCGATGCCGACGCTGGCGAGCGCGACCGACATCCCGGTTCTGACGTCGCCCCCGGTCTCCTGCCGCTGTTCCCGGTAGCGCATGAACACGTGGATGGCGTAGTCGATGGAGAGCCCGATGAGCAACACCGGTACCGCGACGAAGATCTGGTTGAACGCGATGTCGAGCCACCCCATCGCGCCGAACGTCCAGATCAGCACCACGAGGATACCAAACACGCCCAGCAGGATGTCGAGGAGGTCCCGGTAGGCGATGACCAGCGTGACGACGACGAACAACAGCGCCATCGGTCCGACCACGCCGAGGCTGTCAGTCATCGACTGCTCGATCTCGTCGCTCATGATGCCAAGACCGAACACCAGTACCTCGGCGTCGGCCGACGACTGCGCGACGCTCTGGATTGCCTTCTGGGACTCGACGAGGTTCGACGATCCCATCCCCTCCATTCCGGAGCCACCGCCGCCGCGCTGGAGAACGACGAGCATCGTGGCGTTGGATTTGGTGCTACCTGGCTCGTAGCTCTGGGGCATGAACGAGAACACCCCGTTCGACTCGCCGTCGTCGCTCTCGCTCAAGACCTGCTCGACCACGGATTCGACCGCGGATTCGTTCATCGACGCCAACTGCTCGCGCTGGTCGACCAGCGACGGTCGGGACGCGTTCCGAAGCTCCTGTTGGCGCTCCTGTAGTCGCTCGCCGTCCGTTCGAAGCTGTTCGCCCCGCTCGGCCAGTTCCTGGCCGCGGGCTTCGAGCTCCTCGTACTCGTCGGCCAGCACGCCCTGCGTGCCGAACTTGTACACCTCCCCGAACTGTGCCTGTATCTCGCCGGCCTGCTCGCGGTAGGTCGACTGGTTTATCTCGCCCGCTCGGAGCGACGCGTTGAGCTGATTCAGTTGGGCCTGCAATCCGCGCACTTGCCGATTGGCCTCGGTGAACGTCGACGCCTGCTCGTCGGTCAGGTTCGCGGTAGCAGCCGTTTGGACCGTCCGAAGCTGCTCCTCGATTTCGGTCGACCGCTGGGCGTACGCCGAGTCGTTCACCTCGCCCGCCGCGTACGAGCCGTTGAGGCGGTCGTACTCCGCCTGGAGCTCTCGCGTCCGGTTGAGCGCGTCGCTCAGCCCGGCGGCCGTCCGATTGAGCTCGGCGCTCCGCCGTTCGAGTTCGGCGCTGTCCTGCTGGAGCGACTGGTTGCGCTCCTCGAGTTCGCTGGCTCGCTCTCGAAGCTCGGCGGCCCGGTCCTGCTGGATGGCGGCGATGCCGACGACGTTCGAGATGCCGGACGTGGGCGTCCCGTCCATGAGCGACTCGTTTATCGTCTCGTTGTCCCGGAGCGCCTGTTGGAGGTCGAGTGACTCTATCAGCGCGTCCTTCGAGAGCACGTTGTCGTCGCGGACGATGAGCTGAACCGTCGTGCCGTTCTGTTGGTCGGCTCTGAAGTTGTTCTCGATGTAGCTTTGTTTGTCGGCGGCCGTGCTGTCGCCCTCGAACTGGCCGAGCGACGAACTCTGTTCGAGCCCCTGCGCACCCACACCGAGCAGTGCGGTCAGCAAGAGCATGACTACGATGACGAGGCGGCTGTGGTCGGTGACGACCGCGAATAGGTCGCTCAGTTTCACGCGACGACCCTCCGCGGGAGTGGCTGTCGGAACATGGATCAGGTGCTGTTGTTAGAATAGTACTAACAGAAGCGGCTTAAAGGACGCGATTCCGGCAGCAGGGCCCGAAAGTGTCACGCGGCGTCGAAACCGCCCGAAAACATCGTCAGCAGTGCCATACCTACAAAATCGGCCTTGCTCGTTACCTTTTAGACTGTCGCGTCCTCAGTCACCAAGGATGACAGTGTCCCGAGCCGCCTTCGAGGGTGACCGAAACGTCAGTACGGTCGTCGTCGAGGCGGTCGCAGATGCTCTGGGGGTGTCGCCGATAGAGCTCGATCCGCCGTTGCATCGCGCGGTCAACCCGGACGCGCTCGACGCGCTGTTCCGTTCGGAGTGGTCTTCCGACCGCGTGAGACAGGTGTCGTTCACGTACGCCGGCTGCGAGATCACCGTCCGCGGCCAAGGAGAGATCGTGGTCGAGTCCGGCTCCGAACCAGACGCCGGGCCGGTCGCCTGACCGGGTTCGTAAGGGGAGATTTCGACGTGATCCGTTATTAGCGGTGACTCCGTCGCGTTAGACCTGTCCGTGGACCGGTGTCTGGAAACACACCACTCGATTTTTCGATAAATCAACACACACATTTCTGTTCGACGACGATACGTCCACGGTGGATGAACTCTCTCGAAGTCGGTATCCGACTCGTGGCCGGAGTCGCATTGATACTGGCGAACGGGTTCTTCGTGGCGATCGAGTTCGGGTTGACCCGCGCCCGGCAGTTCACCGAGGCGGAGTTCGTCGGAGGCGACCCCGCGCTGGAGCGCGCGTGGGAGATGACCAACAACCTCGAGATCTACCTCACGACGTGTCAGGTCGGCATCACCGCGTCGAGCATCGCGGTCGGTATCGTGGCCGAACCCGCGCTGGCGGCCATCTTCGAGCCGCTGTTCGCCAACACCGTGTTGGCCTCGGTCGGGTCCGGAGCCATCATCGCCTTCCTCATCATCAACCTCGTCCACCTGACCCACGGCGAGCAGACCCCGACGTATCTGGGCGTCGAGCGCTCCCGGATGGTGTGTCGGTACGGCGCGACCCCACTGTACTGGTTCAACTGGGCCATCTCACCGCTCATCAGGCTCGGCGACTGGGTCGCCAAGCAGACGCTCGCGCTGTTCGGCATCGAGATGACCGGCGCGTGGCTCGAAACCGAGGAGGACGCCATCGAGTCGCGAGCCGACCTCCGGAACCGGCTCGGTAGCGTACTCGACCGTGGCGACCTGCCCGACGAGCGCCGCGAGGAGGTGATGAACGCCCTCCGGATCGGCGAGCGGTCGGTCCGCGAGGTGATGGTTCCACCGGAGGAGATCGTCGCGCTGTCGACCGCGGTCGACCCCGGAGAGAACCTTCGGCGAATGGAGGACAGCCCCCACACGCGTTACCCGCTGGTCGGCGAGGAACTCACCGACTTCCGGGGCATCGTGTACACGCCCATCCTCGTCCGGCGTCGCGAAGAGTTGGCGTCCGGCGACCTCGATTTCGGCGAGTTGGCCGCGCCCCCGATGACGCTCTCGCCCGACGCGGACGTGAGCGACGCCATCGACCAGTTCCAGACCGAGAGTCAGGAGCTCGCGCTGGTCGTCGAGGACGGCGAGGTGGTCGGCATGGTCACCGTGACCGACGCGCTGGAGTCGGTCATGGGCGACGTCGCGGACCCCATCGACGAGGAACGGCTGATCGCGACGTGAGAAAGCGACCGACCCGCCGACCGACCGGACAACTGACTGCTATTTTCGAGAACTGGGTTCCCGACGAAGCTACCCCTGCACGGTCCCGGAAGCGAGGTCCTTCAGCGTGCCCTCGACGGTGTACTGGGGCGTCTCGACCTCGACCGTGGAGTCGGGGGCGACCTCGTGGAACTTCACGTGGAGTTCGTAGTTGCCGTCGTCGCGGATGTCGGTCGACTCCATCTGGCCGCTCGGATGGTGTCGCGCCCACGCGTTCGCGCCGGTCGATGCCGCGGGGGCCTCGCCCCGGATGACCCAGCTTTCGGGCTTGGCGGAGACGTCGTTGCCTCGCATCGGGTAGCCCGCGTCGTGCCACTCCCAGAACCCCTCGTCGATGACGTAGACGTTCTCGAAGCCGTTGTTCATGAGCTGGGACGCCCGCATCGACGAGAGGTGGTGGGGACAGCCGCAGTAACAGACGATGCGGTCCTCCTTAGGCCACTCGACCACGGGGTCGGCGTCGGCCCGGATGCCCGGGTCGGCCTGACTCAGCACCGCTCCGTACACGTGCGAGGCCTGATACCCCTGTAGCGACCGGGCGTCGACGAACCGGGCCTCACCACGCTTGTACCAGTAGTGGGCCACGTCGAGCGGCGCGAGCGGGACCTGAACGCCGTTTTGTTTGGTCGTTCCGAACGAACTCGTGTCGACCTTCTTCTCGTCGGGCTGGTCGTCGAACTCCGGCGGGTAGCCGTCCACGTTCCCGTCCTCGGGCGTGACCGCCAGTTCACCGTCACCGTCACCGCCGCCACCGCCGCCACCGCCGAGGCAGCCCGCGGTCGCGGAGATGGAGGCCGCGCCAACTGCGAGAAAGGTTCGTCGGTTCATTTCTGAGTAGGCTTTAGGAACCGCGCTGTATTAATTTTACCCTACTGGATTTCTCACACAGCGGGTCGAAAATCATGGTTCGCGACCGATGAACTATTCGAGCGGGGTCGTCTCTCTGAGCTATTCGACCGACGTGGTCGCGTCGAACAGTTCCGCGAGCCGGGAGTACGTCTCGTCCGTGATCGCTTCCCGGACCGTGCAGTAGGCTCCGCGAGCCTCCCTGTTCCGGACGCCCGAGGCCACCGAGTCGAGGAGTCGATACACCTGCTCGGTCCGGCCGTACATCAGCAGGACGTTCACGTTGTCGAAGACGACCCAGCCGTCCGAGGAGACGTACTCCATCGCGGTCGAGACCCGGATGCTGATGCCCGTCAGGTCGCTCGGGTCCACGGGGTCGGTGGTCCAGAGCGGCCCGTCGTACTCGCCCGGCGATCCGGTGACGGGGACCACGCCGACCGTCCGCGGGTCGCCGCCGCGGCGCTCGACCAGCGACTCGACCTTCTCGGGCGAGGCGGTCGCCGAGATCACCAGCAGGTTGTCGAAGGCATCGTCGGGCAGGTAGCCGAGCGGCGACCCCATCGACGGCACCGAGATGAGCGTCTGCTCGCCTGGAGCGACCGAGAGGTCCGAGGGATCAGTCGTCGCCGGCACTCTCGAACCCTCCAGATGCTCCCTGAGTCGCGGTCGATTCGGTCTCCGGGTCAGCTACCTCCACCTCGCCGCCGAAGCGAACGAACGGCCGGGCGAACTGCCACGTGCCCAGCGCCGCGAGACTGGCAGCGAGCAGGTCAAGCGCCGCCGAAACGACCGACGCGTGGAAGTAGAACGTCGCGACGTACGTGGCGGTGAGGGCGACGAACGCGGCCGAGAGCAGGACGAGCCCGCGCGTGTACGCGACGTTTCGGGCGTACGCCACCACCGGATACGCGAGCAGGACGCTGGCGACGACCAGCGTCCCAGTCTGGACCAGGAAGAAAAACGAGACGGAGTCGCTCATAGTTTCCTCCGTTCGGTGAGCAGGACGAGCGCGTACGCGGCCGATACGAGCACCCCTGCGGTCGCCACCAGCGATGCGACGAGGAAGTACGCGTCCGGGAGGTCGGCGTCCACGGCCGTCGGGGCCTTCATCGCCACGAAAGCGAGGATGACGACCGGGAACGGCCGCAACACCGACCCGAACGGGGCGTCGCGGAACCCGACCGCCGCGACGACCGCGAGGGGAAACGTGCCCGCGAGGACCACCGTGGTCGTCAGCGCGAGCACGCGTTCGACGAGCATGTAGGGCGGGTTGTCGCCCGCGGATTAAATAACCCGGGCTTGCCTGCAAATTACGGAGAACGGTGTCGGCGTCACTCGCTACGCCACTCGTCTTCGAGCACGGCGAAGTACCGTATATCGACGTACTCCCCGCCGGTGAACGCCTCGTCGCGGTGGACGCCCTCCTCGGTGAATCCCAGCTTCTCCCAGATGCGGGCCGACGCCGGGTTGGTGGCGAGCACGCGGGCCATCACGCGGTGCATCCTGAGTTCCCGGAAGGCGAAGTCGGTCGCCAGCCGCGAGGCCTCGGTGCCGTAGCCCCGACCGTGGAACTCGGGCGCGAGCCAGATGCCGACCTCGCAGTGACCCGCCTGCTGTTCGAGGTCGTGGAGCCCGATGGTGCCGACGATTTCCGCGTCTCGCGGGTTGCGAGACGGCGAAGCCGTCTCGTTCGGGGCGGTTTCACCGCCTCGCCGCCCGCTCGACGGATCAGAGGCGCGTTGCGCCTCGCTATCCTCACAGATCGCGAGATTGATCTCGTCGTCGTCCGAGATGCGCTCCTCGAAGTACTCGCGCTCCTGCTCGGCGTTGAAGGGGAACGCCGTCGTCAGTCCTTCGCGCACGTCGGGGTCGTTGACGCCGTCTCGCAGGAACTCCAGGTCCTCTTCCTCGATGGTCCGGAGCGTGATGTCGTCGCCCCGGAGGAACACTGCGCCAGGCATGGACGGTGGTACTTCGAGAACCGACATAAGCGACCGGGGTAGTGTGCGAGACGTTGGCAACGATCACCACGCCGGGGAGGTCTGATCCTTCTCCGCGCGAGCGAGGTCGGTGCGCTCCCCGCAGTGCTGACATTCCAGCGTGTCGACGAGGACGGTCGGGCGGCCACTCCGGATCGGGGTGGGCCGGTCCGGAACCGCTGCTCCTGAGCAGCGGTTCCGGACTGGCTCGCAGTTTGCTCGGCGAGAACAAGCGAGAACGGCACGCAGTAGCGCCGCCGACGGTGGAGTCGGACCGCCCGCGTCGACGCGGG
>NZ_QLVG01000079.1 GCF_003382685.1 Halorussus litoreus | reverse complement strand
GGAGGCGACGGGCGACCGCAACGCCTTCGTCACCGAGATCAGCCGGACCGACGACGGGGTGAACGTCAAGGTCTCGACCACCAACATCGGCAAGAAGATTGCAGCGAAGCTAATCGAGGAGTTCGGCGGCAGCTACTCGGACTCCGAGACCCTCGTGACCGAGGACGAGGACGGCGAGGAGGTGTACCGGGTCACGTACGCGGTCCGGCTCCCGCCGTACTCGCCGGGCGAGATCATCGACCTCCACGGCGACGACGGCGGGCCCGTCCTCGTGCGAAGCGTCCGCGGGAACCTGAAGGGGACGCGACTCACGACCGGCGAGGACTACGAGGCCGGTTTCGAGGAGGGCGACGCCCCAGACGCCCGGCGACTCGGGCACGTCGAGGACGCCGAGGAGACCACCCTCGTGACGGTCGAGGACGAGCGCGCGGTGCAGGTGCTCGACCCCGAGACGTACCGGTCGAAGACCGTCGCTCGGCCGGACTACATGGACCCCGACGCAGAGAGCGTGCCGGTGTTGAAGAGCCGCGCGGGCCTGCACGTGGTGCCCGAGCAGGACGACGGGGAGGGATGACGGGGAGTGATCTCGCCGCGGTCGTCCGCAAGCCCGAGAGCGAGGCGACCATCGCCGCCCTGCGCGAGGAAGGCGTCTACGACGTGGCCCGGTCGGTCCGCGAGCGCGACGACGACACCGTCGAACTTCCCGTCACGGAACCCCCCGCAGAGACGGCGGTCCTCGACGTGGTCGAGCAGGTCGCTCCCGAGCGACGGCTGCCGGATCTCGCTGCCCACCTCCGCGAGCGGGGCTGGTCGGACGACGAGATCGAGCGCGCGCCGTCCTCGTGGGCGGTGATAGGCAGCGTCGTGCTCGTCACGTTCGAGGACGGTCCTGACGCCGAAGCAGCCGACCGCGACGGGGAGGACGGAATCGACCGGGCGGAAGTCGGCGAGGCGCTGCTCGACCTCCACGGCGAGGCCGACACCGTGCTGGCGAACGAGGGCGTCTCCGGCGAGCACCGCGAACCCTCGGTGTCTGTCGTCGCGGGCGAGGGCGACACCGAGACGGTCCACGCCGAGCACGGCACCCGGTACGCGCTCGACCTCGCACAAGTCATGTTCTCGCCGGGAAACAAGGCCGAGCGCGCCCGGATGGGAGAGATAGCGAGCCCGGGCGAGCGCGTGTTCGACATGTTCGCGGGAATCGGCTACTTCACCCTCCCGATGGCCAGGGCCGGAGCCGAGGTGACCGCGACCGAGCGGAACCCCGAGGCGTTCCGCTACCTCGTCGAGAACGCGATGCTCAACGACGTGGCCGAGCGCGTCTCGGCGTTCCGTGCGGACTGTCGCGAGGTGGCGGTCGAACCCGAGGCCGACCGCGTGGTGATGGGCTACTACGAAGCTCACGAGTACCTCGACGCGGCGCTCGCGGCGCTGCGGCCCGGCGGGACGGTTCACCTCCACGAGGCGACGCCGGAGGACCTGCTCTGGGACCGTCCGGTGTCACGGCTCCGGGAAGCCGCAGACGAGCGCGACCGCGAGGTCGAGGTGCTGGACCGCCGGAAAGTCAAGAGCCACAGCGAGGGCGTCTGGCACGTGGTCGTGGACGCGAGGATCGAGTAGTGCGGTCGCGTCGAACGATTGGATAGCGCCGAACGGTTCGGTAGTTTGACGTTCCGCTGCGGAAACCCGTCCCACGAGATGGCCGACAAGCGCGAGGTCGTGAGCGTCCTGATCGCGCTGGAGTTCGTCGTGGTCGCCGCGGCGCTGTTCCTTCTCGTGGCGTTCGAAGTCGCCGCTCCGGTTCTCCCGCTCGCGCTGGTCCTGCTGTTCGCGCTGTACCGGTACCGCTCGTAGCTGGGCCGGGAGGGCGGGCGGCCCGGCGACCGGACGACGGTCCGGTCGCCGGGCCGCCCGCAGATTTACGTTCCGGCTGTCTGAAACCACGGGCATGCCCAAGTGTCCCGCCTGCGAGCGCGACGCGAGTTCGCCGAACTACCGCAAGCAGACGGTCGAACCGAGCGCGGACCGCGACGGCGTGACCGTCACCGCGACCACGGGCCAGCAGTACTGGATGGTCGTCTGCCCGCACTGCGACGCCGTCCTCGGCACCGTCTTGGGACGGCGATAGTATATTCTCGCGCCGTCCTCGCCGCGGACCCCAACCGTTATTTCGCTCGACTCGCTTTCGTGGAATATGGACGACGACACGCGCCAGAAGCTCATCTCGATGTTCCTCGTGCTGTTGATGATAACGTCGGGTGTCGCCTACGCCGCATCGTTCTTCTGAGCGGCGCTCACAACGATATTCTACCCGACACTCATCACTACGCTCCGAGCGACGCTCACCACGACACGGTCTCCTCGCCCACCGACGCGTCGAGCGCGTAGTAGCTCCGCTCGCGGACGAGATACACCGTATCCGGGGCGTCGTCGGACTCCTCGTGCTGTCGCTCCCGGTGGTCGCCGATCCGGTCGAGGAACGACTCGAACGCATCCGAGACGGGTGCACACTCGACGTACTCGTCGCTCCGGATGGCCTTCGCGGCGACGTCCTTCTCGCCGTCGGACAGCTCATCGAAGTGGATCGGGACGACCGCCTCGCGGACCGCCGCGGGCGGTGTAGCGCGCTCGGCCGCGACGCTGCTCCGGTCCGCGCCCTCGCACGCCGGGTCATCGGTCGCTGCGCAGCCGGCGAGTCCGCCGGCGAGGACGGCGGCGCTCGCGCCGAGGAACTGCCGGCGGGTACTGCTCGACCGTCGTCGCATCGTCACGCTTCGACCTGTCGACCTCGGTGAGATACGTCTTGGGGCTGCTTCTCTCGCCACACCGCCGGTTGGGAAAAGGCTACTCCACGTCCCACACGTCCGCCATCGGGCTCTTCTTCTCGCGCGAGGAACGACCGGACGACGAGCCATCGGACCCGGACGACTGTCGATCAGCGGACGCTCCCTCGCTGGTCTGGTCGGCCGAGCGCGACCCCGACGTGCTGGCCCCGTTTCGACGATTCGCCCGCCGTCGACTCCCGCCTGCGCTGGCCCCTACCGCCGACTCGCTGGCGCTCGCGGGATCGAACTCCGGAAGGTCTGGGCGGCTCATCCGGTCGATCTGCTCGGCGAACCACGGCGGAACGTCGCTCTCGGCGCGGTCGAACAGCTGGAGCAGGCTCGAATCCGCGAGGTAGGTCGCGCCGTAGTCGTCGGGCGACCGGACGACGCGACCGCAGGCCTGAATCACGGTCCGGAGCGCGGTCCGGTAGTACCACGCCCACTGGCCCTCCTCGAGCCGGTGAGCGACTCTGGAGTCGCCGGTGTTGAGGAACGGGGCCTTGCAGAGCACCTGCCACCGCGCGAGGTCGCCCTTCAGGTCGAGCGCTTCCTCCATCTTGACCGAGAGGAACACCTCCTCGCCGCCGGTGGCCTTCCACGAGTCGAGCTGGGCGTCCCGGTCGTCCTTGTCGTGGGTCCGGACCCGGTCGCCGACCCCGAAGTCGTCGAACCGGTCGGCGAGTCGTTCCTGGATGGCGTACGAGTGGGCGTGGACGATGCCCTTCTCGCCCCGGTGGTGCTGCATGAGTCGAACGATGGTGCGGGCGATCTCCGGCAGGGTGTCGTCGCGGTGCTCGTAGGTCATCTTTCCCCGCGTCACGTCGTACAGCGGCCGGTTCTCGACCGGGAAGGTGTGGCCCACGTCGACCAGCGCGACGTTCGCGGGGTCGAGGCCGACCTGCCGACAGAACGCCTCCTTGCTCAGGATGGTCGCCGACAGGAGCGCGAACTTGTTGCCCCGGTCCCAGACGGTGTGGGCGAGGTAGCGCTCGGGGTTCATCGGCTTGATCGTGATCGGTCCGCCGCCTCCGCCCTCCCCGTCACCGCTACTCGCCCCGCCGCGCTGCTGGTCGACGACCCACGTCGTCGCGCTCTCGGTGTCGCGGTAGTCCTCCACGAACCAGTCCAGTTCGCCGATCAGCTCCTGCAGCCGGTCGCGCTCCGCGGCCTCGTGGGGGTCGAGCTCCTGCTGGGCGATCAGGTCGTCCTTGCGCCGCCGGCAGACGTTCTGGAGGCGCTCGGCGAACCGGACCGTCCGGTCGAGTCCGGCTTCGCCCACGTCGGGCACGTTCAGGTCGTCCCAGACGGGGACCGTCCCCGGATGCAGGTCGATGGTCGCGTACATCTCTGCCCACTCCGCGAGACCGTGGGCCTCGTCGACGACCACCACGTCGCGCTTGCGGAAGACCTCGGAGCCCGCGGTTCGCATGAAGTACGCCAGCGTCATGGCCGCGATGTCGCGGTTGCTCGCGATGGCCCGGTCGGAGAAGTACGGACAGCGGTGCTTCACCGAGCAGTCGTACCCCTTCTCGCGGGCGCAGGGTGCCCTGTCGACCGGGGTGTCGGTCTCGCCCGGCAGGATGCAGGAGTAGTTGCGCTTGCCCCGGATGATCTTCAGGTCGTCGAGCAACTCGTCGGCGGCCACGTCGTCGAGCTGGGACACCTGCGGCGTGGTGTAGTACGCCCCGGTGGCGTCGCTCGGCGCGGCCTCGTCGGGTCGGCGGGCACACCCCGCGATGGCCCGCGCGAGCAGGGACTTGCCGCTCCCGGTCGGCGCGCGCACCAGCACCACGTCCTTGCCGCCGTCGAACGCCTCGCTGATGGACGAGAGGGCGTCGCGTTGGTTGCCGCGATAGGAGGGCGCGGGGAACTCCTCGGTTATCCGGTCGAGGTTCACTGTCCGAAGTCACGGCGGTGGTTCGGATAAAGGCTATCGATTCCGGCGATTCGAACGTCTGCTCGGAGCGGGTCAGCTAAAATCGAGATATTTGACCAGCGAGACGGCTGTTTGGCTAGAAATTCAGGCACCATCGGAGTTCTTGACACGCTCAGCGAATCTGTCTCGGATCTCCTTGCGCAGGTGGTTCAGTTTTTCTCGGGCGTCTTCAGAGTCGTCGCCGAGTACGCCGAACCCGCGCCATTCGCCGGTCATTTATCTAAACTACCTCGCTATCGGAAACGTATCCTCCGCTTACAGTAAAAACACCGATTCGCGGACAGGTGTAACCGATTATTCCTCGTCCAACCCCGCCACGTCCGCCGCAGTCGGGTCGTCGGGAAGCCGGTCGATGCAGTCGAAACAGAGGAAGTGCTCGCTCCCGTCGCTGTCGAATTCGAGAGTCATCCCGCCGGTCGCGTCGTTCTCCAGCGTCCAGAGGTTCGCGATGCCGCCCGCGATCTTGACCTGCTCGCCACACGCTTCGCAGGTGTCGCTAGCCATGCCCGGACCCAGTGGCCCCACCCCCAAAGCCCTGCCGCCGGAACCGAAACCCTCCGAGGAATCGAAGTCTTCCTGCCCTCGTTGAACTCCGTCCAACGGAACCGAACTATCTCCGGCGGGAATCCGAACCGTATTTATGCGAGTTCGTTGTGCGCGGTGATACCACAGTCGGCACCGGCCGACGGGAAACAGACTATGAACGACACGCAACCAACGAACGGTACCGCCATCGACCTCGGAACCCTCCCACCGCACGTGGCACACGCTCGCTTCGACCCCGAACTGGGCGAGCGACCGGTTCGGGCAGTCCTGGACGCGCTCGCGGAGGCGTCCCACCGGCCGGTCGAGGACCTCGACGTCCGCCTGCACGACGCCGTCGACCCGGACGCGCTCGACGACCTCTTCCGGCCGACGCGAACCGGCGCGCTCCGGAATGGGGGGCACGTCGCGTTCGCGGTCGGGGAGTTCGAGGTGGACGTCCACGCCGACGGGCACGTCTTCGTCCGCCGGACGGCGTCGGACTGACGCGGACCGACCGAGTCGAGTGGGGTCGATTCGGACCATCGCTTCCGACTCGTCGGATTCCAGCTGGCCGGATTGTAATCCGCCGGATCACAGCGCGTCGTCGGGCTCGTGCGCCTCCGCGACCCGGGTCGCCTCCGTCGCGTACCGCTCGCGGGTCTCGGGATCGTTCACCGTGCCCAGATTGTCGAGCGAGGCATCGACCGCCGCGGTCGTGACCCGGTGGTCGCTGAAACTGGTCAGCGCGCGCTCCTTCCGGAGGTAGCGCCGGCCGTCCGGCGTTGCGTACACGAGGATGATGAGGTTCTGCTCGTCGTCCGAGAACGTGCGCTCGACGAGCCAGACGCGGACGGACTCGGCTTCGGCCGCTTCAGTCGCCGCTACAGTGCCTTCGGCCGCTACAGTCCCTTCGGCAGCTTCGGGCGAGGATTCGCGTTCCATGCGGGAACTACTCGCTCGTGGAACAAAACGCTGCGGTCGCGTCCGCGCGCCGCTCGCGGCGCGCGGACGCGACCGCAGTTGCCGCAGTTCCGCCTGTCCTTCCGCAGTTCCCCTCGCCCTTCCCCAGTCCCCTCACCCTTCCGCAGTTCCCCTCGCCCTTCCCCAGTCCCGACCGGTGCTTCCGCCACCCGACCGTTTATGTCAGACCACCGCGAACGAGACACAGCCATGGAGGTGAACTGTGAGGGATGTGCCGGCTGCTGCATCGACTGGCGAGCCATCTCCCCGGAGCCCAGCGACCACGAGCGCAGGGGACCGCGCCAACCGCTCGACGACGCGTACAACCTCGTGCCGCTGACGCGCGACGACGCCCGGGCGTTCCTCGACGCGGGACTGGCCGACGCGCTGACCCCGCGACTCTGGCGTGACGAAGACGGCGTCGAAGTCGACGGTATCCCTGTCTCTGCCGTCGACGGCAAGCCGGCGTTCTTCCTCGGCCTCCGTCGCGCACTCAAGCCCGTCGCCCCGTTCGGGACCGACCCGACGTGGCTCCCGACCTGCGCGTTCCTCGACCCGGCGACGCTCCAGTGTCGCATCCACGGTGCGGAGACCTACCCCGAGGAGTGTGCCGACTACCCGGGTCACAACCTCGAACTCGACGCGGAGACCGAGTGCGAGCGCGTAGAGGCCGCGTTCGGCGGCGAGCGCCTGCTGGACGACGACGCGCCCGAGAGCCTGTCGGTGTTCCTGCTCGGCCCGCAGGCGCTCGGCCAGAAGGTGTTCGTCTTCCCCGAGCCCGACCGGCTGGACGGCGTCGTTGCCCGCGCGGCGGACGGCGACCTCACCGCCGAGGACCGCGCGCTGTTCACCGCAGCTGCGATCTCGGCCGCGCCCGGGACGACGAACGTTGACCGCGACCGATTCGAAGCGGCGCTCGCCGAAGCCCGCGACGCCGACTCGTGGGTCGGGCGGGCCATCGCCGACTGGCGGGCGCGGGCCGACGGAACCGAAGGCGACGCAGTCGGTGCGTCCGCGCCCGATCCGTCGCTCGCCGAGCGCGTCGAGGACGACCGGGGCGCGCCCGCGACTCCGGGTTGGAACGCGGACGATTCGGACTCGAATTCGGAGCACTGAGCGTCGGAACTGCCTTTCGCGAGTCCGCGGAGGGGCGAATTCACTGGCCGTCTGAGTTATCGCGTCGATCGTCGGCAGAACAGGATCTCCCCGTTAACGGAACCTGTGCCCGCTCACTTCCCGGTCTTGATCTCCTCGAACTTGTCGAGGAGCGCTTCCGCGGAGTCGCCGGAGTCGTACTCTACGGAGCCGTGATACGTCGTCCGGTCGTCGTCCTCGCTGACTTCGACCGAGTTGTTCTTGCGTTCACGGCGCTCGTGTTCGTCTTCGTCATAGGCACCCATTGACATGACAACCACACTCATGGGTAAGAATCCGGCGGTAATGAATGTAACGGATAATCGCATTCTTTTCGCTCCCTGAAAACAGGTCAAAATTCCCGGGGCGTCTGCATCCGTGACACGTCGGTGTCTCACGTGGTAACCCCTCGACTCAAGAGAGACATCTCGACGCAAGAGGTAAACCCGTCGCGTGACAACTATCTCCCGTGGCGAGTCCGCTCCGCTTTCGCCGCTCTACGGAGCGGTGGACCGACGACAAGATCGAACGCGACCTGCTGAGCTCGCTGGACGAGAAGTTCGGCGCGCGCCTTCTGACGCCCCACTTCGTGGTTCCCTCCGGGTACGACGCCCATCGATTCGAGATCGACAATGGGGACTTCGCGCTGTTCATCTGGAACCCCGACGGTGGCGAGGCCTACTGGCTCGGCAACACCGAGACGCCCTCCGCGCTCTGGCGGACCGAGAAGTACACCTTCGACGAGATTCCGTACTCTGTCGCGCGGTGGGCCCAGCGCGAACTGCTCGCGGACCTCGCGGTCGAGGCCCCGTGGCTGGCCGAGTACGAGCATCTCGCGTGGTTCTTCCTTCCCGTGCTGTTCTCGAAGGACGGCAGACACTCCTCGCGGAAGTTCTTCCGCGAGCACGCGATGGGGTTTCCGGACGCGACCCGCGACGACGCCCTGCGGTTCTACGAGGGGTTCCTCTCGACGGGCGCGCTCGACGACTACCGGTACGAGATGGCGTCGAAGCTCGGCACCAGCCCGCAGGTCGACCCCGTGCGGATGGCGTCGGCGATGAGCGAGTTCACCGCGGCCAAACTGCTCGTGGACGCCGGCTACGAGGTCACGCCCGAAATCGAGGTGACGACGGGCCACTCGCTGGACTTCCGGGCCGACCTCCCCGCGGAGGCCGCGAGTTCGGACGGCGGTGGCGGCGTGCTGGTCGAGGTCACCCGACCCCGACCGCCGACGCGACGCAACGCCGACACGCCGGTCGCCGCGGTGCGCGAGACGGCCGAGACCAAGACCTCCGGACAACTCGACAAACACGGCGGCGGCGCGGTGCTGTTCGTGGACTGCTCGGGCTTCCGAGACGACGAGTGGGCCGCAGTGAAGGGCGAACAGCCGGAGGTTCGACACCGGCCTGCGGTGGTCTTCCGGGCGCGCCCGTTGGGCCACGTCGAGGCCTACAGCAAGGGCTCGGTGCCGCTGGATCTGGGCGGTGCTGTGGAGTGGGTGTAGGAACTGGCGAAAATCACCAGTCGGTCACGTGTCGGTATCCGTCGTCTCGTCTTTCGGTTCGGACACAGTTACTTTCCACGCTGGCGGACCGGTCTCTTTAAACGTGTATCCGATAGTGATTCCTATATTGATTCGATCTGGTAAGTTGTCGTAATAACTTACGTCCACTGTATCCCACTCGCGCCCGTCCAAGCGAATCTCGACGTGGTAGTTACTGGGTTCCGTCGGAAGCCCCTCGAACAACCCGCCACCGACTTGGAACTTCGCGTCGGGGTCGTTCGCTCCGAAGGTCTTCGACCGAAAGTAGACGGGTTCCATCGGCTCTTCCGACTCCTGATCGAAAATCAAGAGATGAACTGTGTGCGGTTCCTCGTGGTGATTAGTGACGTAAACACCGCTGATGATGGCTTCCGGCGGAGAACTGTTGGCGAACGCGCTACAGCCACTGATGAGTGCGAGTGCACCGGCTCCGGTAGATTGGAGGACGCGTCGCCTATCGGGCATCTCCATACAACGACACTCTACACTCGGAATAAATTAATAAATTTTCACTCTTGACCCAACGGCTGACGAGACGCAGTCGCGGTGTAGGTACTCGCAGGCTGTTCGCCGAGCGTCGACGTGCAGAAAATACCTCGGTTCGGCTGGAATCGCCCCAGCAACCGACCGCTGGAAACGTCGCGTCTCAGAAACTGACCTGTTCCGGACCGAAGGTCCCGAGCGTCGTCGGGTCGCGGTCGCTGTACCCCTTCCGGCCGATGGCTCCCTCGCCCACCGTACAGTAGAGGGTGGCCTCGGCCTCGCCGGGTGCGTGGAGGGTCTCGTCGTCGCCGCGTCGGAGTATCTCCCCGAGCGTCTCCGAGCCATTCGGCAGGTCGAGTTCGTAGTCGCCGTGTGAGTCAGCGAGTTGATTCGTCGTCGCCGGGTAGTCGTGTTGACGGAGTAACTCCGTCGCCTGTCGCAGGGACATCGACAGCACCTACACCAAAGTTAATGATAAACCTTTCCGGGGGATGCTACGGAGGTCCTTAAGGAATCTAAGGTCTCCCCAGAACGAAGCGCTTTCGGCGGGCCCCCGCGTTCTGGGGGTATGAGCGTCTTCGCGGACCTTCACGTCCACACGACCAACTCCGACGGCGAGATGGCGCTGTCGGAGGTACCCGAAGCCGCCCGCGACGCGGGCGTCTCAGTCGTGGCGATCACCGACCACGACCGCCTCCACCCCGAACTCCCCACGCCCGTCACTGCGTTCGAGGGCGTGACGGTGGTCCACGGCATCGAGTTGCGGGTCGAACCCCGGAGCGAAGACTACGAGAGCGACCAGTCCAGCGGGGGAAGCGACGGTCCCGGCGAGCGCGTCGACCTGCTGGGCTACGGTGCGACACCGACGCCCGAACTCGTCGACGAACTCGACCGCATCCAGCGGGACCGCAAGGAGCGCGGGCGAGCCATCATCGAGAGCGTCGAAGACCACCTCGGCGTGGACCTCGACCTCGAAGCGCGGGAGGGCCTCGGCAGGCCCCACGTCGCCCGCGCGGTGGTCGACCACGCCGAGACAGCATACGACGAGATCGGCGACGTGTTCGACGACCTCATCGCCGACGGTGGCCCCTGCTTCGTGGCGCGTGAGGTGACCTCGTTCGAGCGCGGCGTCGACCTCCTCTCGGACGCCTGCGGCCTCGTCGGACTGGCTCATCCGTATCGGTACGACGACCCGGAGGCCGCCCTCGAACTGACTCGCCACCTCGACGCTGTGGAGCGGTATTACCCCTACGACCGGGAGGTCGACCCCCGGCCGGTCGAGCGCGCTATCGCGGAATACG
>NZ_QLVG01000078.1 GCF_003382685.1 Halorussus litoreus | reverse complement strand
GCGCCCGAGGACTCGGGCGCGGCCGACGCCCGCCCGGGTGCGGAGGCGGGTGCGGTCGTGGGCGAGGCCGAAGGGTCGCCGTCCTCGGACGCCGAAGGCGGCGACCCTCCAGATTCGGCGGACTCGACGGACGGCTCGGCGGACGACACCGAAACCGACGACCCGCTCGCGGGCCTCGACGAGCGCACGACCGTCCGGGTCACCGACGACGTGGGCGAGATCTTCGGCGTGGACGAGCGCACCTACGACCTCGCCAGCGAGGACGTGGTGACCCTGCCGGAGGCGAACGCCGAACCGCTGCTCGAACGCGGCGCGGCCGAAAAACTGGAGTAGCGCCTGTTTCTGTGTCGGGTTTTGAGAAAATCGAACAGCGTCAGTCAGCGCTCGGTGACACGTTCCACCGGAGTACACCGTAATTCCACGGGCGCACACCGCAATCGACCGTGAGCGAGGAGCGGTAGCGCGGCGCGAAGCGCCGCGAACGCGCGAGCGGTAACACCGCGAGCGCCAGCGACGAGCGAGCGGACCAAGGAATCCCTCGAAGGCTCGCGCCATCGGCGCGAGCCTGAGGGGGTGACGCCGTGTCTGCGGGAGCGGAGCGACCGCAGGCTCGTCAGAGCGAAGCTCTGACGGTGTTTTTGGTGGGGCTTTTATCAGGGGGGGAGCGCCAACGGCGCTCCCCGACCGCAATAAAAGGTCCTATTGGAAGGTCCTGCCGAGCTGGTCCTGCTCGGTCTCGGGCTCGGCCGAGTCGAACCGTTCCTCGATCTCCTCGTAGTGCTCCTTGGTCTGTTCGTCCACGCTGGGGGTAATCTCGTCGAGCGCCTGCTCGAAGTGCTCCCGGCTCAGGCGGACGTTCCCGACGCTCTCGCCGATGTCCTCGGGGTCCACGGTGGTGATGAACTCCCGGGACGCGGCCATCGACGCCTCGCGGGCGACCGCCTCGATGTCCGCGCCGACGAAGCCGTCGGTCTCCGCGGCCAGCCAGTCGAGGTCGACGTCGTCGGCCAGCGGCTTGTCGCGGGTGTGGACCTCGAAGATGGCCTTGCGGGCGTCCTCGTCCGGCACGGGAACGTGCACGTGCCGGTCGAGTCGGCCGGGGCGCAGGAGTGCGCTATCGATGAGGTCCGGCCGGTTCGAGGTGGCCACGACGACAACGTCTTCGAGCTCTTCGAGCCCGTCGAGCTCCGTCAGCAGCTGGGAGACGACGCGCTCGCTGACCTCCGACCCGCCGCCGGAGCCGCGGCCGCGTTCGCCCGCGATGGAGTCGATCTCGTCGAAGAACACCACCGTCGGGGCGTTCTCGCGGGCCTTGCTGAACATCTCGCGGACGCCCTTCTCGGACTCCCCGACCCACTTGCTGAGGAGCTCGGGGCCCTTGATCGAGATGAAGTTGCTGTCGCTCTCGTTGGCGACGGCCTTCGCCATCAGGGTCTTGCCGGTGCCCGGCGGGCCGTACAGCAACACGCCCTTGGCGGCCTCCATGTCGAGCGCCTCGAACACCTCGGGGTAGTCGAGGGGCCACTGGATCGTCTCGCGGAGCCGCTCTTTGGTGTCCTCCAGTCCGCCGACCTGATTCCACGTCACGTCGGGGACCTCGACGAACACCTCGCGGAGCGCGGAGGGCTCGATGCCCTTCAGCGCCTCCTTGAAGTCACGCTCGGTCACCTGCAGCGAGTCGAGCACGTCCGCGGGAATCTCGTCGGACTCCAGATCGATCTGGGGCCGGATGCGCCGGAGCGCGTTCATCGCCGACTCCTTGGCCAGACTTTCGAGGTCAGCGCCGACGAAGCCGTGGGTGTTGTCGGCGTACGCCTCGAGGTCGATGCCGTCGGTCATCGGCATCCCGCGGGTGTGGACCTGTAGGATCTCGAGGCGGCCCTCGCGGTCGGGCACGCCGATGTCGATCTCGCGGTCGAACCGGCCGGGACGCCGGAGCGCGGGGTCGATGGCGTCCACGCGGTTGGTGGCGGCGATGACCGTCACCTCGCCGCGGGATTCGAGCCCGTCCATCAGCGACAGGAGCTGGGCCACGACGCGGCGTTCGACGTCGCCGCCAGCCTCCTCGCGCTTGGGCGCGATGGAGTCGAGTTCGTCGATGAACACGATGGCCGGGGCGTTCTCGGTCGCCTCGTCGAACACCTCGCGGAGCTTCTCCTCGCTCTCCCCGTAGTACTTCGACATGATCTCGGGGCCCGAGATGGTCTGGAAGTGCGCGTCGATCTCGTTGGCGACGGCTTTCGCCATCAGGGTCTTGCCGGTGCCCGGCGGGCCGTGCAGGAGCACGCCCTTCGGGGGCTCGATGCCGAGCCGGTTGAACAGCTCGGGGTGGCGCATCGGGAGTTCGATCATCTCTCGGACCTGTTCGAGTTCGCCCTCGAGGCCGCCGATGTCCTCGTAGGCGACGTTCGGCGTACCGTCGCCGCCGCCACCCGCGCCGGAGGTGATCTCCTCGGCCGCGCGCTCGCTGAGGTTGATCTCGGTCGAGTCGGTCACGACGACCGTTCCCTGCGGGTCGGTGCTGGCGACCTTCAGCGGGATGGACTGTCCGGAGCCCATGCCCATCAGGCCGAAGCCGAAGGGCACGTTCTGGCCCTTGGTGATGGCCTGCCCGCTGAGCTTGTCGCGGATGTGGGGCGTGATGTCGCCCCGGATCTGGAGGTTCTGGGGGAGCGCGATGGTGACCGAGGAGGCGGGCTTGACGTCGGCCTTCTCGATGGTCACCCTGTCGTCGATACCCACGCCGGCCTCCTGGCGGAGCTGGCCGTCGATGCGGACGACCCCGCGGCCCTCGTCCTCGGGGTAGCCGGGCCAGACGCGAGCGACCGCCCGGCCGCTCTCGCCGCCCTCGATGACCACGTAGTCACCGTTCTCGACCCCGAGTTCGTGCATGGACTGGCGGTCGACTGCAGCCAGCCCGCGACCGGCGTCCTTCTGCTTCAGCGGCTTGACGGTGAGCTTCATTGTCCCACCTCGATAGTGAGCACGCCATTGATGATAAACGCTTCCGCCTCTCCCTCGGGCAGTCTCAGCTCCAACTGGCGCGTCTCGTCGTCGTCTTCGAAGACCACGATGGCCTCGTTGCCAAGAACGTCGACAGACGCCGTTCCGGAGTCGCCGAGGTCGGCCACGAGGACCTCCGCGTCCTCGTACTGGTACCGGCGTGCGAACACGTCGTCGCGTTCCGCGATGTGTTTCAGTGACATTCTAATCCTAACTTCGAGTTAGTTCTTTCTATACTTAAGTCTTTCTACGAGAAATCGCGTGAAGGCGGCGGTATCGGTTCTAAAGGGCTGAATTGCGGTTCGGGTACAGTACGCCAGTCGGACCCCGTGTCCGTGTTGGCCCGGTGTCGATGTCGGACCGGCGCTCATATCTGGAAATCCTCATTTCGGCCCGGGTCCCATGTCAGAGACGAACCCAGCGAACTCGGAAGCTGGGGCCAGCGAAGCCGCGACCGAGGGCATTTTTGGTCCGTGCGAGCGAACCGAACCGCATGAACGAGATCACGCACCACGGCCGGACGACCGCGTACCGCGTGGCCGACCGGGGTAGTGGGAGCCAGAGTACTGGAGGCCAGAACGGTGGAGGGCGGAACGACAGCGACGCCCCGGTGCTGTGCGTCCACGGCTCTGGCGGAACTCACGAGGTCTGGAAGGCCCAGCTCGGTCGATTCGCGGGCGAGCGTCCGGTCGCCGCGCTGGACCTGAGCGGCCATGGCGACTCCGAGGACGTGAACGCCGACCCCGGCTGGGAGACGCTGTCGGCCTACGCCGACGACGTGCTCGCGGTGGCCGCGGAGACCGACGCGAGCGTGCTGGTCGGCAACTCGCTCGGCGGTGCGGTCGCGCTCCACGTCGCAATCGAGCGCGACCACGACTTCGACGGGCTCGTGCTCGCCGGGACCGGCGCGAAGCTCGCGGTGCTCGACGATCTGCGCCGGTGGCTGGAGTCGGACTTCGACCGGGCGGTTGAGTTCCTCCACGGGCCGGACCGGCTGTTCCACGACGCCGACTCGCGGTACGTTCGACTCTCGACCGAGTCGATGCGCGAGGTCGGCCGGCGGGTCACCCGACGGGACTTCGAGACCTGCCACGAGTTCGACGTTCGGGACCGCCTCGACGAGGTGGACGTGCCCACCCTCGCGGTGGTCGGCGAACACGACAAGCTGACGCCGCCGGACTACCACGAGCAGTTGGCCGCCGAGATCCCGGACGCGCGCTACCGCGAGGTGCTCGGCGCGGCTCACCTCGCCATGCTGGAGGAGCCCGAGGGGTTCAACGCGGCGCTCCGAGAGTTTCTGGACGAGGAGGGAATTTAGCAGGAGGAGACGGCAGCAGCTTCTCAAGGTGAATCGAAATTCCGGCGTGCGCTGACTCGTCGTTCTTCTTCGCGTGCGCTGACCTCCTCTCTGTCATCTGGCGCGCGTTTGGGCGCGGCGCGCCCTAGCGTGCGAGGTCTGCGCGAGGGAACCGAGCGCAGGCTCGGCAGTCCCAGCCCGCGCAGCCCGCAGGCCGAGCAGGATCGTCTGCCGGTGGAGCCGACCGCGTTCATGCGGTCGGCGAGGCTGGGGCGGTCTGAGAGGCTCTCGCGGTTGCGGTGCCGTGCGGTTTCTCCTATGCCTCGGGAGTAGCTAGCTTCACCGAGCTTTCGATCTCCGATTTCGTTTCGGTGAAGCTAGCTACTGCCTCGACACATGAGAACCGCAACCGCTACCGCAGGCCTCACACCTCCCCAGCCTCCTCGCTCACTCCGTTCGCTCGTCGCTCGCGCGCGTTGCTCGCGCGCCGGGGTGAAATATAAAATAGAATCACGCACCAGAACAGAATCACGCAAACAAGCCACGTTCATCTCGTCGGTGATTCGACATCCAGAAACCTACGTCCGCCGAGCGAGACTGCAACGTTTAAGCCCCGAGAGCCATCGATTCCAGACGTGCCGGAACCAGTCGAGACCCACGACCCCGACGGCGTCGATTACGGGTGGGTGATGCAGACCACCTTCGTCCTCACCATCGTCGTGGGAGCACCGATAGTCGCCCTCGTCGCGTGGCTCGCGGGCGTCTCGCTCCCGACGTGGGCCGCCCGCGCGGAGTTCGCCATCCGTGTGGGCGCATTCGTCTGGTTCCTCGTCGCGACCGGCGTATTTCTCTACGCGCGCAGGGAACAACGGGAGTAGGGCAGCTAAGCTCGATGTGATGGAGTTGAACTCAGGAGGTCAGTTACTGCGAATACTTTTTTGAAAGCCCCCGCCCGGCGGTTCATCCCATCGAGCGCGCCCAGTGGAAAGTCCCCAAGCGCTTCCGGTACGAAGGGTCACCGAGCGCGTCCGGTAGAATGCGTCGAGAAGTGCTTTCGGTGAAACGCATCACCGAGCGCGATCCGTTTTCGAGCCAGTTCGCGTCAACTCGACGTTCTCACACCCACTCGAATCGCGTCCCGGCGCGCTCGGCAGTCTCCTCGTCGCTGGGCGAGTCGCCGACGAACAGCGTCTCTTCCGGATCGACGCCCAACTGCTCGACCGCGGCGAGCAGCGCACGCGGGTGAGGCTTGCGCTCGGGCACGGTACCGCGCCCGACCACCGCCTCGACGTGGTCGGTCAGGTCGTGCTCGTCGAGCGCGATGCGGACCGCCTCGTAGTGGTTGAGCGAGCAGACCCCGACCGGAATCTCGCGCTCGGAGGCCTCGTCGGCTAGCGCGAGCCGCCGGGAGTTCTCGGCACCCTCGCGCTCGGCGTCCGCGATGAGGGCGTCGGCCTCGTCGCCGACGCCCGCGTCCTCCGCGGCGTCGAGGAGCGCCCACGAACTCAACGGGTCGGCGTCCACCCCCTCGCGCTCCAGCAGGTCGGCCAGTCGGCGCTCCACTGACTCCCAATCGACCGCGAGCCGGACCAGCGTGCCGTCGAGGTCGTAGACGACCGCTCGGGGAGCAGGATCCGCGTCGTGTCGGGTCACGGCCGACGGTAGGACCACCGCCGAGAAAGAAATGTCGGTCGAACTGGCTCTTGTGGACCTCTCAGTCGAGCGCGTCCTCGATGGCCTCCACGATGGCGGTCACGTCGGCCTCGGGGTCGCAGGTCGCAAACAGGCCCTGCTGGCCGACAAGCACGCGCACGAGCACCACGTGGTCCATGTAGGTGACGAACGAGCGCACGCCGCCAGCGCCCCGGAACAGGTCGCTGAACAGGTCGCGCTCGGTGAAGTCGACGTGGACGTACGAGTGGACCTCCTCGAAGTGGTCGCGCATCTCCTCGGGGTCGTCGCCGTACAGCGACATCGTCAGCTCGTCGGCGTAGAGCGTGTGGAACTCGTCGGGCGTGTACTCGATGGCGAGGTTGACGGCTCCGTCGCCCACCCGTCGAGCCGCCGCGAGCGCGTCGTCGGCGTCGAAGTCCACCAGCGTGGAATCCTCGGAGATTTCCATCTCGTTCGGGAACTTTCAACCGGGGGCGATAAGTGTAACGTTATTTTTAGCGACTTCAACAACTTCGCGAGGAATCGAAAACGGGTCGCTCACTCCAGCAGGTTGCGAGCCACGACCTTCTTCTGGATCTCGCTCGTCCCCTCGTAGATGGTCGTGATCTTCGAGTCCCGATACAGTCGCTCGACGTCGAAGTCGGTGGTGTAGCCGTAGCCGCCGTGGATCTGGACCGCCTCGTTGGCCACGTCGACCGCGGCCTCGCTGGCGAAGTACTTCGCCATGCTGGCGGCCATCTCGACGCTCTCGCCCTCGTCCTCGCGACGAGCCGCGTCGCGGGTGAGCAGCCGGGCGGCCTCCAGATCCGTCTTCATGTCGGCGAGTTTGTGCCGGATGGTCTGGATGTCGGCGATGGGTCTGTCGAACTGCTCGCGCTGCTTGGCGTACTCGACCGCCTCGTCGAGCGCGGACTGGGCCAGCCCGACCGACTGGCTGGCGATGCCGATGCGCCCGCCCGTCAGGATGTGGAACGCAGCGGAGAGTCCCTTGCCCTCCTCCGTCAGGCGGTTATCGGCGGGAATCCGCACGTCGTCGAAGATCAGGCTCGTCGTGTCGCTCGCTCGCAGCCCCAGTTTGTCCTCCTTCTTGCCGACTTCCAGCCCGTCGGCGTCCTTCGGAATCACGAACTGCGTGACCGAGCGGGGGTCCTCGCGGTCGGTCTTGGCGAACAGCACGACCACGCCCGAGCGCCGGCCGTTGGTGATCCACTGCTTCTTGCCGTTGATGACGTACTCCTCGCCGTCGCCGCCGTCCGAGCGCTCGACTCGCTTTGCTTCGGTCGTCATTTCGGCGGGGTTCGACCCCGCCTGCGGTTCCGAGAGGGCGAACGCACCGACCGGTCGCCCGTCGACCATCTCGGGGAGCCAGCGCTCCTTCTGGTCGTCGTCGCCGAACTCCGCGATGCAGGAGGTCGCGAGACAGTGGACCGACAGCGCGGTCGCCACCGACAGCGCGCCGTACGCGACCTCCTCGTTCACGAGGCTGTAGGTGAGCCGGTCGACGTCGAGCCCGCCGTACTCCTCGGGCACCGTCATGCCGGTCAGGTCCAACTCCGCCAGCCCGTCCCACACGTCCTCGGGGAACGTCTGCTCGCGGTCGGTCTCGCCCGCGACCGGGCGGATCTCCTCGACCGCGAACTCCCGCACGACGTCGCGGATGGCCTGCTGTTCGTCGGAGAGGTTCATACTCGGAGTGTGGAGCGGTGCGTGGAAAAAGTTGCCTGTTCGGGGTTCGGAAATCGTGTTCGGGGATGCAGTTAGGATGGGATTTACAGTACTGTCTCGAAAATCGCTGATAGTCGAGACAGCAAGCTAGCTACTGCTTGCGCCTCGGAGAGACCGCACAACACCGCAACAGCCCCGGACCGCAATCGAGTGACTGCGGCCGCGAGCTACGCCTCGATTGCGGACCTCTCCGCCCCGCGCCACTCGTACCCATCCGGCGTCTCCGCGAGCGTGCCGTCCGCGGTCCACCGTTCGACGACCGCGTCCAGCCCCTCCCGGTAGGTCGGATGCTCCGGCTCCCAGTCGAAGTCCCGGCGGAACCGCTCCGCGCTGGTCGGCATCGAGTTCGTGAGCAGGCGCACCGTGTCCTCGCCAGCGAGGTACTTCGCCAGCCAGCCCGGTATCCGGCGGGGCTCGGACGCACCGAGTCGCTCGGCGAACGACCGCAGCAGTTTCGCGGTCGTCACCGGCTCGTCGTCCACGACGTGGTACAGCCCCGCGGCGTCGCCCTCGACCGCGGCTGCGAACGCGGTCGCGGCGTCGTCGGCGTGGAGCAGCGACAGTTCGGCGTCGCTTCTGCCGAGCAGGCCGCCGCCGAGGATTGGCAGTTTCCCGGCCAGCAGCTGCTCGCCGAAGGTCCGGGTGTGCGCGGAGTCGTGGCTGTAGAAGAACCCGCACCGCAGGATCACCGAATCGAAGCCAGACTCCTCACCTCCTGTCGCGCCACCGGCTTCGCGGGCGATGCGCTCGGCGTCGAGCGCCGAGCGGGTGGTGCGGTCCGGGTGCGGGTCGGCCGACTCGTCGAACGCCGAACCGTCAGGTTGTCGGGCGACCCACACCACGCTCGCCTGCACGAACCGGTCGGCGTCTGCCTCGGCGGCCACCGCGGTCAGGTTGCGCGCGCCCTCGCGGCGCACCCGGCCGTTTTGCTCCCACTCGTCGGCGGTCGGCTTCTGGGCAGTCGGTATCGCGGTCGCTGCGTGGACCACGGCGTCGATTCCGTTACCGGAATCGACGCCGTGGTCCACGCAGGCGTCGCGGAGCGAGTCGCGGTCGAGCACGTCGCCACGCCGGGGGAGGCCGCCCCGCGAGCGCACCAGTTCGTCGCCCGAGTCGTCTCTGGTCAGTCCGATCACCTCGTGGCCGCGCTCGGCGAGTTCGGCCACGAGTCGGCGGCCGAGCACGCCGGTCGCGCCCGCGACGAAGACGTTCATGCGAGAAGCGTCGAGCGCCGGAACGGTAGCGATTCTGCCGAATCCGCACGGCGGTTTTATAAGCCCGGCGGGCGACCGCCACGACGTGCGCCGCCTCCAGCTGACGTTCTACGCGCCCGACGCCGAGGTCCATCCGGTTCACACGATGCTGGCCGAGCGCGAGTACGTCGAGGCCGCCGAGATGGTCCACTGGAACATGGTCGGCGAGACCATCACGCACGTCTTCCACGTCGAGGGCGACCGCGAGGCGTTCGCCGCGGACCTCGAAGGGACGCCCGAAGTGCTCTCGTCCGACTTCGCGCCGGGGGCCGGGCGTCGATTCTACGCGACGGTCCGGGCCGAGACCACGCCGCTGCTGCGGGAGCTCTTCGAGACGTACCGCGCGGGCGGCGTCGTCGTCACCTCGCCGCTCGAACACACCGACGACGGCGGGGTCACCTTCGAGCTGGTCGGCGACGCGGCGGCGTTGCAGGCGCTGAACGACTCGGCACCCGAGGAGATAGAGTTCGAGATCGAGCGCGTCGGTCCCACCGCAGCCGACCCCGACTCCGTGGTTGCCGCCCTCTCGCCCCGCCAGCGCGATGCGGTCGAGGCAGCGCTCGCGCTCGGCTACTACGACGTGCCACGGAGCGCGAGCCACGAGGACGTCGCCGAGGAGTTGGACTGCGCGCCGAGTACGGCCTCGGAGCATCTCCGGAAGGCCGAGTCGAAGGTGCTCCGGGCGTTGTTCGAGCAGTAGAACAGTTCTCAGTCGTCGTGCGCCGCGGGGGTCCGCTCCGCGCCCGAGTCGCCGCCGTACTGCAGGTCGTCGGTGTAGTGGTCCATCAGCAGGACCGCGGCCGCACCGACGAGTCCGGCGAGCAGGACGGCGGCCACGCGTGCGACCGGCCACGCGCCCTCGGCCGCGACGACCCGCTCGGCCGGCAGTCGGAGCGCTCCGACCATCAGCGCGACGAGGAAGGTCAGCGTGAGTTGGCGGTGGCGGTCGAGCGCCCACTCCACGACGCGGGCAAACGTGAGCACGCCGACCGTCGCGCCCGCGAGGAACCACACGATGCTGACGAGCGAGCCGACCGCGTCGGCCAGCGGGCCGCCCCGCGTGAACTCGACCGCGGCGTCGATGAAGTCGTGGAGCGTCCCGATCATGAACTCGTACTGGCCGAACAACAGCAGCAGGAACGACCCCGAGACGCCCGGCAGCACCATCGCGCTGATGGCAATCGCGCCCGCGACGAACAGCACCGGCGCAGCGTGGGAGACCGCCGACCCCTCCGAGACGCCCGCCAGCAGGAACGCAATTACGAACCCGACGACTGCGACGACCTTCTCGCCTGGCGTGTCGATCCGGAACTCGCCCCAAAGTGCGACTGCGGAGGCCGCAATGAGCCCGAAGAAGAAGGCGTACAGCATCGCCTGATTCGACTGCCGAATCGCGTCGATGATGCCCGTCACGCCGATCACTGCGGTCGCCATGCCCGCCACCAGCACCACGAGGAACCCGACGTCCATCTCGCGGAGCATCGCGGCGATCCGACCGCGCGAAGCAGGGTCGTAGATCCTCGGCAGGTCGGCGACCACCCGCGGGTCGAACGCCGCGATGGCTCCGACGAGTCGGTCGTAGATGCCGGTGATCAGCGCGATGGTGCCGCCCGAGACGCCCGGTATGCCTTCGGCGATACCCATGAATACGCCCTTCAGGTAGACGGAGAGCCACGCTCGCATTGACTGTCGGCTACGCTCACCGCGCGGAAAACGGTTTGCTTTCAGGGTGGTCCGTCGGATAGTCGCAGTGCGCCTGGACCGCCCGAGTCAGCGTCTCAGAGTCGGACGCCTGCGTCAGCGCCTCCGAGTCCGCCATTCCGCGATTCTGCGTCCCTCGTCATTCTGTCCCCCCGCGATGCGGCCCCGGCGACCGACTCGACGAGGCGGGGGCCGG
>NZ_QLVG01000077.1 GCF_003382685.1 Halorussus litoreus | reverse complement strand
CGCGCGCGGCCCCGCGCTCCGCCGCGTCCCAGAACCGCGGCGGGAGGAAGACCAGCAGGCCCGCGGTCGAGACGAACGGGAAGACGCCGAGCCGGAGCGAGAACGCCATCCCGAGGTGCATCCCGACGAAGAGTCCGGCGAAGACGGCTCGGGGCCACCCCGTGAGTGCGAGCAACAGTGGACTCGTCGCGAGCAGGGCGATCCAAAACAGGTCGAGCGCTCCCAACATGGCCGGGAACTGGCCAAGCACGTCGCCGAGCAGGATGGTCAGGCTGTCGAGGCCCAGCGCGTACCGCGCGGCCTCGCCCGACAGCCAGTTCTCCCCGCGGAGCTTGAACAGCGCGTTCGTCGCGTACACGAGGACGACCTGCACGAGCAGCGCGGCCGAAGCGATGCTCGCGACTCGTGCGCTTCGGCTTCGGGCGGACCCGGCCCGCTCCCGAAGCGCGTCCACCGACCACCGCCCGCCGAGCGGGAGGAAGACGCTCCAGAACAGCAGTCGCCGGAGGACCGAGTCGCCCGCGTTGAGGACGATGGGGTTGCGCGCGTGGAGCGACACCACCAGCGCGAACGACACCGCGGTCGCCAGCGTAGTCCGATAGCCGGCCAGCAGCGCCAGCGCGGCTGCGCCCGCGACGACAAACAGCCCGACCTGCGCCCACGCCGACCCCGACATCGCGTGGAGCGAGACGGTTGCGAACGCGGGGAACTGCTCGCGGAGGAGCGCCCGCGGGAGCACCCCGGCATCCGTGTAGAATGCCACGAGGTGCCGGGAGCGAAGCGCCAGGTCCGCCAGCAGCAGCAGGCCCAGCGAGATCCGGAGGGCGGCCAGCGCTCGCGGGTCGACGCCGAACCGGCGAGCGAGTGCGGTTCGGGCTCGACCGGCGAGTCGGCCCGCAACCGTGCGTACGTCCATCGGGGAGTGATTTTCGCGACCGTCACGTAAACCCGACGGAAGGATGCGGGGTCGGCTGGTCCCGCGCGGGTAGTTCTCGCTCGGGGTGTAGCCCGCCCATTGCGACGGACCCGTTCGACCGAGCCGGATGTTCGTTTGCGTTTGCGCTTTCGTTTCCGGAAACGAAAGCGCAAACGTAAACGAAGACGCAGATGGAGCCCGCGTCGGGTCCGGAGTCGTCGGGCATCACGCCGCCTCAGTTCCCGTCGTACAGTTCCGAGCCGTGCCAGACGACCGCCCAGTCGGCCGGACTCGGTAGCCCGCAGGCGGTCACGGCCACGAGGAGTGCCGTTCCAACAGCGTCGTCGGCCGCCAGCGGATCGGGGAGCACGCCGACCGCGACCAGCGCGAGCGGGAGTGCGAGCAGGACCGGCAGGATGGCGGCCGTGCGGACCAGCCAGTCAGGCGTTGCATTGGGGAGATGAGTGACCTCCACGCGCATCAGCCCGCCGGTCAGGGCGTTCCGGAGGGTCGTCAGACCGTCGCGCGCGGACTGGCCGAACCGCGGCGACCGAGTCGCCGCGGTCCGGCCAGCAGTAGCCGGTGGCTGGGTTCCAGCCGCTCTCCCGTCCGTCCGGGTCGAATGCATCGCGTCGTCGTCCGGGAGACGCGCAATGGATTCGTCGTCAGGCAGTACCGTGACGGTGTAGTCCGCGTCGGCAAGCGCGAGCGGAATCACGTGGAGGAGTTCGTGGACGCAGACGCCGACGGCGAGCGTAGCGACCAGCGCGAGGCCGGGGACGAGCAAGTCGATAGTTTGGTCGACGACGAGCGAGTGGAGGGCGCTGTCCATCGTCGGCCGGCGCTGGTCGGCGAGGGGTCACCAACTTTTCGGAATCGCTGAGTAGAATTCGAACCGCTCCCGAAACTTCGTCACTTCCACTTGATGGAACAGCCCCGCGAGGGCATGAAGTCGAGGTCCACGTCCTCGCCCGCCAGCACGGCGTCGATGGCGTCGTCGATGTAGATCTCGGTCGGCTCGTCGTCGGGGTTGAGCGCGTCGTCGAGTCGGCCGTGATACGCGAGCGTGAACGTGTCGCCCTCGTCGTCTCGCGGTTCCACCGCTCGACTGTCCGAGGCGCGTTGCGCCTCGCTATTTCGCAGGAGGAACGGGTCGGGCGTGCAGGTCGCGCCGTAAGCTTCCGCGACCGCTTGGGTCTCGTCGCGGAGGTAGGCGTCGTACCGGATGGTCCCGTCCTCGACCAGTTCGACCATCGTCTCGAAGTCGTCGTCGGGGTACTCCTCGGCGTCGTTGGGGTTGATCCCGACCACGGCCGCGTCGTCGTACTCCTCGGCGACGCGGTTCAGCAGGTCGAACTTCGCCTGCGCGTACGGGCAGTGGTTGCAGGTGAACACCAGCAGGACTGCGTCGTAGTCGGCGAAGTCCGCGAGCGTGTGGGTCTCGCCGTCGGTCCCCGCCAGTTCGAAGTTCGGCACCGCTTCGTCGCGCTCCAGTTTCTCCTCGGACTCTTGAGCCACCATGGTCGGCGATTCGTCGCGCGCTGGAAAATACGTTGGGCTTGCGGGTCAGCGGAGGGGTTTCTCGGCGAGTTCCGCGGGCGGCCCGCCGGGGAGTTCGTCGCGGTGGTGGGGTGCCTCGAAGTCGGGGTCGGGACCGAGCGGAACGATGCGCTTCGGGCTGACGTCCGGGTGGGTCGTGTAGTAGTGCTCCGTGATGTGGTCCATCTGTACCGTCTCGCCGAACCCGTGCGTCTGATAGAGGTCCCGCAGGTACGGCCAGAGATTGTCGTACTCACGGACGAACTGGCGGTTGCACATGAAGTGCGTGTGGTAGACCTCGTCGAACCGGACCAGCGTGGTGAACATCGCCACGTCGGCCTCCGTCAGGCGGTCGCCCGCGAGGTAGCGCTGGTCGGCGAGCAGGTCGTCGTAGTGGTCCAGCGCGTCGAACAGCTCCGTGACGGCGCGGTCGTACGCCGCCTGAGTCTCGGCGAAACCGGTACGATACACCCCGTTGTTGATGGGCTCGTAGATGTCCTCGACGAGTCGGTCGACCTCGTCGCGGTAGCCCTCCGGGTAGAGGGTCACCTCGCGCTCTGCGACGTCACCAAATTCGGTGTCGAGCATCCGCATGACTTCCTTCGACTCGTTGTTGACGATGGTCTCGCGCTCCTTGTCCCATAGCACGGGGACTGTGACGCGCCCGGTGAAATCGGAGTCGGCAGCGACGTAGGTCTCCCGCAGGTAGTCGAAGCCGTTGACGTGGTCCTCGGTGCAGCCCTCCTTGTCGGAGGTGAACTGCCAGCCGTCGTCCTCACGGTAGGGGTCGACCACCGAGACGGAGATGGCGTCCTCCAGCCCGAGCAGGCTCCGCACGATCAGGGTGCGGTGGGCCCACGGGCACGCGTACGAGACGTACAGGTGGTACCGGCCCGCCTCGGCCGGAAACTCGGCGTCCGGGTCCGCCGACACGCTGTCGCGGAACGCTGACTCCTGTCGGTCGAACTCGCCCTCCTCGTCGGTGGACTCGTAAGCCCCGGCGCGCCACTCGCCGTCGATCAGCATATTCATGGCTTACGGTAGGTCTCGGCGAGGTAAAGGGTCGGTGTCCGCGGCAGTCGGGGCCGTGATTGGGATAGACGTACAGTTGTGACAGGGTACCTTTGACTCCGGCGCGCGTTGCTCGCGTGCGCCGGGGTTAAAAATAAACCGTGAACAAGCCAACCGCCGAGAGCTGACTCGGAAAGCCGACCTCCGAATGTTCAAAGCTTTGGCCCAACCTTTCTTTGTGGTGTAGTCCGCACCTTCGAGTATGGTAGAAGCCGGGGAGATCGCACTCACTGTCGTAATGGGGGCCCTTCTCGTCGCGGTCGTCGCCTATCTCATGCGCATCGAGAGTTGGCGGTCCTACACGCCAATCGGCGGGGGGAGCGGCGGATACGCCGAGGGGACAGAGGTGGGCCACGAGGAGAAGCCGGGCGGACTCGTCCGGTGGCTCACGACGGTCGACCACAAGGACATCGGGATGCTGTACGGAACCTACGGCATCGTCGCGTTCGCGTGGGGCGGCATCAACATCGTCCTGATGCGGACCGAACTCATGACGCCCGAATCGGCGATCATCGGCGCGAACTTCTACAATTCGCTGTTGACCTCCCACGGGATCACGATGCTGTTCCTGTTCGGCACGCCCATCCTCGCGGCGTTCGGGAACTACTTCATCCCGCTGTTGATCGGCGCGGACGACATGGCGTTCCCGCGGATCAACGCCATCGCGTTCTGGCTGCTCCCGCCCGCCGCGCTCCTCATCTGGTTCGGGTTCTTCGCCGCACCGCTGGGCATCGGCATCGAACCGTCACAGACCTCGTGGACGATGTACACGCCGCTGTCGGTCGAGCAGACGAACCCCGGCGTGGACCTGATGCTGCTAGGGCTGCACCTCTCGGGCGTCTCGGCGACGATGGGAGCGATCAACTTCATCGCGACCATCTTCAGCGAGCGCGGGGAGGACGTCGACTGGGCGAACCTCGACATCTTCTCGTGGACGATGCTGACCCAGTCCGGGATCATCCTGTTCTCGTTCCCGCTTCTGGGGAGTGCACTGGTGATGCTGCTGCTCGACCGTAATCTGGGCACGACGTTCTTCGAAGTCGGGGGCGGTGGGTCGCTCCTGTGGCAGCACCTGTTCTGGTTCTTCGGCCACCCCGAAGTGTACATCCTCGTGCTACCACCGATGGGGCTGGTGAGCCTCATCCTGCCCAGATTCTCCGGCCGCAAACTGTTCGGGTTCAAGTTCGTCGTCTACTCCACGCTGGCCATCGGCGTCCTCTCCTTTGGCGTCTGGGCCCACCACATGTTCGCGACCGGAATGGACCCGCGCATCCGGGGAAGCTTCATGGCCGTCTCGCTGGCCATCGCGGTGCCGTCGGCGGTCAAGACGTTCAACTGGATCACCACCATGTGGAACGGCCGGTTGCGCATGACCGCGCCGATGCTGTTCTGCATCGGGTTCGTCCAGAACTTCATCATCGGCGGCGTGACCGGTATCTTCCTCGCGTCGGTGCCGGTAGACCTCGTGCTCCACGACACCTACTACGTCGTGGGCCACTTCCACTTCATCGTCATGGGAGCCATCGCTATCGCCGGCTTTGCGGGTATCTACTACTGGTTCCCGCTGTACACCGGTCGGATGTACCAGCGCACGCTGGCGCAGGTCCACTTCTGGCTCACGATGATCGGCTCGAACGTGGTCTTCTTCGCCCTGCTCATCCTGGGCTACGGCGGGATGCCCCGGCGCTACGCCACCTACCTCCCAGGATTCCAAGACCTCCACGTGGTCGCCGGCGCGGGCACGTTCCTGCTGGCGTTCGGCCAACTCGTCTTCGTCTGGAACATCGTGACCTCGTGGATGGAAGGAGAGCGCGTCGAGAGCGCCGACCCGTGGAAGCTCGAACGCGACGGGCTGAAGACCCGCGAGTGGACGTGGTTCGAGCGCAAGCGCGAGACCGCCATCTCGGACGGCGGGGAGGTCGCGGCCGACGGCGGTGAGGAGAGCGAGGGCGGCACAGAAGACGACTTCGAGGAGAGCGCGACTGGCGAGGAAAGCGAGGTCGGCGACGATAGCGACGACCAGAAGTCCGACGACTGACGACGGGTTCGGCGACTGACGACGGTTCCTGCAACTGCAACTGTGCAGCTCGCGGGCGCGTCCCGGGCGCGCTTCGCGAAGCGCGCCCGGGACGCGCCGACACGTCACTCGTGGCCCGCGAACGGCCCCATCTCGTCGACCGGAATTACGGAGTAGTCGACGGTGAAGGTGTCCTGGGTCGCGCGGATCTTGCCGACGAACGTCGAGATGGTCGCGAGGTCGCCTTCGAGGATGAACAGCTCCATGCAGTAGTGGTCGCCGACGTGGTTGTGGACGTTCGAAGAGACCAGGTTCTCGTACTCGTGGCGCAGGCGAATCATCCGCTCCTCGACGGTCGAGTTCTCGTAGCTGAACAGCACCGTGACCACACCCATCAGGTCGCGGTCCTCGAGCTTCTTGTCCTCGAACTCGCCGAGCAGGTTGCGGGCGGCCTCGCGGAACACCTCGCTCCGGCCGGTGTAGCCGTGCTCCTCGGCGAACTCGTCGACGCGGTTCAGCAGTTCGTCCGGCATCGAGATGCTGACGACGGTCATGTATTAACGGAGGACGAGTGATTTGATAAGCGTTGTTACTACTCGGGCGCTGACCGGGCGGGATTGCTAACGGCGGCCGCTTCGTACGATTACTCGGCCGGTGCGCGACTACTCGGTCGACTCGTGCTCACAACTGCGCGATGCAGTCGTTCATGAACGAGTTCAACTGCCGGGCGGCGTTCGGGTCGAGAGTCACCACCATGCCGCGGGCCTGGGTCAGCGGGAAGTGCATCACGGCGGCTTCCTCGAACGACCGCACCGTCCCGTTGAGTTCGCCAAACGGGAACGCGCGGCGTTCGCGCGACCGGGACTCGTGCTTGAGGTAGGAGATCATCCGCTCGGCGACGGCAGTCGGGGTGTCCCCGCGGAGGTCCGCACGCAGGAACAGGATGTCGCACCCGCTCTCGTCGTAGAACACGATACCGCGGAGGTCGTCGCCGACCCGGCGTCGTAGGTACTCGACGAGTCGCTGGGCGCTCGCTGGAGGCATACACTTGAACTGACAGGGAGAGAAGATTAGTTTTGTGGCCATTCAGGACGTTTTATTATTATTGTTCTTCCCGATACCACCCTCCGACGACGGTCTTTCAATCCGGGGAGAATGGTAACCGCTGGATAGTTGCGGTCGGTTGGCGGGCCGCAGCGCAACTGCACTGCGCCCCGCCAGCCGACCGGGGGTTGTTTACCGTACCCGTCCAGCATCCGGCAGTTCACCGGTGCTGTCGCGAGCGATGGGTGACGACCCCCGGCCGGGTCACCCCCGTCGTCGCGCCACCAGCGCGGCCGCGAGCAGCGCGACGAGGGCCGCACCGACGCCGAAGCCGGGCACGCCGGTCCCGCTCGGTCCGATGCCGTCGCCATCGTCGCCGCCGTTCGTGCCGGTCACGTCGAGCGTCGCGGTCTCGCCGCCGACCTTGATCTCGTAGCTCCCTGCGGCGTCAACCTGCCTGACGAACGTGACCTGCGTCGTCTCGTCGGCGGGCACCTCGACCGTCTCGGTCTCCAGGTCCTCGCCGAACATCGTGAGCGTCACGGTCGCCTCGCCGGGCTCTCCGCCCGCGTTCTCGACCGTCGCGGCGATCTCGACCGACTCGCCGGCCTCGATGGTCGAGCGGTTCAGCGACACGTCGGCGACCGACACGTCGGCGGGGTCGACCTGCTCGACGGTGAGCGTACCGGTGGACGCGCTCGCGACCGACGCGTCGTACGTGCCGGGCGTCGGGGCCGTCCCGGAGAGGGTCACCTCACGGGTCTCGCCTGCGGGGATCTCCACCGCCGCGGAGTCGACCACGTCGCCCGACAGCGTGAAGTTCAGCGTCAGCGTCCGGGCGGTCGGTCCCCCATTTTCGACCGTCGCGGTGGCTTCGACTCGCTCGCTGGTCGTCACCGTCTCGTTCGCCAGCGCGGCGTCGGTCAGCGCGAGCCCCTCGCTCGCCCCGACCGCGAGTGTGCCGAGGCCGTCGCCGGTCGTCTCGAACCGGTAGACCCCGTCCGAGGTGTCGACGAGGGTCGCGTCGGCTCGCGTCCACTCGCCGTCGTAGCGGTACGCCGACACGTCGGTCGGGTCGGGGAACTCGCCGAGCGCGGACTCGCTGACGGTGAACGTCACGGTGGCGTTCTCGACCGTCGCGTCCAGATACGCCGACCCGAGGTCCAGATACGCCAGCGTCTCGGCCGGCGCGGCGGGACCACTCACCGAGTCGTCGGTCAGCGCCGGGACGCCCTCGGGCGCGGCCCTGCTCGCCGCACTCCGGAAGAGGACGTGGCTGTCGTCGCTCGCCAGATTCACGGCCAGCGTCCGGAACCGAACCCCCGTGCCGTCGGTCGCATTGGCGGCCGACAGGTCGGTCCGCACCGTCTCGTCGGCCCGGCCGTTCCGCACGTCGACCTCGGTCGTGCTCGGGCCGACCTGCTGGGTCTCGGTCACGACCGGCGGCGGTCCCACACTCACCGATCCGCCGCCGCCACCGCCGCCACCGCCGCCGAACGCGCGCTCGGCTTCGTCGACCGTGACGTTCACGGCGGTCGCGGTGCCGTTGTTCCCGCTCCCGTCCTCGACGGTCACCAACGCCTCGAAGGTGCCCGTCGCGCCGTAGCTGTGCTCGACGACCGGTTCGTCGGTCACGCTGTCCACGGTCCCGTTGCCGTCGAAGTCCCAGTGGTACCGCGCGATGTCGCGGTGGGGCGGGTCGGTGGAGTTGCTCGCGTTGAACGTCACGTCGTCGCCGACTTGCGTTTCGTTGTCGTCGACCGAGAGGAACGCGTCGGGCGGCGACTCGTCGGGCGGTAGCACGGTCACTGTCCGCCGGGTGGTGTTGCGCTCGCCCGCCGCGTCGACGACCACGAGCTGGATCTCCGCGCGTCGGGTTTCGGAGATCTCCTCGTCGAACGTGTAGGTCGCCTCGCTCCCGGTCGCGCCGACCTCGCCGTCGACGAGCCAGCGGTACTCGGCGATGCGGCCCTCGTCCTCGACCGTCGCAGCCAGCGAGAACGCCACCCCGGTTGTGGCCTGCTCGGGCACGGACACGTCGACGATGTCTGGCGGTTGGGCTTCCGTCACGGTCCCGGAGACGGTCGCGTTGTCGACGTTACCGGCCCCGTCGACGACTTCCAGAGTGGCGGAGTAGTTGCCCGCCGACTCGTACGGACTCGCCTCGACCGTCGCCTCGTCGGTCACTTCGTCGGGCTCGCCGTCGCCGTCGAAGTCCCAGCGGTACTCGGCGATTTGGCGGTTGTCGTCGCTCCCGCTCGCGTCGAAGGTAAGCGATGCGCCAGCCTCGACTTCGGTCGGGGTCACCTCGGCCTGCGGGGTCGGCGACTCGGTGTCCTCCGCGTCGATCTCGACCGGAATACTCGTCGTGTCTGTGTTGCCCGCGGCGTCGCTGACCTGCACCTCCACCGTGTAATTGCCGACGCCGTCGAAGCTGTAAGTCACCCGGTCGCCCGCCGTGGTGTTCGTCCCGTCGCCGAACGACCACTCGAACTCGTCGGCGAACTGGCCGCTGTTGTCGGAGCTTCCTGTCGCGTCGAACGTGAGCTGTTCGCCGACGACGTGGTACTCGTCGAGGCCCTTCTCGCCGGGTTCCACGTCGAGGCTCGCCGTCGGGGGCTGGTTCTCGATCACGGATATCGACACCGATGCGCTCTCCTCGATATCGCCGTAGTCCGCGGTCACGCCGACCTCGCGGTCGGTCACGTTCTCGAAGGCGTGAGTCACGGTCGGGCCGGACGTCTCGTCGTCGGGTTCCCCGTCGCCGTCGAAGTCCCACCGGAAGGCGTCGGGACTCCCGTCGGCGTCCGCGGCGAAGGTGACCGGCTGGCCGACCTCGGCGGTGTCGTCGGTCGCGTCGCTGTCGAGGCTCACGTCGGTGCAGGCCGGGCCGCGCTGGATGACCAGCGGTTCGCCCATCACGAGGTCCTGCTGGACGCCGTTCGTCGTACCGTCGTTGGTCCGGACCTCCCAGTCGCCGTCGGCGATGTCGCCCGAGAACGAGTTCGTGATGGTGACCGACTCGCCCGGCGCGAGATTGTCGAACCCGCGGTACGCGCCGCCGTCGGTGCCGTGCTTGACGGTACCCCCGCTGTTCTCCCACGCGTCCCACGACCAGTCGATGCTGAAGTACCCGCCAGTGAACCGATCCAGCGGTTCGCCGCTCCCGTTGTCCACGAAGTCGGCGTCGGGGTGGCCGAACCGGACGTTCCCGTCGGTGTAGTAGTCGTCCATCCCCGGCTTGGGGTACTTGTCGTCGATGTACGCCCACTCGCCGGAGGGTAGATCGTCGAACTCGAACGAGACCTGTCCGTCGCCGGGCGAGCGCTCGAGGAACCCCTCGTGAGGGCCGGAGATGCCGTTGTACGGGCTGTGCGAGGAGATGCCGATGTTCTCGTAGAGCCGGTCGTGGCGGACCACGAGGCTCACGTCACCGGCCGCGTTCTCGTAGAACCACAGGTGGCTGTCGCCGTTCTCCGACCAGTTGTACAGCCCGTAGGTGCCATCCTCCCACGGCTCCCAGCGGTACTGGACGTTGAGATACGGCGCGTCCTCCGCGGTCTGTCCCGAGCCGTCGGTGGCCCGGTAGCGGTAGTCCATGATGGATTCGATGGTGACCGGACCGTCCCAGTCGGGGTGTTTGAACTGTCCGGTCACGTCGCCGTCCTCCTCGTCGATGCTCCCCCGCTTGACCACCTCCGGCACCATCTTCTCGTGGTCGTGCGTGAACGTCTGCACCTCGTAGCAGCGGTCCACGCTGGGCTGGCGGAGCGTGTAAGTGTCTCCGCCGTGATGGTTCGCCGCGGCGGTGTCCGCGAATCCTGCGTCGCCGAGCGGGACGCCCGAGGCGACGACCAGGAACGCGAGCGTCAGAGCCAGTATCGTAGCGTTGTCGGTGTTCATCTCGCTGATGCGCCAACGTATTCCGCTATTTCCCTTTGTTATGCTTTCGCTGAGAGGCCTTTTGGCGACGACTGTTCGCTCGCAGACCGTGCGTAACTGGCCGGAGAATCAGGCCTAACTGCCCGGATAATCAGGTGCTAATTGCCCCAAAACGCGAAGGGGTGACCGGTTCAGAGCCGGTCGTCGGCCACGCCAGCACCGTCGTCGACCGCTTCGGCGCTGCGCTCGGTCACCCGAACGCCCTTCGCCGAGAGATGCTGCATCCGCTGGCGGGCGAAGTCCTCCTCGGTGGTCCCGCGCGTCGCGAGGACGTACATCCGGGCGGTGCCAGTCGGGCGCATCGTCCGGCCCGCGCGCTGTGCGCCCTGCCGCCGGGAACCGCCCAGCCCCGAGGCCACGATGGCGAGCCCGGCGTCGGGCAGGTCGATGCCCTCGTCGCCGACCCGCGAGACGACCAGCGCGTCGCGCTGGCCCGACCGGAACTCCTGGAGAAGGTGCTCGCGCCGGGCGTGGCGCATCTCGCCCGAGACGAACGGGACGTTCAGCGCTTCCGCGAGCTGTTCGCCCTGGTCGAGGTACTCCACGAATATCAGCGCCTTGGAACCGGGGTGCTCGGCGAGCAGGTGGCGTATCTCCCGGAGCTTCGCGGGGTTGCTCGCGGCGGCCTGGCGCTTCTCGTGGCCGACCGTGCTGGCGTACTCGCTCCGGGCGTCCTCGCCGTCCCACGGCACGTACCGGATCTGGACCTCTGGCTCCTGCACGTAGCCGGCCTCGAACAGCGCGTCCCAGTCGGTGCCGATGGGCGGGCCGATGAGGGTGAAGATCTCCTCTTCGCGGTCGTCCTCCCGGACCGGAGTCGCTGAGAGGCCAAGCCGGTGTTTGCTCTGGAGGTTCGCAGAGCACCGGTAGACGTTGCTCGGGATATGCTGACACTCGTCGTACACGATCAGCCCCCACTCGCGCTGGTCGAACAACTGGCGGTGCCGGTCCATCCCCGCGGTCTGGTAGGTTGCGATGGTGACCGGGCGAACGTCCTTCGTGCCGCCGTGGTACTCGCCGACCTGCTCGGCGGTCAGCGTAGTGTGGGTGAGAATCTGGTCGCGCCACTGGCTGGCGAGTTCGCGGCTCGGGACCAGGATGAGCGTCTCGCCGCCGACCGCCTCGATTGCGGCCATTCCAGCGACGGTCTTGCCGCTGCCCGGCGGACCGACCAGCACGCCGGACTTCACGTCGACGAACTCCTCGATCCACTCGCGCTGGTAGGGTCGGAGTTCGAGGTTCAGCGTCAGGTCGAGAGGTTCGCCTGTTTCGAGGGTCCGGTCGTCCTGCACGGGGTAGCCCGCCTCGTAGAGCACGCGCTTGACCTCGGCCACGCTGTCTGCCGCGACCCAGCTCTCGTCGTCCGAGATGGGCGCGCGGAGCTGGCCGTCGTCGAGTTTCTGCCGGGCGACGTTGCCCATCAGGTCGTCGCTGGCGGCCTCGAGCACGACGTAGCCGTCCTCGTGGGTCCGGAGGGTGAACTGGCGGGCGCGCTCGTACTGGCTCTCGATCCAGTCTTCGAGGTGGGGCTCACGCTCGGGCAGCACGTCGCGGACGGTGCCCAGCAGGTCGTCGAGGTCGTCGAACGGCGCGGCCCACACGTCCTCTTGGCGGATCTCGTAGCGGTAGGCACCCGACTGGGTGGTGTCGGTGAGGTACGCGAACTGCGAGAGTTGCGCGCGGGTGAACTGGGTGGGCTGGTCGACGACGAGTTCCCGTCGCTTCGGGAAGACGACCACGCGCTCGCGGTCGGCCAGCCGGCCCCAGTCGGTCGGATACCAGACCACCGGGTCGTTCGACACGTCGAGGCGCTCGACGCCC
>NZ_QLVG01000076.1 GCF_003382685.1 Halorussus litoreus | reverse complement strand
CCACGGCCGCCAACTCGTATCGACCCGCCGGCCGCCGACGCGGCTCAAAAGCCGAACACCGGGACGAACTGGAAGGTGAGATACGCGCCGACGGTGGCGATCGCCGGCACGACGTTCTGCATGAGCACGACCCGGGCGGTCGTCGCGGGGTCGAACAGGTCGCCCGCGCGGGGGATGTCCTCGGGGTCCTCCTCGCCGATGGGCGGCAATTGCTCGCCCTCCTCGTCGGCGGCCAGCGCGTCGACGGTGACCGGCGGCGCGTCCGCGTCCGAGACGACGTCGGAGACGGCCATCGGGCGGGTCGCGCGACCCCAGCCCAGCCCGACGATGGACATCGTCGCGATGACGACGAAGCTCGCGGGGATACCCAGCGCCGAGAGGAACACCACGAGCGTGGAGCTGACCCCGGCGACGACGATGGCGGCGGTCAGCGGCAGCTCCGTGATGTCGCTGCCCATCGTCTCCAGCGTCCGCCGAGCGATGGTGAACGCGCCGACCGCGACCGCGACGCCGCCGAAGATGATGGCCGGGTTCATCGCGAGTTCGCCGCTCCCGACCAGCGGCGCGACCGCGTTGGCGATGTTCGACGTGCCGGAACTGAACGCCATCAGGCAGCCGATTGCGACGACGGTGATCGTCCCGATCAGCTCCCGGCGGTTCGTCGTCTCGTGGGTGCGCGGAATCGGGACGAGACCCGACCGATCGATATCGAGCAGCGGGCCGGTGGACCGTTCCATCGCGACCATGCGGTTGAGCCGCGCGTAGAAGTACCGGCCGATGATGAGCGACACCCAGAACCCGATGATGGGCGAGACGACCCACCAGACGATGATCTCGCCCATGACCCCCGAGTCCAGCACGTCGCCCGCGAGGCCGAGCCCCGCGATCGCGCCGACGGCGGTCATCGAGGTCGAGGCCGGGACGCCGAAGACGTTGCCCACCAGCAGCGCGATGCCGATGAAGAACAGCACCGTGATGGACGCTTCGAGCGTGAACACGCCGGGGTCGACGACCAGCTCCTCCCCGAGCTTGGTCACGACGTTCCGGCCGATGGTCCACGCGCCCGCGAAGAAGAACACGCCCATCAGCGCCGCGGCCCCGGTCTTCGAGATCGCGCCCGCGCCGACCGCGGGGCCGAACGCTGGGCCGGTGGTCGACCCGCCGATGTTGTACGCGACGAACATCGCGACGAGAACGCCGAGGACGAGGAGTGGCTCGACCATCAATCGCCCCCGTCAGCAGTAGCGGTGTCGTCTTCCTCCTCGTCCTCCGCCTCGTCGCCCTCTGCCTCGTCGTTACCGCGCTCGTCGCTGTCGTCAACGGCAGCGTCGTCGTCTCCGTCTGGGGCGTCTTCGTCGTCCCAGACGTCGGCTGCGTCCTCGTCCTCCCATTCGTCGCCGGTTTTGGACTCCAGTTGCTCCTCCAGCGTCTCCTCGACCGTCTCGCTCACCGTCTCTTCGACGGTTCCCTCGACCGTCTCCTCGACCGTGTCGCCGACCTTCTCCTCGACTGCTTCCTCCACGGTGTCCTCGACGGTTTCCTCGACCGTCTCGCTCACCGTCTCTTCCACTGTCTCCTCGACCGTGTCGCCGACCGTCTCTTCGACCGTGTCGCCGACCGTCTCGCTCACCGTCTCTTCGACGGTTTCACCGACTTTCGCTTCCACGGTGTCTTCGACCGTCTCCTCGACGGTTTCACCCACCTTTGCTTCGACAGTTTCCTCGACCGTCTCACCAACTTTCTCCTCGACGGTCTTGCCGACCGTCTCTTCGACGGTTTCGCCGACGGTCTTCTCGACCGTCTCGCCGACCTGTTTCTCGACGGCGTCGCCCACCGTCTCGTCGACGGTTTCGCCGACGGTTTCCTCGACCGTCTCGCCGACCTTCGCTTCGACCGTCTCGTCGACGGTCTCCTCCACGGTCTCCTTGACCGCGGTCGTCATCCAGTCGGGGTCGAACCGGGCCATCTTCCAGACGACGTGGATGACGTACGAGATCAGGACGCCGAAACCGAACGCGAGGCCGACCGAGTTACCCGCGATCAGGATCAGGGCCACCGAGACCGCGATGAGCAGCCCGTACGCGAGGTCGACCAGCGAGTCGACGCGACTCGGATTCACTGCTCACCCGGGAGAGCCTCGGGTCGGTCGACTGTAAGAGCGCCGCGCTGTTTACCGGATTGCTGAGAAATCACGTATGTTGGAACGGAGGGCCTCTCCGCTCAAAAACGTTGGCAACCGCAGGCGAGATTTGCCCGGCAGATGCGCCGTGGCGGGCGTTCTCTCTCACGGACTGGCGGTGCTCTAGCAATTCGCCGTTCGGTAGAGTCCCACCAGTTCAACAGTCTGCCCTTCCGACGCGGACCGGATTTCGGCGGATCGGTAGAACGACCAATTTCGAGATTACTGCGAGAAATTTTTCGAGCAGCTGTAGAAGCCCGATAAAGCCCCGTTCACGCCTCCTACCGTATAAAGTAGACTCGTGTAGTATGCATAAGTTATGAGTATCCAAAGAGAGTCCTATCAGACACTTAGAGAAAAGGCCCTGCTCATCTACGGGAAAGAATTATATACCCATAGAGCATATTTTGTAATAGATTATGACTGGGTACTACGACCTCATCCTCGGACTCATCCCGCTCTCGCTCGTCACCGTAGCCGGCGTGCTGACCGTCCTCGGCGTCTCGCTGACCGCCGCGGTGCCTCTCGCCGCGTCGATTCCCGTCGCGCTCATCGGCCACGCGCTGTTCGTGAACGGACCGGTCGACTCCTCCCAGTCCTCGACGACGACCACCGACTCCCCGTCGGCCTCCTTCGAGCCCGCCGACTGAGGCGGCGCTTCGGTCGTCGGTTCCGATTCTTCACTTTTCGCCTTCACTCGGCATTTGTTCATCTTTGTACACGGTCATCTCCCGTACCGCTGCCTGAATCGTTTTGAGGCTGGACTGTGTTGGTCCGCCCATGACCGACGCCCTGTTCCTGACCAGCGAGGACGTGGCCGGACTCGCGTCGCCCGCGGAGTACGTCGCCGCGGTGCGCGAGGGCTATCGACAGCGCGGCGAGGGTGCGCCCGCCAGACCGCGCGCGAAGCTCACCAACGCCGACCCGCCGGGGATGCTCACCGACTACTCGGCGGTCCTGCCAGAGACGGGCGCGATGGGCGGGTACATGTACGCAGCGGGGTTCGGCGAGAGCGACGCGTGGTTCGTGACACCGCTGTTCGACGCCGAGTCGGGCGAACCGCTCGCGCTGCTCGACGGCGCGAGCATGAACCCGTTCAAGACCGGCGCGGCGGGCGCGGTGGGCGTCGACGCGCTCGCCCGCGAGGACGCAAGGACGCTCGCGGTCGTCGGCAGCGGGTCGCAGGCCCGCGGGCAGCTCCGCGCGACCGCGACCGTGCGGGACTTCGACAGCGTCTGGGTGTACTCGCCGACGAAGGAGAGCCGCGAGTCGTTCGCGGGCGAGATGAACGAGCGCCTCGACGCCTCGGTCGCGGCGGTCGCGTCCAACGCCGCGGCAGTCGAGGAAGCCGACGTGGTGATCACCGCGACCACCGCGAGCGAGCCGGTGTTCGACGGCGACCTGCTCGCGCCGGGGACCCACGTCACCGCGATGGGCCAGTACCACCCCGACAAGCGCGAACTCGACGCGACGACCATCGAGCGCGCGACCTACGTACCGGACCTCCGCGAGCGCGTGACGACCGACGCGGGGTCGTTCATCGCGGCGGTCGAGGAGGGCGCGATCTCCGAGGACCACGTCCACGCGGAGCTCGGCGAGGTCGTCGCCGGGACCGCGGAGGGCCGCCAGTCCGACGACGACATCACCGTGTTCGACAGCGGCGGCACGGGCATCGAGACGGTCGCCGCGGCCCACATGCTCTACGAGAAGGCACGCGAGGCCGGCCTCGGCTCGGAGCTCTCGTTCGCGCCGGCGAGCGAGGCGCTCACCGGAAAGTAACCGTTAGGGATCGAGCAAGAGACGTTCGGCAGTCGATTCAGGCCGCGATCATCATCGCGGCGATGAAGTTCGAACCGGTGCCCGCCTTGCTCTCTTTTTTGTGCTGGCGTTACTCGCGTTTCGGAAGTGCTTCCAGTTCATAGTGGTGCAAAATATTTACTCGTGCCTGAGTAAGTCGTGTCGGTCATGGGCTGTGAGGGACTCGTAACCCACTCGTGTTGGCACAGCACGGTCGTCGACGAGCGACCGAGGTCGCCAGCGGGGAGAGCGCGGGCTACTGCTCCAGTTCCGCGTCGAGAACAGCGATCTTCCGGACGAGTTCCGCGGCGTCGACCGCGACGACTCGAACCATCGGCTCCTTGCCGACGGCCCCGGTGTCCACCACCGCGTCGGGGGCCGAGTTCCGGTTCGCCATCGCCTCTCGGGCGACCCAGTCCATCGTCCCGTCGGCGTCGTCGGGTTCGTCCGCGCGGTCGACCGTCACGGCCTCCCATCGGTCGCGGACCGCGGCCACCGACTCGTCGTCGGCCCGGACGTTGCAGGCGGCAGAGATCCTCCGGTCGGTCTCCCGGATCCCGAGCAGGAACCGGGCGACGTGGTCCGACGCACCCGGCGCGACCCCGCCGGTCGCCCGGGTCGCGCTCCCCGAGGAACCGCCGAAGACTCGGTGTATCCGGCCTTCGACCGCGGCCACGTCCGCGGGGTCGACCGCGCAGTCGGGCGCGACCGCGACGTTCGTTCCGACCTCCGGAAGCAGCCGTGAGACGTTCTGGCGCTCGAACTCGCGGACGACACGACGCACGGCTTCGCAGGCTCCGGCTGTCCCCGCGGCCGCCTTCTTCGGCGCGAGATGTTCGACCGGGCCGACCCCCGAGCCGACCCGGCGACCGGACCGGATCGCGCGGTCGACGTGACGCTCGCCGTGCTCGACCGCCTCGGCGAGCGACGCGTCCCCGGCGAGTTCGGCCGCGATAGCCGCCGAGAGCGTACAGCCGCTCCCGTGGCTCGCGGCGTCGGGCACGCGCTCGGCGCGGAACGTCTCCTGTGGGCCGGACTCGGACCCGGACCTAGACCCTGACCCAAACTCCCCACCGGTCACCAGCACGTCCACCGGGTCGCCGTCGAAGTGACCGCCGGTGACGAGCGCGGCGTCGACACCCAGTTCGCAGAGTCGTCGCCCCGCGTCCCGGGCGTCCCCGGGACCGTCGATGGCGAGGCCCGCGAGGAGTTCGGCTTCGGGGACGTTCGGCGTGACCAGCGACGCCGCGGGCAGGAGGTCCTCGCGGACGCGCTCGACCCCGCGGGACGACAGCAGTCGGTCGCCCGACTCGGCGACGACCACGGGGTCCACGACGACCGGAGCGTCGGCGTCCGCGAGCACCTCTGCGACGGCGGCGACGACCGCCTCGTCGCCGAGCATCCCGGTCTTGACCGCGCCGACCTCGAAGTCCGCGAAGACGGCGTCGATCTGATCGACGACGAGGTCGGGAGCGAGCGTCTCGCTGGCCCGAACGCCCGCGGTGTTCTGGGCGGTTATCGCGGTGAGCGCGCTCGTCCCGTGGACGCCCCGTGCCGCCATCGTCGCGAGGTCGGCCTGCACGCCCGCGCCGCCACCGCTGTCCGACCCCGCGACGGTCAGCGCGACCGGGAGGCCCGCGGCCATCTCAGTCGTCGCCCGCGGCGGGCGTCCGGGTCAGCGACACCGCGGGAGCGTCCGCGTCGAGTTCGTCGAGCGCACACTGGGCCGCGCGCTTGCCCGAGAGGAGCATCGCGCCGAACGTCGGCCCCATCCGCGGGAGTCCGTGAGTGGTCGCGGTGGCCAGACCCGTCGCAATGAGCCCGTCGTGGACGACGCCGGTCTGCTCGACCACGGCGTCCTCGCTCTCGTCGATCCACATCGAGCCGTGGCCGGGCGAGTCGTGACCTGGCGCGCCGTACTCGTCGTCCGCCGTGGCGTCCATGCCGCCGTCGTGTTCGTCGGCGTGCTCGATGCCCGCGGCAGAGACGACGCCGCGCTCGTGGAGCTTCGAAACCACCACGGCGTCGTGGCCGGTCGCGTCGATGACGAGATCGGACTCGACAGAGATGGGGTCCACGCAGGTGAGTTCGCGGGGGAGCGCGTGGACCGGCGTCCAGTTCATCACGATGCCCGCGACCCGGTGGTCCTCGCGAACCACCACGTCGGTGAACTCGGTCATGTTCTGGACCGCGGCCCCGGCGTCGCACGCGGCCTCGATGAGCGCCGAGCAGGCGTGCGGGCCGTCGGCGACGTAGAGACCTTCCGCTTCGTCGCTGGCCTCGTAGGGGACACCGAGGTCGTCGAGGACCTCGTGGGCGGGGTCACGCACGGTCAGTTTGTTCATCAGGAAGCCGCCGAGCCAGAACCCCCCGCCGAGATAGTTGTTCTTCTCGACGACGGTGACCTCGATGCCGCGACTCGCCAGTTCCTTGGCGGCCATGAGTCCCGAGGGGCCGCCCCCGACCACGATGACGTCGGTTTCGGTTCGTCCGAGGAACTCCTCGCTCCACGCGTCCGTGATTGCGTTCGTTACCTGTGCTTCGTCCACGTCGCTGAATCCGTCGAACGACATACCACTTAGTGATATCACTCGGTAGTTAAGCGTTGTGGAGTCGGCGCGGCCCACATGCTATACGGGAAGGTCAGCGAGGGCGGCCTCGGGGGGAGCTCTCGCTCGATCTGGCGAGCGAGGCATTCACTGGGAAGTAAGAAGGGAAGGAGCCAAAGGAGAGACGTTCGGCAGTCGATTCAGGCCGTGAACAGCGTCATGGCGACAAAATTCGAGTCGGTACCCCGATTCGTCCACTTTTCATTCACTTTGTACTACGTATTTTTAGACACATATTACGGACTCTTAGCAAATAGTTTGTGACCATACGATGCGGTCCTCTCAGAGCCCGTTTCCGAGTTCGTCGAAAAGACTGATTCGGCGTCTTTCGTAATTCAAAGATACCTGGAGAGGAGGTAGCTTCTCCGACGTTAACTTCGACCGACTAACTACGAAATATCGTCGATGTGGTTTTTGATTCGGTTTTTCGTACAACTAGAGACGAATGCCGCTTGCCCGTTAGCGCTATCAGTAGTGCCGCAACTCGCCGACTGCTGATACCCGTCTCTAGCTGCGAGAGAGAATTCACCGTCGCTCGTCGTGGCGTCTTGGTACAACACAAAGCCGTACAGGCTAGCTATGGCTCGAAAAGCCGTTCCGAGTACGTGGGTATCTCCGTAGAACCCGTCCGGGGCGAATGGGCCACTCGGGTTCTCGAAGAACGCAGCGTCAATGATTCCGACTTTAGCGTCGGAACCGCCAGCGGTACCGTAATAACTCCCAGCGTCACCTAGATATTTGTCCTGCTCATCGTTGTAATCCAGGATGAGGACTGCATCGTAGTCGTCGTAAAGGTGGTTCCGATCATCTGTTTTGAGATACTCGTCAACCGCTTCAGCGCGATTGTTCAACGTCGTCCGTCCATTGAATGCGGATTCAGGGACGGGGTAGTACACGCTTCCAGAGTCGAATTCCAGTACGTAATCCCCGCTGAATTCGTCGTCCCACGTATCCTGCAAGAGACCCGCTATACAACCGTTGTTCAGTTCGAAACAGTGGGGGAAGTCACCAGACCAGTCACGATTGAACGGGACGCTGTGGATGACTGCAACGTCGCCCTGACCTGTCGCACTCGCTGACCCGGTGAATGCACCTGCGCTCAGACCAACCAGACTTGCGGAACTCAATTTCCTCAACGTCTCACGCCTCGTCTGTTTCTCTGGCATAGTACATAACACAGTAAATAAGATGAAAATAAAAGTCTTTCTGATACTAAATATTATATAATATTAATTGGAATTTATTCCTATCGTCTTTTCTCTATCGGCCTTAGAAAGCGTATGGATGGGGAAAACGGACTAGTACCAACCCGAAGTATTCACAACCCCACCGCCTGCAGCAGCGTCATCCCGCTCGCCAGCGCGCCTACGAGGTAGCCGCCGATTGCTCCGCCGTTCAGCAGCGGCAGACCCGCGTGCGCTCGGCCCTTCAGCACCATCCAGAGTAGCACGAACAGTCCGGCCATCGTCCCGATCATCGCGGTCAGCGCGGGCAGGTTGAGCGCGATGCCCGAGACGAGCGAGTCGGCCGGCGCGAAGAAGGCCGCGCTGGCGACCATCACCGAAGGCATCACCGCGTCGCCGAGTCCGATGAAGATTGCGTCCCGGTCAGCCGGGTCCGGACGCTCGGCGTCTGCGTCCGTCTCGTCAGGCGTGGCGGATTTTTCTTCGTTCTCAGCTCCGGCCGAACCGTCGTCCTCCGATTCGACGGATTCGACTTCCTTCGCCTCGGCCGCCGCCGAGTCGTCGAGGAACGAGTACGAGAGGGTCATCGGGATTACGAGCACGACTGGGATCTTGAGGTCCATCACGCCCGAGGCCAGCGTCAGCATATGCTCGGTGCCGTAGACGCTGATGGCGTCGTAGATCGCGAGCACGCCGAGCAGCAGGATCGCCGGGAGTAAGCCGAAACTAATGCCGAACAGCCCGGCCGCGCCTGCGCCGATGACGACGCCCGCGCCGTCGATGACGTACCACTCGGGGTGGACCACCAGCGCGAGTGCGACCGCCGCGGCGGCTCCCACGGCGAGGACGTTCACCGCCGCGCCGCCGACCGTGGCGGTGACGACCGGGGGGACGACCACCGAGAAGACGTACCACGACAGCAGCCCGGTCGTGAGGATGATGACGGCCCGGAGCACCCACTCGATCTCGAACTTGATGATGGCGAGCATCGCCGCGGTCATGACGAGGATGGCCACGACGTACACCGCGCTGTTGGTCGGGTCGGAGGGGTTCTCGACCTGCTGGTAGCCCGCCTGTTGGAACGGCTCGACCAGCGCGAGCGCGCCAAGTTGGACCACGAGGAATATCGCCACGGTCAGCCCGGCCGCCGCGAACGCGCGCGTTCGATCCTTCATGACGGGGGCGAGACACCCCTCCGCCTTTGGGGTTGTGGATTCGCGGAGCGTAACGAGCATTGCTCGGAAGTATTGACGGCTGGAACCGACGACACGACGGCTTTCCGGCCTGCGGGCTCTCAGAACGAAATCAACCGTTCTGGGGATTCAACTCGCGAGCAGGTGCGTACGGCTGCATGGGAACCGCCGGACGCGTTCTGACAGTACTGATCGTTCTCGCGCTCGTCCTCAGCGCGGGCGGCACGCCGCTCGTCGGCGCTCGCGCCGACGCCACGAACGGCGACGACGCTGCTCTCGACACCGCAGACCCGACGCGAGTAGAGACGCCCGAACTGCTCCCGACAGCCGTAGAGAGCCCGAACGAGCGCGTCGCCGCCGCGGACGCGCGCGTCCGCGACGGCGACGCGCTCGCCCAGAACGAGAGCGAGGGCGACGCACTCGCTGAGGGCGACGCACTCGCACAAGACGAAGAGGCGTACGTCGCCGCGGCGCGGCAGGGCGCGAGGGAGGGCGCGAGGCTCGCGCAGTCCCAGGGCGTCGAAGTGAACCAAGAGCAGGTGCAGGCAGCGGCCGAAGCCGCGGCCGCGGCCGCCGAGGACTCCGAGAACGTCCAGTCACAGAGCATCACTGTCGCGCAGGTCCAGATCGCCGCGCGCGGGGCGGCCCACGGCGCGCTGTTGCAGTCCCAGGACGCCAACGTGACGCAGGTCCAGTCGGCAGTGCGGGGCGCGACGACCGGCGGGCTGATCCGGATGCAGGATGTCGACATCTTCCAGGGCCAGATCCAGGGCGCGACCTACGGGGCGGCCCACGGCGCGCTCGCCCAGATCCAGCGCGCGAACGTCACGCAGATCCAGGTCGCCTCGGAAGGTGCGGCCGCCGGGGCGGCCCAGTCCGCCATCGAGCGCGAGGTGACCAACGTGGGCAAGATCCAAGAGGCCGCGCAGGGGTCGGCCTACGGCGCGTTCGAGCAGCCCGCGCAGGTGAACCTCGCGAAGATGCAGGGCGCGGTCCGCGGGGCGGCCGAGGGCGCGCTCGTGCAGGTCCAGGAGGTCAACGTCAAGCAGGTGCAGGTCGCCGCGTTGGGCGCGTCGAAGGGCGGCGTGAGCCAGCGCCAAGCGGTCAGCGTCGAGCAGGTCCAGGCGGCCTGCCGCGGTGCAGCCGCCGGGACGGTCTCCCAGATCCAGGAGGTCACCGTCGAGCAGCGCCAGAAGATCACCGTCGAGCAGATCCAGTCCGCGTCCCAGGGCGCGGCGAGAGGGTCGCTGATCCAGACGCAGGAAGTGAACGTCGAGCAGGTGCAGGCCGCCGCACAGGGGGCCGCCAGCGGCGTGCTGGTCCAGATCACCATGATCCAGGTGCAGGTCGTGAACGTCGTGCAGGTCCAGGCCGCCGCGGAGGGGTCGGCCGCCGGGGCCGCGTTCTCGGCGGTCCAGAATCAGGTCGTGAACGTCGAGCAGGTCCAGGCTGCCGCCCGCGGCGCGGCCCGCGGCGGCGTCACGCAGACCCAGGAAGTGAGCATCAGGCAGGTCCAGTCGGCCACGCAGGGCGCGGCGGGCGGCGCGCTCGTCCAGTCCCAGGAGGCCGACGTGAGCCAGATTCAGGCGGCCGCGCAGGGGGCGGCCGACGGCGCGACCAGAATCTTCCAGCGCCAAGAGGTCGACATCCGCCAGATACAGATTGCCGCGCAGGGTGCCTCCGCCGGTGCGGTCTCGCAGAGTCAGGTCGCCTCGGTCGAGCAGATCCAGGCCGCCTCCTCGGGCGCGGCGGGCGGATTCTCCGCCCGCATCGCGGCCGGGCAGGTCGTGACGCTCGAACAGACTCAAGCCATCACGCAGGGCGCGGCCAGCGGCGCGGCCCAGTCGGCCGCGGAGAACGAAATCACTGAGGCGACCGAGATCGAGACGGCCGCGAGCAACGGCGCGACCGCGGCGTCCGAAGCCGTCGAGGAGGACCCGGATACCGACCCCGAAGAACTCGAAGAGCGCGCCTCCGAGGAGTCCGCGAGCATCGAGATCGAGGAGACGACCACCGAGGAGACAACGACGACCGAAACCACGACGGTCGGGGAGGTCACCATCGAGGACACCACGACGACCGAGGAGCCCACCACCACGACAGAGGAGACCACGACTACGACCACCACGACAGAGGAACCGACGACGACTACGACCACCACAACAGAGGAGACCACGACTACAGAGACGACGACCACCACAACAGAGGAGACCACGACTACAGAGACGACGACCACCGAAGAAATCACGACCGAGGAAGAAGAGGTGGAACCGGAGGCAGACCTCACCTTCCGTAACCAGACCGTCGAGAACGGGACCGTCACCGTCGCCTCGGCGATTCTGTCGGAAGGCGGCTTCGTCGCCATCCAGAACGAGACCCCCGCCGAAGGCGAGGTTCCCGAGCGCGTCCTCGGCGTCTCGGAGTACCTCGACCCCGGTACCACCGAGAACGTGACCGTCACGCTGGACGAGCCGGTCGAAGAGAACCGAACGCTCGTCGCCGTGGCGTATCAGGACACCGACGACGACGAGGCGTTCGACTTCGTCGAGACCGACGGCGAGGCGGACACTCCTTACCTGGACGACGAGGAGCCAGTGAACTCGTCGGCGAACGTGGCCGTCCCCGCGGAGACGACGACCACCGAGGAGACGACAACGACGCCAGCGGAGACGACGACCACTGAACAGACCACCACCGAGGAAGCCACCGAGACGACTACGGCGGCGGAGACGACGACCACGGAGATCGAGACCACGACCACCGAAGCGGCGGAGATTACGTTCGCCGACCAGTCCTCGGACGGCGAGACGGTCACCATCGAGTCGGTGACGCTGCCCGAGGGCGGATTCGTCGCGGTCCACGGCGAAGCGGCGCTCGAAGAAGAACCGCTGGAGAGCGTCCTCGGCGTCTCGGAGTACCTCGACCCCGGCACGAACGAGAACGTGACCGTGCCGCTCGACGAACCGCTCGCCGAGGACCAGTCGGTCGTCGCCGTGGCGTATCGGGACACCGACGACGACGAGGCGTTCGACTTCGTCGAGAGCGTGGGCCAGGTCGACGAACCCTACACGGTCGACGAACAGGCCGTCGCGGCGGTCGCGTCCGTGGAGGTAACGACCGAGGTGACGACGACGGAAGAGACCACGACCATCGAAACCACGACGACGGCAGTCGAGACCACTACGACGACCGAAGAGACCACCACGGCCGAGGACACCACGACCACTCCGGCGGAAACTACCACGACGACTACCGAAGAAACGACTACCGAAGAGACGACCACCACCGAGGAAACCACGACCACGGAAGAGACCACAACCACTGAGGAGACGACCACGACCACGGAAGAGACGACCACGACTGAAGAGACGACCACCACCGAGGAAACGACCACAACCACCGAAGCGACGACTACCACCGAAGCGACCACGACAGAGGAGACGACCACCGAGGAAACCACAACCACGGAAGAAACCACGACCGAGGAGGTCGAACTGGCGAACGTCACGGTACAGAACCAGAGCGCCGACGAGGAGGTCGTCGTCGAGTCGGCGGTGCTGCCGGAGGGCGGCTTCGTCGCGCTGTACGACGCAGAGGGGATCATCGTGGGCGCCTCCGAGTACCTCGAACCCGGCGAGCAGGAGGACGTTGCCGTCTCGCTGACCGAGGAGCTCTCGGGGCGACAGGTGGTGTTCGCGGTGCCCCATCAGGAGACGAACGCCAACGAGGAGTTCGACTACGTGCGGACGAACGGGAACGTCGACCAGCCGTACCTGAACGAGACCGGAGCGGTCGTCTTCGACACCGCGGTGATCGATTTCGGTGGCGAGGGCGTGGCCACCACGACCGAGGCCGTGCCGACGACCATCGAATCGAACTCGGCCGAGGCTTTGCCGGTCGGCTCCGACGATAGTGCGCTCGACTCCGACGAGAATGGAGGTAGCTCCGACGGGGGCTCGGGGTCCTCGTCCACTGGTCCGCTGCCCCTGCTCCCACTCGTGGGAGTCGGAGCGGCGGCCCTGCTGCTGGGGCGCTCGGGGAGGGAGTAAGCCGAACGACTCTCGACCGGTTTCGACTCGTTCCGAGCGAGTTCGACCGGCCCGGACGAGTCCCGTTCGAGCCCGACTGCGGGCGTCGCGGCGAGCCGAAAT
>NZ_QLVG01000075.1 GCF_003382685.1 Halorussus litoreus | reverse complement strand
GTCGGCCGACGCCGCGGCGTCGGCCGACCCGCCCAGCCGGTAGTACGTGCCGCCGCCCTCGGCGTCCGGCCGGGTCTCGTCCTCGCGGACCGTCCAGTCGGCGAGGTCGAGCAGGTGCTCGCCGACGTGCTCGGAGGCCGAATCGGCTCGGCTGACGACGATGGCTATCACGGCCGGAACTCGGAGCGACTACAAGAAAAGCGCGTTGGAAGGCGGTCCGGCCCGAGTGCGTCGGCTGTCAGTCGGCGTGCTCGACCGGCTCGGATCCGCGAGAGATCGCGTTCCGGACGTTCGCCGCGGTGCGGTCGGCGATGGCGCGGACCTCGTCGCGTCGCGTGACGAACAGCACCGCGCCGATGACGATGTAGAGGACGGTGTAGCCGTGGAGCATGAGCAGGCTGAGGTCGCTCGCCGCCGGTTCGGCCATCGTCTGGATGACCCAGAACTCGGCGACGACCTGCGAGACGAACAGCACGAGGAGCACGACCGCCTCCCGGACGCTGATCTCGAAGTTGGTCAGCACCGCGAGGGCGAAGAAGCTCTGTGCCGCCGTGATCCAGATTTCGGCCTGCTGTTTCTCGTCGAACGGCAGCTTCCCGATGGTCCCCGCGGCGACGCTGTACACCACTGCGATGGTGCCGATGAGCAGCGTCCACTGGTTGAGCTTCGAGGAGATGAGCGCGTTGAATCCGGCGGTCGAGCGCGCCTTGTTCACGAGGTAGGCGACGACGATGAGTTCGGGCGACTCCGACGCCAGCGGCGCGAGCCACTGGATCATGAAGAACGGCGGAATCCCGAGCGCCAGCCCCAGACTCTCCAGCCCGCTCGCGAACGGGTGGACTGCGGTGTAGATCATCGCGCCCGAGTAGCCGAACAACAGGAGAACGCTGGCAATGCGGGGACCCTTCGAGAAGCTCTGGAGGTAAGCCGGAACGCCGACCTGCTCCTCGTGGTCCTCCACGTCGCCGCGGATGATGATGCCGATGTAGATCGCGTACAGGCCGACGAGGACGAGCGTGTCGACCATGCCGATGCCGCCCCCGAGCGGGACGAAGAAGGCGAAGACGGTCGCGGCGAGCAGGAACGCGATCTCCGTGGCGAGGTCGCGGTCGAGTTTCACCTTGCTCTTCAGGAAGCCGGACTCGCGGACGACCGCGGGGTCCGCGGAGTTGCGGGCGCGGTAGACGGTGAACAGTGCGATGCCGGACCAGCCGAGTCCGATGAGGATACGGTTCGCGCCGGTCATGTTCGCCACCGCGAGGTTGGCGGCCTCCAACCCCTCCGGCGTGCCAGCGGCGGCCCCCGCCTGCCACGCGTACAGCGCGTCGACTGCGTACTCGGGCGCGACCGCGAGCACGGCCAGCACCGCGATGGCGAACGCGCGCGGTACGTCCTTCTCCGCGGTCTCGGCCGCCCACGCGAGCATGAAGGATGCGCCGAGAACCGCGACACCGCTTATCGCCACGGTCTCGAGGTGCCCCAGCGAGTGAGCGTTACCCGTCGCCCAGACGAACACCCAGGGAAGCGTGAGTAGCGTCGTCGCTCCGACTGCGGAGAGCGGATGTCGTAAACGACCCAACATTCTGTCCGGGCATAGACCACCCCCGAAAGTAGGTCTTGCGTTATGAATTAGGAAAATAAGGGTGACCGCGGGTGCTGGAAATAATGTCGGGCGGTCCGACGCCGTCGTCGGCGGACCGTCGAACCCAGTAAATAAGCCGGTCGGCGACTATCGGCCGGCATGGACGTGTACGGACTCCTCGGCAACCCGGTCGGCCACTCGCTGTCGCCGCCGATGCACGAGGCCGCGTACGACGAACTCGGGATGGACGCGCGCTACGTCACCTTCGAACCGGAGCCCGACGACCTCGGGGCCGCCGTCGAGGGCGCGCGAGCGCTCGGGATCGAGGGACTGAACGTCACCATCCCGTTCAAGCGCGACGCGCTCGACCACGTCGACCCCGACGACCTCGCGGCCCGCATCGGCGCGGTCAACACCATCGACTTCTCGGATGCAGACGACGACCCGGAAACCCCTCCAGCCGGCTACAACACCGACGTCGCGGGGGTGCGCAGAGCCTTCGCCCACCACGACGTGACCCTCGCCGAGAAGCAGGCAGTGGTCGTGGGCGCTGGCGGGGCGGGGCGCGCGGCCGCGTTCGCGCTCGCGGACGCCGGCGCGGCGGTCCACGTCGCCAACCGGACGGTCGAGCGCGCGGAGGACCTCGTCACCGACCTCTCGATCGACGGGAATAGCGCCGGCGACCGCGGTGCCACAGCCGGCGGACTCGACGCCCTCGACGGCAAAGTTCGAGAGGCCGACGTGCTGGTCAACGCCACCAGCGTCGGGATGGAGGAGGACCGCTCGCCGGTCCCGGCCGGGGCGCTCCACGCCGACCTCGCGGTACTCGACGCGGTGTACAGCCCGCTCGACACGCGGCTCCTGCGCGAGGCCCGCGAGTGCGGCGCGATCACGGTCGACGGCGCGTGGATGCTGTTGTATCAGGGCGTCGAGGCGTTCGAGCGCTGGACGGGCCGGGACGCGCCCGTGGCGGCGATGAACGCGGCGCTGCGTAAACGGCTTTAAGTGCCACGCCCGTCTACTGTCGCGCAAATGGGACTGCTCACCAAGCTGAAGTCGTTGCTCGGACTCGAAGACGACCGCTCGCAGGTCCGCCGGGGCGAGTCCGGTGTCACCATCGAGCGCGACCCCGACGAGTCGGCTCAACCGGACGTCGAGACCGAAAGCGCCGTGAAGGGCGTCGACGCCGGTGGGGAGGAGTCCACGAGCGACGCCGCGACCGACGCCGGGAAGAGCGCGACCGGGACCGAATCGGCGGGAACGACCGAACCGGCGGGGTCGGAGACGACCGAGGATGCGACCGACGGGTCGGCGGCCCCACCAGAGGGAATCGAGGAGGCCGAACCCGAGGCCGACGAGTCGGCACCCGACGAGAGCGAAGCGGACGCGCCGGCGGCCGAGGCCGACGACGACGTGACCGAAGTCGAGGACACCGAGACGGCCGACGAAGCCGAGACGACCGACGCCGAGTCTGCCGAAACAGAGGACGACACCGAGGAAGTCGCAGCCGAGGAGTCCGAATCCGCGGGCGAACCCCTCGAAGACGTGAAGGGCATCGGCCCGGCGTACGCCGAGCGACTGCGGAGCGCGGGCGTCGCCGACGTGGCCGAGCTCGCGACGGCCGACGCCGACCGGCTCGCCGAGGAGACCGACCTCTCGGAAAAGCGCATCTCGCGGTGGATCGAGCAGGCCCAGGCTCGGTAGTCGGCGACGACGCGCGGTGCGGTCGTCGCCGACTACCGGTGCGGAGTTCTTCTTCGATCGTTCCGGACCCCGGACCGGGAGGTTCGGATTCGCGGCGGTCTGACTGATTCTCGTCGCGGTGCTGGCGGTGTCGCGGCGCGCCGCGACACCGCCAGCGTGCTGTGGGATGGGTACGCCAGTCGAAGCTGAATCGAGTTACGCCGGTCGAAGCTGAGCCGAGTTACGCCGGTCGAAACGGGGGCGAGTTACGCCGGTCGGATTCGAGCCGAATCAGTCGAAGCGAGGTCGAACTGGGAGGACGACTCCAACCCTTCAGACGCCGCTCCCCGGTCGACCAGCGCGAAAAAAGTGGAGACGACAGCGTGAACCGTTGGCGGAGCGGCCCGTCAGTCCGACAGCACCGAACCGAACGGGTTCAGCGAGCTGGCGGCGTCGTCGGCGTTCTTCGCGGCGGTCCCCTCGAGAACTCGCCAGCGCGAGAGACTGTCTATCCGTTCTCCGGCTGGTTCATCGTTTCTACGTGTCATGTGTCAGCTCGTGGCTTGTTTGGTCCGAAGATGTGGCGGGGCAGTCGGTTCTGCGTGACGCACACGAACAGCCGAGAATCAGACTGCCGCGGGTCCGACAGCCGAGAATCAGACTGCCGCGGGTCCGACCGCGGGGGTCAGAACTCGACGTTCGACTTCGACGACAGGTCGGTCGGGTCGGTCTGGATCCCACCCGCGCCGACGAACTCGTAGTCGTCGTCCGCGAGGTACACCGTCTCGTCGCGCACAGCGACGTTTACGTCGTCGAGAAACGCACCCTCGCAGGGTCCGTACGTACACTCGCCGGTGTCGTCGTCGAACATCGCGCCGTGGTTCGCGCAGACGAGTTCGCCGTTCCGCTTGGGCGCGCCCGACCCCTTGTCGATTCGGATGTGCCTGAAGTGCATGCAGCGGTTGAGCCAGCCCGTGATCTCCCCGTCCGCGCGGGTCAGGACGGCCTCGTCGACCTCCTCGGAGTCGGTCTCCCGGACCCTGAACAGGAAGGTGCTGTCGGCGGGCACGTCCTCGACGGCGGCGATGCGGTGACCTGCGTCCATCGCCTCGGTGTAGGAGTGGGGTCCCAAATTTCGGTTTCGATACGTCTATTCGATCCGGAACTCCGGTTCCTCGACCGACTCGCTCTTGCACTCGGGACACCGCGACGGCCGGTTCGCCGGGTCGTCGAACCCGTCGAAGCCGCAGTCCCGACACGCGGGCGGCGCGACCAGCAGTGCCTCGTCGGCCGCCGAGAGCGACCGGGCCACGTGGCGGACGTGGTCGACCGCGCTCGACGCGGTCACGTCGAACTCCCGGGCGAGCGTGCTGGGGGAGGCGGCGGTCTCGCGGAGGTGGGCGGCGATGCGCTCGCGGGTCGTCTCGTCGGCCTCGCGCATGTGGAGTCGGTCGGGACCGGTCGAACATAACCCTTTCCGCAGGGCGCTCCGCGGCGACTACCCCCTCCCACAGAGCGCACCGCCAGGTGGACCCTAGTTGTTTAGGCCCGATGTTCAATGTCGTAGAGACGAATAAACTTTGGAACGGGGGTCAGCATGAGCGACGAACACTCGTCGACGGGTCGAGAGGGGGTATCGACAGAACGCGGGCCGGCCGAGTACGACCGACTCGCGGCCGAGGAGCGACCGCGGACGACCGAGGCCGTCGACGCGCTCTTCGAAGCGCTCGCCGACGAGCACCGGCGGTGCGTCCTCGCGTACCTCGACGACTGCGACACCGGCGTCGCGGCGTTCGGGGACCTCGTCGACCACGTCGCGGCCGAGGTCGAGACAGCCTCCGCGGAGGCCGTCGAGGTGCGGCTCCACCACGCCCACCTCCCGAAACTCGAAGACGGCGGGCTGGTGGAGTTCGACGCCCGGAGCGGCCACGTCCGCTACCGCGGCGACGCGACCGTCTCTGACTGGCTCGCACTCGCACAGGACTACGCCACGGGCGCGTCGGAGGACTCCAACTGAGTCGACCCGGCATCGGCGCGGAGCGGTCCAAAAAGGACTTATCTCGCCGGGGCGACCGTCGTGGTATGAAAGCCGTCGTTCTCGCGGGTGGGTACGCGACCCGGCTCTGGCCGATCACCAAGCACCGGCCCAAGATGTTCCTCCCGGTCGGCGACTCGACCGTCATCGACCAGATATTCGCCGAGTTGGAGGCCGACGACCGCGTCGACGAGGTGTTCGTCTCGACAAACGAGCGGTTCGCCGAGGACTTCCGCGACCATCTGGCCGACAGCGAGTTCGACAAGCCGACGCTCACGGTCGAGGACACCACCGAGGAGGACGAGAAGTTCGGCGTCGTCGGCGCGCTGGCACAGCTGTTCGACCGCGAGAACGTCACCGAGGACACGCTCGTCATCGCGGGCGACAACCTCATCAGCTTCGCTGTCAGCGACTTCCTCGACTTCTTCGAGGCGAAGGAGTCGCCGACGCTGGCGGCCTACGACGTGGGCTCGCGGGAGCGCGCAAAATCCTACGGACTGGTCGAACTCGACGGCGACGAGGTGGTCGACTTCCAGGAGAAGCCCGACGACCCGCGAAGTACGCTGGTCTCCATCGCCTGCTACGCCTTCACCGCCGAGACCATCCCGCTGCTCGACGAGTATCTGGAGAGCGGGAACAACCCGGACGAGCCGGGCTGGTTCGTCCAGTGGCTCCAGCAGCGCGACTCGGTGTACGCCTACGCGTTCGACGAGGCGTGGTTCGACATCGGCACGCCCGAGAGCTACCTCGAAGCGGTCGGCTGGAAGCTCGACGGCGAGAATCAGATCGCCGACTCCGCCACCGTCGAGAACACCACGGTCGGCGAGAACGTCCACGTGATGCCGAACGCCGAACTCCTCAACTCCAGCGTCAACAACTCCATCGTCTTCCCGAGCGCGACCATCCAGGACTGTGACATCCGCGACTCCATCATCGACGAGAAGACCCGTGTCGAGAACATGGACCTCGCTGGGGCGTTGATCGGCGCGCACACCCAGATTCTGAACGGCGACTGAGGCCGTTTCTAGCAGTCGGTCCGACTCCAGCAGTCTTTTGTGACGACTTACCCGATTGGCGATATGAGCGCGACGAACCAGTTCTCCGCAGAGCTGGCGGCCTTCTACGAGGCGACCCACGACTACGGCGAAGTCGGCGACGAGTCGTTCTACCTCGACGCGGCGACCAGCGCGGACGGACCGGTGCTGGAAGCCGCCTGCGGGACCGGGCGGCTGTACCTCGAACTGCTCCGTCGCGGCGTCGACGCTGACGGGTTCGACGTCTCGCCCGCGATGCTGTCGATTCTCCGGGAGAAGGCCGCCGCCGAGGAGCTCTCTCCGACAGTGTGGGAGGCCGACCTGCGCTCGGTCGACGCCGACCGGTCGTACGCGCTGGCGCTGGTCCCGTACAACTCCCTGTGCAACCTCCGCGAGGTCGACGAGCAACTCGCGGCGCTCGACGCCCTCCACGACGCGCTCGAACCCGGCGGTCGGCTCCTGTTCGACGTCTTTGTCCCTCGCTACGAGGTCATCGCCGAGTCGTTCGGCGAGTGGCAGGCGCTTCAAGAGGTCGAGTACGAGGGCACCGAGCTTCGTGGGCGCTCCCGGACGACCATCGCCGACGAGGTCGAGCAAACCTACCGTGCGGAACAGGAGCTGCTGGACGCGGACGGCGAGGTCGTGGCCCGCGACGAGTTCGTCCTCTCGCATCTGCCGCCACAGCAGGTGGAACTGCTTGCGCGCCAGTCCCCGTTCGAGCGATGGTCGGCGTGGGGCGGGTTCGACCGCGAACCGCTCGCCGACGGCGACAGCGTGCAGGTCTGGGAACTGGTGAAGTAGTCGGAAGGCTGGTGAAGCCTCGACTCGCGCTACTCTCTGATCCCCAGATACGCGGGCTGGCCCTCGAACTCGCCGCCGCGGAGCAGGTGGAGGGCGTGCGCGACCGCGCGGTGGTTCCCGTCGACCACGTACGCCGGGTCGTCGCCCTCCTTCAGGACGATCAGTCGGCTCTCCGGTCGCTCGCGGGCGATCTCGTCGGCCATCTCGACCACTTCGCGGAGGTCCTTGGGCGTCTCGGCGTCGAGTTTCTCCACGTCCTCGGCGTCGCGGATTCGCTCCGCGATGGACTCGACCCGGTCGTCGTCGGTCAGCGCGCGCCAGTCCTCGTCGTGGGGACCGACCACGACTCGGAGATCGCGGAGTTCGTGCTCCGAGAGGTCGACGCGGTACCAATCGGCTGGTTCGGCCGCGAACGCGCGCTCGGCGATGGGTTTGCGCTCGAACAGCTCCTCGCGGAGCGCGGGCTCGGTGGCGAGTTCGTCGGGGTCGGGCCGGTCGTCACCGCTGGCGTCGTCGCGCTCGTCGCCGACCTCCTCGCGGAGCCAGTAGCGCATCACCTCGTCAGGCGAGACGGGGTCGAGTCCGCGTCGGGTGTCGAGTCGCTCCTCGATGTTCATCTCTCGTGGTCGTCACGGCGCTCTTCGACAGAAGGATTTGGGCCGGGACGATGGATGTGGAACTGGTGGGAGTGTTCGGAATTAGTTACCTTCAGGCTCTTGCGAGAGCTTGTAAGCGGCTCCATATCGGTTGCGCTCGGTGTCACTTTCGGCAGTCGGCGCGCGCAGGCGCGACCTCGTGTCGCGCCACATCGCGCGAGGGCCGAGTAGCGCAGCAACGCGAGCAACGCAGGAGGTTGGGGAGGACGAGGTGCGGTCGCGGTGCGGATGCGGTTCTCATATGCCCCGGTAGTAGCTAGCTTCTCCAGCACGAGATACTGTGACGTGAGAGTCGAAGAAGCTAGTTATCGCTTGAGCCTCGGCGTGACCGCAACCGCTACCGCGGCCCTCACACCTCCCCAGCCTCCTGCGCTTCTCGCTCCCTTCGGTCGCTCCGATGCTCGTCCCTCGCGCGCGTTGATCGCGCGCGCCCGAGGTCAAAGTTTAGGTAGCGAAAATACGAATCAAAGTCGAGTAGGCGGGAAACGAATCTGCGTCCTATCTACTCGGCAAGCCACGCGTCCTCGATCTGCAACGTCCCTCGCGTCCCGTCCCACTGCGTCTCGTACTCCAGTTCGATAGCGCGCTCCATGTGCGGCCCGTCGGTCACCAGCGTCTCGAACTCCCCGCCCTCGCCGAGAATGTGCACGCCGTGGCTCTCGTTCAGTTCCTCCAGTTCTGAAATCGCGTCCCGGTCAAGCGTCCGCCCGAGCCACGACTCGTCGAGGCCGTATGCGGCCACGCGGATAATCGTGATCTCGAAGCCCGCGTCGAGCATCGCGTCCGCGAGGTCCCGAGGGTCTTCCTGCCAGAGCGGCGCGAACAGGTCGGCGTCGAGTCGGTCGGCCATCGCCTCGATGCGGGAGGTCTGGTACTCGCTCTCGACCGCGCCCGCGGTCAGCCCCGCGACGCCGCCCGAAAGTTCGTCGTTCAAATCGCGGAGCGCGGCTTCGAGCGGCCGGAGTTCGGCGTCGCCCTGCGCGCCGGACTCCTCGGCGGCCCCGGCCTCGAAGTCGTCGGGTTCGACCTCCACGAGCGGGACGCCGACGCTCTCGGCCGCGAGGCCGGCGAGTCGGGTCGCGGGCACGTGGTACATGTACGAGTCGCCCTCCGGGTGGACGGTGACGAGGTGCGACACGTCGAGGCCCGATTCGAGCGCGCGATACAGCGCCCACGAGGAGTCCTTGCCGCCCGAGAAGAGGCTGACCCACGACCCCTCGCTGGCGGTGGAATCGTCCGCGGCGGAATCCTCCGCAACAGACTTCTCCGCGACAGAATCCTCCGCGGTGGAGTCGGTGGGGATAGTGGAATCGTCGGTCATGTCGAGGAGTCGGCGGCGTGTGGACTTATGAACGGCGAATCGGTCGCCTGGGAGGCGATAGCTACTTGTCGGATACGGCAGACGTTCACCCTGATGCGCCCTCCACGCGTGGTCCTCGTGATAGTCGCGATTGCGGTCGTCGTCCCCGCGCTCGTCCCCGCAACCGCAGCGGCACCCCCGCCAGAAGGCGTCTGTGGCGTCTGCGGGTCTGCGTTCGAGCAGTCCGCCGAGGAAGTCGGCGTCGACGCCACCGTCGTCGAGAGCGACCTCGCCGTGCACGTCTCCGCCGACGGCGACAGTCGCTGGACGGCCCACGTCGTCCTCTCGCGACCGGCCGCCGACCGGTTCGCCGCGAACCGGACGCTGCTCCGGCGCGCGGTCGAGCAGACGTACGCCTCGTACAGAACGGCCGTCGACGATCCGCGGAATCTCTCGGTGGGACTCGACGACCGGACCGTCACGGTGTCGTTCACCGTCGCGGATGCCGCCCAGCGATACCCCGGCGACGTACTGCTGTTCGATGCGTTCGCTCGCTCTCCGCCGGACGGTGAGCCCTACGTAGATGCCGACGAGCTATCGGTCCACGGCCCCACCGGGACGGCCGTCACGCACGCACCCGCCGGAGGGACCGTCGACGGGAATCGAGTCGTCTGGACCGCGTCCGAAGACGGCCGGACGTACAGTCCCCGACTCGGGCGCGAGGCGTCGGTCGCGTTCGGTCCGAACGACGGCCTCCCCTCCCGCGCGGCCACCGCTGTCGCGGTCCGCGGGCACTCGCTCGACGTGATCGGCCCGGAACTGCGCGCGTACGCCCTCGCTCCGGCAGCGCTACTCGGGATCGTCGCGGTCGGCCTCCTGCTCACGGGCGGTCGCCTCCCCGTCGGGGCCGATCTCGGTCGAACGGCCGCGCGCTGGCTCGCCGTGGGCGTCGGTCTCTACGTCGCGCTCGCCGCCGTCGCGTTCCTCCTCGTCGGTGACGGCCTCGGATACGTCCTCGGCGTCGTCGGAATCGGACTGGCACCGCAGGCGTTCCTGACGGCTACAGTTGCCGTCGTGACCGACTACCGTGACGTGGCCTCCGGCGGAAGCGCCGCGAGCGTCACCTCGCTTGCCGTCCTCGCGGTCCTCGGCTGGACGCTCGCGCTCGTTCTCGGTGCGCCCGCGAGCGCACTCCTCGTGCTGACGGTCGGGCCGCTCGTCTTCCTCCCGTTCGGGGTGCTCGCTGCCGCGGGCCATCGGGCGCGGCTGCTGTTCCCGGTAGTCGCCGCGCTCGGTCCGGTCGTGGCCGCGCTCCCGCTCGTCCCGCGCGTGGGCGTCGTGTTCGTCACGCCGGCGATGCTGACCCTGCTGCTGGCGGGGTCGGCAGTCCTCGGGGTCCCACTGTTCGCTATCGGTCGGCGGCTCAGCAGTAGGGCAACGTCAGCAGCCGGTAGCGCGGACGGCGCGGGAGACTAGTTGGGCGAGAACGGCGGACCGTGGCGGGGAACCAGCGGACTATAGTGGGGAAACAGCGGACTATAGCAGGGAACCAGCGGACCAGCACGGAAGAACGACGCGGCGATTCACTCGGCCAGTTCCTCGTCGAACTCCTCGCCGAGCGCCGACCCGCTGACGTACGACGACACGCGGACGCCGAGCAGGCTGACCACCACGCCCGCGACGACGAACAGCGCCATCCGGGTGCCCGGCTGGAGGAGGAACGGCTCGACCACGAGGCTGCCGACCTCGACGTGGGGCATCGTGATCGGCTCCTCGAACCCCTCGCGCTGGAGGAAGTACGCCGAGAAGCCCCGAACCACCAGCCCGACCGCCAGCACGCCGAACGGGAGGTTGAGGTAGGAGTTGCGCACGCGGTCGTTCCGGATGACCTCGTCGAGCAGTCGGCCGGTCGAGGCCGCCATCGCGGCCGCCGCCAGCCACGGCACGCTGTCGAACGCGAACGCCATCACCGGCAACAGGACGCCCTGGGTCGGCACCGCGAGGTCCGACACCCGGAGCGCGCCGGCGAACACGCCGACGAGCGAGAGGCCCGCCGCGACGACGTACGTGACGATGGACACCCGACCGGAGTACAGCGCGTCCTTGGTCTCGGCGGGCAGGTCGGCCACGTACTCGTCGACGCCCAGCCCCTTGTAGAGGACGAACAGGCCGATGACCGCCGTGATGGACGCGACCGCGGTCGCGGGCCCAGTCAGCAACAGCAGGATGGGGAAGACCAGCATCGCGACGCCGATGGGGACGAGCACGGTCTGGCGAAGCTCCTCGTCGGCGAGGAACTGCTTGAGCAGGTAGTACGTCGACTCGATGTCGCGGGCCTGCCGGACGACCACCCGGTCGACCGCGTCGACCTGCACCCGGCTCTCGATGATCGGCACCAGTCGCTCGTCTTGCGCGCTGTCGATGACGACGATGGCCGAGTCGGGCTCGTACTCCGCGATGAGGGCGTCCATCTGCTCGGCGACCGCGCGGTCCCGGCCGACCATCGTCTCGGCGGCCCCGGAGATGACCGCGACGGTCGCCTCCTCGTCGTCGGCCCGGAGGTCCCGAGCCACACGGAGCGTCTCCAGCAGCGTGTTCACGCTGGCGTCCTCGGGGTCCGCGAGGCCGACGTCGGTGACCAGCGACCGGACCGCGTCCCAGCCGGCGACCGGGGTGGTGAGCCCGGTCTTGGCTCCGATGTCGTCGTCGCGGTCCACGCACACCACCAGCGTACTCATGTCGTGTGGCTGAATCCAGACGTGCCGGGGATAAAAACCCTCGTGGTCGTCGGAACCGCGGGAGTACGGGCCGAGAGTCGCCACGAGGACGAGCGACCGCGCTGCAGGGTCACGACCGGAGGAACGTCGGCACGGCCGGGCGCACGGCGTAGCGGAACCGCTTGCTCGCACCCTTCAGGTAGTGGTGGGTGCTCCGGTGGAGGGGCTGGCGACGCCCGTGGACGTTCGCCTCGCCGTTCGCGATGGTCGCCACGACATCCTCGGCGTCGAGTGCCGCCGTCGAGTCGACGCCCTCCACGGTGAGTTCGGTGTACGCGCGACCGAGGGACGCCGCCGAGTGGGCATCGCTCGCGGCGACGCCAGGGTAGCCCCTCCGGGCGGCGAACTTGCGCGCGCGTCGATTCCGGTAGCCCGTGAAGAGCCACGCGTTGTACACCTCCACCGCGTCGCAGTCGGTGATCCGTCGCTTTCGGACCCCGTGGCGCGTCCGCTGGAACGGGTGGGGAACCACGGCGACGCCGCCCGCGTCCCGGACGGTCTCGACCGTCTCGTCGAACGGCCGGTAGGGCTCGGGGCGCTCCTCGACCCCGATGGCGAGCAGGTGGCCCGCGGCCGTCGAGACCTCGACGCCGGGGATGCCGACCAGTCCGTACTCAGGCGCGAGTTCGGCCGCGCGCAGCGACTCCTCGATCTCGTCGTGGTCGGTCACGACGATGCCGTCGAGGCCGATTTCGCTCGCCTGCTCCAGCAGGAGCTCGACGGGCTCGCTGGCGTCGTGCGAGCCCTCCGAGTGGACGTGCGGGTCGATGGCGACCGTGACCTCAGAGTCCATTCGCGTAGCTTACTGCCTTCTCGGGGATAAAGACTTGCCGACCGCGACGGTCAGACTGCGTCCGCCGGGTCCATAACAGCTCCCGTCTCGGTGTTCACGCCGACCCGGTCGCAGAGGTCCGACAGCGGGCATTCGTCGAGTCCGTCGAGGCACACGGGCTTGCGCGCCGAGCAGTACTCCCGGCCGAACTGGATGCTGGCGGTATGCCCGAATCCGCACTTCTCGGCGGGCACGTCGCGCTCCAGCACGGCCCGCACCGCCTCGTGGTCGGCGTCCGGCGGCGCGACGCCCAGCCGGCGGTAGATGCGGTGGACGTGGGTGTCCACCGGGAAGACGCCACCTCGCCCACCCGCGAACAGCAGCACGCAGTCGGCGGTCTTCGGCCCGACGCCGCCCATGTCGAGTAGCGCGTCGCGGACCGCGCTCGGCTCGCCCTCGCGGACGAAGGCGTCGAACTCGCCTGCGCTCCCGTACTCGTCGAGCACGCGCTCGCCGACCGCGATCAGCACGTCGGCCTTCTGGTTGTACAGCCCCGCGGATCGGATGGTGTCTGCGAGTTCGTCGTGGCTGGCGGT
>NZ_QLVG01000074.1 GCF_003382685.1 Halorussus litoreus | reverse complement strand
CGCGCCCGCGCAGGACGGCCCACTCCCGGCGCGCCGCGAGGTACGCCTCGCGGTCGCTGCCCGCGCCGGTCAACTCGACCAGATCCGCGAGGGATCGGGCCGACCGCAACGCCGAGAGCCGGTCGCGCTCCTCGGGCGTCAGCCCGGCCCTCGACTCGTCGTTCGACGCCATCGAGTCGACGTAGTCGCGAGACGACAATAAAGCACTCGTCGGGCAGCAAAGTCCGGGAGATCTGATACGTGCGGCGAGAGTCGTACCTTTTAACCGTGCCACCTCGTATCTCCGTTCGATGACAGCCACGCAGGGCGACCTCGCCAGTCTCTCGCGGTACATCTTCCGCGCGCCCCGGTGGTACGCCAGCGTGGGCTTCGCGCTCGTCGTCGCCGCCGTCGCGGGCGTGGGCGCGTTCGACTCCCGGTTCGTGCTGGAAGACATGTGGCAGGGCGTGTTCTTCATCGGCGTGCCCACCGTCGTCGCCAGCCTGCTGACCACGCCGGTCGACCGGTGGCTCGGCGGCCAATTGACGTACAACCGGTCGTCGCTGCTCGCCCTCACCTGCGAAGGGATCATCGTCGCCGTCATAGCGGCGGCCGGGACCGCGTCGGTGCTCTCGTCGAACCTCGACCAGCAGTTCGTCTTCGACGCGCTCATCGTCGGCCTCGCCTCCGTGTTCGCGGTCCGCCTGCTGGTGGTAATGGCAGTGTCCGGCCAGTCCCCGCCGGTGGCCGCGATCCCGGCCAGCATCCAGACCGCTACGGCCGCCGTGCTCTTTTTCATCTACGGCGGGACGATGCGCTACCTCGAAGTCGGCGGCGGGCCGCTGGTGGACGTACTCTTGATGCGCTCGTCGGAGGCCCCGCCGGAGATCGGAGCCATCGTCCCGGTGGACTTCGCCCTGCTCGCCATCATGTGCGCGCTCTACGGCGTGGCCGTCTGGGTGTTCGTCGAGTTCATCGACCGGCCGTGGAAGCGTAGCCTCGACGTCAGCGTGCTCGACTTCGTCCGTGGGTTCATCGGCCACATCGCCGAGGGGACCCGCGAACTGGAGGACTTCTTCGAGGACATCGGCGAGGAGGCGGTCGTCCCGGTCACGGTGCTCTCGTTCCGGGACGAGGAGGAGAACGAGAAAGCTCGGTTCGTCCTGCCGATGATCCACCCCGGACCGATGGGCGAGATCGGCGGGGGCAATCTCCCCAAGCGCGTCGCGCTCGAAGCCGACGGGGTCGCCTTTCCGCCCCACGCCACCGCTGGCCACGACTTCAACCTCGTCACCGAACGCGAGGTCGACACGCTCCTCGAGACAGTCCGCGATGCGTACGAGAGCATCGAGTACCACGACACCGCGACCCGGAGCGTCCGGGTCCAGGAGGGCGACGCCAAGGTGATCGGACAGGGCTTCGGCGACGACGCCCTGCTCGTCACCACGTACGCCCCGGAGTTCGCCGACGACGTAGAGTACGCGGTCGGGCTCTCGGCCGCGGCGGAGGCCCGGTCGGCCGGCGTCGAGGACGTGATGCTCGTGGACGCCCACAACTGCAACAACGGCCTCCAAGGACCCGATCTCGGCCACGTCTACCCCGGCAGCGAACGCTCGTTCGACACGATGCAGGCCGCAGGCGAGGCCGGCGACCGACTCGCCGACGCCGAGCAGGCCCCCGTCAGGCTGGGGGTCGCGTGGGACGAGACCGACTGGGAACCCCGTGACGGCGTCGGCCCGCTCGGGGTCCGGGTCGCGATGCTGGAGGTCGGCGACCACCGCACCTGCTACGTGCTCGTGGACGGCAACAACATGGAGCCCGGCCTCCGGGACCGCATCGTCACGCGACTGACCGGTGACGCGGACGGCGATTACGCATCCAACGGGACGCAAGCCGGCTCGACCACCGGGAAACCCGACGACCCGAGAGACGCGACCCCGACGGCCGACGGCGCGGGCGTCTCGACCGACGGTGACGGACGCCGTCCGACGGCCGACGAGGCCGAGGTGATGACCACGGACACCCACGTCGTGAATCAGGTCGAGGCGTCGAATCAGGTGGGCGAGGCCATCGACCACGACGAACTCGTGGCGCTGGTCGACCGACTCGTCGGCGAGGCGACCGCCGACCTCGAACCGGTCGAGGCCGGGATGGCGAGCGAGCGCGCCGAGGTGACGGTGTTCGGCAACGACCGGACCGAGACGCTGGCGAGCCACGCCAACGCGGTCATCTCGATGGGGGCCGCGCTGGCCGCGGCGGTGATACTGGCCGCGATGGCGCTCAGCGTGGTCGTGTTCTTCCTCGCGGGGTCGTAGACTCGACGTCGTCTCCGCTCCGCCACCATCGAGATTGTCCTACACGAACGTCGCTAGGGTGTCGTCGCTGGTCGCTTCGGGGATGGTCGCGTCGGCGTCGCAGACCGCGTAGACGATACCCTCAGTGCGGAGCTCCCAGCTCACCCGGTAGAGCCGACACCCGTCGTGGGACTCGAACGCGAGGTCGTCGGCCACCATCGGGTCGTCGGCCAGCGCCGCCTTGAACGCCTCGAAGTCGTCGCTGGCCGCCCAGAAGTACGGCGTCACGTCACCGGGCTCGACCGCGACCCGCTCGATCTCGGTCCGCGCGTCCGGGACGCGTTCGAGAGTTCGTCCCATCAGGAACTCGTCGCCCGGTACGGTGACCCCGGTCAACACGCTCATCGTCACTGGGGGAGACGGCGATGCATATTAAACTCGGAGATTCTTTGAAACCGCTACGCAGAGCTCCCACCGAAGGCGACCCGAGCGAACGCGACCCTGTAGAGCGACTCGACTGCCGAGTCGGCTGCGAAAGAACACCGCAAGGTACCCCTACCCGCGGTGTTCGACGCATTCCGCAGGGTGGTAATAGACTTTGTGGTGTGAATCGGGGTAGTGTTCAGATAAGAGGTTTGAACTGGAGTCAGAGTCTCGATAGCCCTCGGCGCGCTCGCGGTCGCTGACCGACATATCCTCGCTCGCTGACGCTCGCTCGTATAGAGGTCGGTCAGACGACCGAACTGAACGCGAGCCCGCCTCGCCCTTTCAGTCCACCAGGGACGTGGATTGAGACATTGATCGAAGCAGATGGATAGTCACGCGTATCTGAACACCAGCTGAAGTGGGTCGAACGAAGAGCTGCTCCCGAAGAATCAGTTCCCGCTCTCGGCGAACAGGTCGTCGACGGCCGAGCGCGCGGCCAACGCCGCGTCCTCGGCGACTTGTTCCTCGTCGGTCGCGTCGGGAGCGTTGAGGTAGACGTCCACGTCGAGGACGCCGTCCTCGAACGTCACGGTGACGTCGAGGTCCCGAACGTCGGAGTTCGACAACCGCGAGAGGACGAGGCCCTCGGCGGCCTCGGCGGCCGTCGTCACGACCTCCTCGTCGGTCGGCGACTCCTCGTCGTTCACGGGGTCGTCGCGCGAGCTCGCGTCGTCGGTCGCCATCTACGCGCCGCCGGGGCCGCCGCCCATACCCGGACCCTGCGGGCCGCCGGGGCCGCCACCGCCGCCGAGCATGTTCTGGAGCTCCGACTGGAGGCTCTCGAACTGCTCCTGAACGCGCTCTTCCTGCTTCTGGAGCGTCTCGACGCGGATTTCGAGACTGTCGACCTTCTCATCGAGGTCCTCTTCGGCTTCCTCGTAGCCCGTCTTGACGAGGAGTTCGCCGACCTCGCGGTACATCGTGGTGTCCTCGTCGATGTCCTCGAGTTCGTCGAGCGCCGTCTGGGCCTCGTTGAGCTGCGTCTCGGCCTGGTTCTTCTGGACGGCGACCTGCTGGGCCGTGTCCTGAAGGTCCTGTAGCTCTTCGAGTTTCTCCTGTGCTTCCGGCGGTAGGTTACCCTGCATACGTGGGTGGAAGCGGTCCGCACTGAAAAACCCCCGCTTTCGGTTCTTCTCGCAGCGCGACGGGAGGTCGTCGTCCTCCGACAGCACGACGCCTGCCTCTCACAGCGCGACGAGGGTCCCGCCGACCAGCCCCATCGTCACGAGCAGTCGGCCAACGCTCCCGGCGAACGTCGCCAGCGCGAACTTGACGTAGTCCTCTTCGAGAATGGCGAACGCGTAGATGGAGATGGTGTCGGGGAAGAACGGGACCGACAGCGCCAGGGCCATCCCGAGGTATCCCCACTTCTGGGCGAGCTGGACCGTCTTGTTCTCGGACCACTCGATGACGTCGAACCGCGAGCGCCGGAGAAAGTCGATGATTGGCCCGGATTCTTTGGCCTCCTGACCGATGTGGAACGCGAGCACGCTCCCCGCAGCCTTCCCGAGCCCGCTGACGACGATGATGATGGCGTACTTGCCCGCTTCCGTGAGCCCGAGGTCCAGCGGCGCGGCCAGCACCACCTCGCTCACGCCGGGGAGCGCGAACGCGATGAGGAACGAGTAGACGAAGATGATCCCCAGTCCCATCCAACCCGTCGCCGACTCGACGACGTGTTCCAGCCACGCGAACGACCCGAGCGACGGAAGCTCGAACAGGATCGGGAGCGAGGTGGTGAACACGCTCGATACGAGGAAACACCCCATTGTCAGTTTTATGTATTCGCTCGGCGGGATGGCAGGCGTCAGTTTGGTGTTCGAGAGTCGATGAAAGAGTACCACTCCGGCGGACAGACTCATACTCGTCGGGGCGATAGGAGACCACGTGTTCGACCACGAGTACACGCTCGTCGGCCACCCGCGACTCCGCGCGCGGGTGTCCTACCGGCGGGAGGGCGACGATCTGGGAGCAGCGACCGTTCGGCTCGACTTCCGGCGCGACGACGACTGGACCGAGGAGGGTCTCGCCGTCGAACTGCCCGAACACCCCGCGGAGTCGGGCGTGGAGTGGCGGGGGTTCCGCATCGCGCTCTACCGCGACGGCGAGCAGGTGCTGGCTCGCGACACGTCGTCGGGCATCGTCTCGGACCTCGGCGAGGCCGTTTCGCTCGCGGAGCGGGTCGCGCCCTCGCTGGTCCGGAAAGGTAGGCAAGCAGTCAAGGGGGCCGCGCGGCGGGCCGGTGGTGCCGGATCGGGTCCGGTCGAGATGACCCAACTCGACGGGACGAGCCTCGAAGCACTCGCCCCGCCCGCGAAAGCGACCTTCGAGGTGTACGAGGGCAAAGACGAGAAGTGGCGCTGGCGGCTCGTCCACGACAACGGCAACGTCATCGCCGACTCGGGGCAGGGCTACTCCTCTAAGCGAGCGGCCGAGAAGGGCCTCCGGAGCGTCAAGCGCAACGCCCTCGGCGCGGCGATCGAACCGGTCGGCGGCGAGGCCGAACGCGACGTGCGCTCGGCCTCGGACACCGACGGGGACGCCGCGGGCGAGGTCGGGTCCGCCGAGTCGTGAGCATTCTGCATAGCTGATCTGCAGGCGGAACGGAGGAGGAGTCGTGAACGAGTGATAGACGATTCGTGAGCAAGGAAGCTGATTGATTCCGGCGCGCGCGAGCAACGCGCGCGAGGGCTGAGGACCGCAACGAAGTGAGGACCGCAAGCGGTTGGGGAGGACGAGGCTGTCGCGGTGCGGTCACGCCGATGCTCAAGCAGTAGCTAGCTGCGACCGAAACATCACAGAAGTAGTTGCCAAAGTTAACCTAGCTACTACTTGAGCCTAGGAGAATCCACATCCGCACAGCACCGCATCGCATCGCATCCGCACAGCACTGCACCCACACCGCACCCGCACTGCACCCACACCGCACCCGCACTGCACCCACACCGCACCCGCACTGCACCCACACCGCACCCGCACTGCACCCACACCGCACCCGCACTGCACCCACACCGCACCCGCACTGCACCCGCACCGCACTGCAACAGCGGGCCTCGGGCCTCCCCAGCCTCGTCGCTCGCGTTTTCGCGGCGCGAAGCGCCGCGCACCGCTCGCTCCTCCCTCGCGCGCAGATTGCGCGACCACTTGCGGGTCGCGCAGCGCGCGCCGGGTGGGTTGATCCACTATCGCCGAATTGCCCGCCCGCCGAGAAGCTTCGGGGGAGAACAGTTCAGAACTCGACCGTCAGCCCGGCCTCGCGGAGCGCGTCCTCGGCCGACTCGCCGTCGTGGACCACCGCCGAGACCGCGCGGGTGATGGCCTCGGGGTCGTCGTGCTGGAAGACCGACCGGCCTATCGAGACGCCCGCCGCGCCGGCGTCCATCGCGCCGCGGACCGCGTCGAGCGTCGCGCGGTCGCCCTCCGGCTCGCCGCCCGCGATGACGACCGGGAGCCGGGTCGACTCGACCACGCGCTCGAAGCTCTCGGCGTCGCCGCTGTAGGCGGTCTTGACCACGTCGGAGCCGACCTCCTCGGCGAGCCGGACCGCGTGGCCGAGATTCTCGGCGTCGTGCTCGTCGACGTCCGGGCCGCGGGCGTACGCCATCGCGAGCACGGGCATCCCGTACTCGCTGGCCTCGTCGGTGATCTGGGAGAGTTCTTCCAGCTGGTCGCGCTCGTAGTCGCTGCCCACGTTGATGTGGAACGAGACGGCGTCCGCGCCCGCCCGGACGGCCTCCTTGACGGTGCCGGTCAGCCGCTTGTCGTTGTTGTGCGGGCCGATGGAGGTCGAGGCGTTGAGGTGGACCACGTAGCCCGCGCCGTTCTTGTTCGGGTGGACGCGCGGCGCGATGCCCTTCTGGGTGAGCACCGAGTCCGCGCCGCCGCGGGTCACCGCGTCGATGGTCGATTCGATGTCCGCCAGCCCCGACACCGCGCCGAGCGTGATGCCGTGGTCCATCGGGACGATTACGTACGCTCCGTCTGTGCCGATCCTGTCGAGTCGCGCCGCCGTTCCTGCGTTCATTGTGTGAATCTGTAGCAAACGACGGTTATTTGCCTTCCGGTTCCGGCACTTCGTTCCACCCGGCGAGCGCGCCCTCCTTGAGTTCGCGCGCCTTGGCTTCGAGCCGGTCGGCGACGTTTTTCTGTTCGGCCACGTCGTCAGACTGCGTCTGACTGCCCGCTGAGCTTTGCTCAGCGATGATGTCCACGAACGCGCTCCCGACGACGACGCCGTCCGCGCCGCCCGCGACGATCTCCCGGGCGTGCTCGCGCTCGCTGATGCCGAACCCGACCGCCTTCGGCAGTTTGGTGTCGGCCAGCCGGTCGAGGCTGACGTGCGTCTCGCTGCTCACGTCCGTACGCGTCCCCGTGGTCCCGAGCCGCCCCTGGACGTAGACGAAGCCGGTCGCCCGGTCGAGCATCCGGTCGAGACGGTCGTCCGTGGTCGTCGGCGCGACGATGAACACGAGGTCGAGGCCGTGAGCCTCGCAGGCCTCCTTCAGCGGGCCGCTCTCATCCACCGGCAGGTCGGGAACGATGAGTCCGGAGATACCCGCTTCGGCGGCGGCCTCGACGAAGGGCTCGGGGCCCGCCTCGCTCTCCCCGTACTGATAGATGAGATTGTAGTACGTCATGCAGACCAGCGGCACGTCCACGTCCCCGGACAGGTCCGCGACGAGGTCGAAGTAGCGGTCCGGGGTCATCCCGGCGTCGAGCGCCCGGCGGATCGCCTGCTGGATGGTCGGCCCCTCAGCGATTGGCTCCGAGAACGGGAGGCCGAGTTCCACCACGTCGGCCCCGCCGCGGACGAGCGCCCGGACGTACTCCTTGGTCGACTCGGCGTCCGGGTCGCCCACCGCGACGTAGGAGACGAGTGCCGGTTCGTCCGCGAACGCTTCCTCGATGTCGCTCTCGGTCGCGGGGTCGGGCTCACTCGCCACCTTCGAACACCTCCATCGAGGGGGCCGCGTCGAGGTCGCGCCTGTCGCTCTCCTCGATTACGGTGTCGAGGTCCTTGTCGCCCCGGCCCGAGACGTTGACGACTACGAGGTCGCCCAGTTGCTCGGGATTCTCTTCTAAATACCCGAGCGCGTGGCTCGATTCGAGCGCGGGGATGATGCCCTCCAGCGTCGAGAGCCGGTGGAAGGCGTCGAGCGCGGCGTCGTCGTCGACGTTGACCGGGCGCACCCGCCCTTCGTCGGCGAGGTGGGCGAGTTCGGGGCCGACCCCGGAGTAGTCCAGCCCCGCGCTCACGCTGTGGGATTCGAGGATCTGGCCGTCGGGGTTCTGGAGCAGCTTGGTGCGCGCGCCGTGGAGGACGCCCTCCTCACCCACCGACAGCGAGGCCGAGTGTGGCGCGAGACCCTCTTCCTCGTCGATGGTCAGGCTCGAGCCGCCGGCCTCGACTGCGACGAGGCCCACGTCTTCGTCGCCGACGAACTCGTGGAACGCGCCCATCGTGTTCGACCCGCCGCCCGCGCAGGCGACCACGCTGTCGGGGAGCCGCCCGGCCTGCTCGCGGATCTGCTCGCGTGCCTCCTCGCTGATGATCGACTGGAAGTCCCGCACCATCCGTGGGAACGGATGCGGGCCGACGACCGAGCCGATGACGTAGTGGGTGTCCTCGACGTTGGTCGCCCAGTCGCGCATCGTCGCGTTGATGGCCTCCTTCAGGGTGCCAGAGCCGACGTCGACCGGGTTGACCTCGGCGTCGTGGATGCGCATCCGGAACACGTTCGGGCGCTGGCGGTTGATGTCGGTCCGACCCATGTAGATCTCGCAGGGCATCCCGAGGTGGGCCGCGGCCATCGCGGTCGCGGTGCCGTGCTGGCCCGCGCCGGTCTCGGCGACGATGCGATCTTTGCCCATGTACTTCGCGAGCAGCACCTGCCCGAGTGCGTTGTTCAGCTTGTGCGCGCCGCCGTGGAGCAGGTCCTCGCGCTTGAGATAGACGTCGCGGTCGTAGCGCTCGCTCAGTCGGTCCGCGCGCTGGAGCGGCGTGGGCCGCCCGCCGAAGTCGCCCAATCGCTGGCGGAACTCGTCCACGAAGCCGTCCTCGTTGTCGAGTACGTAGCGCTCGTAGGCGTCCGTCAGCTCCTCGATGGCGGGCATCAGCGCCTCGGGGACGAACTGGCCGCCGTAGTCGCCGAACTTGCCGTCGGATTCGCTGCTCATCTCCGGGCTCTCCTCCGCGTCGCGTCGTTTCGTGTTCGTGTCATTTCGAGTGTCATGCCTGCGTCAACCTCCGCGTGTTCTCGGTCACGTTTCCGTCCATGATCGCGCTTCCGACCAGCAGCCCGTCCGCCCCGGCCACGCGCATCCGCCGCGCGTCCGCGGTCGTCGAGACCCCGCTCTCGGCGACGAGGGTCGCGTCCTCGGGCGCTTCGGGGGCGACCGACTCGAAGGTTTCGAGGTCGACCGACAGCGCCCCGAGGTCGCGGTTGTTCACGCCGATAATATCCGCACCCGCTTCGACCGCCCGGGCCAGTTCCGCGCGGTCGTGGACCTCCACGAGCGGCTGGAACCCGCGTTCTCGCGCGGCGGCGACGAGGTCAGCGAGGTCGTCGTCTTGCGGGGTCGCCGCTCGACTGTCCGCGGAACTTCGTTCCGCGCTACCCACGAACCGGGCGATGAGCAGCACCGCGTCGGCTTTCACGGTGTCGAGTTGCGCCTCGCGCACGAGGAAGTCCTTCCGGAGCACCGGCACGTCGACGGCCTCGCGAATCCGGCGCAGGTTCTCGGGCGAGCCCTCGAAGTGGTCGGGTTCGGTCAGCACCGAGAGCGCGGCCGCCCCGCCGTCGACCATGCGCTCGGCCAGCTCCACGGGGTCGGCCTCGCGGGTCCCCTCCGTCGTCGGACTCGTCGGCTTGACCTCCGCGATGACTGGAGTTCGGCCGTCCGCCTCGGCGTCGGCCAGCGCGGCGGGGAGCGACCGCGCGTCGACCGACACCGGGCCGCCGTCGGGGTCGCCGCGGGCCGTCGCGGACTCCAGGATGGAAGCCACCGCGGGGGCGAGCTCCTGACTGTCGTTCATCATTGTGCATCAACGGACGGAATTGTACATAAGACTTGCGCCACGGCGGAACAGACCACGGGAAACAGCCGGTGACACATCCACCGAATCTCCGCAGGCAATTATTCGCGGCGGGCGTTGCGGAGAGCCGCGAATATCCTGCGGAGCGACCGCGAGCACGCCGAGGGCTTTCGGAACTTCGTTGTCGGGATGGAGTCGTCGAGCGCGCCGAAGGCTTTCGTGGACGCGATTCCAGTTCCGGCAAGAAACTGAATCTGTTCGTCTCGCCGCGGAATCTTCAAGTCCGAACCGGCCCAAGCCGCGGGCATGGACGACACCCGAGACGCCGACGACGCTGGCGGCGGAGACGAGATCGAACGCATGAGCGCCGACGAAGTTTCCGGCATCTTCGCGCGCGAGTCGTCGTATCTTGACCGGTACGTCCAGTTCGGCGTGGCCAGCGGTCGCATCCTCAGCGTCTCGTTCCCCGAGCGCCCCGACGAGGAGGCCGAGTCCGACCACGACCTGCTCGACCGAATCTTCGACTACCTCGACGGCGTCACCGACGACGAGTTCGAGGACGTGGCGGTCGCACTCACCGTGCCGACCGTCCAGCGCAGGGTGTTAGAGCGCGTTCGCGGGATTCCGTACGGCGACCAGATAAACGTCGAGACGCTCGCCCGGATGACCAGCGAGGTCGACCACACCGACGAGGACGACCTGAACGTCGTTCGGACCGCGCTCGACGAGAACCCCGCACCGCTGCTGATTCCGGACCACCGGGTGCGGGACGGCCCGAGCGCCGCACCGCCCGCCGTCGAGCAGAAACTGCGGTCGCTGGAAGGCTTGTAGATTTCTGGACATGATGGTAACTTCTCCGTCCACCAGCGCGTGATAGTTTCTCTTTCCACCAATCATACGCCAGCGTCTCCTTCATCCGGCGCGTACTGGCGCGACCTCCGTGTCGCGCCAAAACGCGCAAGGGCTGAGCACCGCAACGGAGTGAGGAGCGCAAGCGGTTGGGGAGGACGAGGTGCGGTGCTGTGCGGGGCAGTTTTGGCCTCTCATATGTCGAGGCAGAAGCTAGCATCATGCTGTTGTCCGCTCCAATGAAGAAGACTGAGCTAGCTACCTCCGAGGCACATGAGTCGCCGCAACCTCACACCTCCCCAGCCTCCTCGCTCACTCCGTTCGCTCGTCCCTCGCGCGCGTTGCTCGCGCGCGCCAGGAATGAAAAGTTGAGATGTGTCTCGTACCGTGATTGTCTAATCACGCGAACTGATCCAGAAGAATCGCGACTGATTACCGCTCTTCGCTGTCCAGCACCCGAATCTGGTCCCCGCGGACCGTCACCGGAATCGGAACGGTCGCCTCGTAGAGTTCCACCGTCACCTGATCCTTGCCCTCGTCGATGCGCTGGACCTGCGCCTTCTCGCCCTTGAACGGCCCGGCGATGAGCTCCACGATGTCGCTCTCGGCGATGCCCTCCACGTCGGGCGTCGGCGACAAGAAGTGCTCGACCTCCGAGATGTCGCTCGCACCCGGCACCATGCTGCGGGCGTGGGGAATCTCCTCCAGCACCCGGTTGATGATCGCGTCGTCGTCGGCCTCGACCATCACGTAACTCGTCAGCGAGTCGGGCGCGAGCGCCGCGTGGATCTCCGGCTCCTCGCGGTTCATGATCATGTCTGCGACGGTGCGCTCCTGGCTCGCGGTAGTCTTGACTGCGTACATTGGCATGTCGAATCACCTACGCTGGGAGGAAGCTCATGATCGCATACATCGTGAACCCGAGGATTCCCACGAGGATGATGCCCGCACCGGCGATCTTCGAGATCTTCGAGAACTCCTCCCACGACGGCGTGCTGGCCAGTTTCAGCACCCGCACGTACGACGTGAGGTCGAGCTTGACGTCCATGTTATCGGGTCTAGGGGAGCGTCCTTTTTTTATCTATTGATGCGCGTCGAGTGTTCAGACTGCCGAGAGCACCCGCTAACGCAACTGCAATCGAGGGGAGAGCGGGGCAGGGCGGTCGGGGGAGCGCCTCCGGAGGTAGCGCTTCGGGACGGACCGCTACTCGACGTAGTCGATGTCCTCGAGGCGCTTGTTGGCCTTGGCCTGCTGGGCCTCGTTGCGGCCGTAGATCTGCGGAGACTCGACGCCGGTGACCACGATCATCGTGCGCATCTCGCCGTCTAACTCCTCGTCGATGGAGGTGCCCCAGATGATGCGGGCGTCGGGGTCGATGCGGTCGTAGATCTCCTCGACCACGCCCTCGGCTTCCTCGATGGACATGTCGTTGCCGCCGGTGACGTTCACCAGCGCGGAGTTCGCGCCCGAGATGTCCACGTCGAGCAGCGGCGAGCGCATCGCGGACTTCACCGAGTCCTGGGCCTTCGACTCCGAGTCGCTCTCGCCCAGCCCGATCATCGCCACGCCGCCCTTCTCCATCACGGTGCGAACGTCGGCGAAGTCGAGGTTGACGAGGCCGGGCTTCGTAATCAACTCCGTGATACCCTTGACCGAGCGCATCAGCACCTCGTCGGCGACCTTGAACGCCTGCCGGACGGGGAGCTTCCCGACCGAGTCGAGCAGGCGGTCGTTCGGCACGACGATGACCGTGTCGCTCACGTCCCGCAGCCGCTCCAGTCCGGCCTCGGCGTTGGTCCGGCGGACCTCGCCTTCGGCGGTGAACGGCGTCGTCACGATGGAGATGGTCAGCGCGCCCGACTCGCGAGCGGCCTTCGCGACTACGGGCGCGGAACCGGTTCCGGTCCCGCCGCCCAGTCCGGCGGTGACGAACACCATGTCCGAGCCCTGGATGGCGTCGTAGATCTCCTCCTGAGATTCGAGGGCGGCCTCCTCGCCGACCTGCGGGAGCGAGCCCGCGCCCCGGCCCTGGGTCTTCTGCTCGCCCATCAGGATCTTGGTGTCTGCCTCGATCTCGACGAGGTGCTGGACGTCGGTGTTGGCGGCCACCAGCTTCGCGCCGTGGATTCCCTCCTCGGCCATGCGGTTGACGGTGTTACCGCCCGCACCGCCGCAGCCGACCACGGTGATGTCGGTCTGGAGGTCCTGCAGAACGTCCTTGAGCTCCTCGTCGGTCATGGTCCCCGACGGGTTCACGTCGGCGGTGCCGCCGGACGCGGAGCCGCCCGATGTGGCCCCGCCGGCGGGTTGGCCCTGCCCGGCGTCCCCCTCGGCTTCCTCGATGGCGTCTTCGACTAGCGAGTCCATGCTGAAGTTGGCTTGAGAACGGAGCGTAATTATCTTTCCCCTCTATGTCGGACGAATGTCTGACAATCGGTGGCATTTCGCCGGATTCAGACAGGAAACTCCCGAACCCGCTCGCTGTTGACCGCTTCGGGTTCGATCTCCCGGCCGTCCACGACCACCGGCTCGCCGGCCGACAGCTTTCCGAACGCCGGCCCTTCCTGCACGCCGAGCGTGCGCGCCTTCTCGGGGTCGAAGCCGGTCGTGTGCGCGACGACCGCGCCGTCCTCGCGCGCCACCGAGTCGTACTTCCGGGCGAGCAGGTCGGCCAATCCATCGACCAGCGCCTCGGCGTCCGCCTCGCTCAGCACGGCCGCGCGACCTCGCGCTCGCGTGCCCGCCTGTTCGGTCTCGAACGCGAGCGCGTGCGAGTCGACCACCTCGCGGGTCGCGTCGGCGTCGATGCCTTGAGTCTCCGCGAGCAGGTCGTCGGGCAGCGAGACGAGTTGGTAGTCGGTCGGCGCGTCCGCACGGTCGGGATTCCAGCCCCGCGCGTGCTCGCCGAACCGCAGGCCATCGCCGACTCCCGAGAGGTCGGCTTCGAGCGACTCGACGAGGTCCAGCGCGACGCCGGTGGTCTCGCGGACCCACGTCTCGCTCACGACTTCGTAGCCCAGCCCTGCGATCACCGACTCCAGTTCCGAGCGCTCGCCCTCGACCACGGCGCGGTCGGCGCGGCTCCGCTCGAAGGCCCGCCGGACCACCTCGCGGTTGGCCGCCGGTGCGCCCAACGCCGCCAGCCCCCAGTCGGCCGCGACGTGGCCCACGGCCCAGTCGGTCTCGCGCTGGATTCGCTCGAATCGGGGCGCGTAGTGGTTGCCGCCGAAGCCGACGAGCTGACGCTCGCGGTGGGGCTCGACGCCCGCGAGGTCGAGAACGGCCCGCGCGACCGCGCGTGCTCCCGCAGGGTCCTCCCATTGTGGCTCGTCGCTCCCCAGTTCCGCGAACAGCGAGGGGACGCCGACCGCTGAGGGGCCGTGGTGGGTGCACTCCATCCCGACCTCGTACTCCTCGGGCGCGTGTGATTCGAACCCGTCGAGCAGTTCGGCGTGGGCGTTCGGGCACGCCTCCGCGAGCCCGCCCGGCTCGCCGCCGTACTCGGCGGGACCGAAGTTGCCAGTGAAGTGGGCGGTCAGCAGCGGCCCGGTGTCTCCGGAGTGGCGCGAGACGAACACGAGCAGGTCCGGAGCCGCTCCCGGGTCCAGCGACTCTGAAGCCGCGGAGCCGGGCGATTCCGCCGCGGCGGGATCGCCCGGCTCCGCAACGACCTCACCAGAGTCACCGGCCTCCGCGGCCGCGGCGTTCGGCGA
>NZ_QLVG01000073.1 GCF_003382685.1 Halorussus litoreus | reverse complement strand
CGGCGGTCGCCGACCGCCGGACTCCCGCGCCGCTCACCCTCGGCCGGCGAGAAACGAGAAGAGAGAGCCGGAGACAGCAAACGCGCCCTCAGGCCTACGACCCGCCGAAGGCGTTCGTCTCGACGGTCTGGTTGTAGCTCATCGAGTCGAGTTCGACCGTGTACTGCTGGCCCAACATCTCCACCGTGACGTAGTAGGACACCGAGAGTTCCGAGCGCTCGTCGTTCTCTAAGTGGCTGACCCACCACGCCGGAATCTGCTCGTTGTCGAGGTAGCCCGTCGCGTCCACGGTCCGGGTCGTCCCGCCAGGGATCTCCTCGCCGACGCGGGTCTCGTTGTCGGCCAGCACCACGTCGTTGGCCTCGACCTCGTAGCCGAAGCTCACGACGGTCAGCGGTCGGGAGCGCTCGTTGGTCACCTCGCCCTCGACCACCATCGGCGTCCGGTCCATCGTGGGGTCGCCCCACTCGGCGGTCGTCCCGCCCAGCGTGGCGAGGGTCCGGCCCTCGGCGGTCACCTCCTCGCCAGCGCCGTCGAACCCGGCGAGCATGTCCGTCTCGAACGTCCGGTCGTCGGCCGGGACCTCGACCGGCACCTCGGTGAAGCCGAGGTCGGCGCGAACGCTGGCGTCGGTGGTCACGTCGGTCCGCTCGCCGTTCTCGACGTGGCTGACCCACCACTCCGTGATGGTGGGGTCGCTCACCTCGCCGCCGAACGCGAGTTCGTTCCGGCCGGGAGCGAGGTCGGTTCGGGACTCGTCGTCGAGCACCGTCACGTCGTTGAGGTCGACCCGGTAGTCGGCGTCGAGCGAGACGTCGCCGAGCGCCGAGTCGGCGTCGTTGGGGTTGTTCACGACGACCTGGTTCGAGAACTGCGTGCCAGAGTCGGTCGCGGTCCAGTCGCGCTCGACCGACTCGACCGTCGGCGGCTCGAAGTCGACCGCGTTCTCGGAGTCGAGTGCGGTGGTCTGGGCCCCGCCGCCGCCGAGGATGTCGGTCTCGAACTCGACGCGCTGGCTCATGAACTCCAGCGGGATGCGCTGGGTCCCCTCGTCGGTCTCGGCGACCGCGAACACCTGCACGTCGAGGACGGTCCGCTCGTCGTTCCGGAGGTGGCTGACCCACCACTCGTCGAGCTTCGAGTTGTCCATCGTCGAGTCGATCTCGATGGTGCCCTCGGAGTTGGCTCCGACCTCGACGCCGCCGTCAGTGGTGCCGTTCGCCACCTCGAGGTCGTTCATCGACACTCGATAGCCGAGCGTGGAGAAGCGCACCGGCGCGTCGTTGGGGTTCTCGACCGTCGCGGAAAACGAGAGCGGCGTCTCGCTCTCGGTCGCCCGGCCCCACGAGGCGTCGGTCTCGCTCACGGTCAGCAGGGTTCGACCGCCGGCCTCGACTGACTGGGCTTCGGTGCTGTCGAACGACGAGAGCATGTCGGTCGCGAACGTCCGGTCCTGCGACGGCAGGCTCCGCGAGACGAACGGTGCCTCGACGCTCGGTTGGACCGAGACGGTCGTGCGCTCGCCGTTGTTGATGTGGCTGGCCCACCACGCCGGGATCTTCCCGTTGTCGATGTGCGTGTCGAGCGTCAGTTCGTTCTGGCCCGAGGAGAGGCTCAACCCGTCGCTCGACCCGGACGCGACCGCCACGTCGTTCATCGCCACGTCGTAGGAGACGTCCACGACGCCGGGGACGCCGAACCCGTTGGGGTTGTTCACGACGACGTTTGTTCGGATGCCCGTGCGCTCGTCGGTCACCTCGCCCCACTCGTTGTCTATCGATTCGACCGTGGGCGGTTCGACGCTCACGACGCCGGTGGTGAGCGCCGCCCCGATCCCTGCAGTCGTGACGACCATCCCCGCGAAGAGGACGGCGACGACCTTTCCCGCAGTGGAGCCGAGGATGCTCACTTCGGCCCACCTCGCTGTTCGCGTGCCATATCGGAAGGATGCCATGCCATCCGTAAGTAGTTTTCTCGCCGTCGAGACGACGAAAGGTTGGCAGTTGGCGCGGGATGACGGGACGACCGGACGACCGGACGGGCGACGCGGGACGACGAAGTGTTTGGAATCGAAGCCTTCGGAATCGAAGCCTTCGGAATCGAATCCTTCGGAATCGGAACTGGCGGAATCAGAGAAGTCGGAATCGGAGCGGTCCGCCGCAAATGCGCGGCGGCCCGCTCCGATTCCGAAACCACCCTCGTCGCTGCCGTTCTGTTCCGCTTCTCGACGGTTCGTAACTCGTTCCGGTTTCGCGGAGAGGGAAACAGTTATTGCCCTCTCGCGGGTCGTTGTTCCCACAACGATGCAACGCCGGAGATTCATTCAGGCGACCGGGAGCGGGGCCGTGCTCGGACTGGCTGGCTGTACCGGACAGGACGAGCAGGCGGATCCGACCTCGGAGACCGATCCCACGTCGGCCACCGAACTGAACGACGAGACGAACCAGCAGTCGGGGCAGGTCGGCGACGGTGAGCTGGTGCTGGCGACCACGACCAGCACGTACGACACCGGACTCCTCGACGAGTTGAACCCCATCTTCGAGGAGAACTACGGCATCACCATCAAGACGCTCCCGAAGGGCACCGGCGCGTCCATCCGGACCGCCCGCGACGGCGACGCCGACGTCATCCTCGTCCACGCTCGCGGGGCGGAAGACGAGTTCATGCAGGACGGCTACGGCGTCAACCGCCGGGACGTGATGTTCAACGACTTCGTCGTCGTCGGTCCGGAGGACGACCCCGCCGGCATCAACGGGATGGGGAGCGCGACCGAGGCGTTCAACACGATAGCCAGCGAGGGCGCGACGTTCGTCTCGCGGGGCGACGACTCGGGGACGAACAAGAAGGAACTCATCATCTGGGACGAAGCGGGAACCGACCCGAGCGGGCAGTGGTACCGCGAGATCGGCAAGGGGATGGGCGACACGCTGGTGCAGGCGAACCAGACGGGTGCGTACACGCTCGCCGACCGGGGCACCTTCCTCTCGATGCAGACCGAGATCGATCTCGGCATCCACGTTCAGGGACCACTCAAGGACGGTCCGGTCATCCTCAAGAACCCCTACGGCGTGATGGCAGTCAATCCCGCGCAGTACGACGACGTGAACTACGAGGCCGCGATGGCCTACATCGGCTTCCTCACGAGCCCGCAGGGCCAGTCGACCATCGAGAACTACACCGCCAACGGCTCGCAGCTGTTCTTCCCGAACGCGCTCTCGGCGGAGCCCGACTTCGCGCAGTACGTGCCGCAGGGCTACTCGGCCGAGGCCGCTGAGTCGCTGTCGACTGCCGACAAGCGGTACCTTCATTGGGTGGAGACCCGCGTTCCGAACACGTACTGACTCAGATGCTCGACCCTGCCGCCCTCCTCCAGTTCGGTCAGGCACTCGCGCTACAGCCCGGACCGGCGACACTGCAGGGGTTCCAGCTTCCCGAGGGCGGTTGGACCTACGTCGTCAGCATCGTGATCGTCTCCCTACAGGTCAGTCTCACGGCGGTCGCGCTCAGCACGCTCGCCAGCCTGCCGGTCGCGCTCGCCATCGGGTTCACCGACTTCCCGGGCAAGCGCCTCGTCACCGCGGTCATCAACACCGGCATGGGGTTCCCGAGCGTCGTCGTCGGGCTGGTCGTGCTCATGCTCCTCTCGAACAGCGGGCCGTTCGGCGACCTCGGACTGGCGTTCACCCCGGAGGCGATGATCGTCTCGCAGTTCGTATTGGCAGTGCCGGTCGTCACGAGTATCAGCCTCTCGGCGGTCGAGAGCGTCGAACAGCCGGTCCGCGACGCCGCCTACGCGATGGGTGGCACCAAGCGCGACGTGGGCCTCGTCGTGATCAAGGAGGCCCGGTACGGCATCGTGACCGCAGTTCTGGCGGGGTTCGGCCGCGCCATCAGCGAGGTCGGCTCCATCCTCATCGTCGGCGGCAACATCGTGTTCAGCGACGGCCAGTCGTACACCCGGACGCTCACGACCGCCATCACCGTCGAGGCCCGGCAGGGCCGCTACGAGGTGGGGCTCGTACTCGGCGTGGTCCTGCTCGCGCTCGTGCTCGTGGTGAACGCGGTCGGGTCGTGGCTCCGGGACAAGGGCCGCGGGGAGGGGTCGGTGTGACCCTCCGCGCGACCGACGTGTCGATGGCGTTCGACGGCGACGAGGTGCTGGAGAACGTCTCGCTCGAAGCTTCCCCTGGCGAGATCGTCACGCTGGTCGGCCCCTCTGGAACGGGCAAGACGACCCTGCTCCGCCTGCTCGCGCTGTTCGAGCGACCGGACGCCGGCACCGTCTCGTGGGACGGCGAAGACGCGTGGGCGCTGGGCGAGGACGAACGGCTCTCGGTACGCCGCCGTCTCAGCATGGCGTTCCAGGAGCCGAGCCTGTTCAACGCGCCCGTGGCCCGGAACGTCGCGTACGGACTGCGAGTCCGGCAGGGATGGGCCAGCCGCGCCCGGTCCGCGCTCGGCCGACTCGTCGGTCCCGACACCGGTCCACCGGAGGCGGTCGCGGCCGCGCTGGAGCGAGTCGGCCTCGGCGACAAGCGCGACCAGAACGCGCTGTCGCTGTCGGGCGGCGAGGCCCAGCGCGTCGCGTTCGCGCGGGCGCTGGCGGTCGAACCGGAGATCCTGCTGCTCGACGAACCCACGTCGAACCTCGACCCGCGCAACACCGCCGTGCTGGAGGAGGCCATCCTCGACGCCGCCGAGGACGGCGTCGGCGTCGTGGTCGCGACCCACGACATGCATCAGGCCGAGCGCATCTCGGACCGCGTCGTCTTCCTCCTCGACGGCGAGACGGTCGAGTCCGGGCCGCCAGAGCGAATCTTCGACGACCCGGACGACCCGCGGACTCGCCGGTTCGTCCGCGGCGAACTCCTGTACGACGCGGACGAGGTGGACGAGGGTTCGACCGAACAGAACTCGCCGGGAAGCGGCCGAGTCTCGTCGCAAAGCGAGTGAACCAGCGAGCGTTCGCACGCCTTCGAGTCTTCCTGCTCCGATGGCTCGACAACCACCTGCTCGGACCGCTTCGAGGGTCACCTCCCTCGGCGGACTGCAAGGGCGATGTGTGCTCGCGGGCCGAGGGCTTTCGAGGACGTGATTCTATTCGCGTGATTTACGAACGCGGACTTCTCCCCGACACAACGACTTTGACCCGCGCCCGCCATTCGAGCCACATGGACGCGGGATTCGAGGCCCACCTCCGAGCCGACGGGGTGCGGTTCGACGCCGACGACGCCGAACTCCTCCGGACCATCGACGCCGAGGGGTCGCTCAATCGCGCGGCGGACGCGCTCGGGCGGTCGTACTCCCGGGCACTCGAACGACTGACGGAGCTGGAGGATGCGGTCGGCCCGCTCGTGGTCCGCCAGCGGGGCGGCTCCGGTGGCGGCGGGAGCGAACTCACCGACGAAGCCCGGGACCTGCTCGCGCGCTTCGAGCGCCTCCGCGCGGAGTTCACCGGCACTGCAGAGGTCGAGGAGACGGTGCTGTCGGGGCGAGTCGTCGACCGCGAGGGCGAACTGGCGACCGTGGCGACCGACGCCGGGCAGGTGCGCGCGCTGGCTCCCGACGGCGAGGCGGTGGAGGTTGCGATCCGCGCGGACGCCGTGACGCTCCACGCGCCGGCCGACGCCCCGGACGCGGCGGCAACCAGCGCGCGGAACCGGTTTGCGGGGACCGTCACCGCGATGGACCGGGGCGAGGCAGTCGCGCGCGTCCTCGTGGACGTGGGCGCGCCCGACCCGCTGGCGGCGCTGGTCACCGCGTCCAGCGTCGAGAAACTCGACCTCGGCGAGGGCGCGGAGGTGGTCGCCTCGTTCAAAGCGACCGCGACTCGGGCGAGTCCGCGCGAAGCGTGATCCGCGCGAGTCGTGATCGAACGGTGGTCGACGCCGCGACCGTGAAGCGAGGATTTTTGCCGACCCGTCGCGCAGGTGGGCACATGACCGAACCGCTCGAAGTGGACACCGTGCTCGTTCCGGTCGACGGGAGCGACGAGTCCGTAGAGGCCGTCGAGTACGCCGCGGCCGTCGCCGAGCAGTACGGAGCCGAGGTCCACGCGCTGTACGTTCTCGGCGAGGAGATCGTCCGCGGTATCGAGGGCGGAGCCGTCGACGAGGACGACGTGCTCGCGGACACCGAGACGTTCATGGACACCGTGCGCGACCTCGCCGAGGAGTACGGCGTGGCGGTCTCGACCTCGAACGCCTACGGCTTCTCGACCACCAGAAAGACCCAGCATCCCGGAAGCGCAGTGCTCGACACCGCCGAGGACGTGGACGCCGACTTCCTCGTCATCCCGCGCGAACCGCTCAGCGGCGAACCCGGCGAGGTGCTGGAGAAGGCCGCCGAGTACGTGCTGTTGTACGCGAGCCAGCCCGTGCTGTCGGTGTGAACCCGTCGTTCAGGCGCTTTCCTCGCTCTCGTCGAGAGAGCACTCAGGAACGTCAGTGTCGCATCGAACAGTTCCGGGCGTACTTGCGACGCAGAAAGTACGATTCCGACGAGGAGTATCGTCACTCGAACCGTCCGGACCGCCTTCGAATCAACGTTCCGGACGATTTCTAATTGGGCTTCCAGCACCGCTCTCGCGTTCTCGTACGTCACCGCCCGTCGCTCGCCTTCGTCGTGGAGGGCCATCCCGGGACCCACCTTGTCCCGCCCTCCGATTTAAAAGTGTGTCCGGAAACCCGAAGCTCCAGTGCGCTCTCAGAGCCGAAGCGACATCTCGATCTCGAAGCTCTCGGAACCGGCGGTCTCGAAGCCCACCGACTCGTAGAGGTTCACCGCGGCGTGGTTCCAGCGCTCGACGGTTAGCCACACCTTCTCCACGTCGTTTGCCCGGCCGTGGCCCAGCAGTGCCTGGATGAGCTTCGAGCCGATGCCGGCGCGCTGGTAGTCCTGGTGGACGAAGATAGCGAGTTCGTACGCCTCGCCGTCGGGGACGAGCGTGGCGTGGCCCACCGGCTCGCCGCCGTGCCACGCCACCACGTTCAGCCCGTCGAGCAGGACTTCGAGCCAGTCCCGGATGCGTGACTCCGTGGCGGGCGGGATACCCTGCGCGCGGTCGGCGGGGTCGAAGTCGGCGTACATCGCCACGACCGCTTCGAAGGTCTCGTCGTCGTCCTCGTACGGCCGGATCTCGATCGCCCTGCCTTCGCGGTCCTCGAACGACACCGGCGGCTCCGGGAACGACCCCGCCGGCTCGTCGGGGTAGGGGCGCTCGTCTCGGGTCATCGGACGAGCGTAACGGTCACCGGGGAGTTCAGCAGCACGAACTCCGAAATGTGACCGAGCTGGATCTTGCCCATCGGGCTGCGCTGACCGCCGCCGAGCACGAGCTGGTCGAACCCCTCGCGCTCGGCGAGGTCGACGAGTCGGCTCCCCGGGTCGCCGGTGACCCGGCGGACCTCCGCCGTGAACTCCGCGGCGGTCAGCACCTCGTCGATTCGCGACCGGATGTCGTCGACCTCGCGGTCGCTCTCCGGGTTGTCGAGGACCGCGATGGTGAGCTCGTCGCCAGCCGCCTGCGCGCGTTCGACCGTGCGTTCGAGCGCGCGCAACGAGTCGTCGCTTCCGCCGATGCCGAGCAGGACGTTCATACCCGACCATCCGTGCGCGGGTGCAAAATAGTTGCGTGGCGCTCGACAGCCCGAACCACGGATAGACGACACGCTTTTCCACCTTCACTCGTAAGCCCGACCATGGCAGACGACCGACCGCGTCCGACCGAAACAGACCAGGACGCCGACGACGAAACGCCTCGCGAGCCGGAACCAAACAGCGAGGTCAGACCGACTGCGGACGCCGTTTCCGAGGGGGACGACGGGGACGATGGGGTTCTCGAAGGAGACGAAGACGAGAGCGAGACTGCTGAAGAAACCGAGACCTCCGAGCCCAGCGAGACCGACGAGCCAACGGAGACGCAGGAAGGCCCGGAGACGCCAGAGGTGACCGTCCCCGAGGACGTGCGCAAGTACGAGCGATTCAAGAAGATGGACGGCGCGCAGTACGACCGGGTCAACGAGTTCCTGCGCGAGCGCACCTACATCACCGCCCGCGAGTGGGCCATCGCCCGACTCTGCGCGGACTTCCGGACCGAGACGGGCGTCGAGATGACCAAGATCGGCGAGAATCTGCCCGAGCTCATCCCGTTCATGACCGACACGTACACGCCACAGGCGGTCAATCAGGCCCGCTCGTCGTTCGAGGGAAAGGTCCGGCAGGCCGGAGCGACCTTCCTCTACGGCGCGATGTCGGGGTTCTTCACCGCCGAGGAGCTCGACGACATGATGTACGAGGTGACCGAGGTGGCGAAGTTCCTGCTCGAAGTCGAGGGCGTCGATCTCTCGGTCGAGGAGGAACTCGCGGCCGAGGACCGCATCTCGGGCGTGATGCGCGACGTTCGCTCGGCGAGCGAGGAACTCCGCCACGACGAACTGGAGTGTCCGAACTGCGGCACGGAGTTGGAGGCTGCCGAAGCCGACGCTGCCGACGACTGACGAAGAAGTCGGAACGCCGGCTGCTTCTACGACTGTTCGCGTGCGACGCTCGCTTATTTGGTCCTCCGGCGTCATCTCCCGGTCGTGACCGAGCGTCGCGCGGTCGAATTGGACGGTTCCACGGACGAATCCGGAGGTCCCGCCGTCGAGTGGCGACACGACGCGAGGGACTCGCGAGCGCTCCGGGTCCTCGCGCACGGCTTCGTTGCGGCGCTGGGCGGCCCGCTGGTGCTTCTCGGCGGTGTGCTACTGCTCGCGCTGCCCGACAGCCTCTCGGGCGCGGACCCCCGGATTCTCGCGTTGATTGCGCTGCTGGCGCTGGTCGGCGGGCCGTTCTCGCTGCTGTACCTCTGGCCGATGCTGGTCGAAGCCGAGCAGCGCCCGAGCCCCGGTCCCTTCGGTGCGGATCGACTCCCGTGGACGGTCAGGAGTACCGCGGCAGCGACGCTCGCCGGTGCTGCGCTGTTCGGCGGCCTCACCCTCGCGGGGATACCGGGCGATGCCCTGTTCGGACTCGCGGTCGCGCTCCTCTTCTCGCCCGTGCTCGTGAACCTATTCTCGACGGTCGGTCGGATCGAGGGTGACCGGCTGGTCTGCAACGGGCAGGAGGTGGCACTGGCGCACGTGAGCGACGTCCGGTCGGTCCGCGTCGACGAGGTGGTCGTCTGCTGGCTCTCGTACGCTCGTGGGACCGGACTGCTCGTTCCGCGATTTCTGACCGTCTCTCCGGAGGCGGCCGACGCGGTGCTCGCGGCGCTCGAACGTGGCGTCGAGAATGCCTCGCCGGAGTCCCGAAAACCGGACCGAGCGGTCCGAGTCGTCGTCTGCGGAGCGGGGTTGCTTTTCGTCGGCGTCGGCGTGGTAGCAGTGCAGGCCGTCGACGATCCAGTTATCGGCGCGTACTTCGGCGGCGTGCTCGGACTGGTCGGGGCCGTCCTCTGCGTCGTCGGCTGGCGGGGCGTCTGAAACGGCTCGGAGCTCTCCCGCGTCCGATCTTACTCCGCGTCCGACCCAGTCGGCGGGCCGAAGTTCTCCGGCTCGTCGTGGGTGAACTCGATGCGCTCGTTGGTCAGCGTCCGGATGTAGGTCCGCATCTCGCCGGCGCGCTCGGCGGCGGTCAGCATCGGTTGCGCGTTCGACGGGTCGTAGTACGCGGGGTAGAACACCGCGACCTCGGCGTCGTGGTCCTCCATCGCGACCACCAGCAGGACGAGCCCCTCGCCGGTCGCCCGGTAGGCCTCGTAGGCGTCGAAGCTCACGTCGTCCTCCAGATGGGCTTCGACCGCGTCGAACTCGTTGTTCGGTACCAGCACGTCGAGGCCGAACATGTCGCTCTCGTCGTCGGGCGTCAGCGTGGTCACGTCGCCGGGATGGAGCTGGAGCGTCTCCCAGCCCGCCTCCTCGTACTCGGCGGCCGTGGCCTCCATGTCCGCGATGATGTCGTCCCAGAACTCCATCGCCCGGACGTGCGTGCCGGGCATACCGCCGGCTCCCTGAGCACCCGCGGCAGGGTCGGCTTCGAGGAGTTCCTCCAGGTCGTCCGCGTCGACATCCTCGGGAACCTCGCCGTCACCCGCAGATTCGTCCTCCTCGGCGTCCTCGCTCATGGTTGCAGAGGCGTCCTTACAGGGTAAAAGTCTTGGTACTCGGGGTCTCGGCGGAGTGGCTCCGTCGGCGCGTTTCGTGGAGTTTCGTGTTCCGTCGGCTGTCGTCCTTCGTGCCTCACTGACCTTCTACCCCGGCGTGCGTTTGGGCACGGCGAGGTCGGGTGCTAGCACTCTCCCTAGGCTCAAGCAGAAGCTAGCTCGGTGCCGCCGAGAATCACGAACTCCCCCGTTCCGAATCGATGCCAAGCGTTACCCGGCGCGAACGAGTACGACCGCGCATGAGCGACGCCGAGGACCCCTCAACCGATTCCGCGGAGTTCGACCCCGAGGAGTGGCGCGAACAGCTCCACTCGCATCGCGCCGAGAAGGACGACTTTCTCGCCGAACACCAGCAGTCGCCCATCCCGCCCGAGGAGCGCGAGGAGTTCGACGGCCTCGACTACTTCGAACCGGACCCCGACTACCGGGTCACCGCGACGATGACGGTCCACGACCGGCCCGAACCGGTCGAGATGGACGTGAACGCCGGCGCGCCCCAGCGGTACCTCCGGGTCGCCACGCTCGACTTCGAACTCGACGGCGAGACGCGACGCACCTCGGGAGAATCGAGCGGGGAGCAACGCGACCCGCGAGACGGCGAGAAGTACGAACTCGCAGCCTATCAGCGAGAGGGTGGCGACGGGCTGTTCGTCCCCTTCCGGGACAAGACCACAGGCCAGCAGACCTACGAGCGCGGTCGATACATGGAGTTCGAGACCCAGGGCGAACTGGAGGACGGCGACGAGCTGGTGCTGGACTTCAACCTCGCGTACTCGCCGTTCTGCGCCTACAGCGAGACGTTCGCCTGTGCGCTTCCGCCCGAGGAGAACTGGCTAGAGACCGAGATCCGCGCGGGCGAGAAGGCGTAGCGCAGACGTGACGGCGTAGCGCAGGCGAGTCGTAACGCAGCCAGCGACGGCAGACCACCAGTATCTTGAGCGACCCCCGATACTGTCCACGTAATGAGTCCCGTCCTCGGGTATCTCCTGCTGGCCGTCGTGGCGACAGGCGTCATCTGGAAGGGGAGCGAACTCCTCGAACGCTCCGCGGAGCGGCTCAGCAAGCACTACGGCCTGCCGGTCGCGGTCCACGGGGCGGTCGTCGTCGCCATCGGATCGAGCTTCCCGGAGCTCAGTTCGGTCGTCATCAGCACGCTCCTCCACGGCGAGTTCGAACTCGGCGTCGGGGCGATCGTCGGCAGCGCGATATTCAACCTGCTGGTCATCCCGGCGCTGGCCGCGCTCGCCAGCGAAACGCTCGAAGCCACCCGGGACATCGTCCACAAGGACGCCCAGTTCTACATCATCAGCGTACTCGTGCTGTTCATCACGTTCGCGCTCGGGGCTACCTACGTCCCCGGCGGAACGAACTCGGCGGCCATCCTCACGCCCGCGCTGGTCCTCATGCCGCTGGCCACCTACGGCGTGTACGTCTTCCTCCAGTATCAGGACACCAGAGACTACGTGCCGACCGCCGACGTGGACGTGAACATCGGCCGCGAGTGGGCCGTGCTCGCGGTGTCGCTCGTCCTCATCGCCGTCGGCGTCGAGGGCATCGTCCGGTCCGCGCTCGGGTTCGGCCGGATATTCGACACGCCGAGCTTCCTGTGGGGGCTGACGGTCATCGCCGCCGCGACGAGCCTTCCGGACGCGTTCGTCAGCATCAACGCCGCGAAGAACGACGAGAGCGTCACCAGTCTGACGAACGTCCTCGGGAGCAACACGTTCAACCTGCTGGTCGCCATCCCGGTCGGCGTCATCCTCGGCGGGTCGGCCACCGTCAACTTCCTCGTTGCCATCCCGATGATGGGGTTTCTCGCCTTCGCGACCCTCGTGTTCGTCGTCGTCACCCGGACGCACCTCGAACTCACCGACTACGAGGCGTACGGGCTGCTCGCGCTCTACGTCTGCTTCCTCGCGTGGATGACACTCGAAAGCACGGGCGTCATCGAGACGGTCCGAGGGATTTGAGCGGAGCCGTAGGTCAATAGTGGTCGTAGTCAAACAGACGTGACTCCCCTCCCAGTTTCGGCTGGTGAATCAATCGGTGTCCCTGGCGGACTGAAAGGGCGAGGCGCGCTCGCGCAACGCGTGGTCGCCTCAGCGCGGCTCTATTTCGCGGGCGCAGTTCTGCGTCCGCGAAATATCCCGCTGAGCGACCGCGAGCGCGCCGAGGGCTTTCGAAGACGACCCGCCAATTTCAGCTGCAAATCTTCACACCACTAACACCCGAGGCCGAACTCTCAAGGGCGAACTCGACCAACGAACCACCATGGCAGACGACCCGATGACCAACTTTCCGGTGCCGGACGTAGAGGACTTGCCCGAGGACCTCCGCGAGCGCATCGCGGAGGAGACCGAGCAGGCGGGGTTCACGCCGAACGTGTTCCGCGCGTACGGCTACAAGCCGAGCCACTTCCGGCCGTTCTTCCAGTACCACGACGCGCTGGTCGAGGACACCCCGCTCGACCGCGAGGAGGTCGAGATGATCGTCGTGACGGTCAGCGGGGTCAACGACTGTCTGTACTGCGTGGTGGCCCACGGCGCGCTCTGTCGGTTCTACAGCGAGCGCCCGAAGCTGTCCGACCAGCTCGCGACCAACCACCGCGCCGCGGAGCTCTCGGAGCGCCGCCGGGCGATGCTCGACTTCGCGGTGAAGCTGACCGAGGAGCCGGGGAGCGTGACCGAGGCCGATCTGGAGGCGCTGGGCGAGGTCGGCATGACCGACGAGGAGATCTGGGACGTGGGGAGCGTGACCTCCTTTTTCAATTTGAGCAATCGGATGTCCACGTTGGCGGACATGCGCCCGAACGAGGAGTTCTACACGTTCGCGCGGGGGATGGAGGACTGAGAGCGCGACTCGAATATAAGGCCCATATTAACACATTCGAGCCACCTAAGCTGTATTGCGGTTAGATTTATACGCTATCGCGTCGGCGTCTCGACCATGACGACCGCAACCTGGAACGACCCGAACCACTGCCCGTTCTGCGAGACCGAACTCGAAACGCCCGCCGCTGGCTTCGTCGATCACATCGGGGACAATCCGGACTGCGAAGCCGGGTTCGAGAACTGGCGGAGCCACGTCGCCGGTGACGTGCCGGGCGGCTGGAGCGGGTAGAAGCGTTACTCGCAGAGCGGCGTCTTTTCGATTCAGGCCGCGACGCCGACCGTCAGCAGCGTCCCGAGTTCCCGGTACCGCTCCACCATGTCCTCGCGCGTTTCCCAGCTATCGGTCGGGAACTCGCTCGCGTCCGGAATCTCCGTCTCGCGGTCCGGCACGTTGTCCTGTTCGGCGACGTACAGGCCCGCGTCGCGGAACGCCTCGCGGTACTCCGCCGCCGACCAGCGGGTCATCTCCACGTCGATGTTGTCCTGCCACGCGTGGGAGTGGACGTTCTCCTCGTAGTAGTTCACGGCGCAGAAGAACGTGCCGCCGGGCCGGAGGACGCGGGCGATCTCTCGAAGGGTCTGATGGGGGTCGTTGGCGTAGTAGAACGCCTCCATGGTGAACACGTGGTCGACGCTGTCGTCGGCGAACGGCAGGTAGTCGAAGTCGCCGACGAGGAAGCCGACCTGCGAGTCGTCTGCGTCGTCGCCGTTCCGGGTGTACTCCCGGGCGTTGCGCACCATCTCCGGCGAGCCGTCGAGGCCGTAGGCCCGGCCCGCGCCCTTTGTGGCCCGGAGCGCGCGAGCGGCGTACCCGCTCCCGGTGCCGAGGTCGAGAACCGTCTCGCCGGACTCGACCGGCATCCGGGCCAGCACGTACTTCGCGGTGTGCCAGTGGCGGTCCTCCATCCCCTTGTCGCGGCCCTCGGTCGCCCAGTCGTCGAACTCCTCGCGGACACTCATGGGCGGGGGAAGGGAGGCGAGCGGTAAAACCGGTTCGGAGTCGGAAGACCCGGAGTCAGTCGCGACTGCCGACGACTGACCCCGCAGCGAGGGCCTTTTACCTCTCGGGTGTGTCCCCTCGCGCATGGTCGGGTCGAAAAAGCGCTACGCGGTCGCCGACTCCGCCCAGCAGGTCGTCGGCGGCTTCCTGCTGGCGGGGCCGTTCGTCGTCACCGAGGAGGTCTGGGGGCTCGCCAGCGACATGACCACGCTACAGTCGCTCTCGACCGTCCTCATCGTCTTCATCATCGGCTACGGCGCACTGTACAAGGCCGACGACGACCGCGACCCCGACCGCGAGTCCGAGGTCGTGGGCGTTCCGACCCGCTTCGTCTCGCTGATGCTGGTGTCGTTCGGCTCGGTTGCGATCCTCTCGCTGGCGTTCGGCGCGCCAGACACCTTCCTCGGGGACACGTTCGTCGACGGCGAGCCCTCGATGGAGACGGTGGCGATCACGCTCCGGGCCATCAGCGTCGGCGCGGTGTTCAGCGTGGTCGGGGCGGCGACCGCCGACAGCGTGTTCTGATTCGGGGGACCGTCGCGGCTCGTCCTCGTGCTTCGGCGCTCGCCCCGGCTCGTTCGCGGCGGCGCTTCACCCGCATTCTTAAGGTCGCTCGCTGTATGACCAGTGAGTATGGATTATCAGCTCGCCATCGAGAACGCCCCAGACGCGGTACCCGGTGGAACCGGTATCCTCCTCCTGCACCCCAGCACCGGCGAGACAGACCGCATCGACACCGACTTCCTAAAGACCGACACCGACCGCTTCCTCGTCATTTCGACCCGGACCACGGCCCGCGAGGTCAAGCAGAAGCTCGACCACTACGACGTCGACGAGGAGCAGGCCGAGATCCTCGACACCCTGAGCATCGAGCGGGGCTACTCCCGCCGGAGCACCGACGACGTCCACTACGTCTCCTCGCCCGCCGATCTGGAGGGCGTCCTCGAAGTCACCCGGGACTTCCTCGAACGCACCGAGGGCAAGCGCCGCATCAGCCTCGACTCCATCACGGAGATGGCCTACTACGCGGACGAGGGTCGCGTCCGCGACGTGGTGACCGAACTGCTCGACCTGCTCGACGAGCACGAGGCCGTGGGGCTGTTCCACCTCTCGAAGGGCGTCCACGACGAGGAGCAGGTCGAGCAGTTCCTCGGCCCCTTCGACGCCATCGTGGACCTCGACCGCGACGGGAACGTCGACAGCGACTTCGACCGGCTTTGAGGTGTCGACTTTCTCGACTCGTCTCCCTCGAACTCGTCTTCTCTACGTGTCTTGCACTTGGACCTGATCGATAGTTTCCGACTAGAGGATTCTCCAACTTCATGCGTGGACTTATCCTCTCTACTCGGGCGCGCGCTGCGCGGCGCACGGGAGCGCCGCCCCCCCCCCCCCCCCCGCCAGAGTGGACGAGTCGAAGGTCAAAGCAAAAACCTAGTTCGGGCCTCTCCATCCTACTACTCGGGCTACCGTTCGCAAGCGAGCGGTTCGGAGAACCCGAGCGCAGCGATTCGCCGCGAGGGAGCGCAGCAACCGAG
>NZ_QLVG01000072.1 GCF_003382685.1 Halorussus litoreus | reverse complement strand
CCGCCGGCAGGTATCGCAGCGACAGCGACATCACGACCGCCGAGGTGAGTGGAATCGTGAGGTTGTCGTCGAGGACGTAGCCAGCGACGACGGGCTTCATCCCGTCGGCCATCGTGGCGGCCAGCGCGCCGAGGACCGCGGCCACCAGCGGGAGCCCCGACAGGCTGGTGATGAGCATACAGACGCCGAACGTCAGCAGGAGCGTGTGGGTCGCCTTCACGCCGAGTTCGCCCGAGCCGACGAGGCCGCTGATGGGATCGGCGATGGTGAGCATCAACATCGCTGGGATAGCCACGCGCGGGTCGAACAGCAGCGCGGCCGCGGTCATGCCGAACAGGTACAGCGCGTAGCCCGCGAGGTTCTCCTGCTCGTACTCGCGGGTGAGATCGTCGAAGATCCGCCAGTCGAGGCCGACGAACAGCCGGACGACCTCCAGCGCGAGCGCGACGGCCGAACTCGCCACCAGCAGAAGCCGCAACTCGTCGTAGCTGGCGAGGCCGAGCAGGAACAGCGCCGGGTAGCCCGTCCCGGAGACGTGGACCAGCCGGCGCTTGACCTCGCTGTGGAGTGACACGGTTACTGTTCGGCGGCGGGGGCGTCCAGCTCCGAGAAGGTCGTCTCGCCCTCGCGGAGGTCGGCCAGCAGGTCGGGCAGGTCGTCGACCGGCACCCGAACCTGCTCGGTCGAGTCGCGCTCGCGGAGTGTGACGGTGTACCCTCGCGGTTCGTCACCGCTCGGGCGTTCCGAGGCGCGTTGCCCCTCGCTGTCTTCCAGGCTGTCGTAGTCCACCGTGACGCAGAACGGGGTGCCGACCTCGTCCTGTCGCCGGTAGCGCCGGCCGATGTTGCCCGAGTCGTCGTAGGTCGCGGCCAGTCCCTCGGCGCGTAACTCGTCGGTCAGCTCGCGGGCGAGTTCGCCCATGCCGTCCTTGTCCATCAGCGGGAAGACGCCGACGAACGTGGGCGCGACGCCGGGGTCCAGCGCGAGGCGGGTCCGCTGTTCGCCCTCGACCTCGTCCTCGCTGTAGGCGTGGACCAGCACGGTGTACACCGCCCGGTCGACGCCGATTGACGGCTCGATGACGTGAGGCATGATCTGCTCGCCGGTCTCCTTGACCTCCTCGACCGCGAAACCGGTCTTCTCGGTCGGAATCTCGTGTTCCTCGCCGTCGACGCTGACCGTGACCGCCTCGTCCTCGAACGCGGCGCGGTCGCGCTCGGCCAGCAGTTCGAGTTCGGCCGCCACGTCGGCCGCGCCGCCGCCGAACTCGGGGCCGAGATAGCTCATGTCCGGGTCGACCGTGGCGCGCTCGACCACCTTCGACTCGTCGTACTGCTTGAAGACGGTGAAGTCGTCGTCGGAGTACTCGTCGTGTTTCGAGAGGTCGTAGTCGCTCCGGTAGGCGAAGCCGGCGAGTTCGTACCAATCGCCGTCGATCTCTCCCTCCGCGTCCCAACAGTCCGCGGCGTAGTGGGCGAGCTCGCCCGAGAGGTGCTGGCGGAACCGGAACCGGTCCATGTCCACGCCGATGGACTCGTACCACTGCTTGCCGACGCCGAGGTAGTAGGCGACCCACTCGTGGACCAGCCCCTCGTCGACCGCCTCGCGGACGGTTCTGGTCACGTACTCGGTCTCCTCCGACTCCGCCTGCTTCTCGGCGGGGTAGAGCGTCAGTTCCACGTCCGCGACGCGCTCGATGAGCGGCTCGTCCTCGTTCGGGTCGACGAAGTGTTCGAGTTCGGCCTGCGTGAACTCGCGGGTCCGGACGAGCGAGTTGCGGGGGCTGATCTCGTTCCGGTAGGCCTTGCCGATCTGCGTGATGCCGAACGGGAGCTGGTTGCGCGCGTACTCGGCCAGCTGGGGGAACTCCACGAAGATGCCCTGCGCGGTCTCCGGACGAAGGTAGCCCGTCGAGGCGTCGCCCGGACCGATGTTGGTCTCGAACATGAGGTTGAACTCCTCGACGGGTTCGCCGGCCAGTTCGGTGCCGCAGTTCGGACACTGGATGTCGTGCTCGGCGACGAGGTCCGCGATTTCCTCCGGCGCGAAGCTCTCGGCCTCCTCGATGTCCGTGTTGTCCTCGATGAGGTGGTCCGCGCGGTGGCTCGCGCCGCACTCGGGACACGCCACGAGCATGTCGTCGAACGTGTCGAGGTGGCCCGACGCCTCGAACACCGCTTCGGGCATCACGGTCGGGGCGTCGATCTCGCGGTGGCCCTCCTGGACGCCGAACCGCTCGCGCCACGCGTCCTCGACGTTGTCCTTGAGGGTCGCGCCCTGCGGGCCGTAGGTGTAGAAGCCCGAGACGCCGCCGTACGCGCCGGCCGACTGGAAGAAGTACCCCCGGCGCTTGGCCAACTCGACGAGGTTCGACCGACTCATCGAAGCGCCTCCAGCAAGTTCACGTCCCGGACGACGCCGGTGAGCTCGTCGCCGCTCACCAGCGGGATCTGTTCGACGTCGTGGTTGAGCATCATGCGGGCGACCTCGTGGGCGGTCTTCCCGCCCGAGACGGTCACCACCTCGTCGGTCATGAACTCCCGGACCGGCGCGGCCGGAATCTCGACGTTCCGGGTGGGCAGGTAGCGGTTGCCGACCGCCTTGATCGACTCCCACTTCCAGTCGTCGTCCTCGTCGGCGATGGAGTCGCCGGTCCCGGCCTCGCCCTCGACCACGCGGGCCACCTCGATGATATCGACCTCGGTCAACACGCCGGACATCTCGCCCTCCTCGTCGAGCACCACGGCGTACGGCAGGTTGGCGTAGTAGAGCTCGCGCTCGGCCACGGTCAGTGGCACGTCGACGTAGGTGGTGTTCACGTCGCGCGAGGCGATCCCGCCGACTTCGCTGTCGCCGTCCGCGTTACCGTCCGCGATGGCTTTGACTACGTCGGTGACGGTGACGATGCCTTCGAGGTGGCCGTCCACGACCGGGACGCGGCGCGCGCCCTGCTCGACCATCAGCGCGGCGGCCTCCTCGATGGTCGTGTCCTGCGTGGTCGTCGGCACCTCGCGCATCAGCATGGCGAGTTGGTCCTCGTCGGGATTCTCGATGAGGTCGTCCCGCGAGACGAGTCCACGGTACTGCTCGTCGTCGCCCGATCCCTTGACCACCGGGACGGAGGAGAAGGAGCGTTCCTGCAGGTATTCGAGCACGTCGTCGCGCGTGCCCGGGAGCGAGACGGTGACGACTTCCGAGCGGGGCGTCATGGCTTCGCCGACGTTCATGTCCGCCGAGTACGGGTCGGGGCGTCTTGTAGCCTACGAAGCGGACACCCGAGTCGGCGCGAGATTCTGACGGTGGTTTCGCGGAACGGTGAACTCTCATCGGGGCGCGACGTGGATCGGTCCACGGGAATGCGCTCGGTGAGCTATCGAACTCCGGCGCGTGCTTGCGCGACCGCCGTGTCGCGCCAAACCGCGCGAGGGCTGAGTAGCGCACCGCAGGGAGCAACGCAAGCGGCTGGGGAGGATGAGGCTCGCTGTCGTGGTGCGGAGTGGTGCGGAGTGGTGCGGAGTGGTGCGGTTGCAGTGCGGTCTCTCCGATGCCTCGGCAGTAGCTAGCTTCTTCTCGTTCTCGACTCGTCAAAAGCGACGAATTTCTCTGTCCACAGAACTCGCCCGAAAATCAACCAAAACGAGACGTTCTCACTCCGAGTCCGACTCGCCTTCGTCGTCCTCGCGCTCCTCGTCCAGCGCGTCCTCCATGTCCACCTGATAGCCCGCGTACTTCTGGGGGTCGGGGAAGAACTTCTCGACGTCGTCGTGGCGGAACGACGCCAGATGGGTCTTGTCGAGCGTCTGGAGGTGGGTGTACGTCTCGCCCGCCTGCAGGGAGTTCTTGACCAGGCCCGGCGCGTGGCGGATCTCGAAGTTGCTCGCGACGAGGATGGCCGTCGAGGAGTCGGGGTCGAGCAGTTGAACCACCATGAACACCCGGCCGTCCGTCTCGTTACGGAACACCTGGTACTTCGGGAACGCGCCGGTCTCGACCGCGCTTTCGATGGACTCGGCCTCGCTGTCCGGGACGACGTGGACGAAGCCGAACCGGTCGCTCGCGCCCACGTCGGGGTTCGTCGGCGCGGTGTGGCCCGCCGGGAAGGAGATCACGTCCCAGCCCTCGTCCTCGAGGTCGCCGGCCATCGCCTGCATGTCGTCGAGGGTGCGCTGCCACGCGTTCCGATGGACGTCGGCGTTCGCCGCGATCTTCTCGGCGTAGTCCGGGTCGTCGTCCCCGGCCCCAGTCTCTGGCATGTGTGCGTGTGACGGCCTTCTGAGGGTAAAGGCTGTCGTTTGGGTATCTACGAGTTAGGGCGGAACCGGGTCGAGTAGGGTTGGATTGAGTAGGAGAGGTTGCCGTTCTCCACTGCCTGGGCAGTAGCTATCCTCATCGACGTGAATTCGGGCGTGGGATCTCAGTGACGCTAGCTACTGCCGAGACATCGAAACACCGCACCGCCGCCGCACCGAAACCGCCACCGCACCGCAACCGCCGCCGCACCGAAACCGCCACCGCACTGCCGCCGCACCAAAACCGCGAGCCTCACGCCTCCCTAGTCTCCTCACTCCCTCACTACGTTCGGTCGTTCGTCCACCGTCGGGGACAAGCTCCGACGAGCCTTCGGTCGCTCCGCTCCCGAAGACCTCGCGCGCGTTGCTCGCTCGCGCCGGGGTGGACTGTCACCCGTCGAGCAAAGCCATGCCGACTGCCGAGCGGAACCGTATGACTGCCGAGCAGAGCCGTGCCGGCTGTCGAACAGAGCGGTTCGGGAGTACGTGCCAGTGGACAGGAGAAAACCCCCGACTTCCAGCGAGAACAGCCCTCACACCGCGGCGATACCGAACACCGTCTCCATCAGGAACGACCACGCGAGCACGGTCAGGCTCGCGAGGAACATCTTCGCCGCGATGGAGAAGCGCTCGGACGGCGGGAGCGAGTACCACGGGAGCGGCGGGATGCGCTGGACCGCCGCCTGGAATCGCGTCTCCTCGCGCTCGCTGATGACCGTGCCGTCCGGCCGGTTCTGCGTGACCGTGATCTTCCCGTCCTCGGTGCGCTCGGTGCCCCACGGCGGGCTCGGCCGCAACTGGAGCGTCGCGTAGCCGAAGGCCAGCAGGCCGACGACGAACAGCACGTACTTCGCGGTCACGAGCCCTCCGCCGACGAGAAGCCCAACGACCACGCCGAGCGCGAACACCACCGCGGCGACCGCGTTGGCGTACACCAGGGCGTCGACAATCTGCCGGGCGCGCCGCGACGAGGCCGACAGCGGCTCCGAAGAGGAGGTCGAAGACATCTACCGCTCGGTGTACGGGACGAACTCGTCGGGTTCGGTGTACTCGTCCATGTGGCGGTGACAGTGGCTCACCCGGCCGGTGTCGCTGACCACGTAGTCGTCGGGCCGCTCGTCGTCGCAGATGCTCCCGAACTCCTCGCGGAGCACTCGGCGGGCTCCCTGTTCGTCGTTGTCCGCGACGTGCTCGGCGGCCCGGTCGACGTGCTCTTCGACCTCACGCGAGAGGTCGATGTCGCCGAACAGCTCGCGCTTGATCTCGTCGATGTCGGAGAACCGCGTCTCCATCCCGAGCAGCTCCTTGGCCTGCTCGGTCAGCGACTTCTCGGCGCGCTCGCGCTCCCGGAGCACCTCGCGGAACACCTCGATGGCGACCCACGTGTCGGCGTCCATGTTCTGGTACTTGTCCGGGCGTATCTTCATCGGACACCGGGTCGTGAACGGACAGCCCGTCGGCGGATCGCGCGGGCTGGGCGGCGTCCCGCGCAGGGTGACCCGCTCCCTGTCGGCAGTCGGGTCGGGTTCGGGAATCGCCGACAGCAGCGCGTGGGTGTACGGGTTCTTCGGATTCGCGAACAGTTCCTCTGTCTCACCCAGCTCCATGACGTTGCCCAGATACATCACGGCCACGCGGTCGCAGATGTGCCTGACCACGCTCAGGTCGTGAGCGATGAACAGGTACGTCAGCCCGAACTCGTCCTGCAGATCTTCGAGCAGGTTGAGGATCTGGGCCTGCACCGACACGTCGAGCGCGGACACCGGCTCGTCGAGCACGACGAACTCGGGTTCGAGCGCGAGCGCGCGGGCGATGCCCACGCGCTGGCGCTGGCCGCCCGAGAACTGGTGGGGATAGCGGTAGTAGTGTTCGGGTCGGAGCCCCACCGTGTCGAGGAGTTCGCGCACGCGGGCCCGGCGAATCTGGTCGCGCGACCGGGTCACTTTCACCCGGACCGTCGTCGGGTCGTCGCCGCGGAGTTCGACCTCCACGTCGTCGCGTTCGAGCTGCATCTCGTCGCGGGTCTCCACGTCGGTCACCGAGCCGCCGCGGACGGTGACGGTCACGTCACTGCGCACGCCCTCGGTCGTCCGGGCGTCGGCGACGCCGTTGCCCTCGATTGTCGTCGCCACGTCGGCGTCGACGACGACCCCGATGGTCGGCCAGTCGTGAACGTCGAGGGGTTCGCGGATGATCTCGCCGACCGTCATCCGGTCGTTGAGCGAGGACTCGGGGTCCTGGAACACCATCTGGCTGTTTCGCCGCCAGTCCTTCAGCTCCGTGCCCGACAGCTCGGTCACGTCCGTCCCGTCGAACAGGACCTCGCCCGAGGTCGCGTCCTCGAGCTGGATGAGCGTCCGGCCGAGCGTGGTCTTCCCGCAGCCCGACTCGCCGACGAGTCCGAGCGTCTCGCCGCGCTTGATCTCGAAGTCGACCCCGTCGACCGCCTTCACCGGGTTCGACTCGATGATGCCGCCCTCGCCGTAGTAGGTCCGCAGCTGGTTGACCTCCACGAGCGTCTCGCCCGTGGCGACGCTGACCGACTCCTGTTGGATCTGTTCGCTCATCGTTCGCTCACCTCGCGCTGGCTCCCGCGCCGTTCGTGTAACTCGACCGCCTCGGCCTGCGAGACGTCCTCGGGGTACAGCAGACAGGCCGCGGTGTGGTCCGCCGCGTCGTCGTTGACCGCCAGCGACTCGGGGTGGACCTTCGAACACTCGTCGAACGCCTTCGGACAGCGGGGCTCGAACCGACAGTACGTCGCGGGTTCGTTCGGCGTCGGCACGTCGCCCTCGATGGTCGAGAGCCGGTCGGTATCGGGCTGATTGCCCGGAATCGAGTTCAACAGCCCCTGCGAGTACGGATGTCGTGGGTTCTCGAACAGCTCCACGACCGGCGCGCTCTCGACGATCTCGCCCGCGTACATCACGTTCACGCGGTCGGAAACCTCCGCGATGACGCCCATGTCGTGGGTGATGAACATGATCGCCAGATTGCGCTCCTCCTGGAGGTCATCGAGGAGTTCGAGGATCTGGGCTTGAATCGTCACGTCGAGCGCGGTCGTCGGCTCGTCACAGATGAGGAGTTCGGGGTCGCAGGCCAGTGCCATCGCAATGACCGCGCGCTGGCGCATCCCGCCCGAGAACTCGTGGGGGTACTCGGTCACCCGCCGCGAGGCGTCGGGAATCCCGACCGCTTCGAGCAGGTCGATGGCCTCCTCGGTGGCTTCGGCCCCGCGCATGTCGCGGTGGAGCCGGAGCGCCTCCTTGATCTGGTTGCCCACCGTGTAGACGGGGTTGAGCGACGTGAGCGGGTCCTGGAACACCATCGCGATGTCGCTCCCCCGGAGGCTCCGATACTCCTTCTCGGACTTCTCGGTGAGTTCCTCGCCGTCGAACTTGATGCTGCTCCCGTCGAGCACCCGGCCGGGCGAGTCCACCAGCCCCATGATGGAGCGGGCGGTCACGCTCTTGCCGGAGCCCGACTCGCCGACGATGCCGACGGTCTCGCCCCGCCGGATGTCGAAGCTGATGCCGTCGACCGCGCGGATGGTCTCCTTGTCGGTGAAGAAGGCCGTCTGGAGGTTCTCGACCTGCAGGAGCGGCGCTTGCTCGCTGCGGCTCGCGGTGGTTTCGCGTTGAGCCATCAGGCACCACCTCCGGTCGCCGCGGCGGCCTCGTTGCCCTCGCCTTCACCGGTCTCGCTCTGCGGGTCGATGGCGTCGCGGATGCCGTCGCCGAGCGCGTTGAACGCGGTCACGACCAGCACGATCATCACGCCGGGGATGAACGAGATGTGCCACGACGCGGTGGTGACGTACGACTGGCCGATGTCGACCGCCCGGCCCCACTCGGGGGTCGGCGGGTTGATGCCGAGCCCGAGGAACGACAGCCCGGCGACCGCGATGACGATGCCGCCGAGGCTCATCGAGGCGTACACCAGCAGGTAGCCGAGGATGTACGGGGCCATGTGCTTGCGCATGGTGACCCGTGGCTTCTGTCCGAAGCTCTTGGCGGCGTCGATCCACTCCTGCTCGGACACCTGCATCGCGGGGCCACGCACAGAGCGCCACAGGAACGGCCACCCAGTGCCGGCGAAGATGAGCGCCAGTATCACCGCCCCGCTGTATATCTCGGCGATCCACGTCCCGCTGAGGACCACCGTCAGCAGTATCACGAACAGCAGTCTCGGGAGCGACATGATGGAGTCACCGACGATGACCACTCCGAGGTCGACCAGCCCCTTGTAGTAGGCCGTCAGCAGCGCGAACGCCGCCGCGATGAGTCCGCTCACGATGATTGCGCTGAGTCCGATGAACAGCGATATCCGCGCTCCCGACGCCATGAACGTGAACATGTCTTTCCCGCTCGGTAACGTCCCGAACGGATGGAAGCGGCCGAACTGGTCGTACTGCATCGGCCCGACGTTCTGCTGGGGCGTCCCCTGCGAGCGTGAATCGAGATTGGCCGACCCGACCGTGATGTTCTCGAGTTGGCCCTGATCGTTGTAGTACTCGATGGAGTGCGAGTACGGGTTCGAGATGGTCCGCTCGACGGTCGTCGGCCCGAGCGCCGGTGCGAACAGCGCCATCACGACGAACGCGAACACGATGATCGCGCCGAACTGTCCCCAGCGGTGACCCCGAAGCCGGTCGATCATGTCGTCGCGCGGCGTCCAGTCGGCGTACCGGTAGTTCTCGCGGAAGACCAGATACCCCCGCCAGAGCCAGTACATCCAGACGAACGAGTACGCGTACACGAGGACGACTCGCAGTGCCCACGCGTACGCGGCGGGCAGGCCGAGGAACGTCTCCTGCCACGCACCGCTCGGCGTCTGGTAGCCGTTGTTCGGGATGAGTTCGCGCGAGAGCAGGGTCGGTAGCTCGACCGGCGACCCGAACAGGCCGGTCACGAAGTGGACGACCGCCCCAGCCTCCAGCGCGAACAGGAGCAGCGCTCCGGCGAGCCATCCGAGTGCCGGACCGGGGTTCTCGGCGATTCGCTGTCGAATCGACACGTCCTCTCGGTGTGGTCTCGAACTCACGTCAGGCACCTCCTTCGTAGCCGACTCGCGGGTCGATTATCGTGTACAGCAGGTCCTGGACGATGTTGATGAGCACCACCAGCACGATGAAGATGAACATCAACGATCCCGTCAGCGGCATGTCGCCGTTCTTGACCGCCTGGAAGAACAGGAAGCCGATGCCGCTGATGTCGAACACCGTCTCGACCAGTACGGAGCCGCCGATGAGGATGAACGCCTCGCCCGTGATGATTGGCACCAGCGGGATGAGCGCGTTCCGGAAGATGTGTTTCCACACCAGCGACCGCGGCGGGACGCCCTTGGCCTTGGCAGTCTCGATGAAGTTGGAGTTGATGGTTTCGAGCACTGCGGTCCGGCCGATGCGCATCTCGTTACCCATCGACGCCGACCCCAGCACCAGCGCGGCCGGGGCGATCTTCTTGAGCGCCCTGACGAACTGGTCGGGGTTGGTGAACAGCTTCCAGATCGGGTCTGGAAGCGGCGGCGGTCCCGTGACGTTGGTACTGTAGAGGAACGTCTGCCAGTCGAAGCCGAAGAAGAACTTCTCGGACTGGGAGAGCACGCTCATCAGGATGACTGCCAGCCAGAAGTTCGGCATCGCCCGCCAGACGATACCTCCGAACGACGCGAAGTAGTCGCTGAACGTGTTCGGATTCAGTCCGGCGTAGAAGCCGAGCGGGATGCCGATGAAGATGGCGATGAGTACCGACCAGAACCCCAGCCAGATGGTTCGGGGCGCGTAGCCGAGCACCAGCGAGTAGACGCTGGTGTCGGGCTGGAGCACCCACGACTGCCCGAGATTGAAGGTGAACATGTTGACCATGTAGTCGATGTACTGCTGCCAGAGCGGCTGGTTCAGTCCGAGCTGTCTCCTGATGGTGTTGTACGCCTGGGGATCCCCCTGTGGCCCCAGGATCGCGGAGACCGGGTCGAGCGGTCCTGCCCGGATCACGAGGAACGTGATCGAGGTCCCGAACAGTAACACCGGAATCGAGAGCAACAGTCGTTTGGCGAAGTACTGCCACCGACTCACGGCGGATCACCGCCGATTGTGCGGCAAGTATCGCGAACGTACCCATACTGGACCGCGCACATGCGTGGGGAATTCGGTGGTCGTCTCATTATGTCTTGCGCTTTCCCAATCCGGGAACGAGGGAGAATCCCCCCGCAGATCGTACGAAATCTACGGATGGACCGTACCGTCGAGACTGGTGGACCGCGCTGGCAAGAAAAGAACGTCGGTGTCGTCAGTTACGCTCGTTGAGCGAGACCGTGTTGTACATCTGTCGGCTGGTCTGGGCGCCGCCGAACTTGGGACAGTCGACCCACTGGTACTTGAACCGCTCGTCCATCTGGTGGTAGGTCGGGAGCAGACACATGTCCTCCCAGTTGGCCTCCTCCATCTGGACGTACGCCTCGCCGCGGGCGCTCTGGTCCTCCTCGGTCGGCGCGGGGTTGTTCTGGATGGTCTCCCACGCCTGGGTGGCCTGCTCGGCCGCGTCGGTGCCCGACCAGTTGAAGTACGAGATCGGCGCGTCCTTCGAGGTGTCGGTGAGCGGCGGGTTGAGCAGCTGGAGGAAGTTGTCCGGCGCGGGCCAGTCCATGGCCCAGCCGAGCGAGTACGCTTCGAGGTTGCCGCTCCGACCGCGCTCGGTGAGCGTCGAGAACGGCGCGGTTTCGATCTCCATGTCGATGTACACGCTCGTGAGCTTGTCCCGCAGGAGCTGGCCCAGCTGGGGCCACGTGTCAGAGGACTCGTAGACGGTGAACGTGAACGAGGCGCGGTTGTCGTCGCCGTAGCCCGCGTCCTCCATCACCTGTCGGGCCTGATCGAGCTGCTCCTCGTCGTAGCCGTAGGGGTACTTGTTCTCGGCGTGCTCGCGGTAGGCGGGCGCGCCGCCGGGGTAGATGGATGGGGGCGTAAAGTGGTAGGAGGTGTCGCCACGACCCTTGAACACCGAATCCACGGCCTCCTTCTGGTTCATCGCGTACGCCGCCGCCTGACGGACGGGCTTGTCGACGGCGTCGGTGTTGAACCCCATGTAGTAGGCACTCACGGTGGCGAAGCCGGTGTAGTCCATCGTCGCGCCGCTCGTGGTCTCACCGTACGTCCCGACCTGCCGGCCGAGATCGTCGGTTTCCTCGACGTTGACCTTCTTGGGATCGTAGTGGCCGGTCGGGAGCTGGTTGTTGATTATCATGTCGGCGTTCTGGTTGACGGTCCCGTAGGTGTGCATCGCCTCGGAATCCGACATGATATTCCAGTGGACGCCGTCGACGCTCGCGGCCTCGCCGTGATAGTCGTCGAACTTGCTGACCTCCGCCTCGTTGTTCGACTCCCACGACTCGAACTCGAACGGGCCGGCACCGATGGGGTTCTCTGTGGCGAACTCGCTGTGGTCAATCTTGCCCTCGTACCCCTCGATGTCGCCCACGATGCCCTCGGGCACCACGGCGAAGGAGGTGTACGCCAGCATCTCCATCGTGGCGTGGAACGGGCTGGAGAGGTTGATCTCGATCGTGTACTCGTCCACGGCCTCGACCGCCATCGAGCCGGGCTTGTACTGTTCGACCTCTTCTTCCTCGCCCTCTTTGGTCGTCTTCGTGACCGTCTCCATCTCGTGCTCGACGCCGATGGAGTCGAGGATGAAGTATGCGCGCCGGGACTTGTCGGAGGCGGCGAGTCGCTCCCACGAGTAGACGAAGTCGTCCGCAGTGACCTCGTCGCCGTTGTGGAAGGTTGCGCCCTCCTTCAGTTCGAACGTGTAGGTCGTGAAGTCATCGGAGACCTCGTGGCCTGCGGCGAGCTGATTCTCGACCTGAATCTCGCCGTTCGGATAGTTCATCAGGGCGTCGAACACCTGCTGGATAACCGTCCCAGAGGCGGTGTCAGTCGCCCTGATGGGGTCTATCGTGGTCATCGTCGAGTTGATGAGCCGGAGGATGTTCTCTCCTTCTGGCGGCTGGCCGACGCCGTCGCTGCTCTCCGTGGTCGTCTCGTTCCCGCTGTCGTCCTGGTCACCGGTACAGCCAGCGAGGGCTACAGCCGATGCCGCACCGCCGGTCGCCTGCAGGAAACGACGGCGGCTCAGGTTGTCAGTATCTGTCATCCACCCGCTGATTGTAAATCGGACCGGATAAACTTACCGCTTGTCACTTGCAGAAACCACGGCGTAACGCCGACTTACGTCACGTTCACCGCTGTTCGGCCGGTCGATTTCCAGTTTCTGCTACCGTCGTCTCCGAATCGCAACCTTCGAACCTGCCGAACCCTTCACGGCCCTCCGCTCCTGACACGAGGGTTTCAGTAATGCCCGATGGCGATACGTGGCCGCGATGCACCGTGCAGTAGTGTTGCGGAGGCTTGGTGGCTCGACCGTGGTATCAGTTACCATCGTTTGAACTTGTCGGTCTCGTGTCCGCAGTTGTCGTTTCGGAGCGTTTATACCGTGTGATACCAATTGTCACATATGGCCCCGAACACGGCCACCCCGTCGGAATCGGTCGCACAGCGCGAGGTCATGGCCTCGCTGGACGATGATGGTCGCACGGAGCGACTTATCATCGCGGACACGACCGCAGACGACGCGTGGCTCGCGGTTCCGGTATCCGGAAGCGTCGCTCTCCAGGACTGGCAGTAGCGACTTTCCAACGGTCGTTTTTTCGCAGCGTCGGCCGACGGCCGCACGGTAACGCCCCGATACTGAACCTTTTTGCCGTCGCCGCACGTCCCACGGAACATGAACTATCGGGAGGTCTCTGGGGACCGCGAGTTCGTCGCGCGACTCGGCCACGGAGAGGACTGGCGTAGCGAGATCGAGGCGCTCGCCGACGAGGCCGGCGTCGACGCCGCGTGGTTCGTCGCCATGGGCGCGGTCCAGGACGCCACCGTCTGGTTCTACGACCAGTCGGAGATGGAGTACCGCGAGGTCGAGTTCGACGAACCGCTCGAAGTCGCGGCCTGCGTCGGTAACGTCTCGTGGCTCGACGGCGAGCGGTTCGCCCACACCCACGCCGTCCTTTCGCGGGCGAGCGGTCAGACGCTCGCGGGCCACCTCGATTCGGCCACGGTGTTCGCCGGCGAGCTGTACGTGCGCTCGTTCGAGGAGGAACTCGAACGCGAGCACGACGAACCCACCGACCTCGACCTCTGGCTATAATGCGCGAGGAGGACGAGCGCTACTTCGAGGACCTCGAAGCCGACCTCGACGAGGCGTTCGCGGTCGCCCGCGAGGCCCGCGCCAACAGCGGCGACCCCAAACCCGAGGTCGAGATTCCGGTCGCCAAGGACATGGCCGACCGGGTGGAGAACATCCTCGGCATCGACGGGGTGGCCGAGCGCGTCCGCGAACTGGAGGGCGAGATGAGCCGCGAGGAGGCCGCTCTCGAGCTTGCGGAGGACTTCGCCGAGGGTCGCGTCGGCGACTACGACACCAGAGCCGGGAAGGTCGAGGGCGCGGTCCGGACCGCGGTCGCACTGCTCACCGAGGGCGTGGTCGCCGCGCCCATCGAGGGCATCGACAAGGTGGAACTGCTCGAGAACGACGACGGCACGGAGTTCGTCAACGTCTACTACGCCGGCCCGATCCGCTCGGCAGGCGGGACCGCACAGGCGCTGTCGGTGCTCGTCGCCGACTACGCCCGCGCGCTCATCGGCGTCGAGGAGTACGAGGCCCGCGACAGCGAGGTCGAGCGCTACGCCGAGGAGATAAATCTCTACGACAAGGAAACCGGCCTCCAGTACACGCCCAAGGACAAGGAGACGACGTTCATCGCCGAGCACATGCCCATCATGCTCGACGGCGAGGCGACCGGCGACGAGGAGGTGTCGGGGTTCCGGGACCTCGAACGGGTCGACACCAACAACGCCCGCGGCGGGATGTGTCTCGTCCTCGCGGAGGGGATCGCGCTCAAGGCCCCGAAGATCCAGCGCTACACCCGGAACCTCGACGAGGTCGACTGGCCGTGGCTCCAGGACCTCATCGACGGCACCATCGGGAAGGACGACGGCGACGAGAGCGCCGAGGAGACCGACGCCGAGGCGACTGGCGAAGGAGAGGGAGACGCGGACGCGGTCGGAGACGACGAGGAGGACGAGGGCGCTCCGGAGGAACTCAGCGGTCCGCCGCGTGTCGAGCCCGCGAAGAAGTTCCTCCGGGATCTCATCGCGGGCCGCCCCGTCTTCGGCCATCCCAGCGACTCCGGCGGATTCCGGCTGCGCTACGGCCGAGCGCGAAACCACGGCTTCGCCACGGCGGGCGTCCACCCCGCGACGATGCACCTCGTGGACGACTTCCTCGCGACGGGGACCCAGATCAAGACCGAGCGGCCCGGCAAGGCCGCGGGCGTGGTCCCCGTCGACTCCATCGAGGGGCCGACGGTCAGGCTCGCCAACGGCGACGTGCGCCGCATCGACGACCCCGAGGAGGCGCTCGAACTCCGGAACGGGGTGGAAAAGATCCTCGACCTCGGGGAGTATTTGGTCAACTACGGCGAGTTCGTGGAGAACAACCACCCGCTCGCGCCCGCCTCCTACACGGTCGAGTGGTGGGTGAAGGACTTCGACCACGCGGGCGCGGACGTGCAGGCGCTCCGCGACGCGCCCTCGGTGGACTTGGACGACCCCCGCGCCGAGGAGGCCGTCACGTGGGCCACCGAGTACGACGCGCCGCTCCACCCGAAGTACACCTACCTCTGGCACGACCTCACCGTCGACCAGTTCGAGGGGCTCGCCGAGACGGTCGCCGCGGGGGAACTCGTCGGTGACCCGGACGACGAGACGCTGGTCATCGAGTTCACCGACGAGGAGGTTCGCACCGCGCTCGAGTGCATCCTCGTCCCCCACGAGCAGGCCGAATCGGAGATCCGGATTCCCGAGTGGCAGCCCCTCGTGCGCTCGCTCGGGGTGACCGTCGACAAGGAATCTCGTAGCCTCCGGAAGGCGTGGGACGACCTCTCGCCGGACGCCCACGAATGGGGCGAGGACGAGCCCGGCGACAACGCCGTGAAGGCCGTCAACGAGGTCGCGCCGTTCGATGTCCGCGAGCGCGCGCCCACCCGGATCGGCAACCGGATGGGCCGCCCGGAGAAGTCCGAGGAGCGCGAGCTCTCGCCCGCGGTCCACACCCTGTTCCCCATCGGCGAGGCCGGCGGGAGCCAGCGCGACGTGGCCGCCGCGGCCAAGCACGCCGACGACATGGAGAGCACGCCGGGCGAGGTCGACGTGCAGGTCGGCCGCCGCGAGTGCGAGGACTGCGGCGAACACACCTACGAGTGCAGGTGCCCCGAGTGCGGCGGCAACACGTTCGCCCACTTCGAGTGCCCAGACTGTGGCTCGGTGGTCGAACTCGACGAGTCGGGGCGGGCCATCTGCGACCGGTGCGAAGTCGAGGCTACCCCGGTCGAGTGGCGTACCATCGACGTGAACGACCGGTTCCGGTCGGCGTTGGAGTCGGTCGGCGAGCGCGAGAACGCCTTCGACACGCTGAAAGGCGTCAAGGGGCTGTCGTCGTCGTACAAGACGCCCGAGTCCGTCGAGAAGGGCGTCCTCCGGGCGAAACACGACGTCTCGGCGTTCAAGGACGGCACGATACGCTACGACATGACCGACCTGCCGGTCACCGCGGTCCGCCCGGAGGAACTCGACGTGACCGCCGCGCACCTCCGGTCGCTGGGATACGAGGAGGACATCCACGGCGAGCGCCTCGAACACGACGACCAGCTGGTCGAGCTCAAGGTCCAGGACGTCGTGCTCTCGGACGGCGCAGCCGAGCACATGCTCCAGACCGCCGACTTCGTCGACGACCTGCTGGAGCAGTACTACGGGCTCGACCGGTTCTACGAGATGGACGACCGCGAGGAGCTCGTGGGCGAACTCGTCTTCGGCATGGCTCCCCACACCTCCGCGGCGGTGGTCGGCCGCGTCGTCGGGTTCACGAGCGCGGCCGTCGGATACGCACATCCGTACTTTCACGCCGCAAAGCGCCGGAACTGTTTCCACCCCGAGACGAAAGTCTGGTACGAGGACGAGTCTGGTAAGTGGCACTACGACGAGATTCGGACGCTAGTGGAGGGGCGACTCGACGACCCCCGAGAGGACGACTTCGGCGCGCTGATCGAGGAACTGGACGGTGACGTGTGGGTTCCCTCGGTAAATGATGAGGGTGACGTTGTTCAGAAACCGGTCGAAGCGGTTTCGAAACATCCCGCGCCTGAGCACCTCGTAGAAATCGAGACGCGAAGCGGTCGGGAGATCACGGTTACGCCGGACCACTCGATGCGTCGTTGGCAGAACGGTCGTCTTCAAGAAATCGAAGCGCGAGAACTGGAAGTCGGTGCTACGGTCCCCGGCTTCCTCGGGTCGCCAGATGCCGACGATTCTGCGCCGACGGCCAACTCTCGTGCTGTTGCTGACGGAGGGTCCTTCGAGCGAGACGAGGTGATGGGAGTCGAGATTGTCGACGCAGACATTGACCACACCTACTGTCTCACTGTCGAAGATACCCACACGCTCGTCGCAAACGACCTCTTTGTCGGCCAGTGCGACGGCGACGAGGACTGCGTCATGCTCCTGCTGGACGGCCTGCTCAACTTCAGCAAGGAGTTCCTGCCCGACCAGCGCGGCGGGCAAATGGATGCGCCGCTCGTGATGTCCTCGCGCATCGACCCCTCGGAGATCGACGACGAGGCGCACAACATGGACATCGTCCGGGAGTACCCGCGGGAGTTCTACGAGGCGACCCGCGAGATGGCCGACCCCGGCGAGGTCGAGGACGTGATGACCATCGCGGAGGAGAATTTGGGCACCGACCGAGAGTACACCGACTTCCATCACACCCACGACGTGACGGACATCGCGATGGGGCCGGACCTCTCGGCGTACAAGACGCTCGGGTCGATGATGGACAAGATGGACGCTCAGCTCGAACTCTCCCGGAAGCTCCGGTCGGTCGACGAGACCGACGTGGCCGAGCGCGTCATCGAGTACCACTTCCTGCCGGACCTCATCGGCAACCTCCGGGCGTTCTCCCGGCAGGAGACGCGGTGTCTCGACTGCGGCGAGAAGTTCCGCCGGATGCCCCTGACACGCGAGTGCCGGGAGTGCGGCGGCGACGTGAACCTCACGGTCCACCAGGGGTCTGTGAACAAGTACATGGAGACCGCGATTCGGGTGGCCGAGAAGTACGACTGCCGGGAATACACCAAGCAGCGACTCGACATCATGAACCGCAGGCTGGAGAGCATCTTCGAAAACGACAAGAACAAGCAGGGTAGTATCGCGGACTTCATGTGAAACGTTTGCTGCGCGCGGCCCGTGGACGCTACGGCGTCCACGGGCC
>NZ_QLVG01000071.1 GCF_003382685.1 Halorussus litoreus | reverse complement strand
CGACGCGGCCGAGTCGGCCGCGTCGCCAGCCCCGCAGTCGGCCTCGCTGTTAGCACTCTGAACAATCTCGCGAACGGTTCGGTCGTCCACGAGCGCCCCTGCGACCTCGGTCCCGCCGTCGCGCCCGTCGGTGTCCACGCTGGCGAGCGCCACGGGTGGGCGGTCGTCGGGGTCGTGGTCCGAGTCGCCACCGAGGTCCGGATCGAGGTCGAGCGCCCACGCGAGCGCGAACTCCAGATTCGGCCCGCCCTCGCCGTCGCCCCGGACTGTAACGGTCGTTTCGCCGCCGGAGAGCACCACTGCGGGCGTCTCGACGGGATTTCCGGTCGTCAATATCTCCTCGGCGACCGCGGCGTGGGTTTTGGCCGCTTCGCGGGCCTCCCCGCGAATCCGGGAGGAGAGCACGAGGGGGTCGTACCCACTCTCGCGAGCGGTCTCGGCTGCGGCATCGAGCGCGGTGGTCGCGCTGGCGACGACGTGGACCGAGACGCCGTCGAACGCCGGATCGCCAGCGGTCGGGGTCTCCGCGATTGCCCCGTTCGAACCGTCCGTCAGTCGTTCGCGGACCGCTCGCGGCGCGTCGATGCCGTACCGGTCCAGCACCGCGATCGCGTCCCCGAAGGTCGAATCGTCGGGCGAGAGCGGCCCGCTGGCGACGGTCGCGAGGTCGTCGCCCACCACGTCGCTCACCGCGAGGCCGACCACCGTGGCGGGTGCCGCCCGCTCGGCGAGGCGGCCGCCCTTGATGGCCGAACAGTGCTTGCGCACCGCGTTCATCTCCCCGATGGTCCCGCCGCTCGCCAGCAGTGCCTCGGTCGTCGCTCGGAGGTCCGCCAGCGAGAGCCCTTCGGCCGGTGCCGGGAGGAGCGCGCTCCCGCCGCCGGTGACGATAGCGAGCACGAGCGTTTCTTTGTCTGCCGCGTCCGCGCGGTCGAGCACGCGCCGTGCGCCCTCGACCCCGCGCTCGCTCGGGACCGGGTGGTCGCCCTCGTATATTTCTACACGGTCGGGGTCAAGCCTCCCAACGTCGTCGGACACCACGACCCCGCGGTCGATTCGCTCGCCGAGCGCGTCTTCGAGCGCGGCCGCGATTCCGACCGCGGCCTTCCCGCCGCCGAGGACCACGATCTCCTCGTAGGCGTCGAGGTCGTAGGCCTCGTCCGCGACGGTGAGGGTTTCCTCCTCGACCCCAACCGCCTCACGGGCTACTTCTCGGGGGTTCGCGGCACGAATTCCGGCCTCGACGCAGTCGAGTGCGAGGTCGCTGACTGCATCGCGGGCGCTGGTGGTTTCCCCCACGAGGTCGTCGCGATTCCGCACTACTGGGCCGTCGCGGTTCCGTCCCATCGGCGGCGCTTTGTGCGCGAGGAGGTTAAACCTCCGCGTCCGTCTCACCGAATCCGATGGTAGTCGTACTGCCCGCGGATCTGCTCGTGGAAGTACGACCCGTGCGAGCGCGAGCTCAGCAGTTCCTCGTACGTCTCGCGGGGCACGTCGGCATACCGGTAGACGCCGCCGCTCCGGAATTCGAGTTCGAGGACGCCCTCTCCGTCGTCGTAGCCCACGCTCCGGAGCGAACTCGACGCCACTGGCGTCCGGGTCTCCGCCACGCGGTCGAGTCGGTCGTACGGGACGTAGCCCACCACGCGCTCGTCGTGATAGCAGACGAGCCCGTGGCGGCCCTCCTCGACGTCGTCGCACTCGATGCGGTCGTTCTCCACCGTGACTGCCTTCATGCCGGGCGCACGACGGGCTCGCAACTCAAGTCATCGGCCGTGAGAACTCGGTGATTCGAGACGTTCGTGGAATTGCGCTCGGGAACTCGTCCACTGGTTCTCGCTGGTTTATCTTTCCAATCGGCGCGCGATTTGCGCGGCGCTCTCTTGCGCCGCGCAAATCGCGCGAGGGACGAGCATCGCAGGGCGAAGCCCGAGAAGCGCAGGAGGTTGGGGAGGTTCGAGGCTCGCGGTTGCTGTGCTGTTGCGGTGCGGTCACGCCGAGGCTCAAGCATCAGTAGCGGTCTCGTAGGGACGTGTGTCAGCACGAAGCTAGCTACTTCCGAGGCACATGAGAAGCCGCAGCCTCACACCTCCCCAGCCTCCTCTCTCCCTCACTTCGTTCGGTCGTTCGTCCCTGGCGCGCGTTGCTCGCGCGCGCCGGGTGTCAAGTTGAGTAGGCGCGCCGGGCGGCAAATTCGGGGTAGTCACGCGCCGGGTGTCATCCAAGACAGTTCTGCACCGAATGTCCTTCCACGTAGTCGACCGTTACAGATAGTCGAACGCGCGGTCGTCGCCGTCGAAGCCGGCGCGCTCGTGGGCCCACTCGAACACCGGATCGTCCCGGCGCTCGTCGAGGAACGCCACGATCTGCCGTCCCACGTCCTCCCCGTAGAGGTTCTCGTTGTTCCCGAGCCGATCCCGCACCGCGTCGGTCTCGTAGACGTACTCGATCATCTCGCGGACGTGATCGCCCGAGATCGGCGGCACGAGCAGGTTCGACTCGGCGTCCATCACGGTTTCGGGCCGGTCGGTGTTGAATCGCGCGGTGAGACACAACGCCTCCTCGATGACGTTGAGCTCCTCCTGCATGCTTCCCGAGTCGGTGAACTCCGCGAAGCACTGGCCGGAGGTCAAAAACTCGTACACGTGGGCGTGCTTCTTCCAGAGCCCAGTAAAGAGGAAGTTCTCGCGCTCCTCGTCGAGTTCGAGCAGCGTGTCGCGGTAGCCGTAGTTCTCCAAGGCCTCCCTCGTCGCGTTCAGTTCCACGAAGTTGACGTTGTAGCCGTCCTCGACCAGTCCGATCACGCCCTCGACGATGGCGGAAAATCGCTCGGGCAGGAGGTTGGCGCGGCGGTGGACGTCCACCCGAACCCAGTCGTCGCGCTCCTCCAGGACGGGATAGATGTCGAAGATGGATTCGTCGAGATCCGCATTTCGCTTCGCCTCGATGGCGTCCACGATGGAGTTGCCGACGACAGGCACGCGCTCGGTCCCGTTCGATTCGGCGGGGTAGCCCTCGTTCCGGAGGTGCTGGCGGTTCAGCTCGACCGGCGCGAAGTGGTAGATGGCGGCCGCGCTCCCGACGAACGTGTCGTACTGCTCGGGGAACGGCTCGGCCCGATTCAGCGTCCACTCGCCCTCGAACTGGTCGGCGACGAACGTCTCGGGGTCGTCGGCGTTCTCGAAGGCGGGCATCATCCCCCGTAGCCCGGCCTCGTTGTGCGCGACGAACTGGTTCGTGGCGAACGCCCACGCCTGCGGAAACACGCCCGCGGCGTGGGTGTCGCCGTGGACGATGGGGAGGACGGTGGTGTCGGGGTACTCCGCGTCGAGATAGTCCGCAACCGCCTTCGTCCGGGTCATCAGGTCGGCCGTCTTCTCGGAGAGGCCGCCCCGAATCTGCATGTCGACGCCGATGCTGGATTCGAGGTCGTACTCGGCGAGGCCGTGCCCGAGCACGTCGTCGTAGTGTTGCCCGGTGTGGAGCACGAAACACGGCAGTCCGCGCTCCTCGGCCGCCGTGACCAGCGGCGCTTGCTTGTAGAAGTCGGGCTTGGTCGCGGTGACGACCGCGATGGCGAACTCCTCGCCGTCGAGCGCTCGGGAGAGTCGGTCCTCGTAGAGCGAGAGGGAGGACATGACCGATTTGTACACCTGTCTTCCGTTTAGCCGTTGTGATACGTCGATTCCGACGACCGATTTATCGCGGCACCGCGACTCGCGTGCCGTATGACCGCCACGAACGACGGAACCGAGAAGGGCGACGAAACTGCGGAGAGCGACGCACCGGCGGAGAGCGCCGAAACCGAGAAAGACGAGAACCTCGCGCAGGGGATGGCCCTCGGCATCGCGCTCGGGACTGTACTCGAAACGACGGTGAAGAGTCCTAGTCAGTCCTCTAGCGACGCCTCGGCGTCCGGCTTGGCCTCCAGTTTCGACTCCGCGGGTTCGCCCTCCTGTGCTTTCGCCTCCAGATCCTCGAAGAAGTCGGTGACCAGCTTGTCGGTCACGCTCCCGAGGGCCCGCTGGCCGAGGCTCGCGATCATGCCAGACACGTCGGTCGTCGCCGACCAGTGAGCGGTTGTTCCCCCGTCGCCGTTCTCCGCCAGTCGCATCTCGGCCACCGCGTCGAACGCGTTCCGGGAGGCGCTGCCGTCGGCCTGCATCTCCAGCAGCTCCGGGCGCTCCGTGCGGGTGACCAGCATCTCCACGTCGAAGGTAGGCTTGACGCTCCCGACGCCGACCGAGATGGTCGCCGTGACCTCGTGGGGCGACTCCAGTTCGATGGAGTCGGTGCCGGGCGCGCAGTCGGCCAGCACGTCGGGGTCGGTGAAGTAGTTCCACAACTCCTCTCTCGACAGGTCTGACTCGAACTCGCCTTCGAATTCCATCATGGATTTGGTCTCTCGTCGGTCAGGACCGCGAACTCTCGAATCACGTCTGCGCTCGCTCGTAGGATCGGTTCAGCGAGCGTCGCGCGTACTCGCCCGCGACCTCCTCCTTGAACTCGCGGTCGGCGTGCATCTCGTCCTCGGGGTCGGCCGCGGCGGTCGCAGCGTTCGCCGCCTCGTCCAGCGACGCCTCGGAGAGCGGTTCGCCTTCGACTGCGTCCTCGGCAGCCTCGACGCGGAGCGGAACGTCCGCGGCGTTCGCCAGCGCGAGACGGGCCTCCTCGACGACCGGATCGGCTGCGTCGGGGTCGTCGACCCTGATCGCGGTGGCGGCGCTGACGGTCGGCCACGTCTGGGCGGTGGGCTTGAGTTCGACGAACGCCATCCCGGTGCGCTCGGGTGGGAAGGGGTCGGTCGTGATCTCGGCCGCCCGGATAATTTCGTCCTCGCGGAGGTCGGTGAACATGTACGCGATGAAGTACTCCGAAACGGGGACCTCGCGCTCGCCGTCGGCCGAGACGAGTTCGAGCGTGGCGTCGAGGGCGGTCAGCGCCGCGGGGTAGTTGCCCGCGGGGTCGGCCTCGCCCACGCTCCCGCCGAGGGTGCCGCGATTGCGGACGCTCGGTCCGGCGATCTGTTCGGCGGCCTCGGGGAGTATCGGCAGTCGCTCGGCCAGCAGGTCCGAGCGCTCGATGGTCCGGTGGCGGGTCATCGCGCCGACGGCGACGCCCTCCTCGCGCTCCGTCACGAAGTCGAGGCCCTCGACGGTGTTGAGGTCGACGAGGTGGTCGGGCGTCGCCAGCCTGTTCGACATCACGATGCCGAGCGACTGGTTGCCGGCCAGCAGTTCCGCGTCGCCGTGGTCGGCCAGCAGGTCGGCGGCCTCCGCGACGGTGGTGGGTCGGTGGTACTCGAACGGTGCGGGTTTCATGCGTGGGGGTCGAGTCGTCGGTTCGCGGGCGATGCCTCGGATAGCGACAGATGAGTGAGTATACGCAGGACGGTAATAAACTTTGGTGTGAATTCACATGTCACTGCCGGATTCGGCTGTCTATCGGCCGTGGGAACCCGTATTCGTCGTCGCGTGCGGAGGGCCGCCTCGCTTGCTCGGTGCAGCCGTCCGACACACCCATCGGTACGCTAATCCCTACCAAGATTTATGTCCCTCCCGCGACTCCACCGACGGACGGAGGACTCCAGAATGCTCGACGGATACACGATGTACGACCTGACCCAGCCGTGGTCGCAGGACACGCCCGCGTGGCCGACCTACGACAATCCGAAGGTGTGGTACGAGAAATCGCTCGACACCGAGAAGGTCAACGGCCAGAAGATCGAGTTCATGAACCACACCGGCACCCACCTCGACGGCGAGAAACACTTCGACGCCAGCGGGCGCGACATCGCGTCGGTTGGCCTCGACGAACTGGTCGGGGACGCCGTGATCGCCGACATTTCGGACGAGGTAGGCGACTACGACGTGTACACCAGCGACATGATCGAGGACGCGGTCGAGGTCCGCGAGGGCGACATCCTGTTCATCCACACGGGCTACCAGCAGTACGCGTGGCACCGCGAGGATGCCGACCCGCACGCCTTCTTCTGCAAGCACCCCGGCCCGAATCAGGAGTTCGCCGACTGGTGCAAGGAGAAGGACCTGAACTACCTGATGGTCGACTGCGGGAGCGCCGACCACCCGATGAACACCGTGGTCCGGGACGTACGGCCCGAACTCGCGCGCGAAGCCCGCGAGAAGCACGGCGTCGACGACCTCGACGAGATCTTCCCGCCGCAGGGCTACCAGCTCATGCACACCGAGCTGTTCCCCGAGGGCATCATCCACGTCGAGAACGCGCAGGTGCCCGAGGAGTTGTTGAACGAACGCGTCCAGATCGGCACCTTCCCGTGGCGGTTCCGCGGCGGGGAGTCGAGCGTCTCGCGGTGCGTGGCGTTCGTCGAGGAGTAGTTTCGTCGTTTGAAGTCGGCGTAATTTTCGCCGTGTTCGACGAGGTCGTTATAGGTTTTCACGACGTGTCTTCCTATTGCGGGAAGCCTACTGGCGCTCTACGAGTCAGACTCCTCGAAACCGAACCGAGAATCGGCTATTCGGCAGACAGAATCGGCAGTTCAATATGCGTCGCATTGCCGCGCTCGTGATACACCGTGTTTTCGGCCACGCGATACTCCTCCCCACCGTACAGCGGACCGCCGGTGTTGTGGTTCACGTCGAAGCGCGGCCAGTTCGACGACGAGATGTCGAGCCGAATCCGGTGGCCCGTCTCGAACCGGTTCGCGGTGTCGTACGGTTCCATGTAGAACTCGTACACTTCGCCTGGCTCGACGAAGTCCGGTTCATCACGATACCCCCGGTAGCGCGCCCGGCAGATGGAGTCCGAGAGGTTGAGCGCGTACCCCTCCGGATAATCGTCGCTCGCCGGGTACTCGTCGATCAGCTTCGCAGTGAAGTCGGTGTCCGGCGCGTCCGTGGAGCCGTAGACTCGGACCCGAATCGGCCCCGCGATCTCGACCGCCTCCTCCAGCGGCGGCGTCCGGAAGACGAGCACGTCGTCGCGGTCCGCGAGCGGGCCGTACGGCGGCTCGGCACCGAAGGTGTCCTCGTCGGTGCGCTGGTCGAATCCGCCGCGTCCCGCGAAGTCGACGATGTTGCGGTCGCCGAGCGGGTACGCGCCCACCGACTCCTCGCGGGGCTCGTAGGTGAGGTACGACGAGGTGTTGCCGCCGATGGTCGGGACTGGGTCCTCGGGGTCGAACTCGTAGCTGGTTGCGGAGTCGTCGGCGGTCGGGGGCTCCGCGGCGAGGGTGCCGTCGCCGTGGGCGTAGAACTTCGTCATCTCCGTGTCCGCGGGCGGCCACGACTCCGCACTCCGCCACTCGCCGCCGTGGAACAGGTGGCCGTCCTCTGTCCGGTGGCCGTCGCCGGTGCCCATCAGGAAGTATTCGACGCGAGGCCGATCCCAGCTGTCTTCGCCCTTCAGATACCGGTCGAAGAAGGCGAGTCGCGTCTCGCGGTACTTCCGGACGGCGTTCTCGCCGAACGCGAGGTCGCCCGCGGTCGGGGACTCCCACGTCAGGGGTGGAAACAGGAGCGCCTCGCTGTGGTCGTGACCGCCGGGGAGCCGCGCGAGGTGTGTCCACGGGCCCATCAGGAGGTAGTGGTCGCTGTCTGTCCGGTCGGCGAGGCCGCGGAAGTTGTCGCAGGTCGCGCCCGTGTACGAGTCGTACCAGCCGCCCGAGTAGACCGTGGGCACGTCGGCGCTCTCGTCGTAGTACCGCTCGAAGTCGACGCCGGGATTCCGCCACAGGTCGTCGCTCGCGCGTCCCGACTCCATGATGTCGAACGCCCACTCCTCGTACTGTGGAAGCTCCGCAAGGGCGGTTTTGCCGCGCTCGACGGTTCGGGGTCGCCCCTCGTCGTCGGTCAACACCTCCCGGAAGTCCACGTCGGCGAAGGTCTGCTGGACCTCGGGGTCGGCCAGCGACTGGTGGGCGAACCCGGCCCCGAGCGTGAACGCCCACGAGAGCCAGCGCTGCTCGAACGCCCCGTTGTGCCGGAACGTCTTCTCCCGGCCGTTGGCTGCGCCCATGTTGACGAACATCCCGGCGAGCCCGTCGGGATCCTGCGTCGCGAGCGCGTTCTGGACCCACGCGCCGTAGGAGGTGCCCAGCGTGGCGACCTGCCCATCGCAGTAGGGTCGGTCGGACAGCCACTCCACGGCGTCCGCGCCGTCCTCGGCCTCGTTCACGTGGATGTAGAAGTCGCCCTCGCTCTCGAACCGCCCGCGCACGTCCTGGATGGCGATGACGTAGCCCCGGGAGGCGTACCACTCGCCGTGGCGGAGCCGTCCGCCGGACTTGTCGTAGGGCGTGCGGTCGAGTAGGGCGGGTTTGGGCTCGTCGATGGGGTCGCCCGTCTCGGGGTCCGCGGGGCGATACACGTCGGTCGCCAGCCGGGTTCCGTCCCGCGTCTCGACCGGGACGTTCAGGTCGGCGTGAACGCCGTAGGTGGGTTCCGATGCCATACGTTCACCTGTCGAGGGACGCTCAAATAGGTTGTCCCGGCCGTGACCCCGGCTCAAACCCCGGAATCACCGATTTCGGGGAAACATCACGAAAAAATTACCGGTATATTTATACCAATTGTTTATGCATTGGTATCTATGCCATTCGTGAGCATAGCACGCGCCGCGCGCGACGTGCGCACACTGACCGGGCCACCGACTGACGACCGGCGCTCGACGGGTGAGACGGCATGAGCGGGGACGACGACTTCGAGGAGGTCGAGTCGGACATCGCGCCGGAAGGTCCGGCCCCCGACCCCGACGCCGGCGGGTCGGACTTCGTGGAGTACGGCATCGAGGACAAGCCGCCGCTCGGCGAGTCCGCGCTGCTCGGCTTCCAGCACTACCTCACGATGATCGGCGCGACGGTGGCCATCCCGCTCGCGCTCGCGGGCACGATGGGGATGCCCGCCGAGGAGGTCGGCAAACTCATCGGCACGTTTTTCGTGGTGTCCGGCATCGCGACGCTGGCCCAGACAACTATCGGGAACCGCTACCCCATCGTGCAGGGCGGGACGTTCTCGATGCTCGCACCTGCAATCGCCATCATCGGCGTGCTCGGTGCGCAGGGTGCGGGCTGGAACCTCATGCTCAGAGAGCTGATGGGCGCGGTCATCGTCGCCGGGCTGGTCGAGGTACTCATCGGCTACTTCGGCGTGATGGGCGCGCTCAAGCGGTACATGAGCCCGGTCGTCATCGCTCCGACCATCGCGCTCATCGGTCTCGCGCTGTTCAACGCGCCCCAGATCGTTAACCCAGCGACGACCGCGGACGTGACCGGCCAGAACTGGTGGCTGCTCGGATTGACGCTGGTACTCATCGTACTCTTCAGCCAGTACCTCGACAAGTACCACCGGACGTTCCGGCTCTACCCCGTCCTGCTCGGCATCGCCAGCGCGTGGGTCGTGGCGGCCGTCCTGTCGGTGACCGGCGTCTACGGCGCGGACTCGGTGAGCTACGTCGACCTCGGCTCGGTCGCCAGCGCGTCGGCGGTCCAGGCCATCTACCCGTTCCAGTGGGGGATGCCCCAGTTCACCCCGGCGTTCATCATCGGCATGATCGCCGGCATGCTGGCCTCCGCCATCGAGAGCTTCGGCGACTACCACGCGGTCGCCCGGATGGCTGGCAAGGGCGCGCCCAGCAAGAAGCGCATCGACCACGGCATCGGCATGGAGGGGCTGGGCAACACGTTCGCCGGAATCATGGGCACGGGCAACGGCTCGACCTCCTACACCGAGAACGTGGGCGCAATCGGCATCACCGGCGTCGCCTCGCGCTACGTGGTCCAGATCGGTGCGATCGTGATGATCGTCGCGGGCTACGTCGGCTACGTCGGCCAACTGTTCGCGACCCTGCCCGCGCCCATCGTCGGCGGGCTGTACATCGCCATGTTCGGCCAGATCGCGGCGGTCGGCCTCTCGCAGCTCAAGTTCGTCGACCTCGACAGCAACCGGAACGTGTTCATCGTCGGCATCGCGCTGTTCGCGGGGCTCGCGATTCCGGCGTACATGGGCAACGTCGCCGGCGGCGCGGCTGGCTTCCAGGAGGGCATGGCCGAGGTCGCGCTGCTCGGTCCGGTGCTCGGCACCGAGGTCGTCTCGACCACCGTCTTCGTCATCGGCTCGACGGGGATGGCGGTCGGCGGCATCATCGCCTTCTTCCTCGACAACACCATCGACGGCACGCCGGAGGAGCGCGGCGTGACCGCACTCGAAGAGCTGTCCGAGGACGACGAGGACTTCGAGTCGTTCTGGGACCGCTCGGGCGGCCCCGAGGGCGACGAGCGCGCGCCGGGCGCGGATTGACCACGGGGCTCGACCGCTCCTGATCGCGCGCTTCGACCGCTCCTCGAATCGGAGACCGACCCGACCTTTTTTCGCAGTGCGATTGCAATTCGGACACGATGACCGACTCAGCCGATCCAGCAGGTGACTCCGCCGACGCGCTAGCGGCACCCTCCACCGCGGCCGACGCGCTCGACGCGGGCGAGACCGTGCGCGAGCGCCTGCCCCTTCGGACCGGCGGATCGGTGGTGCTGACCGGCGACCGCCTGCTCGTCCAGAGCGACGATGGTTCGGGCGGCGACGCCGTCACCGCGGTCGACTTCGACCAGATCGCGGAGGTGACGGTCGAGCAATTCGACTGGTTTCTCGGCGTGCTGAGCGCGCTGCTGGTGGGGTACGGCCTCTACTCGATCCCGCGGAGCCTCCCGTTAGGCCTCGCGTTCGCGGCGTTCGGCGCGGCGAGTCTCTACTGGAGCTACCGCAAGCGCGGGAAGGCCCGCATCAAGGTGCTCGACCGGCCCAAGCCCATCTCGGTGTTCCCGGCCGACATCGGGGCGTTCCGGGACGCGCTGGAACCAGCGATGGCGACCGGTTCGGACGACTCCTCGGGCGAGAATTCTGACTAACTCTCCGACTCCTCGTCGGCGCTCTCGTCCGCAGCCGCCGACTGGTCGCCGTCGATGGTGATCTCGGTGGGCTCGCGGTCGGGCTCCTGCCACTCGTCGGTCCCGCCGCCCCGCCGCGATCCGAGTACGTATCCGGCGGCGAACGTCAGCGCGAGGAGTGCGAGGCGGCCGAGCGACGAGCGTCCGGCGTCGGTCTGTTCGTCCATACGAACCCCCACGTGAGAGAGTGACTTTGGGGTTGTGGTGTCCCGCGATGCGACCCATCGGCGAGCATCGACCCCGAAACGCGCCGGGCTGGCGTTACCCCTCGTGCCTGCGAACCTTGTCGAGGAAGCCGGTCAGGGGCGGCTCGATGGTGATGCGGGTCACCTTCCCCTCGTCGGCGTCGTACGTGATGATTCCCGCCTCCTCCAGCTTTGGGAGGTGGGAGTGGTGGAGGTCGGTGGCGATGCGGGTCTTGGTCATCATCGACACGTTGTCCGGCGGCTGCTGGAACTCCCGACCGGCGACCTGTTCGGTCAGCCCCTCAAGCGCGACCGGCTCGGGCAGGCCGTCGAGGCACGCCAGCGCGTGTCGGCGATAGCGGTCGCTGAGGAGGGTCAGGATCTCGTCGATTCCCGGTGCCCCGCCGCGGCCGTCCCCTGCGGCGGAGTCGCCTGTCATACGCCACAATTTTCCTTCTCACTTAAACGGGTATCGCATTCGAGCGAGGCTGAAGCGCTCTCGGAGCCGCGGAAAAAGGCGGTCGTGATCGAGTGGAAATTACCCGAGACTGCCTTCCATTTCGAGTTCGATGAGTCGATTCAGCTCGACGGCGTACTCGATGGGCAGTTCCTCCGTAATCGGTTCGATGAACCCGGAGACGATCATCTGCTTGGCGTCGTCGTCGTCGAGCCCTCGCGATTGGAGGTAGAAGACGTCCTCGTCGCCGATCTTGCCGACGGTCGCCTCGTGAGCGACGTCGACTTTGCTCTCGTCGATCTCCATGTACGGCATGGTGTCGCTGGTCGACTCGTTGTCGAACATCAGCGCGTCGCACTCGACGGAGGTCGAGGAGTCGGTCGCACCCTCGGAGATGTGGACGAGGCCGCGGTAGTTGGTGCGGCCGCCGTCCTTCGAGACCGACTTCGACTCGATAGTGGAGTTGGTGCGGGGCGCGTTGTGGTAGACCTTCGCGCCGGTGTCGATGTCCTGCCCTTCGCCTGCGAACGCGATGGAGATGTGGTTCGCGGACGCGCCGCGGCCCTTGAGAATCGAGGACGGGTAGAGCATGGTGGCTTTCGAGCCCATGCTGCCGGAGACCCACTCCATGCGGCCACCCTTCTCGACGATGGCGCGCTTCGTATTCAGGTTGAAGGTGTTCTTCGACCAGTTCTGGACCGTGCTGTACTGGACGTGGGCGTCCTCGCCCACGAACACTTCCACGCCGCCGCTGTGGAGGTTGTGCGTGCCGTACTTCGGTGCCGAACAGCCCTCGATGTAGTGGACCTCCGACCCCTCCTCGGCGATGATGAGGGTGTGCTCGAACTGGCCCATGCCCTCGGAGTTCATGCGGAAGTACGCTTGGACGGGCATGTTGACCGTCACGTCCTCGGGGACGTAGACGAAGCTGCCGCCCGACCAGACCGCGCCGTGGAGCGCGGCGAACTTGTTGTCGCTCGGCGGGACGCACGACGTCATGAAGTGCTCTTTGACGAGGTCCTCGTGTTCGCGGACGGCCTCGTCCATGTTGCAGAACACGACGCCCTTCTCCTCCCAGCGCTCCTGCATGTTCTGGTAGACGACTTCGGACTCGTACTGGGCACCCACGCCAGAGAGGGCTTCGCGCTCGGCGTCCGGAATGCCCAGTTTCTCGAAGGTGTCCTGGATCTCGTCCGGCAGGTCCTCCCAGCTGTCCGCTCCGGAGCGCTTGTCCACGTCCGGCCGGATGTACGGCACGATCTCGTCGATGTCGACCTGCGTGAGGTCGGGCTGGCCGGGCCAGTCGGTCGGCATCGGCATCTCCTCCCAGTGTTTCAGGGCTCGGAGTCGCCGGTCGAGCATCCAGTCGGGCTCGTCCTTGTCGTCGCTGATGAGGCGGACGACCTCCTCGGTCAGCCCCTTGTCCGAGCGGAGCGCCGAGTGCTCTTCCTTCTTGAACTCGAAGCGCTCCTCCGTGTTGGTCTCCTGAAGCTCTTCACTACTCATGTGAGAGTATGTCGGGACCGAAGGCCCTTAACCTCGGGGTCGAACATCGCCCGAACGAAATCGATACCGGTTACAAAGAGCCGTCGCGTCGGTGGCCGCGGTTACGTTCCGGCCGCGTCGTTCGTCGGCGGCGTTCGTCAGCAGCGTCGTTCGGCACTTACGTTTCGGTGGCGTCGTTCGTGCTGTCGGTCGCGTCGGTTTCACGGGTGACGTCCTCCTCGGACGGAGCGACGTCGGGGTCGGTCATCTCCTCGAGCTCTGTCTCGATTTCCTGACGGCCCTTCTTGAACTCGCCCATCGCCTCGCCGGTCGAGCGAGCCAGCTTCGGGATCTTGTTCGCGCCGAACAGCAGGACGGCGATGAGGAGAATCACCATCATCTCCATCCCGCCCGGCACGGGTCCGAACAGTGGAATCATCTGTACCATCTACTTCAGTCTTCGTCCCCTCACTTGTAGGCTTTTCCCCCGGTCGACGACTGTCACTTGGCCGACTCGGACGGCTCCTTCGCCGTCGAGACCCTTGGTCTCGGACCCCAGATAGCCAGTGGACCGCCATCGCCGGTGATTTATCGGTGTGCGGCGAATCGGTGGGCGTGCCCGACCCCGACCCGAACGGCCGCTCCGATTCTGACTCCTCTGATTCTGCTCTCCCCGATTCCGAACGGCCCGCATCGGACCGCGATCCCGCCGCGCGGGCCCGCCGGTACGTGCTCGACGAGCACGCGAGCACGGTCGCGACCGTGCTCGCGTGCGCAGAAGTCGTGGCGGAAAGATGGGACTGCCCGAGTACGACCGACGCCAGCGCAGTCGCCGGCCCGCTCCGGGCCGAACTCGAAGTCGCGGGCGCGTGGGGGCGCTTGCCCGACGTGCTCGCGGGTGCGGTCCGCGCGGCGGGGTTCGCGCTGTCGGCACCGCCGGTTGCAGACCCGCCGTACGTCGTCGCGACCGGGCGCGGACCGGTGCTCCGCGCGACCGTCTCCGGGGGGAACGCCTCCGAGGGGACCGTCTCGGAGGGACGATTGGTCGTGCTCCTGCGGGCGTTCGAGGTCGCTCGCGACCCGACGCGGTACGTCCGCGGGCCGACCGCGGTTCGGGAAGCCGTCTGTGCGACATTCAAGTGAGTCGGGCGCGTAGCTCCGCCCACATGGACGGAGTTCGTCACGAAGAGTCGTCGCCCGCTTCGCCGGGACGCGCGCTCGCGGTCGCGACGGGCCTCGGCGTCGGCGGCTACGTGTTCGCCTCGCTGCTGGTCGCCGTCGCCGTCTTCGTACTGGTTGCAGTCGGGGTCCCGATCCTCGACGAACCCACGCTTCTGCTCGGCATCTCGACGGTGCTGGGACAGGGCGTGGCGTTCGGCGCGTTCGCGTTCGCGTACCTCTCGTACACCGACCGGGGGCTCGACTACGTCAAGGCCCGCGTGCCGACGCTCCGGGACGTGGGCTGGACCGTCGGAGGAACCATCGCGCTGTTCGGAGGACTCGTCACGCTCTCGCTGCTGTTCATGGCGCTCGGCATCGAGTCGGCGTCGAACACGGTCGAGCAGTTCGGCGAGCAGGACCCGACGGTGTTCCTCCTGCTGATTCCGCTCTCCTTCCTGTTCATCGGCCCGGGCGAGGAACTGCTCTACCGCGGGGTCGTTCAGGGCCGGCTCCGAGAGGCGTTCGGCCCGTGGGTGGCCATCATCGCGGCCAGTTTCCTGTTCGCGGTCATCCACGTGTTCTCGCTCACGGGCGGCGGGAAGATCGTCTACCTCGCCATCCTGTTCGTGCTCTCGCCGGTGCTCGGTGCGGCCTACGAGTGGACCGACAACCTCGTGGTCCCGTCGCTCATCCACGGCGCGTTCAACGCGGTCCAGTTCTACGTCGCGTACCTCGGCGCGACCGGCGGGGTCCAGACCGGGATGCTCTGAAAACGTCTCTCCCTACCGACTACTCCGAGCGACCGGCCCACCGCAGAACGCGAAAGCGGTCGTACTCGCCGTACGCGAGTTCCAGCGCGCCCATCCACCAGTTCCACTTCTCGGGGAGCGCGAGGTCGTCGGGGGCGTCCCGGAGGTTGTCGATCGCCGCCTCGACCGTCAGCTCTCGGCCCATGTCGGCCGCGAACTGACCGGAGTCGTCGAGGTCCCGCGCCTGTCGCGCGACCACGCGGGCGGCCCCGGCGTCGCCCTCGAACTCCGCTTTGAGTCGCCGCTCGAACGTCTCGTCGATTTCCATGTCGATCACCCCGTCGTTCCGCGCCGTCGGGCGAACTACGCGCCGGTCAGTTGTAAAGTCCGATGGCCTCGATCTGCTCCTGATAGCGATTTCGGATGGTGACTTCCGTCACCTGCGCGACGTCGGCGACCTCGCGCTGGGTCTTCTTCTCGTTGCAGAGCAGCGACGCGGCGTAGATCGCGGCGGCGGCGTAGCCCGTCGGCGACTTCCCCGACAGCAGACCCTTCTCCGCGGTCACGTCGATGATCTCGTTGGCCTTCGACTGGACCTCCTCGGGCAGTTCGAGTTCCGAACAGAATCTGGGGACGTACTTCTTCGGGTCGACGGGTTCCATCCCGAGGCCGAGCTCCTGTGAGATGTAGCGATAGGTGCGGCCGATCTCCTTGCGCTCGACTCGCGACACCTCCGAGACTTCCTCCAGGCTCCGCGGGATGCCCTCCTTCCGGCAGGCGGCGTAGAGTGCGCTCGTGGCGACGCCTTCGATGGAGCGCCCGCGGATGAGGTCCTCCTTCAAGGCCCGCCGGTAGATGACCGACGCGACCTCCTGTACCGATCGAGGGACCCCGAGCGCCGACGACATCCGGTTGAGTTCGCTCAGCGCGAACTGGAGGTTGCGCTCGCCCGCGTCCTTGGTCCGGATGCGCTCCTGCCACTTCCGGAGCCGATGCATCTGCGAGCGCTTCTCCGAGGAGAGCGACCGACCGTACGCGTCCTTGTTCTTCCAGTCGATGGTGGTCGTCAGCCCCTTGTCGTGCATCGTGTTGGTGGTCGGGGCTCCGACCCGCGACTTGCTCTGGCGCTCCTGATGGTTGAACGCGCGCCACTCGGGCCCGCGGTCGACGTTGTTCTCCTCGACCACGAGGCCACAGTCCTCGCAGACGAGTTCGTTCCCGCCAGCGTCCGCGACGAGCGACCCGGACTCGCATTCCGGACAGGTCTGGACGTCCTCGGACGCCTCGCGTTCGGTTTCTCCCTTCTCGGCGTCCACGCGCTCAGTTTCCCCACGTTCGGCCCCTCGCTCGCGCTGGCGGATCGGCCCGGTCATGAGTACGATAGTAAGCGAGTGTGGTAAATAAACCCTCGGAGGAAATCGGAGCGTTCGGGGGGCTACGTCGGTTCGCGCCGGGTCAGCCGCGTCGCTCTCGCCTCACGGGGCTCTTTCCCCGACGTTTATGCTCGTTCTCGCCGACCGTCCGGTATGGCATCCGACAGCCCGACGGTGTACGCCGTCGACGAGTACGACCCGCTGGCGTTCGACGCGGTGCTCGTGCGCGAGCGAACCGTGGTCTGCCTCGACGGCGAGGAGACGGCCCGCGTCGTCCCGCTCGACAAGGTGAACCACGTCGAGGCCGACCCCGACACGATGCTGGTCGAGCGCGAACTCCCCGACACGTTCTACGGCGGCGGCGAGTACGGCTTCGTCGACCTCGACGAGTATCCCGAACTCCAGCAGCACCTCGACGAACTGGCGGCCGAAGAGTACTGACGACGATACGGTGGGCCGTCACAGTCGGCACGAGCGTACCTACATTTAAGCCGAATCGCGCGCAACGGCCGTCCATGACAGTCTTCGAGGAGCGAACCCGGCGGTGTCGCGACCGACTCGCCGACGCGAACGCGGACGCCGCCGTGCTGTTTCCGAGCACCAACCTGTTCTACGCCTCGGGGTTCCGCGAGGAGCCGATGGAGCGCCACCTGTTCCTCGTAATTCCCCGGGAGGGCGACGCGGCGTTCGTCGCGCCGGAGATGTACGACGAGCAGATTCGAGCGGCGTCGTGGGTCGAGGACCTCCGGCTCTGGGCCGACGGCGAGGACCCGATGGCGCTCGTGGCCGACCTCGCCGACGAGTTCGACCTGCGCGGCGGCCACCTGTTGCTCGGCGACACGATGTGGGCGCTGTTCACGCAGGACCTCCGCGACGCGCTCCCGGACGCGACGTTCGGGCTCGCCAGCGAGGTGTTCGACGACATGCGCGTGTGCAAGGACGACGCCGAACTCGACGCGCTCCGGACGGCCGCGGCCCTCGCCGACGAGGTGAGCGTCGAGATACGCGAACTCGGCGAGGACGCCATCGGGCTCACGGAGTCCGAACTCGCCGCCGAGATCGAGCGCCGCCTCGCCGAGAATGGCGGCGAGGAGCCCGCGTTCGGCACCATCGCTGGCTCGGGTCCGAACGGGGCCAAGCCCCACCACCGCCACGGCGACCGCGAGATCGAGCGCGGCGACCCCGTGGTGCTGGACTTCGGCGCGTTCGCGGACAATTACCCCGGCGACCAGACCCGGACGGTCGTGTTCGCGGGCGAGCCCCCGGAGAACTACGAAGAAGTTCACGAGGTCGTCCGCGAAGCCCAGCAGGCCGGCATCGAGGCGGTCGAGCCGGGCGTCCCCGCCGAGGCGGTCGACCGCGCCGCGCGCGAGGTGATCGAGTCGGCGGGCTACGGCGACCGGTTCGTCCACCGCACTGGCCACGGCGTCGGCCTCGACGTTCACGAGGACCCCTACATCGTCGAGGGTAACGAGGAACCGCTCGAACCCGGGATGGTGTTCAGCGTCGAGCCCGGCGTCTACTTGCCCGGCGAGTTCGGCGTGCGCATCGAGGACCTCGTGGTCGTGACCGACGACGGCTGCGAGCGACTGAACGACTCGCCGCGGACGTGGGAGCCGCTGTGACGGCCGTGAGTGTCCGAATCTCAGAGGCACTACTGCCATGACCTACGAGAGCCACGTCGTCCGGTCCATCTGCCGCGACCCGATGCCCGACGAGACCGTTCGGCTGGTCCTGACGCTCGCCGACGATGCGACCGCGGACGGCGACAGCACCGCAGAAGACGATTCGACCGCGGCGGCGACCGGCGAGGCTGCGGCCTCGCCGGTCGCC
>NZ_QLVG01000070.1 GCF_003382685.1 Halorussus litoreus | reverse complement strand
CACGCCCGCAGGACCGACGACGATCAGGCCACGGGCGGTGCTCTCGACGGCGTTCCGGACCCGCGCGAGGTCGGCGTCGTTTAGCTCCAAGCGGCCCTGCGCGGTTTCCACGAACGGTCGTGGTCGGGCGTCGGTATCGGCATCGCTGCTCATCTCGACTCGACCTTCGGCCGCGAGCGGATTCTCGTCTGCGAAGTCGTCGGGCACGTCGCCGGGAACCTCGACCGGTTCGAGCGGTTTGCGGAACGGGACGTTGAGGTGGACCGGCCCCGGCGGGGTTCCTGTGGCTTGCGCGAGCGCCCGGCCCGCGGTCGTCCGGAGCGAGCGCAGCTTCCGGGCGTCGGCCGCCGGCTCGGCCAACTCGCGGTACCACCGCACCGCGTCGCCGTACAGCTTCCCCTGGTCGATAGTCTGGTTCGCGCCCGAATCTCGAAGCTCAGGCGGGCGGTCGGCCGTGAGGACGACCATCGGGACGCGGGCCTGATTCGCCTCGATGACCGCGGGGTGGAAGTTCGCGGCCGCCGTGCCCGAGGTGCAGACCAGCGGTGTGGGTTTGCCGGTCCGCTTCGCTCGTCCGAGCGCGAAGAACGCCGCTGAGCGCTCGTCGAGGTGGGAGTAGACCGAAATCTCGTCGTGTCGGGCGAACGCGACGGTCAAGGGAGTCGAGCGGCTGCCGGGCGCGACGCAGACCGCGTCGACCCCGCCCGCGGCGAGTTCGTCGGCCAGCGTCCGCGCCCAGAGCGTGTTCCGGTTCGGCGCGGACGCGGGAGAGTCGTCGGGGTCGCTCATTCGTCGGCTTCGAGTTCGTCGAGGATCGGTCGGTACTTGAGCTGGACCTCCTCGTACTCCTCGTCGGGGTCGCTGTCGGCCACGATACCGTTGCCAGCGAACAGCGTGGCCGAGCGGTCGCCGGTCACCGCCGACCGGATCCCCACCGCGAAGGTACCGTCGCCGTCGGCGTCGAACCAGCCGACCGGCGCGGCGTACCAGCCGCGGTCGAACGACTCGGTCTCGCGGATGGTCCGGAGCGCGGTCTCGGGCGGGAGGCCGCCCACCGCGGGCGTGGGATGCAGCGCCTCCACGATGCGGAGCACGTGGTCGTCGGCCCGGAGGTCGGCCTCGATGGGCGTCCAGAGATGCTGGATGGTCGCCAGCTTCCGGATCCGACGCTCCGCGACCCGGACCTCGCCCGAGATGGGCGCGAGCTGGTCCCGGACGGTCTCGACCACGAGTTTGTGCTCGTGGGCCATCTTCTCGCTGTTCTCGATGCTGGCTTCGAGTTCGGCGTCCGCCTCGGGGGTGTCGCCGCGGCCGACCGACCCCGCGAGCGCGTCCGCTTCGACAGTTCGGCCCCGCAAGGTGGCGAGTCGTTCGGGCGTCGCACCGAAGAAGGCCGCTTCGGTGGTCGGCTCGAACAGGAAGCGGAAGCAGTCGGGGTACGACTCGCCGAGATTTCGGAGTACGTCGGGTATCGAGACGTCGGCGGCTAATTCGACCGCGAGTGCCTGCGCGAGGGTGACCTTCCGGAGTTCGCCCGCGTCGACGCGCTCGACCGCGGCCCGGACCTGCTCGGCCCACTCCTCGCGCGTGGTCGTCGGCGTCGTTTTCACCACGCCCGGCGGGTCGCTCGGCTGGGATTCCGGAGTGTTCGCAAGCGTGTCCCGAACTTCCGCAAGTTCTTGTTCGACCGCGTCCGGGGCCGCGTCGCGAGCCGAGACGGTCAGCCACGTCTCGCCGTTGGCTCGGGTCAACTGGGTACGCGGAAGGACGAACTCGGCCCCGCCGAAACCGAGCCACGGCGGCGCGGCCTCGTGGTCGGCGTGGAAGGAAAAGCCGCCGAAGAGACGGGGTCGGGCCTCATCCGGTCCCGAGTAGTCGAGTCCCGCGAACAGTTCGTCGGCCGCCTCGCGGACCGCAGCGAAGCGGTCGTCGCCGTCGGCTGTGACCCGTGCCGCCGTGCCGCCGCCCGCGAACTCCGGGCCGTACGGGCTGGTCCAGTACGTCCGCGGGGCGTCACGCCCGGCGAGGAAACCCCGGGGGTCGCAGTCCGGTAGTTCGCAGGCCCGGCTCACGAGGGTGGAGCCGGTCGGTTCGGCCGACACCTGACCGTCACGGGGCGGAGACTCCATTCAGTCGAACTCGGGAGGCCGGAGCCTTTAGTCTAACTGTCTCGACCGTGACGATGTTCGGCGGTCGGAAGTCGATCCTCAATCGGCCGCACGCTACTCGATTTCCGACACGGCGTGCGACAGACTCCCCTTCCGATACGCGAAAAACTGCTTCTCTTCCAGCCCGGCGCGCGCTGCGCGGCGTTCTCGTGCGCCGCGCCCATCCGCGCGAGGGCGGAGCATCGCAGCGAAGCGAGAAGCGAAAGCGGCTGGGGAGGCGTGAGGCTCGCTGTCGCGGTGCGGTGGTGTGCTGTGCGGTCGCGGAGCGGTCGCGGTCACGTCTTGACTCAAGCAATAGCTAGCCGCTTCGAGACATCCACCATTTTCGCAGAAAAGCAGTCCTCCAATCTACCGACCAATTAGCTGTACCGTTCCTCGTTCCACGGGTTCGCCGTGTTGGAGTAGCCGCGCTTCTCCCAGTAGCCCCGCTCGGGATCGGTCAGGAACTCCACGCCGTCGACCCACTTCGCGCCCTTGTAAGCGTACTTGTGGGGCGTGACCACCCTGAGCGGGCCGCCGTGCTCGGCCGGCAGCGACTCGCCGCCGAACTCGTAGGTGAACAGTACCTCCTCGCGCAGGCAGTCGTCGAGGGGCAGGTTCGTGGTGTAACCGTCGAGCGCGGAGAACATGACGTGGACCGCGTCGGCCTCGACGCCGGCCAGTTCCGCCAACTGGGGGAACGTGACGCCAGCGAACTCGCAGTCGAACTTGCTCCAGCCGGTGACGCAGTGGAAGTCCTGTCGCTGGGTCTCGGTCGGCAGGTCGGTGAACTCGTCCCACGAGAAGGCGAGTTCCTCCTCGACCGCGCCGGTGACCGTAAACTCCCACGTCTCCGGGTCCCAGTCGGGTGTCCCGCTCTTCGAGAGCACGGGGAACTTGCTGGTCTCGCGCTGGCCCGGCGGGAGCCGGTCGCCGCCGAACTCCTCGTGGAGGTCCGTGACGTCCGTGACGCTCATGGAAACTACTCGGGCGTGGACGCAAGTAGGTGTGTCGACTCCGGCGACGGTCCCTCGGATTTTGTGGAGTGTCTGGAGCTTTCGAGGGATTCGGGCGACAGCACGCGAATCGAAACCGACCATTTCGGGACAGTAACGACCCAGTTCCGTCAGCGACCGGTAGGACGGCCGGGACCATCCGGCGATACTCACGGGCACTGACTGAATAACAAAGGACTGTCTATGCTAATACGGAGTTGCAATGTCAACGAAAGGCCAGCAGAAGATGGGCGATCAGGCGACCATGGAGGCCGCCGGGGAGTCGACGACCGATCTCGCGATCATCGCGTCGGCGGCGTCGGTCGCCCTCTCGTGGTACCAGTTCTTCGCGCGCGGGAACAAAATGCAGGGGCTGTTCATCGGCCTGTGGCCCCCGACCATCCTCGCGTTCGCGAGCTATTTCAACCAGAAGCGGATGCAGCAGAAGCTGGAGTCGTTCGGTCCGAGCCGCATCATGAACTCCATCGAGCAGATGCTCGGCAACCGGTGAAGTAGCGTCCGTTCGTTCCGACGGGGTCGTTCGCCCGGGATGGAGTCCGCGACGTATCGTAATCGGGAACGACTTTTTTCGAAGGCAGACGAACTCTTTGGCGAGGATTAACTGGATTTCCAGTTAGCGGTAAAACGGTCGCCCGCGACCGTACGCTCCCCGTCAGACTTATCAACACCCCTCCCGAAGCCACCAATGTTCCAATGCCGAAGGTAGAGATAACTATTCCGGAGCATCTCGAAATGCAGATCGCCCAGATGGTCGAACAGGGCGAGTTCGTCAACCGAGAGGAGGCGATTGAAGATCTCCTCTCGACCGGTCTGAAAGCCTACAAGACGAGCGGTCCGATGGACGACGACGACCGCGAACCGGGCCTCGAAGACGAGGGAATGATGGGCCACGAAGACGAGTACGTCTTCTAAGCACTTCTCTCCGTACCCCGTCGAATATTTCCCGGGATTCCTGTGTGAAGCCTTCTCAGAAACCCTTAACTCGCCCACCTTCTTATCCACGGCCATGCACAAAGACGAGCTTCTCGAACTTCACGAGGAGATGGTCCTCATCATGGAGTACTTTCAGGACCGCGAGAGCGTGCGCGACGGGCTGTTCGACCCCTACGACGAACTCGAGGTGGACCCCTCGCACGTCCACAAGTCCAAGAGCGAGCACAAGCACGCGGTGTTCGTCCTGGGCAACGCGCTCGCCACGGCGATGAGCGACGACGAGTTCAGCGAGGCGGGCCGCATCGGCAAGCGGATGCAAGAGCTCGCCGACGACGCCGAATCCAAAATATAGAACGACCTTTTTAGCACGACCTTTTACTGCACTCGGCCCGTCTGAGCCTGCGGCTCAGACGGGCCTCGCTGGTAAACGCTCGACCAAAAACACGGCGTCACCCCCTCAGCCTCGCCTCGCTCCGCTCGACGAGGCTTCGAGGGGTTCCTTGGGCCGCTCGCTCGTCGCTTCGCTCCTCGCTCGCGGTACAACTGCTGGTACTCGACGTGGGGTCGTCGGGCACGCGCGAAACATCAAATTTAGACCCTCCATCTCGTCGGTATCGACCTTCTCCCTGCACAGCTCGGCTGGTTTTAAACGTCGGACACCGAAATCCACCGCGAGCGACGACCGCAGGGAGGAGCGAGCGGCCCAAAGAACCTTCGAGGGAGTAGATGCGAGGCGGCTTTGCCGCCTCGCAGGAACGACCGACGAGGTGACGCCGTGGTTTTGGTCGAGCTTTTGCCAGCGAGGGAGGCGGTCGCCGAAGGCGTCCGCCGACCGAGCGCAGCAAAAGGTCGTAGGCCGCAAGATATTTGACACGGCTTTGGCTTCCACGTAATATGGAAACGCGCACGGTCGAACAGGTCGAAAAATGGAGCACCCGTTCGGTCGCCGACGGGTACGCTGGCCTGCGCGAACTCTCGGACGGGGAGTTCTCGGGGGCAGTCCGCGCCGGGGGCGCATGGCTGTTCATGCTCAACGGACGGATCATCGGCGTCTTCGAGGGGACGCTCGACGACTTCGAGGACGCCGACGTGACCGCCCATGCCGCACCGCATCCCTCCCTCCCGTTACTGTTCAGCATGCAGGAACAGGGCGGCGAGACGCAGGCGAAGTACTACACCAACGACACGCCGCTCACCGAGGTCGACTCGACCCTCACCGACGGAAAGTTCACCGGCTTCATCGAACTCAGCGAGAACGTCCTGAGCGGCGACTACTACGTGGCCTACTACGGCGGCCGGTCGCTGAGCGTGGCGTTCGTCGGCGCGAGCGAACAGTTGGTGAGCGGCGACGACGCGTTCGAGCGCGCCGCCGACGAGGTCGGCATCTACGAGGTCACCGACGTCGATCTGCAGGTCACCGACGTCCCCGAACCGGAGGACGACGAGCATACGGCTGCCGCTCCCTCGGACCCCACCTCCACGGACGCGACGCCCGACGCCGCCGGTGGCGGCGCGGCCACGGTCGAAAGTGACGCGCCCGCCGAGTCGGGGACGGACGACGCCACCGCCGACACCGACGACGCAGGCCAGTCGAATTCGAGCACCGACAGCACGGCCCAGACTGACGAGCCCTCGGAGCCCACCAGTGGAAGCCGATTGGCAGCGGGAAGCAGTGGGGCCTCCGAGACAGCGACCAGCGGTGCATCGGAGTCGACGGCCGCGAGTGGGTCGTCGGAAGAAGGAGTCGACGCCGAATCCGAGTCGAGCACGAGTCCGAGTTCAACTTCCAGTTCGCCCACCGGCGACGCCGGGCCAACGACCGCAGCGGACGACGCTGCCACAGGGTCCGACGCCCAACCGCGAACTTCTGGCTCCCGGTCCCAATCCTCCGATACCTCGGCGCAGGGTGCGAACTCACAATCAAAAAGTACCGGCTCGCAGCCCAGAAGCACGGAAACTCGGCCGAAAAGTACCGGCTCCCGAACTCAAAGTACCGATTCCCAGCAGGTCGGTGGGCGCCGGGACGAGGCCGGCGTCTCCACACCGTCGACGACCGAGTCCCCGTCGGGGGCAACTCCGGACTCGGACGCGAGCGACGACGCGACGGGAGCGGCCAGCGACGAGGCCGAGTGGCGCGAGACGACCACGATTCCGTCGCTCGACCCCGACCTGAGCGACGGCCCCGACCGAGCGGCCGACGAGTCCGAGAGTGGCGGGGCAGCCGCGGCGACGACACAGAGCGACAGAGGCGGCTCGGTAAACTCGACGGCTCGCGAGCAGTCTCGGACCGGAAATCGAGCGACGGGCACCCACGGGGCCAGCGCAGGTTCCGAGCGTGCGAACGAAGCGGCGAGCGCGCCTCAATCCGAAAGCACAGGCCCGTCCAAAACCGGATCACGGTCCGGCGCTGACACTGGAAAGAGCGCTACGGGCGCAGACGCTGGCAGCACGGGCGGCGCAAGCGGGGCGGGCAGTGCGGGCAACGAGTCCGGCGGATCCGACGACGCCGCGGCTCGCGCTCGAAAGCTGCAGAAACAGGTACAGCAGCGCACGCAGCAGGTCGAGCAGTTGAAAGACCGGCTCTCGACCGTCGAGTCCGAGCGCAACGAGTTCAAGCGCGAGCGCGACGCGCTCCGTCAGGAGGTCGAGCGGCTCGAAGCCAAACTCGAAGGCGCGACCCCCGGCGACGCGACGGACGCGGAGCGACGCCTCGGCGAGGCCGAGGCGTTCGACGGGACGAACCTGTTCGTCCGGTACCGGTCGAAGGGTGAGGCCACGTTGGACGAGGCCGCCGAGGGGAAGGTCGACCGCGGCGACGTGAACGGGAACCTCCGGCTCGAACACCACACCCAGTTCGAGGCCGACGAAACGAGCGTTGACGGCGAGCCGTTCGACGCGTTCCTCACCGGTTCGTTCGAGTACGAGTTCGTCTCGTGGCTGGTCGAGGACCTGCTGTACGAGATCCGGGACACCGGCCACCGCGACGACCTGCGGGACCTCTACGAGGCGCTTCCGAAGATCGACCGCGTGGACCTCCACGGTTCGGTGAGCGCGGGCGGCAACGACGAGGACACCCGACAGGAGTCGTTCGACGTCATCGTGCGTGACCGGATGGGCGACCCGCTCGTGGTCGCGGACCTCAACGACTCGCGAGACCCCACGACCGGCGAGATGATGGGGTCGCTGGTCGACGCGGCCTCGGCCGTAGCTCAGCGACACGACGAGCTAGCCGGCGCGTTCCAGGTGACCGAGAGCTTCTTCGAGCCGGAGGCGCTCGAAACCACGGAAGCGGCGACGAGCGGCGGCTTTTTGAGCCGGGAGAAGAGGGCGAGTTTCGTCAAACTCTCCCGCAAACGCGGATATCACCTCTGTCTCGTAGAAGCGCGTAGCGGCGACTTCCACCTCAACGTTCCGGAGCTCTAGCTTTCGGCTTCCTGCGTCTCGCTGATCTTCATTCCCTGCAGTTTCTCGTTGATATCGTCGACCTTGCCGTCGAGTTCGGCGACGAACTCTTCGGTCCGCTCGGTCGTGATGGCACCCTGGCTCGACGGCTCGATGAGGTTCTCCTCCTCGAGGACGCGCAGGGAGTAACGTACCTTGTGGTGGGGGTAGCCCGTCTCGTTCGACATCTTCACGATTCCGATAGGTTCGCTCTCGATGACCATCTTGAGGACCTGCAGGTGGCGTTCCAACATGTCGACTTCCTTCTCCAGTCGATCTATCATGGCACGTGTTAACTTGTCTTAGAGACTTTTAAAAGTTGCTGTCCACAGGACGGAATCGTGGGGGTTACTCGGACGTAGGAAATGGGGATAGTTAACAGTTTTGTCCGGGCGCTCTCCGGCAGGCCCGTTCTCGGTATCCTCGTCTCTGGTTGTTTCACCGGCAGAAATGCACTATTTGAGCACGGACGTGCATCACATCGGGCGAAAGACCGTAATCGGTTTACGACGAGCGGGAGAACCACTCCGCGTAATGACCGTAACCATCGTCGGCTCGCAACTCGGCGACGAGGGGAAGGGCGGTATCGTGGACCTCTGGGGTGAGGCCGCCGACGTGGTCGCCCGGTATCAGGGCGGCGACAACGCGGGCCACACCGTGGTCGAAGGCGGCACCGAGTACAAGCTATCGCTGGTCCCGAGCGGCGCGGTCCGCGGAAAGATCGGCGTTCTCGGCAACGGCTGCGTCGTCAACCCGGCGACGCTGTTCGAGGAGATCGACGGCCTGCGCGAGCGCGGGCTCGACCCGGACGTGCGCGTCGCGCGCCGCGCACACGTCATCTTCCCGTACCACCGCGTGCTCGACGGCATCGAGGAGGAGGTCAAGAGCGAGACCGAACAGGAGGTCGGCACCACGGGTCGCGGCATCGGCCCGACCTACGAAGACAAGATGGGGCGTCGGGGGATCCGCGTCGGCGACCTACTCGACCCGGACACGCTTCGGGAGCAGCTGGAGTACGTCGTCCCGCAGAAGCGCGCGCTCGCCGAGGACGTGTACGGCGTCGAGACGGGCGAGGAGTTCGACGTCGCGTCGCTGTACGAGGAGTACCGCCGCTACGGCGAACGCCTCCGCGAGGAGGAGATGACGGTCGACGCCGGACCGTTCCTCGCCGACCGGCTCGAATCGGGCGACGAAGTGATGTTCGAGGGCGCGCAGGGCACCATCCTCGACATCGACCACGGCAACTATCCGTACGTCACGTCCTCGAACCCGACCGCGGGCGGTGCCGCCACGGGAACCGGACTCGGCCCCGGCGTCGTGGGCGGCGGGGAAATCGTCGGCATCGTGAAGGCGTACCTCTCTCGGGTCGGGAGCGGCCCGATGCCCACCGAACTCGGCGGCGTCGAGGGCGACACGCCCGGCTACGACGAGCAGGGTTCGGGCGACGACGAGTCCGAGGAACTCGCCAGCTACATCCGCGAGGAGGGCGGCGAGTACGGCACAGTCACCGGACGGCCCCGCCGCGTCGGCTGGCTCGACCTGCCGATGCTCCGTCACGCGGCGCGCGCGAACGGGTTCACCGGGCTCGCGATCAACCACGTCGACGTGCTCGCGGACCTCGACGAGGTGAAGGTCGGACACAGCTACGACCTCGACACCGACGAGCAAAGCTCGTCGAGCAATCGGACGCAGTCCGATGACGGCGAGGAACTGTTCACCATCCCCGCGACGACCGAGCGGTGGGCCGACTGCGAGCCCAACTTCCGGACGTTCGACGGTTGGGACGACGTGGACTGGTCCGACGTCGCCGAGACGGGCTACGACGCCATCCCCGAGAACGCCCGTGCGTACCTCGACTACGTCAGCGACGAACTCGACACCCCGATCTACGCGGTCGGCGTCGGACCGGGCCGCGAGGAGTCCGTGGTGCTGGAAGACCCCTTCGAGTAGGGACAGGCACCTCCTCTCCTCGCCGATTGCGCTCCCGGTTCGTGCGTGCGTTCATGAACGAAGAGGCCGACTGACTCTGGGCGTCTCTATGAACAAGTCATTTGACTTGGACGAGTAGGCGGTCGGCGACGGCTCCGACGCGCCCCGCCAACCCGTCACGCTTTTGCCCCATCCGCACACACGCTCCACCATGAAAGAGTCGCTGATGGACATCATCTGCTGTCCGCTGGACAAACAGGAGCTCGAACTCGACACGACCGAGACCGACGACGAGGAGGTCCTCCAGGGGACGCTGACCTGCACGGAGTGTGGCGAGACCTACCCCATCGAGGACGGCATCCCGAACCTCCTGCCGCCGGACATGCGCGACGCGGAGGCGTAGTTTTTTCTTCCCTCGGTTGGAGATGTGAACAGCGTGTCAGCGAGTCTCCCGGTCCACCTGAATCGCGACCAACTGCACGACGTCCAGACGGTCGCGTCGTTCGAAGTCGCCGAGTCGTTCCCGATACTACTACAGAACGGCGACGCGCCGGTCCACGTCCACCTGCATCTCGACGACGCGCTGTCGCAGGTCGCCTCGATTCCGGCGAACAACCACTTCGTGGACGCCGACTCGACCCAGCAGGTAGACGTGAAGATCGCGGACGCTCCCCGGCCCGTGGAGGGCCAGCTGAAGATCGTCACCGGCCACGGCGCGGAGACCGACTACGTCACCGTCTCCGTGGTCGAGCCCGCGGAGCGCGAGGACGCCGTGGACGTGGACGCCTCGCTCGCCGATCCCGTCCCGCGGGAGCGCGACGACGAAGCGGACGGGGCCACCCCACTTCGCTCGTCGCTCGCCGGAAACGGACCCGTCGCCGCGCTCGGTCTGTTCGCGGTCGCGGTGGCAGTCGCGTCGGCGACGCTTTCGGACAGCGTGGCCGTCCTGCTCGGCGTGCTGGCGGTCCTCGGCAGCCTCGTGGCCGCGGGCTACCTGCTGGTGAGCGGCGAGTAGCGTTCTACATCGTTGCGCGACGAGTAGCGTTCCGCATCGCTTTTGCTGGTCGCCCGCCTCGCCTCGCGCATGACGCTCGCCGAAGCGGCCCGCGAGGCCGCCCGCCGTCGGCCAGCACTGCTCGGCGCGCTCCGCGCGGGAGTCGTGAACTACACCGCGGCGGCGCGCTCGCTGGACGAGGAAGTCGACGGCGACACCGAGTCGGTCGCCACCGCGCTCCGACGGTTCGCCGAGTCGTTGCCTGACGACGCTACCGAGTCGCTGGACGCCCGCGTCTCGATGCGGAGCGGTCTCGGCGAGGTGAAGCGAGACGAGGCGGACCTGGAACGCGAGAATCTGCTCGCGGTCGGCGGAACCGTTCTCCAACCCGACGCGGGGGCGTTGACCGGTGTCGTCGCGAGGGGCGAAGCCGACGGTTGCGCGCTGGCCCACGTCCTCGACAGACTCGACGTCGAGGGAATCGCGGTCAGGACCGCGGGCGTGGCCGACGGAACGCTCGTGGTCGCGGTCGAGCGACGCGACGGCCCGGACGCGCTCCGAGTCGTCGAGGACGCGCTCGACGCGGTGCCGTGCGGGCTCGCCGGCGACCGCTCGTGAGCGGTCGCCGGCGAGCCCGGACTGGTGATTTTGCCAGTGAGTTCGCGCCGGTGGTTTTGGCAGTGAGTTCGCGCCAGTGGTTGTGGCGGCGAATCCGCACTGCCGATTGCCCGCTCGTCGCACCGGCGACCGCCGGTGCGACGAGCGGGCAATCGGCGAGGCGAGGGCTGCACATTGTCGGCGCGAAGTGTGTCTATCGAACCATTAAAGCGGCCGCTGGAGCTACTAGTCGCCAATGACGCTCGAAGTGACGAACACCCTCACCGGTGAGCGGGAGCCGTTCGAACCGCAGGACCCCGACTCCGTGCTGCTTTACTACTGCGGACTGACGGTCTCGGACTTCGCCCATCTCGGGCACGCTCGGTCGTGGGTACACGTGGACGCGATGCACCGCTGGCTCGAGCACCTCGGCTACGACGTGCGACACGTCGAGAACTTCACCGACGTGAACGAGAAGATCGTCGCCCGCGTTGGCGAAGACGAGCTGGGCGACTCCGAGGGCGAAATCGCGCGCCACTTCATCTCCGAGACCATCGAGGACATGCGCTCGCTCAACCTCCTGCGCGCGGAGGTGTACCCCCGCGTGAGCGAGCACGTCCCCGAGATTATCGACCTCGTCGAGACCCTGACCGAGAAGGGGTACGCCTACGAGTCGAACGGCTCGGTGTACTTCGACGTGACCGAGTTCGAGGAGTACGGCAAGCTCTCGAATCAGAAGATAGAGGAGATGGAAGCGCAGGGCGAGGAGTCCGAACGGTCCGAGAAGCGCCATCCCGCGGACTTCGCGCTCTGGAAATCCGGGGAAGCGCATCCCGACGACGCCCCCGCGGGCGGGCAGACGTGGGACTCGCCGTGGGGCGAGGGCCGACCCGGCTGGCACATCGAGTGCTCGGCCATGAGCACGACCCACCTCGGCGACACGCTCGACGTGCACGTCGGCGGCCAGGACCTCGTCTTCCCCCACCACGAGAACGAGATCGCCCAGAGCGAGGCCGCGACCGACCAGCAGTTCGCGAAGTACTGGCTCCACGTCCGCCTGCTGGAGACCGGGGGCGAGAAGATGTCCTCCAGCCTCCAGAACTACTTCACGGTCCGGAACGCCGTCTCGGAGTTCGGCCCGAAGGCCGTCCGGATGTTCCTGCTGTCGACCGCGTACAACAACCGCCAGACGTACAGCGAGGCGACCCTCGACGAGGCGGTCGAGCGCTGGGAACGACTCGACCGCGGATACGACCGCGCGGTCGAGGCACTCGACAGCACCGACGCCCGGACGAAGGTCGAGGACGCCGACCTCCGGGGAGCGGTCGAGCGCACGCGCGAGGAGTTCGCCGACGCGATGAACGACGACTTCAACACCCGCGAGGCCATCACGGCGCTGCTGGAACTCGTGAGCGCGGTCAACCGGCACCTCGACGAGCGCGAGGAGTTCGACTACCGGGCGCTCCGCGAGGCGGTCGATTCGTTCGAGGAACTCGGCGAGCGCGTCCTCGGATTCGCGCTGGCGGGCGACGGCGAGGGCGACGTGGAACTGCTCGACGAACTGGTCGAACTCGTGCTCGACGTGCGCGAGCAGGAGCGCGGTGCGGGCAACTACGAGCGCGCCGACGACCTCCGCGACGAACTCGAAGCGCTCGGCGTCGAGGTCCAGGACACCGACTCCGGCGCGGAGTTCCGCGTGGAGTAGCGGTACAGCCCTCGAACGAACGACTGGCGAGGTTTCGCTTCGGAGGTCCCATCGCTGGAAACGCTTTTCTCGGTCGCGTTCGTCCCCGGCGGTATGAACACCGCGTCGGTCGCCGGGAGCGCGTTCACACTCGCCGGAATCGCAGGGTACGCAATCGGCGTGGTCACGCCGTACCCCGGCCGGGCCTTCTCGGTGACGGCACTGATGATCGGCGTGACCCTGCTCGCCATCGGCGCGGGCAGCGATTCGTCCGACGCGAACGAGCAGTCGGCAGCCTCGGGAGGCGATTCGGCGTGACGGTCTCCTCGGTGGTCTACTCGTCCGACGGGACGACCAGCTACACCGACCTCGGAACCGCGCGCGACGCCGAGGGCACGACGTGGGTGCGCGCCTCGTCGGCGAACGCCGCGGAGATGAGCCGGGTCGCCGAGGCCTTCGGCGTCCACTCGCTCGCCGTCGAGGACGTGCGCAACGGCGTCCGGCCGAAGACCGAGGAGTTCGACGACCACACGTTCGTCCTGCTCAAGACCGCGAGCCTCCGGCGCGGCGAGACTACGTTCGACGAGGAGATCGCGGTCCGGTCGGTCGGCTTCTTCGTCGGCGACGATTGGCTGGTAACCCTCTCGACCGAGTCGGTCGACCCGGTCGATCGCATCTGGGAGTTGGTCCGCCGCGAGGAGGACCGCATCCTCCGGCACGGCCCGGACTTCGCGGCCTACCGCGCCATCGACGGCATGGTGGACGCCTACTTCCACGTACTCGACAGCATCGAGGACCAGATCGAGCAGTTCGAGGAGGACGTGACCACCGCGACCGACGTGGAGACGCTGGAGACCATCAACAACGTCCGGCGCGAACTCCTCTCGTTCCGCAAGCTGCTGTGGCCCTCCCGGGAGGCCATCGGCTACCTCGCTCGCGGGGACCCCGAGCAGATACAGGAGTCCACCGAGAAGTACTACCGCGACGTGTACGACCACATCGTCCAACTCGTCGACCTGACCGAGACGTACCGCGATCTGGCCGGCGGTGCCCGGGACATCTACCTCAACTCGCTGTCGCTGTCGACCAACGAGGTGATGAAGAAGCTCACGGTCGTCGCGACCATCGTGCTCCCGCTGACGTTCGTGGTCGGCGTCTACGGCATGAACTTTTCGGGGGGTCCGTACAACATGCCGGAGTTGGGGTGGACGTTCGGTTACCCCGCGGTCATGCTCGGGATGGCGGCCGTGACCTTGATACTCGTGGTGTACTTCCGGGAGTCGGGCTACGTCTAAGGGCGACGCGGACTTAATTGTCCTCGCGGTAGGCGAGTACCACTACGACAGTTCCGTTCTTTTCGACGTAGATTCCTGCCTGTCCACCCGATTCGTAGTACGGGAACGCCGACATAACATCAACTGTGCTTTCGACATTACCTCCAACCACATTCTGCTGGGCAAATCCCGAATCGTCCTGTACTGCTTCCGTCACCACGCTACGGACAACACGGTACTTCTCCGTCTGGAATGTCTCGTTCGAGAACGAGACGACGGTCATGTTCTTCGGCGGCGTCTCTACCACCTGCGCTGTGACGGACCCCTTCGGCGTGGCCGTCTGTAACTGTGATTCAGTCGTCGAAGTCGACGATGTCGTACTGTCTACGGATGTAGTTACTGATGTTGGTGATTCACTCGTCACGATGGTTGACGTATCCGACTCCCTATTACTTGGCGCGCTAGTACACCCTGCCAAAATCACCATAATAGCAAGTAGCACTCGATATTTCATATCTGTCCCTTAGTAGAACATCAAGTTAAGCTAGTCGTTGATTTTTTCACATCTGTTGCCACCAGCACGGTTCTCTCCGGCGGGGGTATCGTAAGACCACGCATGCACCCCGAAAAGATACCGGTCGCGATCGATGACGGTGTAAACCGGGGCACCGCTGTCACCGTTGGTTGATGCTAAGTCTGTCCAGTACGCAGTCTGATTCTCGTCCCGATCATTAGCATACCCGGTGAGGACGCCCGTTTCGATTTCAGTCACGGCCCTTGTTTGCACACTCTGTCGCTATTTAGGTTGTTTTCACCCAGCCGAAGGAAACACCCCCAGAAATAGTGGAAGGCTCTGCCGAGATGGACAAAGTCCCGAGCCAGCACAAGCACACGATACCGGTCCGCATAAGCGTCCTCCGCGTCATCTCCGGGACGATGACGTGGCTGGCGACGCTCGAACGGCGCACCCCACCGATGGCCGCGCTCGCGGTGTCGGTCGTCGCGGTGAGCACAAGCGCCATCCTCGTCCGGTTCAGCGACGCGCCGAGCGTCGTAAAGGCGCTCTACCGGGTGGTGTTCACCACGCTCCTGCTCGCGCCGTTTGCGGTCACGCACTACCGGGAGGACCTCCGGGCGCTGTCCCGGCGCGACGCGCTCGTCGCGGTCGTGACCGGCGTGGCGCTCGCGGCCCACTTCGCGGCGTGGTTCGAGAGCTTGGAGTGGACCACCGTCGCCGCCAGCGTGACGCTCGTCCAGTCCCAGCCTATCTTCGTCGCGGTCGGCGCGGCGCTGTGGCTCGAGGAGACCGTCAACCGTCGGATGATCGCCGGGGCACTCGTGGCGGTCGGCGGCGTGGCGTTCATGTCGCTCGGCGGGCTGCTGTCCGGCGGTGCGCTCGCTGGCGCGCGACCGATGTACGGGAACGCCCTCGCGCTCGTCGGTGCGGTCATGGCCGCGGGCTACGTGCTCGCCGGCCGGTCGCTCCGCCAGCGCGTCGCGCTCGTCCCGTACGTGACCGTGGTCTACTCGGTCTGCGCGGTCGTGCTGTTCGCGGTCGCGCTCGTGGAGGTCGACACTGAGGGGCCGGTCGCGGCCGCCGTCGCGTTGACGGCCTACCCGCCGGTCGAGTGGCTACTCTTCCTCGCCATGGCGGTCGGCCCGGGCATCTTCGGCCACACGGTGATCAACTGGGCGCTGAAGTACGTCGAGTCGAGCGTGGTCAGCGTCACCCTGCTGGGCGAACCCGTGGGGTCGACCCTGCTCGCGCTCGTCCTGCTCGCCGAGATACCCGACGCCTTCACCGTCGCCGGCGGCGCGGTCGTCCTCGCGGGCATCTACGTGACCGCGACCGGGCGCCCGGAAGCGGCGTAGCTCTGGAGGCGACCAGCACAGCGTAGGCGGCGATCACCCCCGGACTGAACTCGTTCTCGAAACTCGAAGTCACCGAGAGCGCGCTCTCAGGAGTGGCGTACTCCTCCTCAGCCTCCGGCTTCTCAATCGGTACGTCACAGCTGAAGATCAGTCAGCCGACCGATAACAATGGGGTGGAACGGTGAACTGTTCGGCTAACCATGCCGTGAGTCCAGCTTCCGTCGTTAAGATGCACGAAATCACAAGAAATCGTAGAATTCCCATCCGTTCACCCCCACTCACGATGTACGAACCACCCCGAGGGAACCGCCTCGACTCACCCGAGAACGGGCGTTCCCCGCCGACCAACCGTGGTCTGGACGCGCCAACCGAACGCGGTCCGGACGCGCCGACCGACCGCGCATCGGACGACTGGTATCGAGCGCCGACCGAAGCCCGCCCCGCGAATGGCCGCGACTCGGGAGGTGATCCGACGTGACCGACCCGCGGACGAAGGTGTTGAGCTTCCTGCTCGTCGTCACCGTGATCGCGGGCGCGGTGCCCGCCGCGGGCGTCGGCCCAGTCGCCGCGGCCACGACAGGCAACGACGACCCCGGCAACACCCCCAGCGACGACCCCGCGAACACGCCCGGTGACGATCCCGACGCGTTCCACCTCCAACAGAACGGCCAGTGCTACGAGATCGGGACGCTCGGCGACGGTAGCCAGTCCGTCGAGGCGTTCTACGACTACCGGAACCCGGAGACGGACCCGTCGAGCGACAAGTACGCGTCGTTCGGCACGACGCACCTGCAGGACAACCAGGAGAGCAAACTGCTGGTGTACAACGGGTCCGACGGGTACAGCCTCGTCGTCATCCACGACGAGATGAGCCAAGACGACGGCGGCGCGCCGTACGGGAGCACCGTCACGTTCCAGCTTTCGGGCGTGAACAACAGCTCGTGGGTCGTTCAGGACGACTCCTACGATGACGGCAACCAGGACGACAACTGGGACACCGCCGGCAACACCCACGAGATCGACTGGAAGTGGAGCGGCGACCGGAACGACGGCGGAGCTCTCAGCAACGTCACCGGCGAGGAGATCACCATCGACCCCGGGTTCAACGAGGACGCGTCCGCGTGGGACTCGTGGCCCTACGCCGGTGACGAGCAGAACAAGACCGACGACTGGCGCGTCGTCGACAGGGAAGGCGACTACCGGTTCGAGCAGTTCCTCGACATGAGCGAGAGCGTGACGCTCGTCTCGGGCACCTGCTCGGACGGCGCGAGTCCGAGCGCTGACCTGACGTCCTCGCCAAAGTCCGCCGGCAACGACGGAACCGTGACTCTCGACGCCAGTAGCTCCACTGACGCGGACGACGACATCGAGGAGTATCACTGGGACGTCGACGGTGACGGCGAGATCGACGAGCGGACCGACGACGCCTCGCTCGAACACACCTACGAACAATCCGGCAACTACACCGCGACCGTCCTCGTCGTCGACGAAACCAACCGCGAGGATACCGCGACCACGACGGTTGAAGTGCCGGAGTCGGACGACGGCGACGGTGGCGACGACGGCAGCGGAGGCGATGACGGCGATAGTAGTGGCGGAGACGATAGTGATGGCGGCGACGACCCGCCAGCGGACGGGAGCCCGAACGCAGCCCTCTCGCTGACCGATTCGGTCGCCGACTTCAGTAACACGGTCGGCTTCAACGCCAGCGGTTCCACCGCCGACGGCGAGATAGTCGAGTACCACTGGGACTTCGACGGCGACGGCCACGTCGACCGGACGACCCCCGACGAGAGCACGGAGGGGAGCAAGACCAACGACGCGCACACGGCGTACCACGTCGTGTATTCGCTGTACGACGACCCCGGCACCTACACCGCGGAGGTGACCGTCGTGACCGACGACGGCGACACCGACACCGCGACCGCGGAGTTGGAAGTCGAGAAGAACGACGAAACCGAGCCGAGCGCGACGCTCGACGTGCCGCCCGAAGTGACGGTCGGCGAGCAGTTCGAGGTCGAAGCGACCGATATCTCCGAGGTGACCATCCAGCACGTCGGCTGGGTCTTCGACGGAGAGGTCGGCCCAACAGGTGAGACTGTGAAACACACCTTCGAGGAGACCGGCGAGAAGAAGGTCGAGCTTCGGCTCATCGACCACGCCGGGAACAAGAACGTGCTGAACACCACGGTCGACGTAGTGGAAGCCGACGACGGTGACTCCGGCGACGGTGACTCCGACGACGGCGACACCGGTGACGGCGACGAGCCGGACGATGGCGACACTGGCGACGGCGACACCGGCGACGGCGACGAGTCGGACGACGGTGACGACTCGGACGGCGACGATTCGAACGAGGGCGGTCTCGACGATGACGACGACCGGGACAGCCACTCCGGCGGCGTCCCGAGCGTCGACCCCGGTGACGACGAGTCGGCCGACGACCGGGCGATGAACGACGGGCCGCGGAGCGTCGCGGCGAACCTGAGCGACGACGACGGTCGCTTCGGCAGCGTCGTCGCGACGGCGGACAACGGGTCGAAGCTCGCGGTCGAGGTCCACGGCACCGCGCCGGGCGGCCTCCCCGCGCCGAGCCCCGACGCCGACGGCTTCGAGGCGATCACGTTCCTGACCGTCGAGGGTGCCGACGGGGTGAACCTGACGGTCGCGAACGACCGGCTCGACGCAGTTGGCGCGACCCCCGAGAACGTGTCGCTGTTCCGCTACGAGAACGACACCTGGTCGGCGGTCGAGACCAGCGTGACGAACGCGAGCGGGAACGCGACCGAGTTCCGGGCGAACGCCACGAACGGCACCTACGCGCTCGGCGTCGAGCGACCCGCCATCGGCGTCGCGGACCTGACCGTGCAGAATGCCGAGATCGCGGCCGGCGACTCGGCCACCATCGCGGTGACGGTCGAGAACGATGGGCTGGCCGCGGGCGAGGGGACGGTCGAGCTGACGGTCGACGGCGACGTGGTCGAGACGCGGACCGTCTCGCTGCCCGCTGGCGAGTGGCAGACGCTGCGGTTCGCGCCGACGTTCGCCGACGAGGGCACCTTCGAGGTGACCGTCGGCGACGCGAGCGCGGAGATCGTCGTCGAGAGCGCGGAGACGACCACCACGACCACGACGACGGAGACGAGCGACGCTGGCGAGCCGACGACGACCACCGAAGCGACGGTCGACCCTACCACCACCGACGATAGTAGTGCCGGCACCCCCGGCTTCGGCGTGGCGGTCGCGCTGGTGGCCCTGCTGGCCGCGACGCTGCTCGCGCTCCGGCGTCGCTGAATCGCTGCTAACCTCTTTCGGCGCGCTATTTTTGAGGGGTCCGTGGCACTGGCTCGGTAGCTACAGCCCTGTCGCGGTTTCGACCGCGGTCGCGAGCGGGCTCGCGGCCGCGGTCGAAACCGCGACTACTCGACGTTCTCCGGGCTGTCCGTCGCTCTGGAACTACTCGACGTACTCGGGGCGCTCCTCGTACTCGATGGGGTCGCGCACGCCGACGCGCTGGAACGCCTGCAGCCGATACGCGCAGGCGTCGCAGGTGCCGCAGGCCGGCGACTCCTCGCGGTAGCAGCTCCACGTCAGGTCGTAGGGAACGCCGAGCTCGACCCCGCGCTCGGCCACGTCGGTCTTCGACCACTCGGCGAACGGCGCGCGGATCTCGATGTCGGTGTCGTCCTTGGTTCCGGTGTCGACGACCCGCTGGAACGCGTCGAAGAACGCCGGCCGGCAGTCGGGATAGCCCGAGAAGTCCTCGCTGTGCGCGCCGATGAACACCGCTCCGCAGTCGTTGGCCTCGGCGTAGGCGGTCGCCATCGCGAGCAGGTTGGCGTTCCGGAACGGGACGTACGACGACGGGACCCCGTCCGAGTCGAGGTCGGCGTCCTCGACCGCGACCTCGTCGTCGGTCAGGCTCGACCCGCCGATTCGTTCGAGATGGCTCGTCTCGACGCGGAGGAAGTCGGCTGCGTCGACCTCGTCGGCTAACTGGCGGGCGCACTCGTACTCGCGGTCCTCGGTCGCCTGTCCGTAGGAGGTGTGGAGCAGGTAGAGGTCGTAGCCGTCTGCGGCAGCCTCGTAAGCTGCGGTCGCGCTGTCCATCCCGCCGGACGCGAGGACGACCGCGCGCTTCGAGTTGGCGTCGGCTTCGGATTCGGGAGTGGATTCGGGCATATTCGAGTATTCTCCTGGGACTCTCAAGAGATAACCGGTTCCGAGAGACGGTCCCCGAACACACCTATCGATAGAACTAACATACGCGTGTCAGAACAGGTCGCCATGGGTGCTATTTCGGCCCTCTCGACTGCCGTGCAGACGCTGAAGCGCAACACCGTGCTGTTCGCCGCGACGTTCCTCGTGGTCCTCGTGAACTTCGCCATCTCCGGAGCGATGTACGCGTTGCCACCGTCGACTGCCGGGCTGGCGTCGGTCCCGCTGTCGTGGGCGTCGATGCTCCTCACGCCGTTCCTGATGGGCGGACTGCTCGCGATGGCCGACGAGGGGCTCGGCGGCCGGACGAGGCTCGGGACGTTCCTCGACGGCGGGCGAGCCAACTACCTCCGGCTGCTCGCCTCGATGGTTCTGTTCGGTATCCTGCTGGCCGTGATCGGGTTCGCGGCCGTGGTCGGATTCGCCGTGCTCGCGGTGTTCACCGTCGGGATGAGCGCCACCGGTGCCGCAGGCTCCGTGACGGCGTCCAGCGGGAGCCTCGTCGTACTCGGCGTCTTCGCCTTCGTCGCCGCGGTGGTGACGTTCCTCCCCATGTTCTTCCTCCAGTTCTACGGTGCCGCCGTCGTCGTGTCGGACCTCGGCCCTGTAGACTCGTTCAAGCGGAGCTCCGGACTCGTGCGACGGAATCTCCTCTCGACGCTCGGCTACTCCGCAGTCACGATAGTCGTCGGTGGAACGGTCGGCGTCGTCGCGGGCGTCGCCTCGCTCGTCGCCTCGCTGTCGTTCCAGTCCGAGCAGTTCTCCGGGACCGAGCTCCCCCTTCCGGAACTGAGTCTTGGCGCGGTCGCAGCGGCCGCAATCGTCGCGGTCGTCCTCACGACGGTCGTCTCGGCGTTCGCCTCGGTCTATCAGGTCGCGTTCTACGAGGACGTGCTCGAACGGACGCAACTCGGCGAGGACGACCCGGCGGTCGACGCGACGTAGAACTGCGGCTCTGCGCTTCTCTCGGATGGAAATGCTCTTCTGGCTACTGACGAAATCGGTAGTGCCCCGCGACGTCAGTGTCGCGTGACGTGGTACAGCACGCCCCAGACGAACGCCAGCCCCGACGCGATGATGAGGCTGCCGACGAACTGGGGCGGGTAGACGACACCCGTCACGTCAAGCAACAGTTCCCCCGCCATCTCGGACACGCGGGCGAACGGCGGTGCGACCTGCCAGACGTACTTCGAGATGACGGTCGCGACGATCATACTTGCGAACGCGGCGAACGAGTGCGAACCGCCGGTCTTGGCTGGCATGTGGTATGTTCTCCCCAGTTACTAACCGGGAGTGGTACGACGCTAATTAAATGTATCGGGTCCGCGCGGCGGCGGTGTTTAGATACGCGCGATCAGTGCTTGGCTTCGCTTGGTGGAGCAACCGACATGCCTGGCGGACTGAAAGGGCGAGGGCGCTCGTGCAACGCTTGGTCGTCTCAGCGCGGCCCTATTCGGCGCGCGTAGAACTGCGCGCGCCGAATATCCCGCTGAGCGACCGCGAGCGCCCGAGGGCTTTCGAAGACTCCTCGGCAAGTCTACCGGTTTATCTGGACATTGCCTCGCACGAGGATGCTGACCGAACTACGTCTCTGGCGCGTCGTTCCAGAGCGTGACGTGGAGCCGCGGCGTGTACCGAAAGCCGTACTTCTGGGCGAGTTCGGCCGCGACCGGACGCGTCTCCGCGAGGCGCTCGCGGATCGCGCCCTCGGGCATCAGCAGGACGTCGGTGTCTCGTACGTCGACCGCAGCCGCGTCCCGAATCCGGGCGAGCAGGTCCGTGATCTCCGCGGCGTCATCGCGCTCGCCGACCACGAACTTGAGCTGGAAGTCGTAGTCCTCGACCAGCGCCGCCAGCGCCTCGAGGTCGATCCGGCGGTCATCGTGGCGGTCGGTCCACTCGCTCACGTCGGTCAGTGCCTTGGCCGGTGCGTTCGCCTGTGCATCCGATGGCCTGGGATCGGTCTCGGGAGTAGGGTCAGTTTCGGGCGTGGGCGTGCTCGACGCCAGCTTCGGGCTCACGCTGGCGAGATCGATGGGTGCGTCCCGGTAGATAGTCCCGTTGGTCTCGACCGTGGTGTGATAGCCCTGCTCGTCGAGGCCCGTCAACAGGGCCTCCACGGCGTCGTGGAGCAGCGGCTCGCCGCCCGTGACGACCACGTGCTCGGCGTCGTAAGACTCGATGGCCCGTAGAATCTCCTCGACGCGCATCGTGGCGTGGGTGGGCTCCCACGAGGTGTGGTACGAGTCGCAGAACCAGCACCGGAGGTTACAGCCCGAGGTCCGGACGAAGACGCTCGGCACCCCCGCGAGGCGACCCTCTCCCTGCAACGACGCGAACAGTTCGTTTATCGGGAGGGCGTCCGTTTCGTTGGCGTCGCTGTTCCGATTCTCGGCCCGCTCGCGCTCGGTCGACCGGTCGGGGTCGCTGGACACCGGCATGGTCAGAACGGGGTCCCGCCCGAGAGTTCGGCCGTCTCGCTCACCTGCACCGCAATCTCGGAGACCGTGTCTGGCAACTCGCTGGCGAGGCGGCGCTCCAGCACCGCGCTCATCACCTCGGCGGTCGGCGGGGCGTCGAGCACCACGACCGCGTCGCCGTCGCCGCTCTCCTCGAACGCCTCGACGAGCGGGTCGCCGTCCTCCAGCAGGAACCGGTGGTCCCATTCGGAGAGGACTGCGGTAATATCTCCTTTGTCGACGATCCAGCCCTCCTCGCGGAGTTCGCCGACGACCTTCACCGCGATCTCGTAGTTGTGGCCGTGCGGCCGGCTGCACTTCCCGTCGTGGTGCTGGATTCGATGCCCCGCGGAGATGCGAATGGGTCGATTTCGACCGACGTAGAGGGTGCGATGGTCGGCGTCGGGAGACGCAGACTCAGATACTCTTCGAGACATACTCCAAGATTACTCGTGGAGCACTTAAACTCACGCAAACGGTTCGACCACCCGCCAGCCAGCGCGCGGCCGGGCGCGGCGCGGTTCCGCGCCG
>NZ_QLVG01000069.1 GCF_003382685.1 Halorussus litoreus | reverse complement strand
CGCGCCGCCCGCCCGCGAACGCCCGGAGCCGAGTGACACCATGACCGACGACAGCGAAGCCACGACCGACGACGCAGACTACCTCGACCGACTCGTCGACGAGGACGCGCTCCGGGCGTACCTCACCGAGCGACTGGGGAGCGCCGACCGGTTCGCGGTCCACCATCACGGCGAGGGCCACTCGAACGAGACGCTGTTCGTGGACTGGGGCGACCGCGAACTCGTCGTCCGCCGTCCGCCGCCGGGCGAGACCGCCGAGACGGCCCACGACGTGCTCCGGGAGTACCGCGTGATGGACGCGCTCCAGCCGACCGACGTGCCGGTTCCGACCACGGTGCTGGACTGCGAGGACCACTCCATTCTCGGCAGCGACTTCTACGTGATGGAGCGGGTCGCGGGCGACGTGCTCCGGAGCGCCGAGCCCGAACGGTTCGAGACGCCCGAGGCCCGCCAGCGCGTCGGCGAGGAGTTGGTCGACACCCTCGCGGCCGTCCACGGAGTCGACTCCGACGCGGTCGGACTCGGCGAGTTCGGTCGCCCCGAGGGGTACACCGAGCGACAGGTCGAGCGCTGGACGACGCAACTGGGCTGGGCGTTCGAGCGCACCGCCGACGAGCGCACGGTTCCACAGCTCCGCGAGGTGGGCGACTGGCTGGCCGCAAACTGCCCGCCCGACCACGAGCACGCGCTGGTCCACGGCGACTACAAGCTCGACAACGTGCTGTTCGCGCCCGGCACGCCGCCGGACCTCGCCGCGGTGCTCGACTGGGAGATGGCGACGCTCGGCGACCCGCTGGCCGATCTGGGCTGGCTGCTGTCGTACTGGCGCGACCCGGGCGACCCCGACCCCGCCACGCCCGAACTCACCGCGACGTTCATGGAGCGCGAGGGGTATCCGACCCGGCGGGAGCTGGTCGACCGGTACGAGGAGGCGACCGGCATCGAGTACGACCACGACCGGTTCTACCGGGCGCTCGCGGTGTACAAGCTGGCCGCGCTCGGCGAGATGTTCTACCGGCGGTATCTGGAGGGTAACAGCGACGACCCGCTCTATCCGACGATGGAAGATCGGGTGCCGGCGCTCGCCGAGCGCGCGAAGCGGATCGTCGAGGGTGAGGAACCGCTGTAGCTTCGGACTGCCGTTTCGGCGCGGGAACTGCCTACTCCTCGCCGTTCAGCCCCGCGAATATCTCGGGGTCGGTGCCGAACTTGAGCACGTTGTGAACCGCCGAATTCCGGATGTTGGCGACCAGGTCGCCGTGGTCCTTGTAGAACTCGTGAATCCAGCGCGACTCGGACTCGCGGTCGGGGAACATCATCACGGTCTTCCACTGGTACTCGCCGTCCGAGAGGAAGTAAAAGAGGGTGTGGGGGTCGTCGCGGATGGCCGCCATCGCGTCGCGCCACCCGTCCTCGAAGTTGGCGGCGTCGAACTTGAACTCGAACAGCCCGAAGATGTAGTACTCCTCGTTGGGGATGATGGCCTCGCGGAACACGCCCTCCGCGCGCATCTCGCGGACGGACTCGCTGACGGTGACGTGCGAGACGTCGATGTCGTACTCGTCGGCGAGAATGTCGGTGAGGTCGCGGGAAGACAGCTGGGGGTCCCGGGTGAGTTCCCGGAGGATGGCGATGTCGCGGTCCTTGAACTCCCGGTCGGGCGATTCGCTCGCGTCGGTCATGTCACTCCATTTTTGCGACCGCGTGAAGAGGATTCCCCTTCGAGCTACTCCTCTTCGAGCTATTCCGCGCCCTCCGATTTCTGGTCGCGCTCCTGCAACTCGAACTTCTGGACCTTCCCGGTCGTCGTCCGGGGCAGTTCCTCGACGAACTCGACCTCGCGGGGATGCTTGTACTCCGCGAGGTTGTCCAGACAGAACTGCCGCAGCTCGTCGGCCGTCACGTCCGCGTCGGGAACCGGCATCACGAACGCCTTGACCGTCTCGCCGCGGCGCTCGTCCGGAATCCCGACCACGGCGACGTCCGCCACGGCCTCGTGCTCGAACAACAGCTCTTCGACCTCGCGCGGGTAGACGTTGTACCCGCCGGTGTTGATGGTGTGTTTCATCCGGTCGACCACGTAGAAGAAGTCGTCCTCGTCCCAGTAGCCGATGTCGCCCGTGTGGAACCAGCGCGTCCCGTCGCGCTCGGTGAACGCCTCGGCGTTCGCGTCCGGCAGCCCCGCGTAGCCCTTCATCACGTTCGGCCCCGCGACGACGAGTTCGCCCGTGATCTCGTCGAGGTCGGCCACTTCGGCGGCTTCGCCGCCTCCGTTTCGTTGCGACGAAGTCGCAACGCTTTCTTCGTCGAGAGGGCCTTCCTCGACTCGCGGGCGCTCCTCGAAGTCCGCGTCGACGATCTTCGCGTCGACGTCCGGTAGTGGCTTGCCGATGCTCCCGACCCGGCGGCCCGCCTCGGGCGAGTTGAAGTGGGTCACGGGGCTGGTCTCGGTGAGGCCGTACCCCTCGTAGATCTTCACGTCGAATAGCTCCTCGAACCGCCGGAGCACCTCGATTGGGATGCCCGACCCACCCACGCCCGCGAGCCTGAGCGACGACAGGTCGAACGACTCGGCGTCGGGCTGGTTGATGACGTCGTTGTACATCGCGGGCACGCCGTGCATGATGGTGAGCTGCTCGCCCTCGACGAGCGAGACGGCCTCCTGGGCGTCCCACTCCGGCAGTGGGTAGTACGCCCCACCGTTGAACAGCGTCGAGTTCATCACCACGGTCATCCCGTAGATGTGGAACAGCGGGAGGACGCCGAGCTGCTTGTCGTCGGTCCGGATGCTGTCTGGCACCAGCCCGGCGGCCACCTCGGCGTTCGACGCGAGGTTGCGGTGGGTGAGCTGGACGCCCTTCGGCTGGCCCGTGGTCCCGCTGGTGTACGGCTGGACCGCGACGTCGTCGTCGGCTCTCTCGACGACTTCGAATTCGGAATCGGCCTCGCTCAGGAACGCGCCGAAGTCGGTGCCCGCGTCGGCCCCCTCGCTCACGGTGACGACGTGCTCGACGGCGGTGTCCTCGCGGACCTCCTCGACGAACGGCACGAGGTCCGACAGGGTGACGACCACCTCGGCACCGCTGTCCGAGAGCAGGTGGCGTATCTCCCGGGACTTGTACTGGGGGTTCATCGGTACGACGACGCCGCCCGCCCGGAGCGTGCCGTGGAACGCCGTGACGAACTGCGGTAGGTTCGGCAGATACACCCCGACCCGGTTGCCCTCCCCGAGTCCGCGATCGGCCAGCCCCGCCGCGAACTGCCCGACTCGCGCCCAGAACTCGGCGTAGGTCGTCTCCCGACCGCGGAACGAGACCGCTACCTCGTCGGGGTGGTCCTCGACGACGCTCCGGACGTTCGTGACAAGATTTGCCATACGCTTCGAACAGCGTAACACGCGTACTAAAGATTTCGCCCCGTGAGAAACCGATGTTCCATCTCCGGCTCCTGTCTGTTAACGAGCGTAGCCACAAACTCGAATTGATTTACAGTGGAAACAGAACGGGTCTACAGCTGTTTCGCATTCCCCGCTCCGCTCGTCGCGTTGCGCCGTCAGAAGTGGGTCCGGGCGGATTCGAACCGGAGCAAGACGTGCTCGTTTCACTGCGCGTCTGGCAGGGCTCGAATCTGCCGAGACCATCCGCTCCTCACCGTCGTTCGTCGCAGGATGGGTCCGGGCGGATTCGAACCACCGACCTCAGCCTTGTAAAGGCCGCGTCATAACCAACTAGACCACAGACCCTGTGTTCGACCAAATCCGCTCGCCGGAAATAACTGTTACCTTCTCGGTCGACTTCCGTAACGCTCACCACGGCCGCCGAACACCGTCCACCATGGACGAACGCGTCGACGCACTGGCCGAGCAGGACGGCTGGCGGGCCGAGGGGTTCGCCGCTCGCGTCCACTATCAGGGTGCGGACGACCACTACAGCATCGAGTACTACGCGCCGAGCAACTGCGTGCTCTACTGGAAGGTGAAAGACGATGGGGAGACTGCGGTCCCCGTCGGCCGCGACACGGTACCCGAACCCCTCCGCGACCGCATTCGGCAGGATCTGGCCGATTCCGGGGTCGACCCCGAGGTCGAGGCACGGTCGCTGTAGCGAGTCGGACTCCTTGCGAGCGTTGCGCGACGACTTCTCCGCGTCGGTTCTTCCCCCTTGCGACTCCTCCACAATGCACCGCCAATCATAAGGTCCGAGTTTACGTCACTTCGAAATCCACGATGAACGGGTATATTCGCTGACAGAGTGTTTCGATTCGAAGGAAAGTTTTTCAACGGCCGAACCTATCACCAGAGACAATGAGCTATATAGAGGACGACGACGACCCGTTCGAGGAACAACGGGAGCAGGCCGAGAACCCGATGAAACGGCTGTTCCTCGAATATGGAAGTGACAACACGCTGGCGTTCGCAACTGGCGTAGTGGCGAGCGTCTTCGCGAGAGTGCTAAATCTGCTTCCACCGGTGATTCTCGGTGTCGCTATCGACTCGCTGTTCGGCGATCAGTCGAACCAGATACCGTACGCAGACGCGATGGGGGGTTCGCTGCCGCTCGTGTCGAGCAACATGGTGGCCGCTATCATACCGGCGGGACGGACCGGCCAGTTCTGGTTCTCCGTCGGAGTTATCGCGGCCGCGTTCGGCTTCGGCGCGGCGTTCCACTGGGCGCGCAACTGGGGCTGGAACTCGTTCGCCCAGAACATACAGCACGCCATCCGGACCGACACGTACGACAAGATGCAGCGGCTCAACATGGACTTCTTCGCCGACAAGCAGACCGGCGAGATGATGTCCATCCTCTCGAACGACGTGAACCGCCTCGAACGGTTCCTCAACGACGGGATGAACTCGGCGTTCCGGCTGGGCGTGATGGTATTCGCCATCGCAGCCTTCCTCTTCGCCATCAACTGGCAGCTTGCACTCGTCGCGATGGTTCCGGTGCCGCTCATCGCTATCTTCACCTACAAATTCATTCAGATCATCCAGCCGAAGTACGCCGACGTTCGCTCGACGGTCGGGCAAGTCAACTCCCGACTGGAGAACAATCTCGGTGGCATTCAGGTCATCAAGACGAGCAACACGGAGTCGTACGAATCGGACCGCGTCGAGGACGTGTCTAACGAGTACTTCGGAGCAAACTGGGGTGCTATCGTCACCCGCATCAAGTTCTTCCCCTCCTTGCAGATACTCTCGGGGCTCGGTTTCGCGCTGACGTTCATCATCGGCGGCCTGTGGGTGTTCAATGGCGAAGGACCGTGGTTCTTCACTGGCACCCTCAGATCCGGCGAGTTCGTCACCTTCATCCTGTTCACCCAGCGGTTCATCTGGCCGATGGCGCAGTTCGGCTCCATCATCAACATGTACCAGCGTGCGTACGCCTCCAGTTCCCGAATCTTCGGGCTGATGGACGAGCCGAGCCGCATCACCGAGGACCCGGACGCCGAGGAACTCGTGGTCGACGACGGCGACGTGGAGTACGACGACGTGACCTTCGGCTATGACGAGGAGGAGACCATCGTCGAGGACGTCAGCTTCGAGGTCGACGGCGGCGACACCCTCGCGCTGGTCGGCCCCACCGGCGCGGGCAAGTCCACCGTGCTGAAGCTGCTGCTGCGGATGTACGACGTCGACGAGGGTGCCATCCGCATCGACGGCACTGACCTCCGAGAGACGAGCCTCCAGAGCCTCCGCCAGTCCATCGGCTACGTGAGCCAGGACACGTTCATGTTCTTCGGGACGGTCCGGGAGAACATCGCCTACGGCACGTTCGACGTGACCGACGAGGAGGTCGTCGAGGCCGCGAAGGCCGCCGAGGCCCACGAGTTCATCACGAACCTGCCGGACGGCTACGACACGGAGGTCGGCGAGCGCGGCGTCAAGCTCTCGGGCGGTCAGCGCCAGCGCATCTCCATCGCCCGCGCGGTGCTGAAAGACCCCGACATCCTCGTGCTCGACGAGGCGACCAGCGACGTGGACACCGAGACGGAGATGCTCATCCAGCGGTCGCTCGACGACCTCACGGTCGACCGTACCACGTTCGCCATCGCCCACCGGCTCTCTACCATCAAAGACGCCGACCAAATCGTGGTGCTGGAGGGCGGCGAGATCGTCGAGCGCGGGACTCACGACGAACTCCTTGGCGAGGACGGCCTCTACGCCCACCTCTGGGGCGTGCAGGCTGGCGAGATCGACGAACTCCCCGAGGAGTTCATCGAGCGCGCCGCCCAGCGGACCGCGCGAACCGAGACGGACGACGACTGATTCGGTCGTCGAACTGTCGGCGACCGAATCAGTCGTCGGGCCGCCGACGACTCCCCTGGGACCGACCACCGAGCGCTAATTTTTCCGAACCCCGCTACTGCGGTCGGCGCGCGGGTGCCGGTCGCGCCGCGACCGGCACCCGTGCGCCGACCTACTTCCGCCGATACTTGCCGCCGCCCTTCTCGCGCTGGAAGTCCCGCTGGCGGTCGCGTTGCCTGTCGAGTCGTCGCTCGTGCTCGCGCACGTCGCGCTCGCGCTCCGGCGTCCGCCGCTTGCGCGTCCAGTTCCGGTCGCGTCGGCCGCGGTACTTCCGCACCTCGGACGACTCTCCGTCCGCCATCCCGGAGCGGTCGTCGCGACTCGCCGATTCGCCTTCTCGTCGGCCCGCCCCGCGCTCGCCGCGGCCTGCCGGTTCGGACGGGCCGGTCGGCTGTCGCGGCGGCTGAGTCCGTTTTGGTTCGCGCTCGGTTCCAGCCGGGCGACTCTCGTCGGGACTCGAACTCGACCCTCCGGAGAACTGCTCTGGCGGGGATTGCCGACCGGCCCGAGGGTCCTGCGGCTGGCGGTCGGCCGGGCGGCGGGTTTCGGGTTCGGACTGTCGCGAGTCGTACCGGTGCGACTCAGGTCCGGTTGACCGGCTCCCCGCCCCCGTCTCTGTCGGCTGCCCGCCGCGCCCCGTCTCTGTCGGCTGTCCGCCGCGCCCCGTCTCTGTCGGCTGTCCGCCGCGCCCCGTCTCTGTCGGCTGTCCGCCGCGCCCCGTTTCTGCTGGCTGCTCGCTCGACTCCTGTTCGGGCGGTCGCGCTCGTGCACCGTACCGGCGTGGCGGTTGGCCGCCGTGACCCGCCCCGCCGTTTCGTTTCCGTTCGTCGTTTCGTTCCCGTCCGCCGTTCCGGTAGGTGCCATCCCCGGGTTCGGCACCCGTCTGTCCTCGCTCGTCGTCGGTGTCGCGGTCGTGAGAAGCCATCGTTGCGTGGGAAGGTTGACCGAATCGGCGAATAAACCGGTCCGACCGTTCACATCGTTCGGGGCCGTCGAGGCGAGTTCAACGCGGCGTTACGTACGGGAACCGACACACTGAGAATCCCTTATCTGGCGGCTCACGGCCGCTAGACGGGAAAATCGGAGTCCTCGGCCGCAAGAAACGACGTGCCGTAGCTCCCCAGCCAGTCGAGGACCGCGCGGACCGCCTCGGGGTCGGCGACCCGGTACCGAGCCACGGTGTCCGGGTCGTCGCCGACCTTCACCGCGAGCCCGTGGTCGGCCAGCACGGCGAACGCCGCCTCGTCGGTCGTGTCGTCGCCGACGTACGCGGGGAGCCAGTCCTCACTCTCGGGAACGAGTTCGGCCTCCAGTTGGCGGACCGCCTCGCCCTTGTCCCACTCGACGTCCGGCCGGATTTCGAGCACGTCCTTGCCGGTGGTCAGGCGCACGTCCTCGCGCTCGGCGACCACCGACTCCACGGCGTCGACGACCGCGGGTACGTCCGGTTCGTCGACGAGCCGGTGGTGGACCGTGAGCGTCACGCCCTTGTCCTCGACAGTGGCTCCCTCTACGTCGGCGAGATCTCCGACCAGCCGGTCGCGTATCTTGGCGATGGTCTCCTCGGCGGCGCGGGCCTCCGGATGGAGGACGTACTCGTCGGTGTGGATCTCGAAGCCGTGGTTCCCGGCGTACGAGAGCCCGGGGATTCCGACCCTGTCGCGCAGGTCCGAGAGTTCCCGGCCGCTGACGACGGCGACCTCGACGTTCGGCTCGGCGGCCAACGCCTCGATGGCCTCGCGCGTCGCGTCTGGGATCGCGGCCGCGCCGGGCGTGTCCGCGATGGCGGCCAACGTGCCGTCGAAGTCGAGCGCGACCAGCAGGCCGTCGTGACCCACGAGCGCCGAGACGACTGCGTAGAGGTGCTCGCGGAGCGGCTCCGGGAGTTCCGGGTCGGCGTCTGCTTCGGTCGTGGAATCCTCCTCGGTCATGGCGTCGTCCTCGGTCGTGGAATCGCCCTCAGTCGTCGGTCGGCTGCGGGGCACGCGGGTCGCGGATGGAGCGCCGGCCGCGCTCGATGGCCGCGGCGGTCTCGAAGGTGGATTCGAGCCACGCGAACACGTCCTCGGCGTGGACCGCGCGCTGGAGGTCGGCGATGCGCTGCTGGCGCTCGCGCCGCGACAGCGACAGCGACTCGTCGATGGCGTCGGCGACACCGGCGGCGTCCCGCGGGTGGATCAGCGTCGCGCCGTCGCCCAACTGCTCGCTCGCACCCGCGAGTTCGCTCAGGACGAGCACGCCCGGGTCGCGGGTCTGGGCCGCGACGAACTCCTTGGCGACGAGGTTCATCCCGTCCTGGACCGGCGTGACGAGGCCGACGTCGGCCTCCCGGAGGAGCGCCGCGATGCCCGCCTCGGGCAGGTGGTCGGTCAGCGAGACGATCGGCGTCCAGTCGTCGGTGCCGAACCGGTCGTTGATGCGCTCGATCTCGCCGTCCACGCGGTCTTGCAGGTCGTCGTAGGCGTCGATGCCCGACCGACTCTCGGTGCCTTTCTGGACGTAGGTCAGGTCGCCGCGCCGCTCGGGGTACGTCTCCCAGAGCCGTTCGAGCGCGGCGAGGCGCTCCTCGATGCCCTTGGTGTAATCGAGGCGCTCGACGCCCACGGCGAGCGCGGTCCCGGAGCCGGCGAGTCCGTGCGCAGCACTGAACTCGCCCCACCACTCGTCGGCGGCGTCGCTCTCGGCGAGTTCGGCCTGCCTGCTGGCGTCGATGCCGAGCGGGAACGACTGCACGAAGGTCCGCTTGCCCCGGTACGAGACGCTCCGGCTGCCCCGGTCCACGCGGGCGTCGGTCGCGGCTTCGACGCAATCGAGGAAGTTCCGGCAGTACTGGTCGGTGTGAAAGCCCACGAGGTCGTTGGCGAGCAGGCCGTCGAGCAGCTGTTCGTACTGCGGAGCGGCCTGGAACACGTCCCACGACGGCCAGGGCACGTGCCAGAAGTGCGCGAGGAAGGCGTTCGGGCGCTCGTCTCTGACTCGCCGCGGAGCCAGCGCGAGGTGGTAGTCCTGGAACCAGACCACGGGCTCGTCCGTCGTCGATTCGATCACGGCCTCGGCGAAGTCGTCGTTGGTCTCGCGGTACTCGTTCCAGAACGACTCACGGGCGTCGACCTTCGCGGTGTCGAGATGACACAGCGGCCACAGCACCTGATTGCTGTACCCGCGGTAGTAGCCCTCGACCTGCTCGTCGTCGAGCCACACCCGCCGGAGGTCGTACGACGGGTCCTCCGGCGGGACCGTCACCGCGTCGTCCGGGCCGACGACCTCGCGATCGGCGTCGCCGTCGCCCCACGCGACCCACGTTCCCTCGACGCGCTGCATCACCGGGTCGAGCGCAGCCGTGAGGCCGCCCGCGGGACGGTCGACTCTGACCTCCCCGCTCTCGCGGTTACCCTCCCCGCCCTCGCAGTAGTGGCTGTACGGTTGGCGATTCGATACCACGACGAGTTCGCGGTCGTCACAGAACTCCGCGACGGTCTCTGCGGCTGATTCGGCGGTCGCCCCTGTCTCGTTTGCGGTCATTTGAGCGTAGTTCTCCCGTTCCCCCGGCGGACCGTCCGCCGTCGGTGAGTCTACTGTCGGACGATTGACTACGCGCCCGGATAACCCAGTCGTCCGTTCAGGTCAGTTCACGAACGTTCCACCCTGCGGAACGGTGGACTGTCCCGGTCAGGCCCCGTTTGTACTCGCGTAAGCTCCGCTTGTCGTCCGGAACGCACCGGTTGAAAATCGAATCGTCGTCGGTCTGGTGTCGAACGGGGACGTATTACCGGCGACGAATCGAGTCACGACGACCACGTCCGACTCCAATTACGTGCACTAATAACCACAGTTATGCATTTGTACGCGGAACGCACAGTGAGAGCTATGTCACGAGACGATGCCCGATTCGGCGACTTCGGCGGTCGCCACGTTCCCGACCCGCTCGAAGAACCACTCGACGAACTCGCGCAGGCGTTCGACGAGATCCACGACACCGACCGGTTCCGCGACCGGTTCCAGCGAACTCTGCGGTCGTTCGCCGGACGACCTACCCCGCTGTTCCACGCCGAGCGACTCTCCGAGGCGTACGGCGCGCAGATCTACCTCAAGCGCGAGGACCTGCTCCACGGCGGCGCGCACAAGATCAACAACTGCCTCGGGCAGGCGCTGCTGGCCGAGGAGGCCGGCAAGACCCGACTCATCGCCGAGACCGGCGCGGGCCAACACGGCGTCGCGACCGCGATGGTCGGTGCGATGCTCGGCCTCGACACCGAGATCTACATGGGCAAGAAGGACGTCGAGCGCCAGAAGATGAACGTGTTCCGGATGCGGCTCATGGGCGCGGAGGTCAACGAGGTCACCCGCGGCGGGGCCGGCCTCGCCGACGCGGTCGACGCCGCGCTGGAGGACCTCGCTAGGAACGTCGCGGACACCCACTACCTCGTCGGCTCCGCGGTCGGCCCGGACCCGTTCCCGCGGATGGTCCGGGAGTTCCAGTCGGTCATCGGCCGCGAAGCCCGCGACCAGATCCAGGAGCAGGCCGGCCAACTGCCGGACGCCGCGGTCGCCTGCGTCGGCGGCGGGTCGAACGCCATCGGCCTGTTCCACGCGTTCCGCGACGACGACGTAGCCTTCTACGGCGCTGAGGGCGGCGGCGAGGGCGAGGGGTCGGGCAAGCACGCCGCGCCGCTCTCGGAGGGCGCGGCGGGCGTCAAACACGGGATGAAGACCCGCGTGCTCGACGACGACACGGAGGTCCACTCCGTCTCGGCGGGGCTGGACTACCCTGCGGTCGGCCCCGAGCACGCGATGTTCCGGGCCGTCGGCCGGTGTGATTACCGGCCGGTCGAGGACGACGCCGCGCTGGAGGCGTTCCGTACCCTCTCGGAACTGGAAGGCATCATCCCTGCGCTCGAATCCAGTCATGGGCTCGCGCTCGCGAAGGACCTCGCGGCGGACATGGACGAGGAGGACGTGATCTTGGTGAACCTGAGCGGGCGCGGCGACAAAGACATGGAGCAGGCCGCCGAGATGTTCGATCTGGGGTAGCGGAGCGGTCGAGGGAGGAACGGCTTCACTCGATGTCGTCCGAGCGGTGTGGCGTCTTCGGCGGCAGGACATTGACGTTCTCGTTCCACGCGAGGTTGGTGAGGTCGCCGTCGAGCGAGACGACGTAGGTCTCCTCTGCTTCACGTTCTTTGTTCAGCCTGACTGCGTCAAGAACGAGGGTTCCTTCGTGAAACTTGAAGTCAATTGACTCCCACCGGTGATAGAGATTCTTGACACTGCTGGCAACTTCCCGCTCAGGTGGTCCATCATTTGGTCTTTGCCACGGTCTGGCTCCGTGAAGAACGTAAATCTGAGAATCCACGACTGCGTCCCAGAAGCGATTCGTTGCGTATGAATCCTGTTTGCTTCTGACCGACCCCATCACTTCGGCGAGGACGTGCGATGTCGTGAATATCCCTGCATTTCGCCGTTTAGCCTCTTGGAACACGTAATCCACGACCGGGTGTCGCTTCGGACGCAAGGTGGTGTAGACCGCCAAGAGTGCTTCTTTTCCGAATGCGAAGTTCACGGGTCCTTGCGTACAGGGACTGAGTTCTGCTTCCGAATGACCCTCCAGCGCTGCGGCTGGTCGTCGATTGCGTACGGACATTTTTTGGAGAGTCGTTACTCTGAGTCGTCTATGACTATGCGACCCTCGTCGAACAGCGGGTCGTCCTCGTCCGGACTCAGGCGTTCCTCGAACTCGAACGAGCTCTCTAACTCTATGTCGATGTACTCCTGAACTGCCTCGCTGTGGTCCGATGAGTTCGTCATCTGTGAAATCTCCTGATGTGCAATCCTTCCTCCTAATCGTATAAAAAGTTCAGGTCCTCGACATCGCGACCGCCCGCAACCCGCCCTTATCGCGGCCTTCCGGAGATTTAGAACTCGTCGAGTGCGACGTTCTCGCCCTGATACGACCCGGCGTACGTCCCGTCGTGGTCGGCCTCCGCGAGGACGAGTTGGGCGATTCGGGCTCCTCGCTCCAGTTCGACTTCGTGGTGGACCTCCAGCAGCCCTTCACCCTTCCCCTCGTAGCCGGCGTCCCAGACCGCGGTGTTCAGCATGCAAGAGTTGCGCATGAGCGACGACCGGGGGTAGATGAACCCGACGTGGTTCTCGGGAATCGCGACCGTCTCGGCGTACTGGACGACGTAGCCGCCGGGGCTCAGGCTGTAGGTTTCGGGTGCGTCTTCGCTACGCTGTTCTGTCGCCACCTTCTCGCGCTCGCCGATCTCCTTGCCGTCGCTCCCGATGCGACCGGGTTCGACCTGCTCGTAGACCGCGGCGAGCGTGAGGTCCACGCCGTTTGGCTGGACCTGCTCGGGGTCGGTTTCGGTAATGTGCTCGGCGACGAACGAACCACTCTCGAACATGTCGTGGGGCTTCCGGCCGAAGGATATAGCCTTGACGGAGTCGGTGGCCGTGGCGGAACCGGTACGGACCGTGAAGTCGACTCCGACCGTGATACTGTCCATCGGTTTGCTCAATTTTTGCCGCAGGGCGGCCGGATTTACCACCGATCAGTGAAACCGAAACACGCGGGATTTATACGCGTGGAGGGTCGATATTCGGACGATATGGGACAGACGCTAACGGAAAAAATCCTGGAGGACCACCTCGTCGAGGGCGAACTCGAGACCGGCGAGGAGATCGGTATCGAGATCGATCAGGTCCTCGCGCAGGACACGACAGGGACGCTCGTCTGGCTCCAGTTCGAAGCGCTGGACCTCGACGAAGTCCAGACCGAACTCGCAGCGCAGTACTGCGACCACCAGACCTACCAGTTCGACTTCAAGAACACCGACGACCACCGCTTCCTGCGGTCGGCCGCGGGCACCTTCGGCGCCCACTTCTCCCGACCCGGCAACGGTATCTGTCACAACGTTCATAAGGAGAACTTCGCCGCGCCCGGCAAGACGATGCTCGGGAGCGACTCCCACACGCCGACCCCCGGCGGCATGGGCGAACTCGCCATCGGTTCCGGCGGCCTCGACGTGGCCGTCGCGATGGGCGGCGGTCCGTACTACTTCGAGGTGCCCGAAGTCGTCAACGTCCGGCTCGAAGGGGAACTCCCCGATTGGGCGACCGCGAAGGACGTCATCCTCGAGATGCTCCGACGCCTCAGCGTGAAGGGCGGCGTAGGCAAGATCTTCGAGTACACCGGTCCGGGCGTCGAGAGCCTCTCGGTCCCCGAGCGGACGACCATCACCAACATGGGCACCGAACTCGGTGCGACCTCGTCGATCTTCCCGACCGACGAGAACACGAAGGACTACCTCGAGCGCCTCGGCCGCAGCGAGGAGTACGAGAAGTTCCAGCCCGACGACGACGCCGACTACGACGACCAGATCACCATCGACCTCTCGGAAATCGAGCCGCTCATCGCCGAGCCGTCGATGCCGGACAAGGTCGTCCCGGTCCGCGAGGCCGCGGGCACCGAGGTCGATCAGGTCATGATCGGCTCCTGTACCAACGGCGCGTACGAGGACATCCTCCCGGCAGCGAAGATGCTGGAGGGCCGTGAGACCAACAAGACGACCGACATGATCGTCGCACCCGGCTCGAAACAGGCATCCGAGATGCTGGCCCGCCAGGGCTGGGTCTCCGAGATGATGGCCGCTGGCGTCAACTTCTCCGAGGCGACCTGCGGTGCCTGCATCGGCATCGGTCACGTGCCGGCCAGCGACTCCGTCTCGCTGCGGACGTTCAACCGCAACTTCGAGGGTCGCTCGGGCATCGAGGACGACAGCGTTTACCTCTGCTCGCCGGAGGTCGCCACCGCCGCCGCGATCAAGGGCGAGATCGTCGACCCGCGCGACCTCGCCGACGACCTCGGCGACCTGGAGGACCCCGGCTTCGAGCTGCCCGACGAGTACACGGGTAGCAAGGCCGACCTCATCTCCCCCGAGAACGCGCCCGACGACGAACTCATCAAGGGCCCGAACATCAGCGAGGTCCCGCTGAAGGACGAGCTCGACTCGCACCTGCAGGGGCCGAACCTGCTGAAGATGGGCGACAACATCACGACCGACCACATCACGCCCGCGAACGCCGACGCGCTGAAGTTCCGGTCGAACATCCCGGAGTACTCGAAGTTCACGCTCACCCGGGTCGACGACACGTTCCCGGAGCGCGCGCTCGAATCCGACGGCGGATTCCTCGTGGCCGGCGAGAACTACGGTCAGGGGAGTTCGCGCGAGCACGCCGCGCTCTGCCCGATGTACCTCGGCGTGGAGGGCGTCCTCGCACAGAGCTTCGCCCGCATCCACAAGGCGAACCTGTTCAACTTCGGCCTCATCCCGCTGACCATCGACGAGGAGACCTACGAGAAGATCGAGCAGGGCGACGACATCGAGATCGTCGACGACGTGGCCGAGGCGGTCCGGTCCGGTCAGGAAGAGTTCACGGTCCGCGTGAACGACGACTGGGAGGCCACCGCGCACCTCGACGCCTCCGAGCGCGAGCGCGAGATCCTCGCGGACGGCGGCAAGCTTCCGCACACGAAGAAGCAGGCCCAGGGCGGTAGCTCCGGCGCGACGCCCGCGGACGACTGATTAACTGACCGTTCTCCCGTTTTTCGCATTGCCGTCAGCGGTGCAGTTTCGCGAATCTTTACCTTCCAGCAGGGATACCAGCGGCCCAAGGACTCCTCGACGGCTCGCGTAGGTTCGGTGGTGGAATCGAGTCAGCATCAAGTTTTTAGGTGCTGTACAACAAGGTACGAATGAAGCAAACTGGAACCAACGATGGCACTCAAACGACGGGACGATAACACGGCCGCCGAGGAACTGAGCGAACGAACCGGACGGCCGGTCGACGAATTCGAACCGGACTTCGAGGAGTTTCCCATCCCCGACGCAAGTGAGCAGGACTGGGACGTCATCGACGATGCGTAACCGCCCAGTAATCGTCGTCGATACCCTGTAACGTTTCGAATCGTTCGAGCAGGAAGTCGAGATTCTCTCTCAAGTACTCCTCACACCAGCGCGACGCCTCGTTGACGGGGACGTGCGGAAAATCCCAGGCTCGCTCGTACGTGCCGTCGGCTCGGTACACGTCGAGATGAAACCCCTCCTCTCGGACGTCGTGGCCATCCGAACTCTCCGGGTTGTGATCGAAACGGGCGACCTGTCGCCACTCGTCGCAGCGCTCGGGCCAGTAGAACTCCCCATCGAATCCGTATTCGAGTTGGACCACGAACCGAGTAACAGTCCTACGGTCGGTGGAAAAGTCACGTAGGATACGAGCGTAAGGGTACACCGTATACCTGTACGTGGAGACGTCCGCCATCATAAGATTACCTATTTAGACTACACTGCTGTGTCCGTAAAAACAACTCGTTTGAGAACGTCGCTGAACGAACTGACGGCAGCGGACTGGAAGGCCTCGTAGTGAGGGGGTCCGCGCACTGTAACCCTAATCCCATCTTGGTAACTGTGTACCAGCGGTCCTCCCGCGAGCGACGACCGTCGGAAGACCATCCGCTCTCCGAACCTACGGCACGAAGCGTCGCTGCTGGCGGCGCTGAGCGCTGGAAAAGTCGTCCCAAAAGGTGGGGTGGGTGGGGAGATTTCGGGAGCTTGCACCTCCGGCCGGAGAGTGCGTTTCTTCCTTACGATTGGGGATACTAAAAAATTTCGGGGTCCGCATCGGGCATGACACTCATTAGGGCCGGGCGAATAGGCGTGCGCAGTGACTACGACTCCCGCGGCCCCCTCGACCAACGTTCGAGTACGGCAGGCGGTGCAGGCCGACCTGCTCGCGGTGCTACGGATCGAGCGCGCCTCGTTCTCCCAGCCGTGGCCGTTCGCCGCGTTCGACCGGTATCTCGGCGAACCGGGCTTTCTGGTCGCGACCGTTGATACCGCCAGTACCGACGGCGACGCTTACCGGTTCGACGAAAGCGGTCATGGTGCGGCCGAGAGTACCGAGGGGGCCGACGAGAGCGTGGTCGGATTCGCGGTCGCGGATCTGGTCCCGAACCACGGCCGGGCGTTCGGTCACGTCAAGGACATCGCGGTGCATCCCGACCACCGCGGCGAGGGCGTCGGCGCGCGACTGCTCGAACGCGCGCTCGCCGTGCTGGCGGTCGGGGGTGCCCGGAGCGTCAAGTTGGAGGTACGGGAAAGCAACGACCCCGCGCTGTCGCTGTACCGCGACTTCGGCTTTCAGCACCTCCGCACCGTGTCCCGGTACTACGACGACGGCGAGGACGCCCTGATTCTGGTCGTCGACCTCGACGCTTGAGGAGTCATGCTGCGTTTCGGTGCTCTCGGGTTCTACGAAACCGCTTTTCGGTCGTTTTTATTTTCGAAAGCCCCCGCCCGCTCGCAATCGCCCAGCGACAACTCCCCGCTCGCTGGCGCTCGCCGGCAGACGGTCCTCGTCGCGTTGCTCCTCGGCTGCGACTGCCGAGGTCACACTCGCTTCGCTCGCGTGACCGCTCGGAGAGGGGGTCGCTGCGGCGACCAAGCGATGCGCCAGCGCCCGGCCCCTTTCAGTCCCCCCGAGAGTGGTGCACTCGACCGAGCGTCCGTCTCGAAGGCAGTCGTTCCGAGGGCCCCAGCCCGCGTCGAGCGTGGCGCTTTTCGGTCGGGCCGACCTACGGTCGGGCATGGGACACGCCTGCCCGGTCTGCGAGACGCCCCACCCGGACGCCGAACACCTCGCCAATCACCTCGCGTTCACGGCGATGCTCGGCGACGACGACCACGAGGCGTGGCTCGACGAGCACGCGCCCGGCTGGGAGGAGGACGGCGAAGCCGAACTCGCCGAGCGCGTCGACGAGCGCGCGCCGGAGGTCGGCTTCCCGCAGGTGTTCGAAGACACGACGCCGGACCACAGCCACGACCACGACGAACCCCGCGGCGGCGACCTGTTCGAGGACGAGGTCGAGCGCGCGAACGGTCGCGGTCGCGGGTCGATGGCCGGCGGTGGTGGTGCAGGCACGAGCGAGTCGGGAGCGCGCGGGCGCGGCGCGGGCGCGCTCGACGCCGAGGCACAGGAGATCTTGCAGGAGGCGCAGGAGATGACCCGCGAGATGCTCGACGACGAGTCCGGTGAGAGCGAGGGCGAAGCCGATGCGTCCAGCACGGGTGGCGGTGAAAACTCCGACGAGAGCGACGATTGACCGGACGACTCGCGAACGCTCGGTGGACCAACGGACAGGACACCGAGTGTTTCCCCACCGGAAGATTCGCTTACTGTAATCGTGGCGGCCGAACTGGATCCCGCAACTCCCGAGTAGAGGACGAAAGCGAGTAGTCCCCCGACTCCGAACCCCGAGTATGAACACCCACGGATTTCTCGCACCCGAGAGCGAGGCCGACGCCCGCGAGCGATTCGAGGCAGTCGGCCCCGCGGCCCAGACGGTCGTCAAGGAGACCGCGAAGGCGATGGCGTTCGACGCCGACGAGTACGACGAGCGCGTGACCGGCGAGGTGGTCGAGACCGCCCGCGACGCCCTGTTCGCGTCGCTGCTGGAGGTTCGAACCGGGACGCGCGAGGAGTACGAGGCGTGGCTGGCCGACCGCGACCGCGAGGTGGTCGAGCGCGGGAACGAGAACGTCTCGCGCGTCGCGTGGCACGACGCGCTTGGCGAGACCGTCGTCGCCGCGACCTACGAGAGTGAAGAGCAGGCCGCAATCGGTGCGCTTCGTCGACAGGCGTTCGGGCAGGTGTACCACGATGTGGTGTAGTCACCGGTTCGCCGGGTCGGCGAACGTTTTTTAGGATCAGTCGGTAACTCCCAGATATGACAGAAATCCAGGTGTCGAAGCTCGGCGTGTTGGGCGTCCTCGGCGTTTTCGGTGTCTGGACGAACGAGCCGGCACTGTTCGGGCTGTTCGGGCTGTTCGCCCTCTTCGCCTCCGACAGCACGGTCGAACTGCCCCTCTCGGTGTAGCCGAGGCGAGTCCGGACCGAACGCGGTCGGCCTCCGAGCCCGATAGCCACGCTTTAGCGCGTCCGACCCGACAGCCCTCGACATGAGCGAGGACTGGCGCGTCGTCGAGTCGGTCACCGAGTACGAGAACCGGTGGTACAGCGCGGGCTACGACCTCGTCGAACAGCCCGACGGCTCGACCAACGAGTACTACTGGGTCGACCTCCCGCCCGCCGCGGTCGTGCTCGCGGTCGCGGACGAGCAGGTCGTCTTCGTCGAGCAGTACCGCCCGGTTATCGGCGAAACGTGTCTGGAGTGTCCAGCCGGCATCGTAGAAGACGGCGAGTCGTTCACCGCGGCCGGCGCGCGCGAACTCCGGGAGGAGACCGGCTTCGAGGCGGCGGGCGTGAGCCTGCTAGAGTCGTTCAACGTCGCCACCGGCGTCCTGCGCCACGAGCGCGGCATCGTCTTCGCGGAGGGGCTCACCCCGGTCGAGCGCGACCTCGGCGAGAACGAGTTCCTGTCGGTCCGGTCGGTGCCGGTCGACGAGGCGCTGGCGGCCGCGCGCGAGGCTCCGGCCAACGACGCCACCATCGAGGCGCTGCTGCTCGCCGACGAGGAAGGGCTCATCTGAGCGCCGGGGAGTCAATCACCGCGAGCGCGCTACTGCCTTCCGAAGCGCGTCGACGTACTCCTCCCGGGCGTAGCCGATGCGGGGCAGCCAGACGTTCTGGTACGACGGATGCAACAGCGGTAGGACAGTCGCGTCGAACGCTCCCGACTCCACCGGGTCGAGAACCGCGTCGAGGAACCCGCCGGAGAGCGCGTCCGCTGGCTCGCGGCCGTGCCGCTCGCCGTTTCGAGACTCCGGTGGAGTCTCGCAGCCCAGCACCGACAGCGTGGCGTGCTTGCCGGTCGGCGCGATCACCGCGGGCCGGACCTGCTCGATCTCGGCTCGGAGGTGACCCCGGCAGTTCGCGCGCTCGGTGGCGGTGGGTTCGCGGTTGGACGATTCCCCTTCGTCGGAATCGCCGTCTACCGGGAAGCACTTCACCGCGTTCGTGAAGTAGCATTCGTCCGGAGCCAACCCCGCGTCGGCGAACAGCCCGCGGATCTTCCGCCCGGAGTGGCGCGAGGTGTAAGCCATCCCGGTCCAGTTACCGCCCCGCCACCGGTCCGCGTCGGGATCCCCGTATGCCGGCGCTTCCCCCACGACCACCACGTCGGCGTCGAGCGAGCCGTTGCCCCACGAGATGCGCTCGCGGGAGTCGGCCAGCGCGGGGCACCGCGAACACCCCGGTTCGAGGACGTTCCGCGAGTCGGGGTCGGGGGGCTCGGGCATGGTGCGTGATTTGCACTCCGCGCTACTCAATCCCGCGCTCGCGGAAACTACTTACCGCCGGTCGCACACGACCCACGCATGGACGCGACCATCCGCGACGCGACCCCCGAGGACGCGTCGGCCGTCCGCCGCGTCGCCCGCAAGTCGTGGCACGCCGCCTACGACGACATTCTCGGCGTAGAGACGGTCGACTCCGTCGTCGACGACTGGTACGACGCCGAGGGGCTGGCGCGGTCGGTCCGGCGGGACGACGGACGATTCCTCGTCGCCGAATCGTCGCCCGACGCTGGAATCGTTGGCTTCGCGCAGGCGGTCCTCGGCGACGGGGGTGCGAACGCCGCGACCGACGGTTCCACCGCGGCCGAACTCCCGCGCATCTACGTCCACCCTGACCGCTGGGCGGAGGGCGTGGGGTCGGCGCTGCTCGACCGCATCGAGTCGTGGTGTCGCGAGGAGGGGGCCGGCCGGCTCCGACTGCTCGTGCTGGCGGACAACGAGGTCGGCAACGCGTTCTACGAGGCGCGGGGCTACCGGACCGTCGGCTCCCGTGAGTCGGAGTTCGAGGGCCAGACCGTCACCGACTACGTCCGCGAGAAAGAGCTGTAGTCGGGATTGTTGCGTAGTCAGGACTGAACGCGCTGGAAGTCCATCTCGACGCGCAGCCCGCCCGCCTCGGCCTCGGTCGCCCGGACCGACCAGCCGTGCGCGCGAGCCACGTCCTCGACGATGCGGAGCCCCAGCCCGCTCCCCGACTCCGATTCCGTGTACCCTCGCTCGAACAGTCGGTCGTGGTCGCCGCCGACGCCCGGCCCGTCGTCGGCGACGTAGACACCGCGCTCGCAGTCGAGCGAGCCGACTTCCACGGTGAGCGCGGGGCCGCCGTGTTGTCTCGCGTCGTCGGCCTCCGGCCGATTGCTCGTGGAACCGTGTTCCACGGCGTTGTCGAACAGGTTCTCGAACAGTCGCCGAAGTCGAGCGGGGTCGCCAGAGATCTCCTCGGGGAGTTCGCCGACGGTGAGGGTCGCGTCGTCGGTGTCGACCATCTCCCACGCGTCCTCGACCACCGAGGGGACGGATACCGCGGTCGGCTCGCGGACGGTCTGGCCCTGCTCGGCGAGTTCGAGCGCCTCGTCGACCCGCTCCTCGATCCTGGTCAGCGCGGTCAGCAGCGGTCCGGTCCGGTCGCTGTCGCAGTCCTCGGCGAGCAGTCGAGCGTTGCCGTCCGCGACTTCGAGAGGGTTGCGCAGGTCGTGGCCGAGGACGCTCGCGAACTCGTCGAGCCGCTCGTTCTGGCGCTGGAGTTCGCGCTCCCTGCGCTTCTGGTCGGTGATGTCGGTGTAGATGACGAACCCGGCGGCGTCGTCGGTCGGCGTGGTGACCGTGTGGAGCAGGAAGTCCCGCAGACCGTCCTCGGTCACGCGGCGGACCTCCTTGCCGGAGATGCGCTCGCCGTTCCGGAGTCGCTCGTTTATGGCCGCAGCCTCGCTTTCGTCGCCCTCGGGCACGATGCGGTCGTCGACCGACCGGCCCGCGAGGTCGTCGGCGTCCCACCCGAACACCGCCTCGAACGCCGGGTTGACCTCGTGGGCGACAGCCTCTTGGCCGTCGAGTGAGCGGATGGCGACCGCCTGCGGAATGTTGCGGAACAGCGCGGCGAACTTGTCGCGCTCCTCGCGGAGTCGGGCCTCCGACTCCATCCGGTCGAGCGCGGCCCCGACGTGGGCGAGCAGGAGTTCCGCGAGTTCCTGGTCGCGGTCGTCGAACCCCTCCACGTCGCGCGAGACGGCCTGAAACACGCCGTGGTCGTCTATCGGGATGGTCATCACCGAGCGGTAGTTGGGCTCGGCCGGCGCGGCCTCGTGCGAGCGGAGGTCGTCGATGCGGACCGACTCCTCGCCGCGGAACACCTGCGCCGCGAAGCTGTCGTCGTCGTCCATGCGGGTCGACCGGTAGTAGCCGTCGGAGGGGACGCCCTTGGAGACGGCCTGGGGGACCAGCCGTGGTCCCTCCCGGAGGCTGATGTCGCACAGGTCGAACTCGAGGATCTCCTCCGCGGCGGCGACCGCGAGCCGACAGAGTTCGGTGCGGCCCGAGCAGGTGGCCGCCTTCGCCGCGGTCTGGTGGAGCGCCTCGATCTTCTCCTGGGTCCGGCGGAGTTCGGCCTCGGTCCGGCGCTGGGCGATGGCGTTCTGGATGCGCTTGGTCAGTACCTCGTAGTGGTCGGGACCCGACCCCTTCTGAACGTAGTCGGTGACGCCCGCCGAGATGGCCTCGGAGGCGATCTCCTCGCTCCCCCGTCCGGTGTATAGGATGAACGGGAGCGAGGGGTACTCCTCGCGGACCGCCTCCAGAAGCTCCAGCCCGTTCATCTCTGGCATGTTGTAGTCCGAGACCACGCAGCCGAACGCCGGGCCGTCGCGGACGAGCGCGAGGCCATCGCTCGCGGTAGTCGCGGTTTGGACCGACAGTCCGCCGTCGATGCGACGGAGGTGGTCGGCTACCACGTCGGCGAGGCCCGGTTCGTCGTCCACGACGAGAACCCGCTTGGCAGAGGCCGCCATGTACGATGAAGGCCGACAACGTCGTATAAAGTTTCCGAGTGTTACTCGCGAGCGAAAAGTTCGAAACGCCGAGCGACTGACGGCGGCGACCCTACTCCTCGACGACTTCGACGCCGCGGTTGTTGACCGCCGAGGGGTCGAGGCCGACCTCTTCGAGGTACTGCTTGTACTCGCGCTCGCAGGCCTCGGCGTCGGCCTGCTTGTCGCTGGCGCGGTCACAGAGCGCCACGAGGTCCTCGGGCACGTCGTTCGTGTAGACGATCCAGTGGTTGATGAGGTCGGAGAGTCGCCGAATCGGGCTGGTGAAGTGGCCGTAGATCTCGAAGTTGAGCGCGTGGTGGCCGCCGAACGGGTCGTTCATGTACTTCGCGCGGGGCATCACCTTCATCACGGCCCACTGGATCTTGTCGAGCTGTCGCGCCGGGGCCTCTTCGAGCGTGGCGTTGACCGCCTTCCGGGGGTCGTCCCACGCCTCGCCGGGGATGGAGACGCCGTCGAGCTCCTGGATCTCCTGGAGGGCCTCGCCCCACTCGTCGGGGCTTGGCTGTGGGTGGACCCGGTACATCGCCTCGACGCCCCGGTCCCACATCAACTGGTGCGTGACGGCCTTGTTGGCCTTCAGCATGCACTCCTCGATGATGGTGTGTGCCCGGTCCCGCCGGGGGTTCAGCACGAGGCTGCCGTCCTCCTTGCGCTGCTCGTGCATCCGGTCGGCGAGCTTCCAGACGAGTTCGTTCTTCTCGGCGAGGTCCACCTCCTGATCTTCGAGCAGGTCCTCGGCGGTCTCCGGCTCGTCGAGCAGGCGCTCGGCCTCGCTGTAGGTCAGTCGGGCGTCGCTCCGGACGACCGACTTGTAGATCTCGATGTCCTCGTAGCCGAGGTGTTCCTTGTCGAGGTGCATCTCGACGGTGTGGGCCAGCCGGTCCTCGTTGGGCACCAGCGAGCAGACCGTCTCGGCGAGGATGGGCGGCAGCATGTGGATGGTGTACGCCGGCAGGTAGACGGTGTTGGCCCGCTCGACCGCCTCCTCCCACATGTTGGTCTCGGGGTTGACGTAGTGAGTCACGTCCGCGATGTGGACCCACAGCACGTACTCGTCGTCGCGCTCCTCGATAGACAGCGCGTCGTCGAAGTCTTGGGCGTCCACCGGGTCGGTGGTCCACGTGGTCATGTCCCGGAGGTCGCGGCGCTCGTCGACCTCGTCGGCGATCTCCTGCTGGATGTCCTCGGTGCGCTTCTCGGCCTCGGTGAGCACCGCGTCGGGGAACTCGTCGCGTATCTCGAACTTCTCGAACAGCTCCTCGCGCCTGTCCGCGAGCCGGTCGGCCACCTCCTGTGAGATCTCGACCGGCCCCTGTCCCTCGACGGTTCCGGCCTCGGCCTGCGCGTCGCTGGTCATACCGAACAGTTGCGGCGTCGAGTAGTTAGTCGTGTCGGAGCGGATTGCCCAGTTTCGTCGGAGCGAGCCGTCACCGGACCCCTGCGCTGGCGGGCCGGACCGGTCCGGTCGCGACCGGACCGGTCC
>NZ_KZ859520.1:23599-27959 GCF_003382685.1 Halorussus litoreus | reverse complement strand
GGGGGCGCGAGCGGCCGACCGCTCGCGCCCCCGCGCCCCAGCGCAGCCGCAGGTGTTGACGGCCACGGGCGCTCACGTGACAACTACGGCTACTCTCGCAAGTTGTACGTTCAGGCGAGGTCGCGCGCGGCGTCGCGCCACGCTGTGACGCGCTCGGCGGCCAGCCCCAGCGAGTCCGCGACGTGCTCGGGGTTCGCGGTGGCGAGGCTCCGGACCGACGTGACTCCGCCGTTCGCTAGAATTTCGGCGATCTCCTCGGTGACGCCCGGCACGTCGGTCACGGGGTCCGGGCGGCTCCGCTCGCGCCACGCGGCCTCGGCGGCCTCGGCGGCCCCGCTCCCATCGGTGGTCGCCTGCGCGGCGTCGTTGCCGTCGACCGACCCCGCGCCGGCGGGCGTCCAGTCGCCGTCGGTGGCCGCTCCGCCGGTAGTTGCAGTTTCGGCGTCGGCCGACCCCCAGTCGCCGCTGCTCGCGGCGACCCACTCGCGCTCGCCGTCCTGCAGGCCGCGGATCTTCTCCGAGCGGCGTTCGAGCGAGTCGTCGTCCTCGTCGCTCCCGCCGAACGACCAGTGGAGCGAGTGCTTCTTCCGGAGGCGGGCGGCGACGCCGGGGTTCACGCCAGCCTCGACGAGCATCTCGTAGGAGACGGACTTGTCGGAGATGCCCGTCCCGTCGAAGTCGGCCTCGGCCAGGACCGCGGCTGTCGCGGGGCCGACGAAGTGGATGTCGGTCAGTTCGTCCACCTCGTTCGGATCGTCGTCGTCCAGGGCATCGTGTTGGCTCACGGGGACGTCACCAGTTGTTTCGGACTCACACTGACGGGGCTTGAATTTTTTGCCTACGCGAGAAGAAGTCCCTCGCTCGGACGGCCGCGCGGCGAACTATTCCGAGGGAGAACTGCCGTCGTTGCGGCTTCGCTCGTGCTCCGCTTTCCCATCCGGACGGAACGCGCGGAACACGTCGCGGTCGGTCGTTCGGGCGTGGACCTGCTCGAACCCTCGCGGAGTGAACACCTGCTTCCAGTTTCGGTAGTACAGCGGGAATTCGTCGTTCACGTAGTTGACCTCGGGGTCGCCCGGGTTCGCGGAGCCGTCGAGATCTTCCCGACGGTCGATCTCCTTCCCATCGCCAGCTGCATCCGCTTCCCCGTTCGGCCCGCCCTCGTTCTCCACCGTCACGAGGAGGTCGTCGGTGACCCGCGCGATCTCGTCGAACGCCCACTCGTGGTCCGGATGGACGTGCTGGAGGGTCTCGACCGAGTAGACGGCGTCGAATCGGCCGTCGTCGAACTCCCGGACCGCGTCCTCGATGGTCGCCTCGTAGAACGTGCCCGCGTCGTGGAGGTCGGGGTAGGCGTCGGCCATCACGTCGAAGGCGTCGCCGTTGACGTCCACGCCGTGGAGGTCGTCGTACCCGTGCTCGCGGAGGTGCGCGAGGTGGCGGCCGGAACTACAGCCGAGTTCGAGGACGGCGGCGTCGGTCCCGACGACGGCGTCGAGTCGCTCGCGCAGCAACTCGCTCGTCTCGTTCGGGCCGTAGTATGCGTAGTAGTCCGGCGAGTACGCGCCCGACCGGTCGGCCCACTGCTGGAGGACGTCGTCGGAGTTCACTCGTGGGGAGTCGTGACCCCGTCGTAAAACCCCGTCGGGAGAGTGGTGAGGCGACGGTTGGTCTCCAGTCGTTCGCGTCGGAGCGACGCCGACCGATTCCCTTCGGTAGGCTTACGGCCCGACCGGAAGAATTTCCGGACATGGTACGCACGCTCGACAGCATCGACAGTATCGGCGTCGTGGGCGCGGGCACGATGGGCAGCGGCATCGCGCAGGTCGCGGCCCAGTCCGGGTACGAGGTCGTGATGCGCGACATCGAGATGGAGTTCGTCGAGAACGGCTTCGACACCATCGAGGACAGCCTCGACCGGTTCGTCGGCAAAGAGAAGCTCACGGAGTCAGAGGCCGAGGCCACGCTCGACCGCATCTCGGGAACCACCGAACTCGCGGACCTCGCCGACTGCGACGTGGTGATCGAGGCCGCGGTCGAGAACATGGAGATCAAGCAGGACATCTTCGCGGACCTCGACGACGAGATTCCAGAGGACGTGGTGCTGGCGACCAACACCTCGACCCTCTCGATCACGACCATCGCGTCCGTCACGGACCGCCCGGAACAGGTCGTCGGCCTCCACTTCATGAACCCCGTTCCCATCATGACGGGCGTCGAGGTCGTCGTCGGCGAGAAGACCGACGAGGAGGTCGCGGCGTTCGCCCACGACCTCGCGGAGGACCTCGGCAAGGAGACGTGGGAGTCCGACGACAAGCCCGGCTTCGTCACCAACCGCATCCTGATGCCGTGGCTCAACGAGGGCATCCGTGCCTACGACGAGGGCGTCGCCAGCAAGGAGGACATCGACAAGGGGATGAAACTCGGCACGAACGTCCCGATGGGTCCGCTCGAACTCGCCGACCACATCGGGCTGGACATCTGTCTCGACGCGAGTCAGACGCTCCACGAGGAGCTTGGCGACCGGTACAAGCCCGCCTACCTGCTCAAGCGCAAGGTCGACGCCGGCGATCTCGGCAAGAAGACGGGGACGGGGTTCTACGAGTACGACTGAGCGACCGAAACCGAGGACAGTTCTTCTACGACGGCGAGAACGGCTCGTCTTCCAGCTGCGAGCGAATCTCGCCGATGTTCTCGCGGTCGACGCTGTCGGATTTGAACAGCTGAACGAGTCCCATCACTTCCGAGCGCGAGACCTTCACGCCGCCCTCCCGGACCACGTCCTCGGGGCGTTCGAGCAGTTCCCGGCTGGTCCCGACCGCGAGCAGGTAGGGGATCGCCCACGCTTCGAGCGTGTTGCCCCGCGACTCGGGGAGGGCTTCGAGGTAGCGCTGGGCGTCGTCCATGTAGCCCCGCGCGTGGCGGGTGACCCGGTGGATGACGCCCGCGACCTCGGGTTCGTTCTCAGGCTCGGTCACGCCCGACGGGCTGACGCCGTGCTCGCGGAGCCACGACGCCGGCAGGTAGACGTTGTTCTCCTCGCGGAAGTCGTCCGAGACGTCCTTGGCGACGTTGACCAGTTGGAGCAAGAGCGCGAACCCGCGGGCGTTCGCCCGCAGGATCTCGGCCCGCCGGTCGTCGACGTCTTGGGCGAGCAGGTTGGTGATGAGTTCGCCCACGGTGCCCGCCGCGTACCAGCAGTACTCTTCGAGTTCGTCGATGGTGCGGATGCGGAGCCCGCCGTCGTCGGCGTAGCGGTCCACGAACTCGGCCATTCCGCCGACGAGTTCGCTCACCGGCGGGTAGATGGCCGACTGGGCGTCGTCGCCGAGCGACGCGAACGTGGCGACTACCTTGGGCGACTCGGCGACGACCTCCCAGTCCTCGGCGTCCCAGTCCGCTTCGTCGAGGTCGTCTGCGCTCAGGTCGTCGGACTCGCCGGGGAGCCACGGGTCGACCGCGTCGCGGAACTCGTCGATGGTCGTCTCCTCGTCGGGGTCGAGCGCCTCGTCGTACAGCCGAAGCAGGTGGGCCTGTTCGTCGGGCGGGATGTGGCCCGCGTCCTCGACGGTGTCGGCGACGCGACAGAGCAGGTAGCCGACGCAGATGTACGACGCCATCGGCTCCTCCAGTACGTCGATAGTGATGGCGAACGTTCGGGAGACGCCCTGGACGGCCTCGTAGCACCAGTCGATGTCGGCGACGGCGTCGAGGTCGGCGTCGGCAGGGCGCTCTGTGGGCGGCTCCGTATCCATTGGATAGCGACTCCTTGGGCCCCGAGATTGAAAAGCTTGAGCAAACGCCTTAGGGCTTACCGCCGCTGGCCGGACGATGGGCGACCGTCGCGGCTCGACGCCGTTGGACCCTGCCGTTCGTCTTCCCGCCCCAACGGTCGGTCGTCCCCCCGCCCCAACGGTCGTTCGTCTCCCGGACCCAACGTTTATTCTCGCGCACACCGTCCAGAGAGATATGATTCCGACGCCGAAGGACGCCGCGAAGGTGCTCGTCGGCGGTCCGGTGAAGCTCCGGAAGAACCGGCTGAACGTCGTAACGCTGGTCGCGCAGGCCGCGTTCGCGTTGCGGAACGGCAAGCCCACGCGGGCGTTCCTCCTGCTCGGCGCGGCCAGCATCGCGCCCCGGCATCCGGCGCTGTCGATGCTGTTCCAAGGTGCGCTGGCCGCCGACGACGTCCGGCGGAAGTTTTTCTGGAACTGACGAGACGAGGAGAAGAAGGATGGTCGGCGTCGAACGCGGCACGGTCGAACTCGTCTCCTACCGGCCCGAGTGGAAGCACCACTACGAGGCGGAAGTCGCGCGACTGGAATCGGTCGCTGGCGACCGATTCCAGTCGCGCGACTTC
>NZ_KZ859520.1:0-23589 GCF_003382685.1 Halorussus litoreus | reverse complement strand
CCCCCCCCCCCCCGCCGCCGCCCCCCGCCGTCGCTGGCGGGGGGCGCGCGCCCCCCCCCCCCCCCCGCGACTTCGAACACGTCGGGAGCACCGCGGTCGACGGCCTCCCGGCGAAACCCATCGTGGACATGATCGCCGTGGTCACTGAACTCGACGACGCGGTCGAGCTCGTTCCCGTTCTCGAAGATCACGGCTACGAGTACCGACCCAACGACGCGGTCGCGGACCGACTGTTCTTCGCCAAGGGACCGCGGACGAATCGGACTCACTACCTCTCGCTCTGCGAGCGCGACAGCGACTGCTACCGCGAGCAGGTCGCCTTCCGGGACTACCTGCGAGCCAATCCCGAGGTCGCGGCCGAGTACGGGCAACTCAAGCGCGAACTGGCCGAGACGTATCCCGACGACCGGGCGAGCTACACCGAGGCGAAAGGCGAGTTCGTCGAGCGCGTCCTCGCGGAAGCGGTGGACGATGGCTAATTGCTGACTCGACGGCCGACCGGTGAGCGCTCCGAAGGGAAAAGTAAAGGACGACTCCCCCGAATTTCACCCACATGGACTTCAGCCTCTCGCCGGAGCAGAAGCAGATCCGTGACATGGTCGCGGAGTTCGCCGACGAGGAGATCAAGCCCCGCGCCGCCGAGATCGACGAGAACGACGAGTTCCCGCAGGATCTGGTCGACCAGATGGCCGACCTCGGTCTGATGGGGATGCCGTTCCCCGAGGAGTACGGCGGGGCCGGGCTCGACTACCACTCGTACGCCATCGGCCTCGAAGAGATCTCGCGAGGCTCGGGCGGGCTCGGCACCGTCGTCGCGGCCCACACCAGCCTCGCGGGCAACATGCTCTACGAGTTCGGCGACGAGGACCAGAAGCAGGAGTACCTGACGCCGCTCAACCGTGGCGAGGACGTCGGCGCGTTCGCACTCTCGGAGGCGGGCGCAGGGTCGGACGTGCCCGCGATGACGACCACCGCCGAGTACGACGCAGACGCCGGCGAGTACGTGGTCAACGGCGGCAAGCTCTGGATCTCGAACGGCTCGGTGGCCGACACGGTCACCCTGTTCGCCAAGACCGACCCCGACGCCGGCAACAGGGGCATCTCGTCGTTCGTCGTCCGGCCCGAGGAGGACGACGGCTTCCACGTCGAGGGCACAGAGGACAAGCTCGGCGACAAGGGCTGTCCGACCGCGGAACTGCGCTTCGACGACATGCGCATCCCGGAGGACCGACTGCTCGGCGAGGAGGGCCGCGGGTTCGTCCACGCGCTCAAGACGCTCAACGGCGGTCGTATCACCATCGCCGCCCGCTCCATCGGCCTCGCACGCGCCGCGCTGGAGGACGCGCTCGAATACTCGCAGGACCGCGAGCAGTTCGACCAGCCCATCTCGGAGTTTCAGACCATCCAGCACAAGCTGGCCGACATGGACACCAAGGTCCAGTCGGCGAAGCTGCTGATGCACCGCGCGGCCGACCTGAAGATGCGCGGCGAGGACTACATCAAGGAGGCCGCACAGGCGAAGCTCCGCGCCTCGGAGATCAGTCGTGAGGTCGCCAACGAGGGCATCCAGATCCACGGCGGCTACGGCTACACGAAGGACTTCCCGGCCGAGCGCTACTACCGGGACGCCAAACTGAACGAGATCTACGAGGGCACCAGCGAGGTGCTCCGGAACACCATCGCGAACGAACTGCTGGAGTGACGCGACTGCTTCGGTCGCTCCTTCGGGTTCGATTGCTCTGGTTCCCCGCGGTCGTAGCGGCGTTTGCACTCGCGGTGGTCGGTGCCGAGCGGTTCCCCTCGGTGGGTGGAGGTGTTCCCGTCGTCGTGGCCGGCTTCCTCGTCACGTCTGGGGTGCTAACTGTTGGGCTCTTATTGGCGGTTTCCAGCTGACGAAGCTATTCGACCTTCTCGCGCATCCACTCGAAGTGTGCCTCGACGCGCCGTTCGCCGGCGTCGGTCAGCGCGTAGGCGTCGTGGATGCCGTCCGTGCGCTGCTCGACGAACCCCTTGCTCTCCAGGGACTCCATCGCGCCGTAGAACGACTGCGAGTCGATCCGGGCGTCGTAGTGGTCTTCGAGGTTGGTCTTGAGGCGCTGGCCGCGGAGCGTCTCGGCCTCGTACAGCAGGACGCAGATATCGCGCCGACGGCCGCTCTGGAGCCACTTGGTCATGGTCGGACGCTCGGGGCGAACCACCACGACGTTTGCGCTTCGCGTTCGCCGGACGCCCCGCGCCGAACCTGTTCCGCGGTCGCTCCGAAAGGGCTTTGACGTGTCATCCGAGTCGAACAACCATGCCTGTCACCGAATCGGAGTGGACGGACGGCGAGATCGACGCCGAGGAGGGATACACCGAGACGACCGCGGTCGGCGAGTACGAGACCGAGAAGGATCTCGTGGTGAGCTTCCTGAGCGACAACCACGGAGGGGCCTACACCCGCGCGGAGATCGTCCGCGGCGTGGACTTCGGCGAGACGGCCTCGCCGACGACCGTGCGCGAAACGCTGGCGAACCTCCCCAATCAGCTCCTCGACGTGGTCGGCGACCTCGCCGCGAGCGGCATCGTGATCGACGACGTCTCCGAGGCGCTGGACGAACTCGTCGAGGAGGGCATGGTCGAGCGGAAAGAACTCGACCGGCCGGACGGCGAGCCCGAGGTGTACTACCGGCTCGCGGACTGACGCCGATAACAATTCGAGGCTGACTTCTCCGAATTCTCGCGACCTCCGTCACGACCGCGAATCCCGCCACGACCGCGAATCCAGCTACGACCGCGAATCCCGCCACGACCGCGAATCCAGCTACGACCGCGAATCCCGCCACGACCGCGAACCGGTAGCTTCGACTGTAGGGGGTTCGAACCCTCTACCATGACCGAGCAGGAAGCCACGAACGAGGAGGCGACGGCGGGTGGAGTCACCGCCCGGTACTACGAGACCGACGACGAGCGCGTGCTGGCGTTCGATTCGGACGGCGCGACCGCCGTTATCGCTCAGAACGTCGAGGGGTACGCCATGCTGAAGGTCCGGCCGACCGTCGAGGGCGACGAACTCGAACGCTACTACGGCTTCGACATGGCGCTCGACCACGCCGGGGAGCTGCTCGGCGTCGCGCCGCACGACCTGCCGGTCCCGGACGCGGCCGCCGACATGGGAATGTAGCCGCCATCGCGGGCCGACTGGACGCAACATCTATCCGGCGGGCGGACCCAATCCCGTGCATGACCGAGTACACCACGGTCTCGATTCCGAAGGACCTGGCCGACCGCGTGGACGAGACCATCGATGGGACCAGCTTTTCCAGCACCAGCGACCTCGTGCGCTTCCTGCTCCGGAGTATCGTCATCCAGCACCAGAAGCAGGGCAAGCTGACCGAGGCCGAGTTCGAGGAAATCACGGGCCAACTCCGCGAACTCGGCTATCTGGAGTAACGCCTGCTGAACAGTCGCTCTCTGCTACCTTCTGCGTTCTCCCCAAGCGTTCGCTGCGTTCGACAGTCCCCCGAGCGTGCGCTACGTTCGACAGACCACTCGGCGCGCGCTGGCGGGGCGCTGTCGTGCGCCCCGCCAAATCGCGCGAGGGACGAGGACCGCAGGTCGGAGCGAAGCGGAGACCGAGGACCGCAGGAGGCTGGGGAGGTCTGAGGCCTGCGGTCGCGGTGTCTGCGCGAACGAATGTGAGCGCAGGCTTGGCAGAGCTTGCTCTGCCGGTGCTGTCGCGGTGCGGTCTCTCCGAGGCGCAAGCAGTAGCTAGCTTCGTCGATTATTCGATACCGTAGCTCCGCGAATCGTTCCGTAGAATCTCGTCGAGAGAGTTCACCCGTCTACCGATTCAGCGCCGACTCCTCGACAAGCACCGTCTCGCCCGCCCGTACCGTCTGGCCGCGCTCGACTGCCACGTCCGCCAGATCGACCGACGCCGGAAGCAACACGTCGGCGCGACTCCCGAACGAGATGTGGCCGAGTCGCTCGCCGCGGACGAGTTCCTCGCCCGGCTCGACGTACGGGTGGATGCGCCGGGCGAACGCGCCGGCGATGAGCGTCACCTCGTGGTCGTCGATTCCGTCGGTGCCGGTAAAACGCACGTGGACCTTCTCGTTGCGGTCAGATTCCTTGGAGAACGCCGGGCGATGCTTGCCGGGTTCGTGGTCGACCGCCTCGACTCGACCGCCCAGCGGCGCGCGGTTGACGTGGACGTCGGTGACGTTCATGAACACGCCGATGCGGACTCGGTCGTCTTCCTCGCCAGAGACGTTCTCCTCGCGAACGACCGACACCTTTCCGTCGGCCGGGGCGAGCGCGCCCGCCGCGGGCGGGGAGCGCTCCGGGTCGCGGTGGAAGAGAAGGACGGCGACCCCCAGTGCGATTGCCGCGAGACTGGCAAACGGCGTGAGGACGACGGCGGGGATCGCGAGCGCGAACGCTGGGGCTGCGTACCGCCACGCGCCGGGCGTGAACTTCATCGCTGCGTTCCGAATCCGTGATACCCTCTGCTCATTCGCTGGCGGCCTCGCGGACCTGCGCCCACTTGCCCTGGGATTCGAGGCGCTGCTGGAGTTCGCCCGCGTACTCCTGGGCGAGCCGTCCGGCCGCCTGCACGCGGTCCTGGTCGACGCCGTCGTCGCCACCGCCGCCGAGGCCGAGCGCGTCCTTCACCGAGTCGAAGACGCCGCCGCCCCCGGACTGACCGCCGCCTGCGCCCGCGCCGCCCATCGCACCCATCTGGTCGCGGATGTTCTCCAGTTCGGGCATCACCTGCTCGATCTTCGAGGTGTCGGCGACGATGCGCGCCTGCTCGTCGTCGCCAGGGTTCTCGATCTCGAACTCCACCGCGGTCATGATGAGACCCCACTCCTGCCGGGAGAACTGCGAGTCTGTGACCCGCTGTGCGAACTCCTGGTCGACCGCCATCCGGTCCCCGACGACGAGGTCCTGCCATCCGCGTTCGGTCATGAGCGACCTTTCGGCAGGAGATGGTATGAGGGTTTTCCTGTTCGGCGGCGCTCGCGGGGCGGACGCGGAGAAGCTGTGGGATAACACCCGTCGCACGACCGCTTCGGGGCGACAGCTATAGAGTGACAGTTCCGGAGCGACAGCTACGGAGTGACTGGCGAGTGGATGCGGGAAAGAAATGGAATCGCGGGCTCGTCGGACTCGAAAACCGGCGTTCTCAGACAGCGTGGCCGTCGATCTCGATCTCTGCCGCCAGTTCGGCCTTCAACGCGTCGTGGACCTTGCAGAGTTCGTTCGCGCGCTCGGCGACCGCCTCGGCCTGCCCGTCGTCCATCTCGGCATCTGTTCGGACGTGGAACTGGACGGCCGCGAGCTTGTCGTCGTCGTTCAGGTCGCCGTTCACGTCGATCTCGACGCGGCCGAGGTCGCCGACGTCGCGCTGCTCGGCACCGACGCGCAGGGCAGGGACGTAGCAGGAGCCGTACGCCGCCAGCAGGGCTTCGAGCGTGTCGGGGCCCTCCTCGCCCGTGGCGTCGATGGTCAGGTCGAAGTCGCGGACGCTGTTGTCGGACGCGTACCCCTCCTCGGAGACGGTCGTGACTTGCTTGGACATACGTGCCAATTGTCGCCCGCCAACTCCCTAAGTATTGCTTTCCGAGCGAAACCACGAAGACTGAAGTAGAGACGGTGTTCGACCGGGCGATTCAGTAGTCCAGTTCGTCCGCGAGGTCGAACGTCTCGTCGCCGTCGAGTACCCGGACCTCGGCGTCGCTGCCCGTGGCCTCGACCTCGCGCCGGAAGTCGTCGGGGTTCTGCTCGATAGGCGGGAACGTGTCGTAGTGAATCGGCACCGCGTAGTCGGCGTCGACCCAGTCGACCGCGATGGCGGCCTGCGCGGGCCCCATCGTGAAGTGGTCGCCGATGGGCACCGCGGCCACGTCGGGTTCGAGGAACGAGCCGATGACGTCGCGCATCTCGGTCTGGAGTGCGGTGTCGCCCGCGTGGTAGAAGGTCATGCTCTCCTCGTCGGACACCTGCGTCGGCTTGGTGTCGCTGATCACGAATCCGGCGGGCATCCCGCCGGTCGCGCCGTAGTCGGTGTCCAGCCCGTTCGTGTGGTCGGCCCGGACCATCGTCACGTACGCGTCGTCGCACTCGACGGTGCCGCCGAGGTTCATCCCCATGCCGCCGACCGCGTCGAAGTCGCCGTACTCGTCGCGGCAGTACGAGACGACCTCCGGCGTCGCCACGAGCTCGGTGCCCTCGTAGCGGTCCACGTCGCCGATGTGGTCTGCGTGACCGTGCGTGAGCAGGACGTAGTCGGGGTCGAGTTCCTCCGGATCGGTGTCGGTCTTCGGGTTGTCGAAGAACGGGTCGATGAGGAGTTCGGTCCCGTCTACGTCGACGTGATACGTCGAGTGACCGTAGTACGTGAGCTTCATGGATACGACCGAAGCTACGGCTGGTTTTCACTTAAAAGGTAGCGGGACGGTTCCGTTTTCTAACCGGAGACGAGAAACGTCGTAATTCGGGTCCTCATCCGCGGTCGTGCTCGTTGGACGTCTCGAACAGGTTCCAGCCGGTAATGCGGTGGAAGGCTTTATCGAGGACGAGCCCGAGCACGACGACCGCCAGCGAGAACGCGACGAACAGTCCTGCAAGCTGGAGTATCTCGAACGAACTGGCCCGCGACACCAGCACGCCGACGACGAACAGGATCGACGCCATGAACAGGACGGGGACGACGAACCACTTCAGAACCCAGTGGTCGTCGAGATACCGGCCCGCCTTTCGGAGTAGGTCGCTCATTGTAGTCTCCTATCGTGTTCCTTGGATGTCACCCCTGGTAAATGTATTCCTGCTAAGCCGAGTCGCTCGAATAAAGAGCGTGAATTCCGATAGCGGTCACTCGGGGATAGTTCTACGACACCGTTCCAGCCACGCCAGCCACCGAACCACATGGCAACCCCTAAGTTTTAGGCTTGCCTAACTCTGCGTGATGGAACTCAGTCGCCGGGACGCGCTGGCCGCGCTGGCCGCGAGCAGCGTCGCCGTCGGGGGTGGCGCTGTCCTCACCACCGACGTTGAGGAGGGCGCGCTCGACGGGACGCCCTTCGGCGGTGGAGCGTCGAGCGGTGACGACGAGAGGGCGTCCGGCGACGGGGAAGCCGACCCCCTCGCGGAGGACCGACTGGCGACCCTGCTCGCGGTGGCCGACGTGGTCTACCCCTCCGGGGTCTCAGGCGTCGAGGAGTTCGTGCGAACCTACGCGCTCGGGCGCACCGCGGATCGCCCCGAGCACCGCGAGGGGATGGTCGACGCGCTCGCGGCGCTCGACGAGCACGCGCGGTCGTGGCACGACGCCGCGTTCCGGGACCTCGACGCCGAGACCCGCGAGTCGGTGCTCGACCAGATGGCCGTCGACGCGACGAATCCCGACCCCGAGGGAGCCGACCCCGAGCGAGTCCGCTTCTACGTCGTCAACGAACTGCTGTACGCGCTGTACACCTCGCCGACGGGCGGCGAACTCGTCGGCCTCGAGAACCCGCAGGGCCACCCCGGCGGGGCCGACAGCTATCGGCGGGGGCCGCGGGAATGAGTGGTGAGACTAATAGAGTCCCGTCCGAGCGCGCGGACGTCTGCGTGATCGGGGCCGGGCCCGCGGGCGCGCTCGCGGCCCACCGACTCGCGAACCGGGGCCACGACGTGGTCGTCCTCGAAGCTGGCGAGCGGTTCGACTTCGAGGACCGCGAGCGCCGGATGGAGCGCGCGATCCGCCCGGGCCACGACCCGCTCTCGGTGTGGGAGATGGGCGGCCCGCGCGACGCGTACAGCTCCGCCGGCGAGCGATTCTACCCGCTGAATCGGGCGCGGGTCAAGGGCGTGGGCGGCACCACGCTCCACTGGCAGGGGATGGTGATGCGCCTCCACGAGTCGGACTTCGAGTCGTGGCCCATCGACTACGACGACCTCCGGCCGTACTACGCAGAAGCTGAGCGGGCGCTGGGCGTGGCGGGAGCCGACGACAACCCCTTCGCGCCGCCGCGCGAGGAGCCGTACCCTCTGCCGGGGTTCGAGCCCTCCCACAGCGACTCGATCTTCGCCGCGGCCTGCGAGCAACTCGGCGTGACGACCCACTCGGTGCCGAACGCCCGTAACTCCGAGTCCTACGACGGCCGAGGCCCCTGCGTCGGCTACGGCACCTGTAAGCCGGTCTGTCCCTCCGGCGCGAAGTACTCCGCGGACCACCACGTTGTGAAGGCAGAGGAGGAGGGTGCGCGAGTCATCGACCGCGTCCCGGTCCAACGCCTCGCTCACGACGACGCCGGCGAGCGCGTCACCGCGGCCGTCTACGCCGCGCCCGACGGAACCACGCATCGGCAGGAGGCCCGCGAGTTCGTCCTCGCGGCCGGCGGGGTCGAGATTCCGCGGCTCCTCCTGCTGTCGAAGTCCGAAGAATTTCCCGACGGCCTCGCCAACGCCTCGGGCGCTGTCGGGCGGTACTTCATGGACCACCTGTTCGCCGGCGCGGGCGGCACGCTCGACCGGCGGACGCGCCAGAACCACGTCGGGTTCATCACCAGCGAGTCCCACCAGTTCTACGACGACCCGGCGCGCGCGACCGAGGGGACTGCCGGCGGGATTCCGGCGTGGGACGACGCCCCGGCCGACCCCGCCGCGGTCAAACTGGAGTTCCTGAACTACGCCGGCCCCTCGCCGGTCGAGATGGCGCTGTCGGGCGACGAGTGGGGCGACGACCTGCTCGACACGCTCCGCGAGGGCTACGGCAATTCCATCGCGATGGGCGGGCTGGTCGAACAGCGCCCGCGGAAGGAGAACCGCGTCGAACTCGACCCCTCGACCACCGACGACCACGGGAACCCGGTGCCGAAGGTCCACTGGCGCGTCGACGACCGGACGGCCGCGAGCATCCGCCGCGCGAACGAGATTCAGCGCGCGGTCCTCGACGAACTCGGCGCGGACGTGTCGTGGACCGTCGGCCCGGAGGCGACCGGCCCGGCCTTTCACCACATGGGCACGACCCGGATGGGCACCGACCCGGCCGAGAGCGTGGTGAACGCCCAACTGCGAGCCCACGACCTGCGGAACCTCGCCGTCGCGTCGAGCAGCGCGTTCGTGACCGGCGGCGCGATGAACCCGACGCTGACCATCGCTGCGCTCGCGCTGAAGGCTTCCGAGCACGTGGACGAGCGATTGTGATTTGAATTTGATCTTCATCCGAGGATCGCTGGCTCACTGGCTGAGACTCGAGACAGGAATATCATTCACCACCGGCGCGCGAGCAACGCGTACCGGGTGGCTGTGGACGCTATCGCGCCGGTCAGAGAAGAGGAGCCAGCGCGCGCCGAATAAAAAATCAGACGGCACATGCGAAGCCAGAGCAACGAATCGAGAGCGACGTACCGACCCCGAAAAGGCGCCGCCGACCGCTCTCACCGCCGCGACCACAACGATAAGGGGGTTAGCGACCGTAGTTCCGGACGCATGACGAACCAGGAAGTCACCGACCTGCTGAAGAAGGCGTACAGTGACGAGATCGAGACTGTGATGAACTACCTCACCAACTCCATCGTGCTCGACGGCGTGAGCGCCGAGGAGGTCAAAGACAGCCTCGAAGTCGACATTCAGGAAGAGCTGGGCCACGCCGAGATGCTGGGCAACCGGCTGAAGCAACTCGACGAGCGTCCGCCGGCCTCCTACGACTTCGAGGCCCGACAGGAGAGCCTCCAGCCGCCGGAGGACAGCACCGACGTACTGTCGGTCATCGACGGCGTGCTCGACGCCGAGGAGGACGCCATCCAGACGTACCGCGACCTCATCTCGGCAGCCACCGAGGCCGACGACCCGGTCACCGAGGACATTGCGGTCACCGTCCTCGCCGACGAAGAGGCCCACCGGACGGAGTTCCGCGGCTTCAAGCGCGAGTACGAGAAGGACTGACGCATCGGCCGAGAGAAGGACCGAACCGCTGGAGCGACCACCCGGGCCGAACTGTGAGCGAGGGTCGTTTGGAAATCCCCGGTTCGAACGAACTCGTGGTAACCCTTTCGAATACAAAATTTTATTTCCACACCCCGTGTGGTGTGGGACGAGATGTCACTTGAGCGGGCGACCTTCCGCGGGGACTCCTCGGCCGACGAGTTCCACGCGGCATTGAAACGGTTCAAGTCCGAGGGCTGCAACCTCCTCGTGACCGGCCCCGTGTCGGAGGACGTGTCCGAGCACGCGACGCGCACGCTCCTCGGATCGCCGGACGCCGACCGTAAGCGGGTGGTCGCGCTCGCCGACTCCCGGACCGGGAACGTCTCGACCCGACTGCCGCCCGGCGTCGACCCCGACGGGCCGGACGTGTGGGTCATCGACCAGCAGACCCACCAGCGCTCGGTGCCCAAGCACGCCCGGAGCGGGGACTTCGAGCTTCCGAGCGAAACGGAAGTTGGAGGCGTCGCCGACGATGATGCGCTGGACCGCCTGCGCGAGGAGATCGTCCTCGCCATCGACTACTTCGAGGACTGGACCGGTGGGCTCGAGTCGGCCGACCTCCGGCTCTCCGTGTCGTCGCTCGACCGGCTGGCCCACGTGCACGGCCCGAGCGAGGTCGCCCGGTTCGTCCGCGCGGTGGGCGCGATGGTCCGGGGCGTCCACGGCATGGCCCACTACCACCTGCCACGACCGGACGACGACGAGCTGGTCGAGCGACTGTCGCCGCTGTTCGACGCACGCATCGAGCTCCGCAAGCGGGACGGTCTCCCGACCGAGCAGCGCTGGCACGTCCCCGAACACGACCAGACGACCGACTGGGTGCGCCTCTGAGCGAACCATGAGTCCCACGTTCGCGGTGACCGCCGATCCGACCTGCGTCGAGATACGCGACTCCATCGAGAACGCCCGCTTCGAGCTCCACACAGCTACCCCGGTCGAACCCACGCCCGTCGAACCGAGGTCCGCCGAGCCGACGCCCGGCGACCGCGGGGCGTTCTACTTCCCCGTGGACGCCGCCGTCGCCGTGGAGACGACGGCCGTCGAGGTGCCGAAGCTCGCGAACGTCCTCGTACGAACGCGAGAGGGCCACCTCGTGGCCGACAACGCCGACCACGCCGACCGTTCGCTCGCGCCCGACGCGTACGACGTGGAACTCAGTACCGCGCCGATGAAGCTGTACCTCTCGGTCGAGAGCGCGCTCGACGTGCGCCACGACGAGGCGTCGGTCACCGTCGCGTTCGACGGCCCGACCGAGGTTCGGATGGGCGCGCGCTCGTTTCACGACCGGCCCGCGGGCACGATCACCACGACGCCCGACCCCGAGGGCGCGATGCGGGCCATCTCCCATCTCGGATCGGCGCTCAAAACCACCTCGCCCGAGCGGAGCTTTCCCACCCTCCGAGGCCACCCGCCGCTGGTCGAGGTCGGCGAGGAGTTCCACGCGCCCGAGAACATCGAACCGCCGGACACCGGTATCCGGCTCGAACTGCCCGCCGACTATGAGCACGTCTACCCCGCGGCGTCGCTCGCGTACTACCTCGGCGCAGCGGTGGTTCCCGCGGACGAACCCCGATTGGTCACCGACGAGGGCTTCGCGTACGACCTCGACCGACCGCCGGGCTACGAGGCCACGCTCGGGCGCGTGCTCCGGCAGGCGTTCTTCTTCGACTGCGTGACCCGGACCGAGGGCTACTACAGGGTAGACCTCCACGAGCGCGAAGCGGTCGAACCGCTCGTGGACCTGGACTTCGCGGCGCTGTACGAGGCCTCGCCCGCCGAACGACTCGCCGCCTACCTCTCGGTGCCGTTCGAGACTGTCGCGGAGCACGTCCCGGACTGGAACCTCACGACCGACGTGATGGCGACGCCGGACAACGCGGAGGTGCTCCCGTTCGTGGCGAGCGATCTCGCGCTGATTCGGTGCCCGGAGCACCCGACCGACGCGTCGGTCTCGGCGACCCCGGATCCGCTCGGGGCCTTTTTCCGCGGCGACGGGGACGCTGACAGTCGGCGACCCGCGGTCGACGGCTCCGCCGGCGTCGAGACCGACGACTTCACCCGAAGCACGACCGACGCCGCGCCGGTCGACTCCTCGGAGGACGACATCTTCACGCCCGAACCCACCGACACCGTCGAGCACGCGTGGGTGGGCGAGGGGTTCCCCGTCGGGGCGAACAAGGCCACGGTCGAGGCGTACCGGCGGCGAGTCGAGCGCTCGACCCCCGACAAGTCCAGCATCGAGATCCACGTGGTCTGCAACGACGAGCGCATGACTGCCGAGGGCGTGGTCGAGGAGTTCTACGGCCTCCGGGACCTGCTCCGGTTCGACGTGTCGGTCCACTACGGGCTGACGACCGACGAACTCGCCGACCTGCTGGGTCGGTCGGTGGACTTCCTCCACTACGTGGGCCACGTCGACGACGCGGGCATGCGCTGTCCCGACGGCCACCTCGACGCCAGCACGGTTGAGGAGGTGAACGTGAAGGCGTTCGTGCTCAACGCCTGCCGGTCGTACGCCCAGGGCGAGGCGCTGGTCGGCGCGGGGAGCTACGGCGGCGTCGTCACCCTCTCGGAGGTCGCCAACAGCGTCGCCACCGAGATCGGCCGGACCTTGGCTCGCCTGCTCAACTGCGGATTCCCGCTCCGCGTGGCGCTGTCCATCGTGAAGGACACCGTCGCGCCCGCCTACCAGTACACGACGGTCGGCGACGGCGGACTGACGCTGTGTCAGAGCGAGAGCGGAAGTCCGCTCCATCTTGAGGTGCAGACTTTGGACTCCGGCCGATACGATGTGGATTTCAGGACGTATCCGAGCCCCAGTCACGGGTTGGGCTCGATGCAGAAACCGAATATCGGTGACGTGAGCGAGCGGTACATCGCATCGGGAGTGGTCGACTCGTACGAACTGAGTGCCGATGACCTGCGGTCGTTCTTCGAGTTAGAAGTCCTCCCCGTCGAATTCGACGGAAAACTTCGGTGGAGCGACGAACTATCCGTAACCGAATTCTGAACTACGGTCCCGCATTCGTGCTCGCGCCGTTCGCGGCCACGTTGCCCGCGTGCATCAACAGGAGACCGATGGTGAACAGTGCGCCCATCATCCGGGGGTGTGCTTCGAGGTACTCCGCCATCGAGTCGCGAGTCGTGGGCTGTACCATGACGATTTTTACGTCTCCGCCGAATGCATTGAATCTGTCTAAAAAATGCCAATAGAAAACTACTTAATAACTCTTGTGGCCGTTGTCTTAAAGATGAGGGGTTTGTGAACAACTGACGCGAGGAATGAGTCGACCTGCCGTGGAGTAAGTGTTTTGCCCGGGGAGTTCGACCGGGCGGGTATGGCAAGTGGTTTCGACCTCGACCTTCAGACTGTCGAGCAGGAGATAGAGGACGCCGAGGACGGCGATGGGCACGGGGAGGGCGACCGCCGGATCGTCCTCGGCGCGCTCGACGGCACGACCGACGAGCGCGAGTGGTTCGAGGTGATCGACCGAGGGAACGTGCTCGTGCTGGCGATCGAGGGCGAACTGTCGGAACTCGCGGCCGACCTCGCCCAACTGGTCAAGGAACGCGGCGGGAATCTGGTCCACTTCCGGGACTTTCTCATCGTCAGTCCTGCGAACGTGAACGTGGATTCGAGCAGGCTCTGAATCGGGTCGGCAGTAGAGCGGCCTCCCCGCGACCGAGAAGTGGTTTCCGCGCAGTCGGCGAAGTAGTCTACGCGCGGCCGGGGAAGTGTTCTACGCGCGGCCGAGAAGCGGTCTACGCGCCGGATGTCGTTGCAGAGCAGAACCTGTGAGACCGTTTCCATTCGGTGACAATCGGGACACGTTCTTCGATACCTCCGTGCGTAGAGTCTCACATGTACGACAGAATCCTGCTCCCACCGACATGAGCACCGGAGTCGACCACGCAATCGAGCACGCGCTCGACGCCGCCGACCGCTACGACGCCGAACTCCACGCGCTCTACGTCGTGGACGCCGAGGCGTACAGTTCCTACCCCGGCGACGAGTACGTCCACGAGTTCGAGGGGCTCGAAAACGCACTCGAACGCGCCGGTAACGAGGCCATCGAACGCATCGCCGACGCCGCCAGTAGCGCGGGCGTCCCTTGCGAGACCGTCGTCCGCCACGGCGTGCCCCACGAAGAGATCTTGGAGTGCGCCAAGGAGGCAGACGTGGGGCTGACGGTCGTCGGATCGAAGAACCGGCCGGGCGAGTACCGCAGACTGCTGGGCAGCGTCGCTGAACGAGTCGCGCACATGTCCGAGCGGCCGGTGACCATCGTGAAGACGCCGGTCGGCACCGACGAGTAGCGGACTCGCCCTATTCGAGGGCCCCGCACGGAACCGACTCTGCATCGAGTAACCCGGAGTGTAAAGGCCGGTGCTCAACCGAACGTCAGGTAGTGACCGTCCGGGTCGCGGACGCGCACGCCAGCTTCGACCTGCGAGACCTCACAAGCGTCCTCCCGGACCGCGTCGGCCGCGTCGGCGGGGTCCTCGGTCGCGAATCCGAGGTCGACGTGGAGGCCGCCCCGAGCGTCCGCGATGCCGAGCTGTGGCTCCCAGAGTTCGAGCGCGACCGGACCGCCGAGCCGGACTCGGCGGCGCTGGTCGCCGCGGTCGACCGGCTCGAAGCCCAGCGAGCGGTAGAACGACTCGGCGCGAGCGAGGTCCTCGACCTCCAGCACGACCTCGAAAATATCCGTGATGAGGGCGTCGCTCGCGGGTTCTTCCTCTCTGCTCGCTTTTCTCAAGTCGCTTCGCTCCTCGTGTTCGCCGCAGCCGCCGATCTCGACGCAGTTGCCGTCCGGGTCGTAGAAGTACAGCGACTTCGAGCCGCCGAAGTCGAACTCCGCGAGGTCGAACTCGGCCGAGAGTCGGTCGTACCAGTCGTCGTAGCAGTCCGGCGGCGTGGCGAACGCGAAGTGGGTGTGGACTCCGCCGCGGGGGACCGGGCCGGGCTCTCGGAGCACGAAATCCGTCCCGCCGGCGTCGAAGACGACCTCGCCGTCGCGCTCGCGAGTCACGGGGAGGTCGAGGTGAGTCGCGTAGAACTCCCGGGCGCGGTCGAGGTACTTCGCTTCGAGCGCCAGCCGGTCCAGTCCCGTGAGCATCGGCGCGGGCTACGCCCGCCCGGCGCTTAAACCCCGGTGGGTGAACTCTGTGGAGGGGGCACGCCTCGTCGAGGATGGGAACGCCTCGTCGATGTACCGCTACGATGGGAACTTTGGGGCTACGGGTCAAAGGGACTGATATGCCGATGAAGCAGACCGACCCGGCGACCGACTACGAGGAGATCGACCGGTGGGACGGCGGCGTCGGGTGGATCGCTCACCCCGGCGAATCGATGCGCCGGGCGAGCCACGCACTCGCGTCGGAGTCGGGCGTCTGGCTCGTCGACCCGGTCGACGCGGCGGGCCTCGACGACCTGATCGCGGAGTTCGGCGACGTGGCCGGGGTCGTCGTGCTCCTGAGCCGCCACTACCGCGACGCCGACGAGATCGCCGCTCGCCACGACGTCCCGGTGTACGTCCCCGCGTGGTTCGACTCGATTCCTGACCTCGACGCGCCGCTCCGCCGGTTCGACACCCGGTTGCCGGACACTGACTACCGACTCCTGACCGTCGTCGACACGTTCGGCTGGGAGGAGGCCGCGCTGTACGACGACGAGTCCGGAACGCTGGTGGTCCCCGAGAGCGTCGGGAACTCCTCGTACTTCACCACGGAGAGCGAGCGGCTCGGCGTCCACCCGATGATCCGGCTCACGCCGCCGTCGGCCCTGCGCGGGCTCGGCCCCGAGCGGGTGCTGGTCGGCCACGGCGCGGGCGTGCAGGAGGGCGCGGCACGGGCGCTCGCGGACGCGCTCGACGGCGCGCGACGGCGGGCCCCTCGGTTGTACGTCGAGACCCTCCAGAGTTTCCTATCGGGGTAGTTCCGTGTCCGGATAGGGAGTTTCGGCGGAGCGGGAGTCCGCCGGAGCAGCATCGCTTTTACCCGCGGCGGGCGAACGGAACGTGTGGTGTACGTAACCCGGGGACTGGTGGCCGTCCTACTCGACCTCGCGGCGGAGGCCGAGCCGGAGGAACTGACCGTTTCGCTCGCGGTCACGCCCGCGGGCGAGTTCGACGGGGTCGTGGACGCGCCGCCGGACGCGCCCGTGTTCACGCACTTCTACCCGCCGGAGACCGGGCGGTCAATCACCGCGGTGTTCGGCGTCGACCTCTCGGTTCCGGCCGGACAGACGCAGGGCCGGTTCGTCTCCCATCCCCGGGGGAACCTCGACGTGTCGAAAACCGACGACCTCCACGAGGCGGTATTAGTCGCGGTCCCGCCGTGGGAGGAGTCGTCGCTGGCGGCGTTCGACCGCGCGGGTCGGGGGCGCGACCTCGTGATCGTCGACGCCGAGCCGCCGACCGAGTCGCTGGCCTGAGTTGAAGGTCGACGAGGGCGACTCGTCTTCTGTTCGGCGCGCGCTCACTTCTCCGTCCGTCCGACTCGCGGTAACCGGTCTTCCGTCCGACTCGCGGTAACTCGGCCTCTCGACTGGCGCGCGATAACTCGGCCTCCCGACCGGCTCGCGTCTGGGCGCGGCGCACGCGTGCGCCGCGCCCAGACGCGCACCGGGGTTGAAAGTGAGGCGGAAAGTGAAGTGTGAGGCGGAAAGTGAAGTCGTCACGCGCCTGCGGGCCCGTGAAAATCAGCGCGCCTCGGTCACGAGCGAAGCGCAGTCAGAACTCGACGGGGGACGACACACCGTTGACTTCGTTTCGACCGTTTCGAGCGCGTCGACTGTGGACTAATCCCCGCTGTAGTCGCCGCCGTGGAACAAGGTGCGTTCCTCGGCCTCGTAGATGTTGATGAGTTCGCTGACGATCTCGTCGTAGGACTCGTCTTCCACCCGCAGGCTGTCGAGGCGCTCGATGGTCTCCTCGTCGAGTTGTACGTCTGGCATCGGCCCCGCGTAAGCCGTCGACCACCTTAAGCCGACGGGGCGAGGAAGTTAGGCCGACGCAGTTCTCAGGCAGACGACTTAAAATTACGCCACCTTTCGGAGCGTGTGACGAACGTCAGACGACGTAATACGTAGTTACCGGCGGCGACAACGCTTGATTACGGGGGTGTAGGTACTGGATAACAAAGTGGATAGGATGGCGTGTATCTATCGCCGAGGAGGCAGGCATGACCACTACCGACAACAGACTCACCAACGGCGACGACACGATGGCCGAGAACAGGTGCCAGAGCTGCGGTTCCTTCGTGACGCGGGACTTCGCACGCGTCTTCGGGAACAACCACAATGAGGTGTTCGGCTGTCTCGAGTGCATGACAGCCACCGAGGTCAAGAAAGGCGGGGCGCGCGCCGACGAGGTCGACACCACGAACCTCATCGGCGGGCGCGAACCGCTCCGATAACCGCTCCGCCGGACGACTGCTATTCTCGCCGCGCCGACGCCGTTCGATTCTGTCCGGGTTAGACCGTCGTCGCTACTCCAGCCGCGCGACCACCGCGTCTGTCACATCGCGCGTCGTCGCGCTCCCGCCGAGGTCCGGGGTGTGTGGCCCGTCGGCCAGCGTCCCCTCGACCGCCGAGCGCACGCGCTGGCCAGCCTCGTCGTAGCCAAGGTGTTCCAGCAGCAGCGCGGCCGACAGCATCGTCGCGGCGGGGTTGGCGACGCCCTCGCCCGCGATGTCGGGCGCGCTCCCGTGGACCGGCTCGAACAGTCCGCCCTCGCGGCCCACGTTCGCGCTCGGCAGGAGGCCCAGCCCGCCGACGAGGCCCGCCGCCAGATCCGAGAGCACGTCGCCCGCGAGGTTCGGACAGAGCACCACGTCGTAGTCCTCCGGGCGCTGGACGAGGTGCATCGCCAGCGCGTCCATCAGCGCGTCGTCGTACGGCACGTCGTACTCCGCGCCGACCGCCTCGGCGGTCTCCAGGAAGAGGCCGTCGGTCTTGCGCATCACGTTCGCCTTGTGAGCAACTGTCACGTGACTGACAGTTTCGCCGCGTTCCGCGGCGTACTCGAAGGCGTAACGCGAGATTTCCCGGGACGCCGACTCGGTAATCACCCGTGTCAGCGTGGTTACGCCCGGCGCAACGTCCGTCTCGTGCCCCGAGTAGACGCCCTGGGTGTTCTCGCGGACGAACACGATGTCGGTCTCGGGATGGGGCGCATCGACGCCCGGGTAGGCGCGGGCCGGTCGGACGTTGGCAAACGAGCCGACCGCGTTCCGGAGCGGGAGCACCACGTCGGCCGCGGTCTCGCCCGCCGCGCCGAACAGGGTCGCGTCCGCGCCCGCCGCGAGTTCTCGCGTCTCGTCGGGCAGCGCTTCGCCGGTCTTGTCCCGCACGGCGTCTCCCGCTTCGCCCGCCACGAACTCGAACTCGGGTCCGACCGCCTCCAGCACCTCGCGCGCGGCCGGAACGACCTCCTGTCCGATGCCGTCGCCGGGAATCACTGCGATTCGCTCGCGGTCAGAGTTCGCACCGCCGTCATTGGTCGTCATTCTGCTTCCTCCACGTAGGGCAGACTCCTGGCTGTTTCGGTAACCGCCCCGGCGTTCGACTTCATCAGCGCGGTCGTGTCCCAGACGCCCTCGACGAGCGCCTTGCGCTGGGCCTCGTCGACCGTCGCGTCGATCTCGTGGTGCTCGGAGTTGGGTGCGCCGTAGCGCACGCTCTCGTCGGCCACGTCCACTTCGATCTCGCCGTCCGGATTCTCGTCGACGAAGTCCTGAAGCGCTTCGATCTCCCGTGCGCTGGCAGTCACCGTGGGGACGCCGAGCGCGAGGCAGTTGCCCGCGAAGATCTCCGCGAAGCTCTCGCCCACCACGGCGTCGATGCCCCAGCGCTTGAGCGCCTGCGGGGCGTGCTCGCGCGAGGAGCCACAGCCGAAGTTCGAGTTGACGACCAGCACTGACGCGTTCCGGAAGCGGTCCTCGTTGAAGGGGTGGTCCTTGGGCTCGTCGTCGTCCGTAAATCGGACGTCGTGGAACGCGAACTGGCCCAGCCCGTCGAAGGTGACGACCTTGAGGAATCGCGCGGGGATGATCTGGTCGGTGTCGATGTCGTTGCCCCGGACCGGGATGCCCGTACCCGAGACGCGCTCGACCGTCTCGATAGCGGTCTCGTCTCCAGTCATCGCTCGGCCACCTCCGCGTCGGTCGAGGCCGATTCCGGAAGCTCGCGCTCGTCCAGTTCCCGCACGTCGGTCACCTCGCCTTCGATTGCGGCCGCGGCAACCATCTGGGGGTTCATCAGCACCGTCCGACCCTCCTTGCTCCCCTGTCGCCCGACGAAGTTGCGGTTCGACGAGGAGGCACTGGCCTCGTCGCCTTCCAGCTGGTCGTCGTTCATCCCGAGACACATCGAACAGCCCGCGCCGCGCCAGTCGAACCCGGCGTCGCGGAAGACCTGATCCAGCCCCTCGGACTCGGCGGCGGCTTTGACGCGCTGACTCCCCGGAACCACCATCGCGCGCACGTCCGGGTGGACCTCCCGACCGGCGACGACGCGTGCCGCCCGCCGGAGGTCGGGCAGCCGCGCGTTGGTACAGGAACCGAGGAAGGCGACGTCGATTGGGTACCCAGCCATCGTCTCGCCGGGCTCGACGCGCATGTGCTCCTGCGCGCGCCGGGCGGTGTCCTGCTTGTCTTCCGGCAGGTCCTCGGGAGCCGGAATCGGCTCGGTGACGCCGACGCCCTGTCCGGGCGTGGTTCCCCACGTCACCATCGGTTCGAGCGCGCTGCCGTCGATGACGACCTCGTCGTCGTACTCGGCGTCCTCGTCCGAGCGGATGGACTCCCAGTAGGGTTTCAGGCGCTCGAACTTCTCGGGGTCGTCCCGGAAGGCGTCGGTGTCTTCGAGCCACTCGTAGGTCTTCTCGTCGGGGTTGACGTACCCCGCTCGCGCGCCGCCCTCGATGGACATGTTGCAGATGCTCATCCGGCCTTCGAGGCCGAGGTTCTCGATGGCCTCGCCCGCGTACTCGTACACGTAGCCGACGCCGCCGTCGGTACCGAGCCGGCGGATGATCTCCAGTATCACGTCCTTGGCTTCGACGCCGTCGCCGAGTTCGCCGGTGACCCGAATCCGGCGCACGTCCTTCTTCTCCATCGCGACGGTGCCGGTCGCCAGCACGTCCCGGATCTGGGAGGTGCCGATGCCGAACGCGAGCGCGCCCATCGCACCGTGGGTCGAGGTGTGGCTGTCGCCACAGACCACGGTCGTGCCGGGCTGGGTGAGTCCCTGCTCGGGGCCGACGACGTGGACGATGCCCTGGTCGCCGGTGTCCGGACTGGAGAACTCGATACCCGCCTCGCGGACGTTCTCCTCCAGTTCGGCCATCATCTCCTCGGCTGCGCCCTCGTAGGGGCGCTCGCGCCCGTCGGTCGGGACGATGTGGTCGACCGTGGCGTGGGTGCGCTCGGGGTACGCCACGTCGAGCCCTCGTTCGCGGAGCATCCCGAACGCCTGCGGGCTGGTCACCTCGTGGACGAGGTGGAGGCCCACGAACAGCTGGTCCTGACCGGTCGGCAGCTCCGTCACCTTGTGGCGGTCCCACACCTTGTCGTACAGTGTTCCTTCGCTCATCGATACCTCCCGAAACGCGCCGTATCGTGTAAAAATCCGTCCATCGTGTCGTCCTGTGTCTGTGTCGTCGTGGCGTCCGCGATTACTCTTCGTTCGCTACCGGTTCTTCCGTTCCGCCGCGCTCGAACACGCGGTCGACCTCCTCGCCGTCGCTGTACGGCGGCGTGTGGTCGACGTCCTTCAGGCGCGTGCGGGCGGGCTCGTCCTCGCTCTCGTCGGCAGCCTGTTCGTCTTCCGCCACTCCCTCGTCCTCGTCGACCGCGTCGCGGTGGCCACCGTCGGCCACCACTGTCGGGCCGCGCTGGAACGGTCGGTTTATCGCGCCGTGGTCGCCGTACGGGTGGGTGTGGCTCACGTCGGCCAGTGCTCGGCCGTCTGCGGGTCGGTCGGTCGTCGCGTCGTCTTGCGTTCGTCGGTGGCTCGGGTTCGTTCGGGTCATCGTGTCTCGTTCGTTATTATTCGGTCAGTCGTCCGCGGTCGCTTTCTCGGAGTCGCTCGGCGATTCCTCCGCGTCCTCGTCGTCGTCGTTCGCGGTTTCACCGCTCTCGTCTTCCGAGGCGCGTTGCGCCTCGCTCCACGCGAACAGTTCGCGCAGGTCTTCGCCGACCGCCTCGATGTCGTGGTTGCGCTCGGCGTTCTTGTGCTGGTAGTACGACGGCCGTCCGGCCTGGTTCTCGAGGATCCAGTCGCGGGCGAACTCGCCGTTCTGGACCTCTTCGAGCACCTCCTCCATGTTCTCGCGGACGGACTCGTCGATCACGCGGTCGCCGCGGGTCAGGCCACCGTACTCGGCGGTGTCGGACACCGAGTCCCACATCGCGGCCAGCCCGCCCTCGTACAGCAGGTCGACGATGAGTTTGGTCTCGTTCAGGCACTCGAAGTACGCCATCTCGGGCGAGTAGCCCGCGTCGACTAGCGTCTCGTAGGCGGTCTTGATGAGCGAGGTGAGGCCCCCGCAGAGGACCGCTTGCTCGCCGAACAGGTCGGTCTCGGTCTCCTCTCGGAACGTGGTCTCGACTACGCCCGCGCGCGTACACCCTAACGCTTGGGCGTAGGCGAGCGCCTCCTGCTGGGCCTCGCCGGTCGCGTCCTGATCGACCGCGAGCAGCGCGGGCGTCCCCTGGTCGTTCTCGTAGTTGCGCCGGAGCAGGTGGCCCGGCGTCTTGGGCGCGATCATCGTCACGTCCACGCCCTCGGGCGGCGAGATCTGCTCGAAGTGGACGTTGAACCCGTGGGCGAACTGGAGCGTGTCGCCCGGCTCGAGTTCGTCCTTCACCTCGTCGTACACCGCGGGCTGGACCGAGTCGGGCACGAGCACCGACACCACGTCGGCCTCGCGCGCCGCTTCGGCCGGCGTCCCCACCCGGAGGCCGTCCTCGCGGGCGGCGTCGCGCGAGGCCGAGTCCTCGCGTAGGCCGACGACCACGTCGACCCCGCTCTCGGCGAGGTTCTGGGCGTGGGCGTGGCCCTGGCTCCCGTAGCCGAGGACTCCGACCGTCTTGTCGGTGATGTACTGGCTGTCCGCGTCCGCGTCGTAGTAAACTGTGGATTGAACTTCGTCTGTCATCGTGAATCGTGTTCTCCGTTCGCCGCGTCGTTCGTCGAATTCGTTCCGTCGGTGGTCGATTCCGCTCCGTCGTCGTCCGAGTTCTTCGCGTGGCCCGGCTCCTCGCCGGGCGTCGTCGGCGTGTCCCCGCGGGCGAGCGCGGTCTGGCCGGTTCGGGCGATCTCGATGATGCCGAACTGCCGGAACGCGTCGACCGCATCGTCGATCTTCGCCCGGTCGCCGGTGATCTGGACCGTGATGGTTCGCGGGCCGGCGTCGAGCGTCTGGCCCTCGTACATCTGCGTGATGGCGTGGACCTCGTCGGGGTTCTCGCCCCGCACCTTCAGCAGGACGAGTTCGGCACGGACCGCGTGGTCGTCGAGCTCGCCCACCTCGATGACGTGCCGGAGCTTCGCGACCTGCTTTTTGATCTGCTCGATGCCGGCGTCGGTCTCCTCGACGACCAGCGTGATGCGGGCGTTCCCCTCGACGGTCGTCGGCCCCACGGTGAGGCTCTCGATGTTGAACTGCCGCCGGGAGAACAGCGCCGAGACGCGGGCCAGCACGCCCGGCTCGTGGTCGACAAGCGCGGAGACCACCGCGGACCTGGTGTCCTGCTCGGCCTCGACCACGGGGTCGATTCGCACGCCCTGCTTGTTTCGCCGCCCCTCGGGCTGGGGTCGTTTCTCGGGCGAGGGGCCGGCAAGCCCGCCGTTCGTTCGCTCCGAACTCCGTCTTCGCTCGGACCCCGTCTGTTCTCGCTCGGAACTCGTCTGATTTTGTCCCGAACTCATAGCTGGTCCTCCGACAGTGCGAATTCGCCGTTGGCCCCGCCCGAGGGGACCATCGGGTAGACGTTCTCGGCCGGGTCGATGCGGAAGTCGACGACCGACGGACCGTCGTAGGCCAGCGCGGCCGCGACGGTGTCGGCCACCTCGTCGTACTCCTCGACGGCGAACCCCTTCGCGCCGAACGCCTCGGCCAGCGTGTCGAACTCCGGACACCACGAGTACTCGGAGGCCGACCGGCGGCCCTCGAAGAAGGCGTCCTGCCACTGACGGACCATCCCGATGTACTCGTTGTTGAGCACCGCGACGGTAACGTCGAGGTTCTCGCGGACCGCGACTGCGAGCTCCTGAATCGTCATCAGGAACGAGCCGTCGCCCTCGAAGCTGACGACCTGCTGGTCGGGAGCTGCCATCTTCGCGCCGATGGCCGCGGGCAGGCCGTACCCCATCGTACCGAGGCCGTGAGAGGAGACCCACGTCCGGGGCTCGGTGAACGACCAGTACTGGAGCGCCCACATCTGGTGCTGACCGACCCCGGTGGTGACGATGGCGTCGTCGTCGGTCGCCTCGTCGAACGCCTCGACGACGAACTGCGGTTTGAGCGGCTCGTCGTCGGGCGTGGCGTAGTCCATCGGGTACTCGGCCTTCCACTGCTGGCACTGCTCGCGCCACGTCTGCCAGCGGTCGCGCGTCGGCGCGGC
>NZ_QLVG01000066.1 GCF_003382685.1 Halorussus litoreus | reverse complement strand
CGCGGCGACCTCCCCGAGGTCGCCGCGCGGGGCCGCCTGCTCGACGCCGATGGGGCGCAGTTGTTCGCCTTCGTGGACGTGTTCGAAGTCGAGGACGGGGGCGACACCGTGGACGAGGACGATACCGCGGATGCCAGCGGCCGAATCGAGCGAATACGGACGTACACCCGGTAGCTCGCGCGCGTCCGGAGTCCGGTCGGCGTCGAGGTCGAAACACTGCGCACCAACATTTATCCCGCTGTTGGCCTTCTCCCTAGGAAAACCATGAGCCTCTTCAGAGATCTCGGCAAGAAGGTCGAGGAGTTCAAGCAGGCCTCCGAGGCCGCGGCCGACGAGGAAGCCGACTACCAGTGCCGAGACTGTGGCGAGCGACTGTTTTCCGACCGCGAGGAGTGTCCCGAGTGCGGCGGGGACGTGGTCTCGGTGTCGGAGTAACGACCGATAGCCTTCGCAACGTCGACCGCTACTCCTTCTCGCCAGCGCCGACCGCACTCTCGCCGATCTTCTCGTGGCCCTCGATGACCTCCGTGCCGCCCATGTACGGCCGCAGTGGCTCGGGCACCGTCACGGTGCCGTCGTCGTTCTGGTAGTACTCGAGGATGGCGACCATCACCCGCGGGAGCGCGACGCCCGAGCCGTTGAGCGTGTGGAGGTAGTCGGCCGACTCGTGGCGCTCCGGGCGGTAGCGGAGGCCGGCGCGCCGCGCCTGGAAGTCCTCGAAGTTCGACACCGACGAGACTTCGAGCCAGCGACCGCCCTGCTCGGGACCGTCCTCCATGTCGTCGGCGGGAGCCCAGACCTCGACGTCGTACTTCTTGGCCTGCTGGAATCCCATGTCACCGGTGCACATCGTGAGGACGCGGTAGGGCAGTCCGAGGCGCTGGAGCACTTCCTCGGCGTCGCCGAGCAGCCCCTCCAGCCGGTCGTAGCTGTCCTCGGGCCGGACGAAGTTGACGAGTTCGACCTTGCTGAACTGGTGGACGCGGACGTAGCCCCGCGTCTCGGTGCCGTGCTCGCCCGCCTCGCGCCGGAAGTTCGGCGAGAACGCCTGATGCTTGACCGGGAGGTCCTCGTCGAGCAGGATCTCGTCGCGGTACATGTTTGTGACCGGGACCTCCGCGGTCGGCAGCAGCCACAGGTCGTCGTCGTCGTACTCGTCGTCCTGCCGCGCGCCGACGCGGTAGGCGTCGTCGGCGAACTTCGGCAGTTGGCCCGTCCCGCGCATCGACGCGCTGTTGACCGGAATCGGCGGGATGACGTCGATGTACCCCTGCTCGCGGTGGACGTCGAGCATGAACTGCACGAGAGCGAACTCCAGTCTCGCGCCGTCGCCCTTCACGAACTGGAAGCCGCCGCCCGACACCTTCGCGCCGCGCTCGAAGTCCAGCACGTCCATCTCCTCGCCGAGGTCGTAGTGGGGCACCACCTCGTCGGGGAGGTCCCGGAGGTCGTCGAACCCCTCGCGGTAGCGCTCGACGTTGTCGCTCTCGTCGTCGCCGACGGGCACCGACTCGTGGGGGATGTTCGGGAGTTCGAGCATCGCCTCGTCGAGTTCGGCCTTCAACTCGTCGGCGCGGTCCTCGACCTCTTCGACCTCGGCCTTGAGTTCTTGCGAGGTTGCGATGGCCTCTTCTGCCTCCTCGTGCTTGCCAGCCTGCTTCAACTCGCCGATCCGGTCGCTGACCTCGTTGCGCTCGTGACGAAGCTCGTCGCCGCGGGCCTTCAGGTCGCGCCACTCCTCGTCGAGTTCGAGAATCCGGTCGAAGTCCACGCCCTCGACGCCCTTCCGGTCGAGCGCGGCGCGGACCTCCTCGGGGTTGTCCCGTACGTAGTTCCGGTCGAGCATTCCTACTCTTCCAATCCCGCTCCCGGCAAAAAACCGTATCGTTCGTGGGTCAGCGATTGGCAAGGGGAAGGAAGACTAGAAACCCGATAGACGAAATCTATGGTTTATTGGAAGTGGAAGAATAATAGAGCTACGAGAATTACAAAAGCTACGACAAGGACTATAAATCCAGTTAATAAATAAAAACCGAGCGTTCCAACCTCTGATTGTGGTTGCTGTATTGCTGCGATGAGACCACCCCCACCGAGAATGGTCATGCAAGCGGCTACAGTCTGGATGAAGTCAGTTACACTTTCTATCATGGTGGGCCCCCGGTTTTGAACATTATTTTCGCCATAAAGAGACTGTCTACTGAAACCACTTCAATATTTCCTAAACGCGCTCCTCAGCGTCTGTACCCCCCAGTATGCGCATTTGCATACTAATGGCACCTGTTATCAGGTTATCTTTCTCGGTTGGCGCGTGCTGGCGCGGCGGCTCGTTCGCCGCGCCAACCGCGTGAGGGACGAGTAGCGCAACGAAGTGAGCAACCCAGGAGGCTGGGGAGGTGTGAGGTCGTCGCGGTGCTGTGCGGGGCGATTGCGGGAGACTCCTTTGCTCAAGCCTGAAGCTAGCTTCCCCATATTTCCAACTCCGAAACGTCTGAGACCACAACGAAGATGGTTCTCTCATCCCGACCATTTCGAGATCAGTTCCGCCACGGGTAACATCTCGGGCGCGCTAGGAATGTATGTGTAGTATGGATCAGAAAACCGAAACTGCAGTCGAGCGTTACCGCGAGGGGACCGCTTCTCTGGGCCGAGCTGCGAAACTGGCCGACGTTTCGATCTGGCGCTTTCTCGACGTTCTCTCGGAATGCGGTGTCGAAGTGAACTACGACGAAAGCGATTTGGAGGCTGACATCCGAGCATCCGGAACCGGCGACACCTCCGAAAATTGAGCTTCCGAGGACGAACCGCTTTTACCCCGGCGCGACCCATCAACACCCATGACACAGGGCGACCTCCGGGAAGTCACGACCGGCGACTGCTCGGATCTGTACTACCTCGACACCGGGATGTACGACACCGACGAGTACGGCGCGGTGTACATCTACGACGCCGCCCGGCCCGCCATCGTGGACACGGGCATCGGCACCCACCACCAACTCGTCCTCGACGCGCTCGACGACCTCGACATCGCTCGCGAGGACGTGGCGGTCATCGCGCCGACGCACGTCCACCTCGACCACGCCGGCGGCGCGGGCTTCCTCGCCGAGGCGTGTCCCAACGCGGAGGTGATGATCCACGAGATCGGCGCGCCCCACCTCGCGGACCCCTCGCGGCTCGTCGAGGGGACGAAGGCGGCGGTCGGCGACCAGTGGGAGTTCTACGTCGAACCGAAGCCGGTGCCGGAGGACCGCATCGTGGAACTCAACGCTGGCGACGAGATCAACCTCGGCGACCACCGCCTCGACGTGTACCACGCGCCGGGGCACGCGCCCCACCAGTGCGTCTACCACGACCGGGACGACGACGCGGTGTTCGTCGGCGACGCGGCCGGAATCTGGGTGCCCGAACAGCAGCGAGTCCGCCAGACCTCCCCGCCGTCGAACTTCGACCTCGACCAGTGTCTCGCGGACCTCGACACCATCCGGGACCTCGACCCGGACGTGCTGCTGTATCCCCACTTCGGCCCGGTCGAGTACGAGCCCGAGCTGCTGGACGGCTACGCAGAGACGCTGCGGGAGTGGGTCGCCGAAGTCGAGGCGAAGTACGAGGAACTGGGCGACCCGGAGGCGGTCGAGCAGTACTTCGCGGACGAGACCGAGATGGTCGACGCGTGGGGCGAGCGGAAGGCCCGCGAGGAGGAGAAGCTGAACGTCCGGGGCGTTCTGACCGCGCTGCGGCGTCGGGAGAGCGAGTAGAACTAAACGCCGCGGCGTTGACTCGTTCGCTGATTCTCGAATGGACGAGGAAGTCACGAACGACTCCGAACCAGTCCGAGTCGGCATCGTCGGCGCGGGCAACCGCGGGCAGAATCACGCCAATCGCTACGAGCGGATTCCCGGTGCGAACGTCGCCGCAGTCGCCGACGTGGACGAACCCAAGGCGCGCGAACTCGCCGAGAAACACGGCGCAGCGAGCTACGCGTCCCACGACGCGATGCTCGAATCGGCCGACCTCGACGCCGTGAACGTCTGCGTCCACGCCACGCTCCACGCCGACATCACCGTCGACGCGCTCGACGCCGGCGCGGCGGTGTTCTGCGAGAAGCCGATGGCCGACAGCTACGCCGCCGCCCGCCGGATGGCCGACGCGGCCGAGCGCACCGGCAACGCGCTCGCGGTCCAGAACCAGTTGCTGTACGCGAAGGAGACGCGGGCGGCCAAGGCGCTCGTGGACGCGGGCGAGCTCGGCGAGGTGTACCACGGCGTCGCCGCTCGGTCGCCGGGATTCGCATTCGACGCCAGCGGGAACCCCGACGTGGTCCAGCTCGGCGCACGCAGGCGAGGGACGCCGTACGTCGACGGCTACGGCTCGCCCGCGTTCGTGCGCGAGGAGACCGCGGGCGGCGGGGTCGTCCTCGATCTGGGGAGCTACACCGTGGGGCAACTGCTGTACTTGCTGAGCCCTTCGGACGAGGGATCGGCCACCACCGCGAAACCACCAGCGGTCGAGCGCGTTCGCGGGGAGACGTTCCAGATCGCTCCCGAGCGATTCTCCGAGGACGGCGACGACCCGGAGGTCGGCGAGAACGCCGGGTACGCCCGCCGGATTGCAGAAAGCGGCTACGACGTGGAGGACGTCGCGGTCGCGTTCGTCACGTTCGCGGACGGGTCGGTCCTTTCGATTCGGACGAACTGGTCGCGCCATCTGGCGGGCGAGTCCAGCGCGCTGGCCGGTACCGAGGGCGGCGTCCGGCTCGACCCCTTCGAGTTCTTCTCGACCGCCGGAGACGTGGAGATGCGGGCGAGCGCCGACCTCGAGGAGTACCTGTTCCGCCAGCAGTATCTCGACGGCGAGCGCGGCCGGCGGGCGTACGACGAGGGGCTGTGGGCCGACCCGCTCTACCACTGGGTCGAGTCGCTGCGGGGTCACCGCGAGACCCTGCCGACCGCGGAGTTGGGGCTGGAGTCGATGGTGATCGCCGAGGGCATCTACCGCTCCGCGGAACTGGGCCGGGAGGTAACCCGCGAGGAAGTGGTGAGCGCCGCCGACGACGCAGCGAGGAACGCCACAGACGACGCAACGGGGAACACCGACGACGACGCGGAATAAACCAGCGTGAACGACCCGGAGGTTCGGGGACAGTTTATTGTCACGGAGCACTCACAGGATGCTATGGAGTGGCGTGACGCGGAACGGGACTACGACGACGCGGTGATCGGGCAGTCGACGATCCCCCGGCTGTTCGAGGAGAGCGCGGCCCGGAACGAGAACCGGCCGGCCCAGCAGTACAAGGGCGGCATCTACGACCGGTCGCTCGCCGGGATCGCGGTACGGGAGGCCGCCGACGATCGGTATCGGACCATCTCGTACGACGAGATGCGCGAGATCGTCCGGTCGCTCGCCGCGGGCTTCCGGGAACTCGGCGTCGAAGCCGACGACCGGGTGGCCATCTTCGCCAACACTCGGATGGAGTGGGCCCAGTCGGACTTCGCGCTGCTGGCCGCGGGCGCGGTCGTGACCACGGTGTACTCCGGCTCCTCGCCAAATCAGGTCGAGTACCTGCTCGGCGACCCGGACGCCGACGGCGTGGTCGTGGAGAACGCCGACCTGCTCGACAGGGTGATCGCAGTGCAGGACTCGCTCGACCTCGAATTCGCCGTGGTGATGGACGAGCGGGGCGATGACGCGGCGGTCGCCAACGAGGCCGACTTCGAGGTGCTGGGGCTCGGGGAGCTCTACGAGACGGGGCGCGAGGCGTTCGACCGCGAGGCGTACGAGTCGTGGATCGACGCCCGCGACCCGGAGGATCTGGCGACGCTCATCTACACCTCCGGGACCACCGGCCAGCCCAAGGGCGTGAAGCTGAGCCACCGGAACTTCCGGGCGAACGTCAACCAGTGTCGCAGGCGGTTCGCGCCCCGACCGGACAAGCCAGATGGGGTCCCCTCGCTGAACGAGGAGTCCCAGGCCGTCTCCTATCTCCCGCTGGCCCACGTGTTCGAGCGGCTGGCGGGTCACTTCCTCATGTTCGGGAGCGGAGCCTGCGTGGCCTACGCCGAGGACCCCGAGACGCTGCAGGAGGACTTCCAGCAGGTCGAACCCACCACGGCGACGAGCGTCCCGCGGGTGTACGAGCGCATGTACGACGCCATCCGCGAGGAGGCCGAGTCCTCGCCCGTCAGCGAGCGCCTGTTCTCGTGGGCGACCGAGGTCGGCCGGGAGTACTTCGAGGCCGAGAACCCGGGCGCGGGCCTGCGAGCCAAGCGCGTGGTCGCCGACAAGCTCGTCTTCCGGAAGGTCCGGGCCGCGCTCGGCGGCAACATCGACTTCTTCATCAGCGGCGGCGGGAGCCTCTCGGCCGACCTCTGTGCGCTGTACCACGGGATGGGCCTGCCGATACTGGAGGGGTACGGCCTCACCGAGACCGCGCCCGTGATCGCGGTCAACCCGCCCGAGGAGCCGAAAGTCGGCACCATCGGCCCGCCGGTCGTCGACGAGCAGGTGAAGGTCGACGGCTCGATGGTCGCCGACGAGACGTTCGAGGGGAGCGAGTCACGGCGCGGCTCGGACGAGTCGAGCGGGCAACGCCCGCGGGACCGCGGCGAGATCGGCGAGCTCCTCGTCCGCGGGCCGAACGTCACCGAGGGCTACTGGGAGATGCCCGACGCGACCGAGCAGGCGTTCATCGAAGCCGAGGACGGTGGCGACCCCTGGTTCCGGACCGGCGACATCGTGGAACTCCGGCCCGACGAGTACGTCGAGTTCCGCGAGCGCGCGAAGGAACTGCTGGTGCTCTCGACCGGGAAGAACGTCGCGCCGGGCCCCATCGAGGACGCCTTTGCCGCCAGCGAGGTGGTCGAGCAGTGCATGGTAGTCGGTGACGGCCAGAAGTTCGTCTCCGCGCTGGTGGTGCCCAACGTCGAGGGCGTCCGCAAGCGCGCCGCGGCGGAGGGCGTCGACCTGCCGGAAGACGACGCCCAACTCCGCCGCGACGACCGCGTCGAAGCGTGGATCGACGAGGAGGTCGAGCGCATCAACGAACGGTTCGAGTCCTACGAGCAGATCAAGCAGTTCCGGCTGGTCGGCGAGGAGTTCACCGAGGACAACGACCTGCTGACCCCGACGATGAAGAAGAAGCGCCGGAACATCTTAGACCGGTTCGCCGACGAGATCGACGCCATCTACGAGGCCGAATACCAGCAGGCGTAGGCCGGCGGCGGTTCGATTTTGCTGTCGGTGGGCCGTTACGTTCCCTCCGCACATATAAATACATGCAATCGCGCCGTTCGCTCCGTTTCCGTCCCCTTTAAACGGCCACGCTCATTTTACACGCTTACGGAGGTTTAACACAGGGTGGCAGCCGAAAGTGGCGCGACGCTCGTCCCGCTCGTAGCCGGAATCCTCGGTCTCGGCGTGGCCGCGCAGGTGCTGGCCGACCGATTCCAGGTGCCCAGCGTGCTGTTTCTCATCCTCGCGGGCATCGCGGTCGGACCGACCGGGCTCGGCGTCGTCACTCCCGAGACGTTCGGTAGTAGCCTGTCGGCCATCGTGGGCCTGAGCGTCGCCATCATCGTCTTCGAGGGCGCGTTCCACCTCAAGGTCGACCGGCTCCGGGAAGCCCCGGCGGCGACCGTGCGCCTCGTCACCGTCGGCGCGGCCATCTCGCTTCTCGGTACCGCCGCCGCCGTCCGGTTCGCACTGGGCGAGTCGTGGGACATCGCCCTGCTCGTGGGGTCGTTGCTGGTCGCCACCGGCCCGACGGTCATCACGCCCATCCTCGAAGTGGTCGCGGTCCGGGACCGCGTGGCGGCCGCACTCGAAACCGAGGGCGTCGTCAACGACGTGACCGCGGCCATCCTCGCGGTCGTCATCTTCCAGGTGGTCGTGCTGGAGGACCCGACGGCCTCGGCGGTGCTGGCCGACTTCGTCCGGCGGCTCGGCATCGGCGTCATCTGCGGCATGGTCGTGGCAGCCGTGATCTGGTACTTCCTCCGACACGTCGATCTGTCGGAGGACAACGCCCCGCAGACGGCCCGCCTCGTCACGTTGGTCGGGGCGCTGGTCGCGTACGGGGCCGCCAACACCCTCGCGTCGGAGGCGGGCATCGCGGCGGTCGCGACCGCGGGCGTGCTGCTCGGGAACGCCGACCTGCCGTACGAGGCGGACATCGAGTCGTTCAAGGGCGACGTGACCCTGCTCGTGCTCTCGTTCGTCTTCATCGCGCTGGCCGCGCTGCTCCAGCTCGGCGACCTCGTCTCGCTGGGGCCGGGCGGCATCGTCGTGGTCGTGGTGGTCGCGCTCGTCGTCCGACCCCTGCTCGTGTTCATCTCGGCCAGGGGCGACCGTTACACGTTCGCCGAGAAGCTGTTCATGAGCGCGGTCGGCCCGCGGGGCATCATCCCGGCGTCGGTCGCCACGCTGTTCGCGGTCGAACTCAGCAACCCCAACAACGCGTACTACGACCCGCAGGCGGCCAGCGTCCTCGTCGGCACCGTGTTCCTCGTCATCCTCACCACGGTCGTCTTCGAGGGCGGGTTCGCCCGACACATCGCCGAATACCTCGACGTGATACCCATGCGTGTACTCATCATCGGAGGCGGGAAGGTGGGCCGTGCGCTCGCCGAACGCCTCGAAGAGCGCGGAGAGAACGTGGTCGTCATCGAGGCCGACCAGGAGATAATCGAGCGGACCCGCAACGCGGGCTTTACCGCCCACCACGGCGACGGGACCGACACCGAGGTCCTGCGCAGCGCGGGCGCGGACAACGCCAAGATCGTCGTGGCCGCGACCGGCGACGACGACGCCAACCTGCTCACGGCCCAACTCGCCGACTCGAAGTTCGACGTCGAGACCGTCATCGCGCGGGCCAACAACCCCGACAACGTCGACGCGTTCGAGGACCTTGGCGTCCGGACCATCGACGCCTCCTCGGCGACCGCGTGGGCCATCGACAACGTCATCGAGCGCCCCGCGCTGTCGGACTGGATGACCGAACTCGGTCGGTCCGGCGACGTCCAGGAGATCGAGATCACGGCCGAGGACCTCGTGGGCAAGACCATCGGGGAACTCGACGACGAACTCCCCAACGGGGTGCTCATCGCGCTCGTGGGGCGGGAGGGCAACAGCGAGATTCCGGACTCGGACTTCACGCTCCAGCACGGCGACCACATCACCTTCCTCGGTCGGAAGGAGGCGGTCCATCAGGCCATCGACCGGTGTCACCCGCGCGAGTAGGGTCCGAGACCGATTCGCGCGCGAGTCGGCCACTCACTCCTGCCCGTTTGCGGCCAGGTCGTCGCAGTTCACGGCCCCGATGTCGTCGTCCCTCGGCAGTCACAGACGACTTCTCCTGAGAGATCGCGGTCGTCGAGACGTTCGAGCATCGCGTCGACCCGACAGAAGCCTCACTGGTCACCTGCCGGTGAATATAGCTTTAATACGGGGACTGCAAAATCACAAGCCATGAGACACGCAGAAGGGCCGCTGCTCGTCGTCGACGCGAGCGAGCACGAGACCTACACCGAAGACGTCGAGGACGTGCTTACGTCGTTCGTCGGGGGCCGGGGCGTCGGGACGAAACTCGCCCACGACCGGATTCCCTTCGACGCCGACCCGCTCGGTCCGGACAACAGCCTCTTTTTCACCACCGGGCCCATGCAGGTCTCGAACGTGAGCTTCACCGGGCGGACGAACTGCACGGGCGTCTCGCCGCTCACCGATGGGCTGCTGTCGTCGAACGCGGGCGGGTTCATGTCACGGCACTTCGCCGACACGGGCTACGGCGCGGTCGAGGTCACCGGCGAGAGCGACGAGTTGGTCGCGGTCCACGTCACCGACGAGGGCGTGGAGTTCGAGTCGGTCCCGGAACTCGACGGTGCCACGGTGCCCGAGACCTGCGAGTATCTGGAGGAGACCCACGGCCTCGACGCCGAGCACGTCGCCTGCATCGGCCCCGGCGGCGAGAACGAGGTCCGATTCGCCTCCATCATGACGACCGAGGAGCGAGCGTTCGGCCGGGGCGGACTCGGCGCGGTCCTCGGGTCGAAGAACGTGAAGGCCGTCACGTTCGACGGCGACTCGCGGCCCGAGATCGAGATCCCCGCGAGCGCGATGGACATCCACCGCGAGGCCGCCACGGCCGACCACATCATGAAGGAGCAGGGGACGGTCGCAGTGATGGATCTGGCCAACGAGATGGACGGACTGCCCTCCTACTACTTCTCCGAGCAGTCGTTCGAGGGAGCCGACGGCATCAACGGCTCGGCGGTCGCCGAGAAAAAGTACAAGAAGGGCACCTGCTCGGCCTGCGCGTTCGCGTGCAAGCTCCCGACCAAGGACGAAGCGGCGGGCGTCGAGACCGAGGGTCCGGAGTTCGAGACCGCGATGGCGTTCGGCTCGAACGCCGGCATCGACGACGTGGTCGACGTGATGAAGTCCAACGAGCGCTGCGACCGATACGGCCTCGACACCATCTCGACCGGCAACACCATCTCGGCGTACCTCGCCAGCGAGGACGCGTTCGGCGACGAGGAGTTGATCCTCGACCTCGTGGACAAGATCGCCCACCGCGAGGGCGTCGGCGACCTGCTCGCCGAGGGCATCGACCGCGCTCACGAGGAACTGGGCGTCGGCAACTGGACGGTCAAGGGCATGGACTTCGCCGCCCACGAGGGTCGCGTCCTCCACGGACAGGGCCTGAGTTACGCGGTCGCCAACCGCGGCGCGGACCACATGTACGCGACGTTCTACTCGGTGGAGTACCCGCTGGTCGGCGACGACGAGGCGATGGAGCCGACCGGCTTCGAGGGCAAAGCCGACCGACTCGTCGAGCGCGAAAACCTGATGGCGCTCAACGACGCGGGGATCGTCTGCAAGTTCTCCCGGGACTTCATGAGCCCCGAGCGCTACGAACTGCTGTTCGACGCCGACTTCGAGGACCTGCTCGCAGTCGGCGAGCGCGTGGTCGAACTCGAACGCCACTTCAACAACCAGCGCGGCATCGACCGGGACGCCGACCGCCTGCCGTACGACCTGCCGGGCTTCGAGGACGCTCTCGACGACTACTACGCGGCCCGCGGCTGGAACGACGACGGCACGGTGCCCGACTCGCAGGTCTCCGGCGGCTCGGGCGCGGTCAGCGCGGACGACTGAGGTTCGTCGGAATCCGTTTGCACCCCTGACAAAAAGTCGATAGATAGCTATGACCGCTTCCACGGATCTAGCAGTGACCACCGAGGCACTTCACCGACTTCGTGACGGAATCGAAGACGTCGAGCAGGGACGAACCGTGAATCTGAACGAAGCTAAAAAGCGTCTCACCATCGATTGACAGCAAGAGAGTCGTTCTCCCAACCTGCCGTCGTCGTGGGGGGGGGGGGGGGGGGGGGGGCGGGGGGGCCCCCCCCCCCGCGACCGCAGACGCGAGCTAAAGGAGATACGATACCGCACCCGACGCGACGACCAGTCGCGGTGCTCACTTCCGCTCGACAGCGAACGCGGTGCTCACTTCCGCTCGAAGGTGATCGCCGCACCCTGTCCGAAGCCGACGCAGAGCGTCGCCAGTCCCTTCTCGGCGTCGCGCTCCTGCATCGCGTGGATCAGGGACACGGGCAGGCGCGCACCCGAGGCCCCGAGCGGGTGGCCGAGCGCGATGGCCCCGCCGTTGACGTTGAACTTCTCGACCGGGACGCCGAGTTCGTTCTTGGCGTAGACGGTCTGGCTGGCGAACGCCTCGTTGAGTTCCACGAGGTCGAACTCGTCGATGGACTCGCCGGTGCGCTCCAGCAGGCCCCGCGTCGCCGGGACCGGGCCGATACCCATGACCGAGGGGTCGACGCCGACCACGTTGTTGTCGCCGACGTAGGCCATCACGTCGAGACCGTGTTCCTCGGCGAACGCCTCGCTGGTCACCAGGGTCGCCGCCGCGCCGTCGCTGATCTGGGAGGCGTTGCCCGCCGTGACGGTTCCGTCGCCGACGAAGACGGAGGGGAGTTGGGAGAGCGTCTCGACGTCGGTGTCGGGCCGGATGCCCTCGTCGCGCTCGACGACGCCCTCGTCGGTCTCGATGGGGACGATCTGGTCCTCGAAGCGGCCCTCTTCGGTCGCCGCGGCGGCGCGGTGGTGGCTCCGGGCGGCGTACTCGTCCTGGGCCTCGCGGGAGACGTCGTACTCCTCGGCGACCTTCTCGGCGGTCATCCCCATCTGGAGGCCGGGCAGGTTGTACTCCTCGGACATTCTGGGGTGGATCGAGCGGGCCTGATAGCCGCCGCCCATCTGCACCCGGCTCATGTTTTCGACGCCGCCCGCGATGATTGCGTCGCGCTGTCCCGCCCGGATGGCGTCGCTCGCGCTGATGATGGCCTGCATCGAGGAGGCGCACCACCGGTTGATCGACGCCGCGGGCACGCCCTCGCCGAGGTCCGACAGGAGCGCGATGACCCGCGCGACGTTGTTGTCCTGCTCGTCGCGTTGCTGTGCGACGCCCCACATCAGGTCGTCGATGTGCTCGCCGGTCAGGCCGGTTTCGGCGAGGATGGTGTTCACGAGCGGAATCGAGAGGTCCTCGCTCCGCGTGTCGGCGAACGCGCCGTCCTCCTTGCCCTGCGGCGTTCGAATCGCCTTCGCGATGACCGGAGTGGTGTCGTGTGCCATAGCACATCTTCGGTCCTCCACAATCTTAAATGGCAGTAGAACTCCCGGCGATAGACGCGGAGTTTCCGGTCGATCTGATTTCCCGTCTCGGTTATTCGGGTCGGTGAGTGCTAATTGGATTCCCAAAGCGGTGCGTGATAGTTCGATTTCCGACTTGGCGTGCGCTAATTCGATTTTCGACCAGGTGTGCGCTGATTTGAGTTACCGAGCCGGCGCGTGCTGGCGTCTTGGCGAGCGAAGCGAGCCACGGCTCGTGGGAGCGTGCTCCCACGGTGTCTCGACGAGTGAAACGAGTCGAGGCCGGCCAGCGCTACTCGTCCCTCGCGCGCGTTGCTCGCACGCGCCGACGTTTAAAAAAAAAGGCTCACGCAACGACATGGAACCGCCGTCTGCGTGCTCGGCCCGGAATACTGGATGTCCAAAACGACACCATCACCAGACGCTACGAGACTCACGACAGCTTACCCCGAATCCGAGACGTGCCGGTCCAGAAACTATTAGTCCGAACGCGCGGGAGTGGCAGTATATGACCGCCACCCGCGTCGTCCCCGAACTGACACGTCCCTCTCGACTCCCGACGCATGGCATCCGAAACTGAATCCCCCACTTCGACCGTCGACGCCCGCGAGACGCTGACCGGCTACCTCTCGCGAACCCAGCTCGCCGTCCTCGGCGTGACCGTCCTCGCGCTGGTCGCTCGCTTCGTCGAACTCGGCGCGCGGGTCGCCCATCAGGACGAGGCCCGGGTCGCCTACTGGGCGTACCGGTACATGGAAAACGGCGTCTACCAGTACCGGTCCATCGTCCACGGGCCGTTCCTGACCATCGTGGACGCCCGGCTGTTCGAGTGGTTCGGAGCCACCGACTTCACGATGCGGTTCGTGGTCGCGCTGATCGGCGGCCTGCTCCCGCTCTCGGCGCTCCTCTTCCGGAAGCGCCTGCGGGACTCCGAGACGGTCGCGATGGCGCTGCTGCTCGCGGCGAATCCGCTGTTGCTGTACTACTCGCGGTTCTACCGTAACGACCTCCTGCTCGCGGGGTTCATGCTGGTCGCGTTCGGCTTCTTCGTCCGGGCCTCGGACGACGGGCGACCGGCCTACCTCTACGCCGGGACTGCGGCGTTCGCGCTCGCGTTCACCACCAAGGAGAACGCGCTCGTGTACCCGGTGGCGTGGATGGGTGCGGCCGCCCTGCTCTGGGACCACCGGCTGTTCACCGGGCGCGCGGGCGACCGCGGCCTGCTCGTGACCGTCTGGAACGACCTCGAAGCGAGGGCGGGCGGGCTCCGGCGATGGGTCCCCCACGTCGCGCTCGCCATCTTCGAGTTCTTCGCGATCGTCGTGTTCTTCTACGCGCCGCGGAACACCCACCAGTTGCCGAACAACGACACGCCCGGACTGTACGAGGCGCTGGGCGACCCCACGCTGCTGCCCGCGGTCGTCTGGGAGGCCACCTACGGGTCGTGGACCGAGTTCGTCGGCCAGTGGGGCGGTGGCAACGAGGAGTCGTACCTCGGCGCGCTGGAGGCTCTCTGGCCCGTGCTGATGGCGGGCGGTGCCGTCGTGTTCGCGCTCGCCATCCTCGGGTTCCTCGTGGACCGCTACGACGGCGCGCTTCCGCGCGATGCGGTGTCGTTCGGGGCCTACTGGGGCTTCGCCAGCCTGCTTGGCTACCCCGTCATCGTCGACAACCCGTTCCCATGGGAGGTCATCCACGTCGTGGTGCCGCTGGTGATTCCCGCCGCGGTGGGGCTGGCGTTCGTCGCCCGACTCGGCCTCGACAGCATCGCCGACGAGGACGCCGTCTCCGCGACCGCGGCGGCGCTGGTCCTGCTGGTGCTTGCCGCGCAGGTCGGCGCGACCGCGGTCGACACCAGCTACGTCGACCCGCAGGGCGACGACAACGAACTCGTCCAGTACGCCCAGTCGTCCTCGGAGATGAAGGGCGTGCTCGCCGAGGTCCGGGACGCCTCGCAGTCGAACGACGGGATCGACGTGCTGTTCTTCGGCAAGGAACCCGACGACGACACGTTCTACGCGCCGAACCCCGACTCCCACGACGTACCGCCGGCCGGCTCGGGCTGGTTCGCCCGCCTCCCGTTCGCGTGGTACTTCGAGACGTACGACGCACAGACCGACAGCGTGGACCGCGCCGAACTGGTCGAGGACGCGGTGAACGGACCCGACAGGCCGCCGGTGGTCGTCACGTTCGGCAACGCGAACACCTGCGCGGAGGACTACGACAACGCCGACGACATCGACGAGTACATGGACGGCTACGACCGCCACGAGGTCCAGCGCTACCTCCACGACAGCGGCTGTACCATCAGCACCACCGTAATCTACGTCGACCGGAACGCGACGCAGGGCTGATCGGGCGGTCGCTTCTCGACTCTCGAACTCGTCGGGCCGTCGAGCTGCTGTCCAGCGATCGGCGGTCGATTTGCCGTCCGGCAGTCTGGCTGTTCGGCGGCCCCGCGGCCGGCGACACGTCGCCGACCGCGGGGCCGCCGGACAGCCCTTCGACGCGCTTAAGCCTCTTTGGTGCCAACCTTCCCGGGAATGAGCGACGCGGCACTGGACGTCGTCGAATTTCTGCTCACCGCGAGCCTCTACAACGACAATCGCACGCTGGACGAGAACGACCTGCTGCCCCGCTACCGACAGGTGTTCTGGCCCGACGGGACGAGCGACTCGCCGGACCGGCCGGGGAGTTCTCAGTCGGGAAACTCCCCGTCCGGAGGGTCCACGTCGGGGAACTCCCAGTCGGGAAGCGGTCGGTCCGGAAGCGCCCGGTCGAGCGGTGACGGCTCTCCGATGGGTATCGAGCGACCCATCCGGGCGACGCTCGACACCGCGCGCCGGGCAACCGGGGTACAAAACCCGTGGAGCGCCGTCTCGGAGCTGATGTTCACCGACCGCGACGAGTTCTCGGGGTCGCTGGAGCTCACCCAGCAAGAGATGGCCGAGGAGTGGTTCCTCGACCGGGGCGAGGAGCGCGTGCTCCACAACCCCGTGCTGGCGTACGCCTTCGAGGACGAAGTCGACGGCGCGGACTACGAGGCCGCCAGAGACGCAAATCGGCCGGTGCAGGCCGACCGAGCGTGGATCGACGGCCTGCTCGGCGAGTACTTCGCCGACGAGGAGGAAGAAGAGATGCTCGACCTCGTGGACATCCGCGCGCCCGAGGAGATCGAGACCACGCTCGAGGACCTCGTGTTGACCGAGGACCAGGAGGCCGAGATCCACAAGATCGTCAAGGCCATCGAGCACCGAGAGTACCTCGCCCAGATCGGCCTGCGCGAGATCGGCAAGCTCCTGTTCGTCGGCCCGCCGGGGACCGGCAAGACCTCCACGGCTCGGGCACTCGCGTACGACCTCGACCTCCCGTTCGTGGAGGTCAAGCTGTCGATGATCACCAGTCAGTACCTCGGCGAGACGGCCAAGAACGTCGAGAAGGTGTTCGAGGTCGCCAAGCGGCTCTCGCCCTGCATCCTGTTCATGGACGAGTTCGACTTCGTGGCGAAGACCCGCGCGAGCGACGAGCACGCCGCCATCAAGCGCGCGGTCAACACCCTGCTGAAGAGCATCGACGACATCAGCCTCATCGAGGACGACGTGCTCCTCATCGGCGCGACCAACCACCCCGACCAGCTCGACGCCGCGGCGTGGCGGCGCTTCGACGAGATCGTCAACTTCCCCAAGCCCGACCGGCAGATGCGCTCGGACATCCTCCGGCTCATCACCCGCCCGATGGACATCGTGGACTTCGAGCCGGACGAACTCGCCGAGGAGACCGAGGGACTCACCGGCAGCGACCTCCGGATGGTGCTCCGCGAGGCGGTGCTCGACGCCCTGACCGAGGAGCGGACCGCGCTCACCCAGGAGGACTTCGTCGCCGCCATCGAGGACTTCGAGGAGCGGGACAACCTCAAGGACCTCGACATGATCGAGGGCGACCACGACGCCCTGGTCGCCGGCGGCGACATCTCCGGCTCCGGCGAGGCGAGCGCGGACGGCGGGCACTCCCACGACCACTGAATCATCGACGATCCGTCCGCCTACGTCGGAAGTGAACGCCCGAATGTGGATTCTCGCTGCTCAGTCGAGTACGGCGAACACGACCCGAACCACCGTCCCCTCGTACCGGACGTAGTACCCCCAATCGTACTCGCTCGACTCTGACTCCTCGATGGTGTACAGCGGTAACTCCGCCAGATCCGCCTTCGTCTCCTCGACGGCGGAGTCCGGAACCCCGACGTAGCCGTCCGCGGACTCGTTGCCCGCCTTCCGGACGACTTCACGAAGGTACTCGTTGGCCTGCACGCGCTCGTCGGTGTAGTTCACCGCGGTCGCGTTCGGCGGGGCCTCGGGAACCACCTCGCCGGTGAACTGACCATCACCGGTGTCGTCGATACTGGTGTCCGGTTGCTCGTGCAGTGCACCCGAACAGCCGGCCAGTACGACCAGTACGGCCAGCGCGACGCCGACTCGTCTCATGGGGACCATCCGACGATTGCGACTCCCGGTACAAGTGCTTTCTACCCGAGCAAACGGGACTCCCGTTCGGCAGTCGCTGGTCGAGCGTCGTGCGGAAAAATGTGGATGACTCCACGTGAACTCGTTTTCTCGTCGGAGGAAGTGACGCGTCACTCATTCCCACAGCGATCACTTCTCCACACCCCTGTAGTTAATTTAGTCATGAGTTGGTTCTCCTACGTCCTCGCGAAGCACGCCCGTCGAACGAGAAAGGAAAGAAGACGGTCGCACCGCACGCCTCCCGGAAAGCTTTGTACCCCAAGCGACTACCCCGAACCGAATGGAGGTCACGCTACTCGGAACCGGCGACACGACCGGGACGCCGACGCCGGGCTGCGACTGCGACACCTGCGAGGCCGCCGCGGAGCGCGGCGTCGAGCGCTCGCGGTTCTCGGTCCACGTCCGGAACGAGCGCACCGACGAGTGCCTGCTAATCGACGCCAGTCCGGACTTCCGCCACCAGTTTCTCCACCGCGACGTCGCGCTGCCCGACGAGGCGATCATCTCGCACGTTCACTTCGACCACCTCGACGGGTTAGGCAACGCCTACCGGCTGTTCGACGACCTGCCGGTCCACGCCGCGGACGAGGTCGACCCCGCCACCGGCGAGAGCGTCGCGGACACCGTCCGCTCGAAGTACGACTACCTCGACCGGGTGACGGTCCACGATCGCACGCCGTTCGAGCCCTTCGAGACCTGCGGCTTCGAAGTGACGCTGGTGCCGGTCGAGCACCCGCCGCTGGTCTGCTACGGCCTGGCGGTCGAGGACCCCGAGACGGGCGCGAAGCTCTCGCTGACCGGCGACACCAGCTTCGCAGTCCCCGACGAGAGCCGCGCCGCGCTGGCCGACGCAGACCTCCTGCTGGCCGAGGCGCTCGTTCCGGCCCACCTCTGCGAGCACCACCCGCTCGGCGGCGACCACCACGACGAGGATGGCGTGCCCCGAACCTTCGGCACCAAGCACATGACCCGCGAGGGGGCGCTCGCGCTGGCCGACGAACTGAACGCCGACCAGACGCGGCTGGTCCACGTCTCGCACTTCTACCCCGCCGACGAGGCGTTCGAGGAGCCGCTGGCTGTTGACGGCGAGCGGTATCAGCTCTGAACGTAGAGTTAGGAGACGTCAGCAGCAGCACCAACAGGATTTTGACAGTCCTCGGTGCGCTCGACGACTGAGAGAAAGCAATCGTGTTTTGGAAAGCCCTCGGCGCGTTCGGTGTTTTGCCTGTCGAGTTCGTCTGGGAAGTCGGAGACGTGTTTTTGAAAGCCCTCGGCGCGCTCGCGGTCGCTCCGCAGGATATTCGCGGCTCTCTGCACCGCCCGCCGCGAATAGTTGCCTGCGGAGACGACTGAAGTGAACGCGAGCGCGCCTCGCCCTTTCAGTCCGCCAGGACTGGTGCCTGATCATCCGGTCGGAACTGGTTGTTGTCCGGACGGTCGGCGCAGGCGGACGTCTCACCGGTCGAAACTGGTGGTCGCTCAACTGCGAGCAGAATCCGATGCCGAGACGCGAGATACTGACCGAAAAACGAAGTGTCGCGTTCTACCGCCGACGCAGGACCACACCGAGCGCGGCCACGAGTCCGCCGAGCGCAGCGAGCGCGCCGAATCCGGGCAGTCCGGCCGGGTTGTCGGTCCCCGTCTCGCCGCCGGTTCCGGAGCCGTCTCCCTCGGTCGTCGCGTCGTCGAGCGCGCTCTGCCACGTCGTGGTGTCGGTGCCGTCGGCCTCTCCACCGGCGGTGTCGGTGCTCGCGTCGTTCGCTGTGGTCGTGGGTTGCTGGCCGTCGGCCCAGCCAGAGACGTTCTCCAGTTGCTGGTGGCAGTCGGTCAGCGCCGCGGTGTCCTCGTGGAGGGTCGCGCTGCCCTCGATCTCGTAGGTGCCGGTCGCGTTCAGGTCGGCCATGGTCGGGCCGGTCGCGTGCTCGCCGGGAACCGACACCCGGGCGGCGTCGTAGACCAGCCACGGCGCGTAGAACTCCCAGACGACCTCGCCCTCGGGCGACACCTCCACGACGCGGTGGTTCGAGGAGTCGGTCACGAGCGTGTCGCCGTCGGGGAGCCGGTCGGCGTCCCGCGGCCAGTCGAGGTCGCCCGCGAGCGTCCACGTCCGGTTCCAGCCCGCGCCGTCCGTCAGGTCACCATCGGGATTGGCGTACTCCACGATGCGGTCGTTGCCGCTGTCGCCGACGAGGAGCGTCGGCGTGCCGTTCTCGCTCTCGAGATAGTCGGGATTGTGCTGCTCGTCGAGGATGCCGTGGCGACCGTCCTCTCCGAGCTTCATCTCGATCTCGCCCGTCGAGCGGTTCACGACGATGGCCTGGTCGAAGTTCCGAGGCGAGGCGAGATAGCGCCCGTCGCCGATCTTGTCGATGTCGTTGACGTGGCTCCAGTCGTCGGTGTAGTTCTCCTCCATGTCGTCGGGGTCGTAGTGGTCGTCGAAGCGCCACACCCACTCGAACTCGCCGGTCGTCCGGTTGTACACGCGCAGGCTATCGTCGTTCGCGCCGGACGACTCGTCGTAGTTGCGCATGTTGGCGATCAGGATCTCGCGCCCGCCGTTGATGAGGTCCGCGTCGTGGGTGTCCGCGAGGTCGAACGTCTCCGACCAGACCCGCTCCTGAGCTCGCGGGTCGAACTCGTAGACCAGCGTCTGGTGGTCGCTCGTGGTCGCGGTGACGAAGACGTTGCCGTTCGGCAGCGGGTCGACGTCGTAGCCCCACGACACGTCGTACTTCTCGGCCATCTGCTCGACCCACCGGATCTCGCCCGACGGCCCGACGCCGACGAGCTTGGCCGGGCGCTTGCCGCCGTCCTCGCCGAACTGGAACCCCTGCACGCTGATCACGGTCAACCCGTCGGCGGGCTCGGTGACGGTTCCGACGCAGGGGTTGGGCTGCTGGGCGACCCCGGCGTCGAGGGGTGAGACTCCGCCGGAGGAGACAGCCGACCCCGCGTAGGCCGGGGCGGCCGCGGCGGACGCCACCATCGAGAGACAGCACACCAGTGTCAGGGCGGCGGTGAGTCGCCGCCGGGCGGACGCTCGCATGGTCGGGGTATCGGCGTTTGTCGGTTTTTACTTACCGGTTAGCGAGCAGGGGCCAGAGAGTATCGAAAAGCCAGAGCAGAAGAGACGGGCCAGAACTCAGCCGTCCGAGACCATCCCGAGCGTCCGGGTGTAGCGCCGGATCATGTTCCCGTCCTCGTCGCGGAGCACGACCTGGAACTGCTTCTGGTCGGTGACCGCCGTGAGTTCGTCCTCGCGGACGGTGAACTCGAACGGGGGCGAGTCGTCGGTGTGGATGGTCTTCCCGCCGCTCTCGACGGTCACCGAGGCGATGCTGTCCGACTCGGTCAGGTGGCAGTGGACCGACTGCTCGCCGGCCTCGCCCGACTTGGTGCAGAGCAGGTCCGGGTTCACGTCGGCCCCGGCCTCGTCCAGCGCGGACCCGAAGTCGAACACCATCGGACCGGAGGGGAACGTCCCGAGCAGCACGACGACCGCGAGGAAGACGGCCAGCCCCGCGTTCGGGAGCTTGCGCCCGATTCTGGTCCGCAACCCACCCCGCCTGCGCCACCGGACCGCGAGCGGGATGACCACGGCGTGGTGGACGGGGCCGTAGATGAGCACGACGAACCCGTACGCCATCGAGTAGTGGAGGAACGTCCACGACGGCTGGTACGACAGCAGGATGTTCGATGCCGACCACAGGAAGAACCCGAAGAACACGAGCGCGCCGCTCTTGAGGGCGCGCCACGCGACGCTGTTGGCGTAGTAGACGGTTCGCAGGGTGTTCCACGCGTTCCTGACGGCGCGTCTGGTCCACTCGACCGGTGACGGGGTCGTGACGGTTTGGTCGCTCATCGTGGGTCAGTCGATACAGGCCGCTCGTCGCTGTCGGTCGATGCTGTCCGGTGGCTCATCGTACTCACTCGTCGTCGGCGAGACGACGCTCTTACTCGGTCGTTGTCGTGGGGCGCGGGAGGGGTTTCCCCCGAACGTGTTCCGGAGCGACGGCGGCCACTCGCCGGCGCTTCCGACGCTCGGGCGACGGCCGGTCAGTCCTCGCCGGAATCGCCGGGCGCCGGCGTCGCGTCGCCCGCCGCTCCGTCCGACTTCGGCGTCGCGTCGCCGGTCGTTGGTGTCGGATCGCTCGGCGGATCGTCCGGTGTGGGGAGCCACGCCCGGACCGACCGCCACTCGCCGCCGACCGCGCCGGGGACACCCCGGAGTCCCGGCCGGGCGGTCCACATGCGCACGAACAACCAGAAAACGACCGGCGCGAGCACCGCTGCGCCGGGGTGGACGGAATCGACCATCCCGTCGATTCCCCACGCGGCGAACAGCACCGTCAGGAACAGGTTCGAGGTGAAGAACGCTCGAACCGCGGTCGCGTCCGACCCCGAGCGCAGGTACTGGCGGTAGGCCAGCAGGTAGGCCGGCACGGCGGCGACGAACGCGACGGCGTAGGCGGTCCCGGCCAGCGGGAGGATGGCGGCCGCGACCGCGACGGTCACGAGCGCCGAGCCGAACGCCCGCTTGCGGACCGCGCGGAGCGGCGCGACCACGGGGAGCTTCGGGACGCCCGCCGCGGCGAAGTCGTCGCGGTACACCTGCGCGAGCGCCCACGCGTGGGCTGGCGTCCACGCGAACACGAGCGCGGCCGCGACCAGCGCCGCGGGTTCGAGCGGTCGGACCGCGGTCCAGCCCGCGAGCACCGGAAACGACCCCGCAGAGCCGCCCAGCACCGTGGCGATCCAGTGGCGGCGCTTGAGCGCGACCGTGTAGAGGCCGACGTAGGCCGCCACCCCGAGCCACATGTACGCCACCGACACCGGAGACACCGCGAGCAGGCCGATCGCGGTCCCGGCGGCCAGCAGCGCGACCGCGAAGCCGAACGCCGCGCGGGACGACAGCTCCCCGCGAGCGAGCGGTCTGTCGGCGGTCCGTTCCATCTTCCGGTCGATGTCGCGGTCGTACCAGCAGTTGAGGGCGGCCGCGCCGCCGGCCATCCCGAGCCCCGCGAACACGAACCCCGCGAACGGTAGTGGGGCGAGCCCGCCCGCGGCGGCCGCTCCGCTCGCCCCGGTCAGACAGAGCAGCGCGGCGATCCGGGGCTTCAGCAGGGAGAACAACTGCGAGGCGAGACGCGTGCTGGTCACCGGCAAATCAGCCCCCGATGGTCCACAGTTGGCTGAGCAGGTACCAGTTCAGTGCGTACATCACGACGAACGTGACGAAGAACACGAGCGTGAGCAGGAAGGTGCCCCGCATGCTGAACGCGTGAGCCGCGAGGCCGCCGTCGTCGTCATCTTCGGCCGTCTCCGCAGCCTCAGCGTCGTCACCAGCGCTGTCCGTTTCCGCGGGCGTCTCGCCAGTTCCGCCGCCGCCGTCCGCGGCGACGATGGGACCGGCTCCCGTCGGCGCGGCTTCGCCCTCGTAGTCGTCGCCGAGGAACAGCGCCCCGAGCGCGAGCGCGAGGAACAGCCCGCCGCCCACGATGGCGAGGATCGCGGAGACCCCGAAGATGGCGAACAGCGGCTTTGCCGCCGAGAAGTCGAAGGCGGTGCCGGGGATGTCCATCACCGAGGGATGCCGTCGGGGCACGCCGTACAGCACGCCGAGGTACATCATCATCAGGCAGACGAGACCCATCGCGCCGCCGTACAGGTACGGCTGGATGGTCGCCAGCGGCTTGGCGACCCAGTCTTTGCCGAACAGCAGCCTGATGACGTAGTACAGGAGGCCCATGAACGCCAACGTCGTGCCGAGCACCACGGTCGCGTGGAAGTGGCCCGGCGTGGCGAGGGTGTTGTGCCACGTCATGTTGAGCTGCATCTGGCCCATCATGACGCCGGTGATACCGCCGAGGAATCCGAACATGATGATGCTCAGGATGGTCGAGGAGAAGCCGGGGTCCTTCCACGGTGCGGACCAGAGCCAACCGAAGGTGCCGCCGCCCTCGTTGCGGGCTCGGCGGCCGACCTCCAGTCCCGCCGGGATAGCGAACGCGTGGATCATCGACGCGATGACCGCGCCGTACGCCGCGTACGAGGTGTTCCACACGCGCCACGCCGACGAGACGCCCGGGTCTGACATCAGGTGGTGGGCCGCGCCCATGTTGATGAAGAACAGATAGAGGATGAACGCGGTCCGGGAGACCTTCTCGCTGGCGACGACCGCGCCGCCGACCACGTGGGTCATGAAGTACCACACCGTGATCATCGCGAGCAGGTTGATCTGCTGGGTGCCGTGGCCGACGATCCAGTACATCTGGCGGTACCACGCCGGGTCGAGGTGCTCGATGACGCCGATGCGCCAGAAGTACGTCGGGACGAACGTGATGAGCCCGCCCACGATGGCCTCCGCGGCGACGATGGAGCAGATGAACGCGCCGAACGCGATCAGCGGGAGCGTGGCGTCGGGCTTCTCGCGCTTCTCCTTCCAGATGGTGGCGAGGAAGGGCAGCGCCGCCACGAGCGCGCCCACGAGGAACACGACCACGCCGAGGTAGAAGTCGGCCGACGACGGAAGCGGCACGTACGAGGTGAGCAGCGGTGCCTGATTCGGCTGCTCGGTGGTCCAGATAGCGTAGTTGACCAGCAGGGCACCGGCAACCATCACGCCGTAGGCCACCTTTGCGACGTTCTCCAGTGCTAGCTTCCTGCCGAGGACGAACGGGCCGCCCACGTACAGGATGGCGATCTCCATGAAGATCATCCAGAAGATGAGCAGGTTCCACGCGTGGATGCTCGTGAACTTGTAGAAGTCGTTGGGCGAGACCAGCCCGATGGCTTCCCAGCGGGTCATCGCCACGAAGAAGGCGAAGATGCCGCCCACGAGCAGCGCCACGACGCTCGTGAGCCCGTACAGTTTGACCATGTTCTCGGCCGACCGGTGGATGTTCAGCCCGGTCACCGAGCAGGTCCTGAAACCATCGGCGTCGTAATCGTTGTCGAAGAGTCCGAGCATGGAATCACTCCCTCACCGTGAACGCGCCGTGCATCGTTCGATGGCCGACGCCGCAGAACTCGTTGCAGACCACGTGGTACGTGCCGGGTTCGTCGAACTCCATCTCGACGACCCACTCGTACTCGGGCAGCACCTGCAGCGACATCTGCTTGCTCAGGGTGTCGCCCTTCCGGATGGAGAAGCCGTGCTGAACGTCGTACGAGCCGATGTGGAACTTGTACGTCTTCCCGGCTTCCAACACGGCCGGGAGGCCGTCCCAGTTGTACCGCATCGCGCCGATGAACACGTCCTCGCCCGGCGGGATCAGCCCGTCCTCTGCGTCCTCGGCCTCCTCCTTGTACGCGGTGACCTTCTCCTGATAGCGCTCGGGGCTGATGCGTTCGGTCGGCCCGGTCGGGTTCTGGTCGCCGATCTGGGTCCAGCCGGCCATCCAGCCGAACAGCACGGCGGCCCAGCCGCCGGTGATGCCCAGCCAGATGGTCTCGCGTCGGTTGACCTCCTCGGACCACCAGTCGCCCTCCGGGGCGTCGAGCGGTGACCGCATCGAATCACCCCAGCCCCACGGTCAGCAGGTCGATCAGACCCCACACGATGTACGACAGCGTGAAGAACAACAGCGCGGCACCTGCCAACAGCCAGATGCTGTCGTACAGTTGCTGGGGCCACGGTACGGTTTCCGGAGTCGATTCGTCGCTCGGTGTCGTCGTCATCACGTTCGGAAACTCGTCTTAGCGCGACAGTCGGTCTTCCCCCGAACGTGTTGCCCATCGGTCCAAGCACGTGAGAACGGTTCAGGCGCTCAGGGCGTCGATAACGGTCCCCGGCCGCGGACCCGGGCGCGAGCGCGCGGCTCGCAGCACGCTCGCGCCCGGGTCCGCTCAGTCGCAGCTACTCTCTTTCATCGCCATCAGGCGCGTTCAGTCGCCACCGATGCGGGCGATCCGCGCCTCGCCGGTGGCCGCGTCGATGTGGACGTTGAACGTCCCGCCGTCGTCGGTCAGCGCGCGGACGATCCACGTGTTGCTCTCGCGGTAGGGGTCCTCGGGAACCTCGGCAACGTCGTGTCCGTCATCCCGGAGGACCTCTCGCGCGCGCTCGACGGCGGTGTCGTCGTCGCGGACCGCCCGGCGCTGGCGCGCGAGGTTGACCGTCAGTACCGGCACCTCGCTCTTGCGGATCACCTGCTCGGTGACGCTCCCGAGGACGTATCGGTCGACGCCCGACCGGCCGTGGGTCCCCATCACGACCACGTCGGCGGCCTCGTCCTCGGCGTACGCCACGATGGTCTCGGCCGGCGACCCCTCCTCAATGGCGGTGACGACCTCGACGCCGCGCTCCGCGGCGGCCTCGACGATGCTTTCGGTCGCGGCCTCGCCCTCCTCGTGGCGCGCGCTCCGGGTCTCCTCCCGGCCGGATTCGGACGGCTGGTAGTTCAGCGCCTTCTCGTCGACGACGTATAGCGCATGGACCGTCGCGTCGGCGAGTTCCGCGAGGTTCAGCGCCTGCGAGACGACTGCGGGCTGGTCGCTCCCGTCGGTCGGCAGTAGGATTCGGTCGTACATGAACGTGACTTGAACGCCGACGTTCAAAAGTCCCCGTCGTCGGTCCGAGGGTCCGAGAACCGTCAGACTCCGGTCGGAATCCCGACCTCTCGTCAGCACTCACCCGAACCGGTCAAGTCCGGACTGCCGTCGGGCCTTCCCCTCCGGCTCGGCGACCCACGGAGTCCGGCCATCGCGCAGCTCCGCCACGTCGACCTTCGGCGGGTCCGCGGGGTCGTGTCCCGGACACGACGGCCCGCAGTTCGCCGGGTCGACGACGCGGTCCTTCCACGCGCAGTACGGCAGGCCTTCGCTCCCCTCGCGCTCTTCGACCTCGGCCTCGCCACACGCGGGAAGCGCGTCGGGCCGCCATCCCTTGCCGTACGCCCGCTCGGCCATCCGTCGGCGCTGGCGGGCCTTTGCCTCCGCGGAGACCACGGCCACGTCGGTTCGGAGCGGCTGCTCGCCGAGGAGTTCGACGCCCGCTTGGTCGCTCGGCAGCGGCTCGGCCGCCCGGACGACCTCGCGCTCGCCCGACTCGGGGTCGAACCGCCAGACGCCCACCGGCTCCGGAATCCGGTTGAGGTGCGCGCCCGTCACGTAGCTCTCGGTCGCGAGCACGACCTCGTCGACCAGCGCGAGGCTCACGTCCTTCCGAAGCTGGAGCCGGAGGTCGCCGGGCGTGCCGAGATCGGGCTTGTTCTCGACGCCGACGATGCGGTCGAACCAGTCGTCGGGGTAGCGCGCGGCCCGCCGGACGCCGCCCTCGACCGTGCGCTCGAAGAAGCCGACCTCGACCGCTCGCTCGGCGACGCTGCGGGCGCGCTCGGGCGGCGCATCGATGGCCGTGACGGGGTCGCGCGACCGGCCGACGCCCACGTCGCTCTCGACCGCGGCGTGGGGGATCGTCTCGGCGGTCAGCGCCGCGCGGTCGTCCATCCCCGGACCGGGCTCGACGCAGAGCACGTCCAGAACTCGATTCGCCGGGGCACGTACGCCGCCGCCGAGCTGTCGAGCGACGACCGCCTCCTCGCGGGCTTCGAGGTGCGCGCACAGCGCCATCTCGAAGGGGTACTCGCGCACGAGTGGCCCTGTGGCCCAAGACAGCAAAAGTCTCGCGTTCTGGGACGAACTCTCGGCGTTCTGTCGACTCCTGCTGGACGCCGTCCGTCCGCAACCTCACGTTCGCGGATCGCGGTCCGGGCCCGAATACTCGCCATCCTCCGCCGCCTCGTACAGCGATTCGGCGTCGAACAGTGCGACGAACCCCGCGGGCGTCTTCACGCTGAGGTTCAGCCGCGAGCCGAACGACGCGCTGGCCGCCGGGCCGCGCAACCCCTCGTCGTAGCTCAGCACGTGGGCGGCCTTCCCGCGGTAGGCGCTCGCCAGCGCCGGATGGTCGCCCGCCGGGTGGTCGACCGCCACGCGCTCCTCGTCGATTCGCTCGCGCCACGCGGCCGCGAGGTCGGCGTCAGCCAGTTCTGCGATGACGGCCTCGGCGTCGTCGAGCAACTGGTCGCTGGCGAGCAGGTCGAGCCACGAGTGGCTCCGGATCGCGTCCAGTGCCCCGCGCGCGGCGGTGCCCGATTCGGGGTCACCGCCGGTCTCGCTCTCCTCCGTTTTGCTCCCACCAGCGATCAGGTCCGCGACCAGCACGTCCGCGTCCGCGACGATACGCGTCGGGTCGGTGTCGGGCGTCTCAGGCATCGTCGGGATCCTCCTCGCTGTCAGCCGTACCCCGCTCCCCATCGCGGCGCGCTTCGAGACGCTCGCGTATCGTCGCTACGTCGGTCCGGTGGTCTTCGGCGCGCTCGAAGAGGTCGCCCCAGTTCATGCCAGAAGATTGGTGCGGGCGAGGAAAAGTCCTCTCGATACCGCGCTACTGGCACGGCGTCGAACGTCCTGCCACTACGACTCCGCGTCGGAGGACTCGGCGTCGGCGTGGCTGTAGGTCATCCGGACGAGTTCCTCGGTGCCACCCTCCGGAACCTCGAACTCGCGGCCGTACACCTCGAAGCCCACCGACTCGTAGAACGGCACCAGTCCGTCTAGGCAGAGCAGCGAGAGCCCCGGCACCGTCTGGAGGTCCGGATGGTCGAGCACCGCTTCCACCAGCGTCTCGCCGAAGCCCTCGCCGCGCCGGTCGGCAGCCACGATAACGTCGAATACGGTGGCGTAGTAGGTGTAGTCGGTGAGGACCCGCGCCGCGGCGACGAGGTCGCCACTGGGTGCTTCCACGCCGACCGCGACTTCGGTCCCGGCCAGCGCTTTTCGAACGTCGTCGACCTCGCGGTCCGCCCACCACTCGTACTCCTCGTAGAGGGCCGTCAACTTCGGGGCGTCCTCGGGAGTCAAATCGCGTACCGTAGTCATCGAGAACAGGGAGAGGCCCCTGTCAAAAACGACTTCCGGTGGTGTGTGAGAGGGGTACAGGATTCGGCGGCATCGTCGTCGCAGCGACTGTATTTCCGAAATCTCCCGCCCGTAACGGGTGGTCGACGTGGCGCTTCCGGTGGTTGGTCAGCGGGGCGCTTCAGCCGGTTACTCGGCCGAGCGCTTGCCGGATGGTCGGTGAGCGGCGCGGGGTCGGCGGTCGGTGAGCGGCGCGGGAGTCCGGCGGTCGCCGACCGCCGGAC
>NZ_QLVG01000065.1 GCF_003382685.1 Halorussus litoreus | reverse complement strand
GGGCGTCGGCCGTGGCCGACGCCCGCGCGCTCGCCGCCTCGCCGGTGAAACTGGCGTTCGGTCCGTCTTCGCCGGCTGACCGTCCCGCCTCCTCGCCAAGCAAATCCAGATACTCGTCCTGCACCATCGCGGCGTCGGAGGGCTCGACGTACGCGACTGACCAGCCGTCTCGCACGCGGGACGCGAGCGCGGAGACGTTCGCTTGCGCGCGCTCGCGGGCCAGATCGAGGAAGCCCTCCGAGTAGGCCGGGCGACCGCTCGGCGCGGCGTCGGGGACTCGGACGTGGATTCCGGCGGCTTCGAGGATTGACACCGCCGCGCGGCCCGTCTCCGGGTAGACGTAGTTCGTGTACGAGTCCGGAACGAGGAGCACGCGGTCGGTCGCACTGGATTCTGGAATCCGGGGGCCGCTGCGGGCCGCGAACCACGCCGCGAACGACTGGTCGGCGAACGTCGGGAGGTCACGCTCGCCGGCGATGCCGAGGGTCTTTTCGGCGAGCGCGCCAGCGACCGGGAGATCGGTGAGCCAGTTCGAGACGGGCGCGAGGGCCGAGCCGACCCTCGCGAGCCGGTCGAACTCGGCGAACAGGCGCTCGCGGAGGCCCGCGCCCTCCCGCTCGTGGTAGCGGTGCTTGACCTCGGCTTTGAGCTTCGCGAGATCGACGCCGGTCGGGCAGTCGCTCTGACAGCCCTTGCAGCCCAGACAGAGGTCCAGCACCTCCCGCTGGAAGCGTTCGGTGTACATCTCCTCTGGCGGAAGCTCCCCGGAGATGGCCGCTCGGAGCATGTTCGCCCGCCCGCGGGTGGTCGCCATCTCGTCGTCCATCGCGCGGTATGAGGGACACATCACGTCCGAGTCGGTCTGCCGGCAGGTGCCACAGCCGTTGCACAGCTCCACGAGGTGCGAGAAGCCGCCGTCATTCGAAAAATCCTGCTCGGTCGCGGGTTCGAGCGACGAGTAGGCCGGGCCGTACCGCAGGTTCTCGCGCATGTCGGTCGGAGAATGTTCGCCCTCGTCGGTCGGCGAGTGCTCGCGAAACACCACCTTGCCGGGGTTCATCCGCCAGTCGGGGTCGAACGCGGTTTTGAGCCGCTTGAACGCCGCCCAGAGCTGCGGGCCGTACAGCTTCGGGTTGAACTGCGTCCGGGCGAGCCCGTCGCCGTGCTCGCCCGAGAACGACCCTTCGTGGTCGAGCACCAGCGAGGTCACGTCCTGGGCGATAGACTGCATCTTCTCGACTCCCTCGCCGTCCTTGAGGTTCAACACTGGCCGGACGTGGAGCGTCCCGCTGCCCGCGTGGGCGAAGTACGCCGCCGAGGTGTCGTGGGCCTCCAGAATGCCCTGAAAGCCCTGCACGTACTCGGCCAGTTCCGCGGGCGGCACGGAAGCGTCCTCGATGAACGGGTACGGCTTGGGGTCGCCCTCCATGCTCATCAGCAGCGGGATGGCGGCCTTCCGGAGCTTCCAGAGCTTCGCCTGTGCCGCCTCGTCGTGAGCCTCCAGCACGTCGAACGCCGCGCCCGACTCGATGAACTCGCTGGTCACTGCCCCGATCGCGCCCGCCAGATCGTCGTGGACTTCCGAGTCGAACTCCAGCATGAGCGCGGCCGCGGCCCGGTCCGGAATCGGCTCGGCGTACTCGGCGTACTCCGCGGACTCGCGGGCCAGCCGGAACACCTCCTCGTCCATGAGTTCGACCGCGCTCGGGTCGAACGCCAGCGCCTCGGGCACCGCCGCCATCGCGGCCACGAGGTCGTCGAAGCAGTAGAGCGCGACCGCAGTCTGCTCGGGCTTGGACACCAGCGAGAGCGTCGCTTCCGTGACCACGCCGAGGGTGCCCTCCGCGCCGACGAACAGTTTGGCGAGGTTTACGTAAACGCTCCCGTTATCGTTTGCGTTTGCGTCTTCGTTTGCGCGTTCGTAAACGCACTCGTGGAGGTTGTAACCCGACACCGAGCGCTTGAGCTCGGGGTACCGCGATTCGATCTCCTCGGCGTTGTCCGCCACGAGTTGGCGGACCGTCCGGTAGAGGTCGGCCTCCCGGTCGCCGCTCGCCATGATATCGTCCCACTCGTCGCTCCCGACCTCGACTTCCCGGGCGCGAACGGTCGTTCCGTCGGCTAGCACCGCCTCGCATTCCTCGACGTAGGCGTCGGTGATGCCGTACCGGACGGAGTGCGCGCCCGTGGAGTTGTTCCCGATGCCGCCGCCGATGGTCGCGCGGTTCGAGGAGGCCGGATCGGGCGCGAACTTCAGGCCCCATTCCGCGAGGTGGGCGTCGAGGTCGTCCTGCACAACGCCGGGCTGGACCGTCGCGCGCTGGGTTCGCGGGTCCACGTCCACGATTGCGTCCATGTGGCGCGACAGGTCGAGTACGACGCAGCCGGGGCCGACGGACTGTCCGGCCAGCGACGAGCCCGCACCGCGGGGCAGCACCGGCGCATCGTGGTCGGCCGCGACCTCGACAGCTGCCGCCACGTCGTCCGCGTCAGTCGGGAAGACCACGCCCGCAGGTCTGGCCTGATAGATGCTCCCGTCGGTCGCGTACAGCACCTGCGAGTACTCGTCGAACCGAACCTCGCCCTCGCAGGTCGCCCGGAGGTCTGCTGCGAGCGCGGCGTGCTCGTCGTCGTCCGGCGCGTTCACGCCGACCGACTCCCGGTAGGCTTCGAGGTCGGGGGCGTTGCCGGAGGGAGAAGACATGGTACCAAATGGCACTTCCGAGGCCATAAATTGGGGTGCGTACGCTGACTGGAGTTCGTCGGTTCGGTTTCGTTCGCTTTCCCCGAGTCTACTCCGCATCCGAAGGTATCGACTTGCCCACTCCCTCACGGACCGTCCGCAAACGTTTTCGCAAACGTAAACATAAACGAAACCGAAAACGACGGGAGGTCGCCCGGCGTCGAGGACACAGGACCACGTTAAGTTGCTCGCACGTCCGGCAGGAGCCGTGTAACAAAGACCGACGCGGGGGAACGGTGTGCCATGTCAGCCCGAAGCGCCGACCTGACGGAAAAGTGGTACGAGTACGTGTACCGCGACCGTGCAGAGTCGGTCCGTCGGTTCGTCGACGCGTACCCCGAGGAGCGCGCGCTGTCGGTGAGCTGCGAGCGGTTCGGCCACGACTACCGGTTCGTCCGCCCGCTGCTCTCCGACCCTGACGAGGCGCTTCGCGCGGGCAAGGCCGCACTCCGGCGGTTCCTCTCGAATGATACGGACCGGGACCTCGGGGACGTCTACCTCCGGGTCACGGACCTCCCGGCCGAGAGCGAGGTCGCGCTCGGAGACCTCCGGGCCGAGCATCTCAACCGGCTCCACAGCACGCGGGGCGTCGTCGTCGACGCGAGCGAGATCCGGCCGAAGGTCGTGCGCGCGGCGTTCCGCTGTGCGAAATGCGAGGCGGTGACCCGCTACGCCACCCAGCCCCACCGCGAGTTCCAGTCGCACGCCAAGTGCCCGCGCTGTCGGTCGGTCGGCTACCTCTCCTTTGCGCCGCCGGCCAGCGAGTACGTCGACGCCCAGGAGGTGTCGCTCCGGGATCTCGACGGCTCGGAGACGGCGACTGCGCTGCTCGAACACGACCTGACCGAAGTGGCGACTACGGGCGAGGAGGTTCGGCTCGTGGCCATCCCTCGCGCGCGGAGAACCGACGGGTCGACCGTCGCGGACGCGTGGCTCGAATCCGTGAGTATGGAATGCTTAACGCCAGCGGACCGGTAGCGTCGGGCGGTTTCGGACTCACGCCGTCGTGACACGTGACCTGACGTACCGCGGCTGCTCGCGCCGCGGCCATCATCCTTTTCCCGATACGAAGGGTTCCATACACGAGGGGAACGATGTACGACTTGACCGGTTTCCAACGCGACCTGCTGTACGTGATCGCCGGGCTAGACGAACCGCACGGGCTCGCCATCAAGGACGAACTCGAATCGTACTACGAGAAGGAGATCCACCACGGCCGGCTCTACCCCAACCTCGACACGCTCGTCGACAAGGGGTTCGTCGAGAAGGGCCAGCGCGACCGTCGGACCAACTACTACATCCTGACCCAACGCGGGACCCGCGAGATCGAGGCTCGCCGGGAGTGGGAGACGCAGTACGTCGACCTGCCGCAGGAACTCACCGCGTAAAGAGACGATCGGAGCTGCGCTACGGGTGGGACGCCGACAGCGCCGCGCCGACAACGGCCGCGTCGAGCGACTGGACCGACCGGAGCACGGCGCTCTCGGTGACCGCGCGGTACTTCTCGCCTGACTCCTCGACCGCGCCGAGCGCCACCAGTTTCTCGACGTGGTGCCACACCCGCTTTCGGGAGACGCCGGTCAGCCGATGGAGGTCCTTCTGTTCAAGCGCGCGCCCGGGGTCGACCGCCAGCAGCGCGTCGACCATCAGCCGCACCGACTCGTACCGCCCGAGGTACTCCAGGCCGGACTCCGGGTCGGCCACGCCGCTCGTCTCGACCGCGCGCGACAGTTCGGTCGCGGCGTGCAGGACGATGCTGTGCTGGTTCACGCAATAGGTCCCCTCGTCGGCGACCAGCACGCCGAGCGAGACGAGAGCGTCCACCGCGCGCTCGACTGCGGCGTCGTCGAGGTCGGTTCCGGCTCGGAGGTCCTCGACTCCGTAGCGGTCGTCCGGGCCCGCGTCGAGAACGTTGTCGAGCAGCTTCCTGACCCCAGTTTCGCCGGTCAGCCAGAGCCAGCCGCTCGGGTACGTCCGCCGGGCCTCGGCCGGGGCGCCGGACTTGACGAGTTCCCACATCTCTCGGGCGGTGTCGCTGGTCCGGAGGGTCGCGTCGTCGGTCGTGGGGAGACTCATTATAAGGCGGTGTCGCGGGCGCGACAAAAATCTATCGCGGGTCACGCGAAAATTGACGTGTTCCGGCATTCGCTTTCGAACCGGAAGCCGTCCCTGTTGGTGGTTTCGACCCCGCAGTCGGCTCCGTATCCGATTTCGTTTTCGTATGTGTTTCCGTTTCTATTTACGCTAACGGTAGCGGTTTCATAAGCGATTGCGGTATCGATTCCGTTCCCGTGACGGGAGATCGTCCAACCGAGCCGTCGCGCGCTGGCGCGGCAGCGAGCGGTCGCTCGCGGCCGCGTCAGCGCGCACGTGTGGACCGCAATTTAGTATCAGTCAGTGTCAGCCAGTTCGCAGTCGACGCGCCACGCACAGTCTGCTTCCTCGCGGAGTCGGTCGTACAGCCCTCTTAGCGCTTCCCGCGCGGTGTCCGGCAGAACGTGAAACTCCACGGTTCCAGAGCGGATCACGACCCGGAACACGGACGAATCTCGCTCGTCGTGGACCAGATACACCGGCGCGGGGAGTTCGAACCAGTCGCCGTAGGTGTACCGGTCGCCCGAGAGCACCCGCTCGACCACGCCCGCCAGCCGGTCGTTCGACTCGGCGGGATCGGGCGAGAGCTTGAACACCGTCCCACCCTCGTACTCCACGCCGTCGTGGGAGTACACCCGCTTCGGGCGGTGCGGGATGTCGAACGTCGGCGCGTCGTCGGTCACGGTCGGGGCTACGCCGTCATCACTTATCAAATCCGACGTTTCTGTCAGATTCCAACTAATTCGTTCGGCAACGAAGTGTTTCGACGCGGCTGGCTCGCGGCCGCAAGCGATTCCGAAAGCGTATTCGAAAACGGTCACAGAAACGTGTGCGTAAACGGTGGGGGAACCCGACAGTTCAGACGTTCCGCCGAGCGTGCTCCGCGGAGGCGTCGGCGAGTAGGTCGAGGTACTCCGGGGCGGCCTCGCGGAGACCGAGCCGGACCGCGAGCCGGACGATCTCGCTGCGGTCGAGCTCCGCGGGGTCGACCTCTCGACCGAGTGCGCTCTGGAGTGCGGTGCCGACCGCTTCGATCTCGGCGTCGTGGTCGTCGAGCGTGGCGAGGAGGGCGGTCACCGACTGGTCGCGCGCCGCGAACGTCTTGGCCTGTTCGCCCGAGTCGATAGCCGCGAGGTTGTCCACGAGCTCTTCGACGATGTCCGCGTCCTCGTCGGCGTCGGGCGCGGTCTCGGCGAGGCGGTCGGTGCGCTGGGTCTGCTGGCGGAGCTCTTCGAGGTCGGGGTCGCTCACGCCAGCTCACCTCCAGCGGCTGCGGCGCGCTCGTCGGTCAGCCGGTCGGCCAGCGCCTCGGCGTTCTCGAGGAACGCATCGCGGGCCCGCTCGGCGGTCGTCGACGGCTCCTCCAGCGCGAACACGGTGCGGCCCGACTCGGCGGCGTTCCGAATGTCCTGGCTCACCGGAACGAATGCCGGTGCGAACGCGTCGGGGTACGCCTCCTCGAACGCGTCGAGGTACTCCTCGGCGAGTTTGGTGCGGGTGTCGACCTTGTTCGGAAGCACCATCGCGAGCTCCACGTCGACGTCGAAGTTCGCGCCGATGGTGTCCAGATCCGCGCGAAGCGCCTCGGCCTGCTCGGACTCGAACGGCCCCATCTCGACCGGCGCGACGACGTTCCGCGCGGCCCAGAGGCCGTTGTAGCTCACGTTGTTCGTCAGTCCGGGCAGGTCCACGAGGATGGCGTCGTAACCCAGCGGCTCGATGTACTCGTTCAGGAACGAGTCGAGCCGCGAGTAGCGGTCCTGCGCGTCGTCGACGTTGCCGAGTTCGGCGTCGAGGCTGTCGAGACCCGGATGCGCCGGGATGACGTCGACCCCCTCGTCGGTTTCGAGGATGAGGTTCTCGACCGCGGCGTCGCCCAACTTCTCGGCGATGGCGTCCCACTGGTCCTGGAACACGGTCGAGACGTTCGGCCAGTCGTCCTCGTCGGCGATCTGTGCTTCGACGGTGTCCCACCGCCCGAAGTGCTTGACGAGGTCGCCCTGTTTGCCCGCGAGGTCGACGAGCAACACGTCCATTCCCTGCTCGGCGAGCGCCACCCCGAGGTGTGCCGCCGTCGTGGTCTTGCCCGTCCCGCCTTTGTCGAGGAAGGTACAGGCCCGGATGGAGCGCGACATGATTTGCGTTTGCGCAAACGCAAACGACCCATTTAATCCTTCGTCAGACGCATGTTCATCGAACTACCTTTACGGAATCGTTTTCGGTTCCGATTGCGGTTCCGTTTACGTTTTCGTTTACGATACTGCGAACGGCGGAATCGGAGGCGCTGGAACCCAAATACCGACGGGCGAACGCCGCAATCGATAACGGCCCTGAGCCCTTCCACGCGAGTATGGACCTCTTCTTCCTCGCCGCGGTCGTCCTGCTCGTCGGCGGCGTGGTCGGAAGCGTCGTCCCGCTCGTCCCCGGCGCGGGGCTGTCGCTGGCGGGCATCTACCTCTACTGGTGGTCGTCGGGCTACGCGACGCCCGGCCCGTGGGTGCTCGCCGGCTTCACCCTCGTCGGGCTCGCCGCGGTCGTCACCGACCAGATCGGCGGCGCGCTCGCTGCTGGCGCGGGCGGCGCGTCGACGGCGACATCCTCCTCGCGACCGCGGTCAGCATCCCACTGCTGTTCGTCGCCGGGCCGGTCGGCCTCGTCCTCGGGGTCGCCGCCGCGGTGTTCGCCGCGGAGTTCTCCCGGACGCGGAGCGCGGGCCGGGGTGCCCGGGCGGCCGTCTTCGCTGCGGTCGGGGTCCTCGGTTCCGCGGTGGTTCAGCTGATCGTAACGCTCTCGCTGCTCGTCGGATTCGTCCTCGTCAGCGTCTAACCTTTTTGTTCGCGCGCGGAATAGTCCGCCCGCATGAGAACAGACGCCGTGATTCTGGTGGGGGTCGTGCTGGTGCTCGGCGGCTGTCTCGGGGGTGCGGGATGGACCGGCGGAGACGCAACCGCGAGCACCGACGGGTCGCTCGCTGACTCGACCGCTACCCGTGAGATAGCTAGCGAGTCGACTACGGCGACGACAACCGACTGCGGGCGAACGACGGAGAGCGGAACGAGCGCGTCCGGGGACGGCGGAACGGCGACCGAAACGCCGGCAGGGACGGAGACGACTACGCTCCCCGCGACCACAGACGTCGAGCGCAACGTGACCGCGACGTTCGTGATTCCGGGCTGCGAGGACGTCACGGTGACGTTGCGGGTCGCCGACGAGAGCGAGGAGCGCCAGCGCGGCCTGATGTACCGCCAGTCGCTCTCGGACCGGAGCGGGATGGTGTTCGTCTACGACGATCCCGCGCCCCGGACGTTCTGGATGAAGAACACGTACGTCCCGCTCGACATCGTCTTCGTCGCCGAAAACGGGACGGTGCTCAACGTCGCGCACGCGCAGGCCCAGCCGAACGCGGCCGACTCGGAGGTCGACCGCTACAGCAGCGACGGAGAGGCCAAATACGTAGTAGAACTCCAGCGCGGGTTCGCCAACCGAACCGGCGTCGGCCCCGGGACGGAGCTGGTGTTCAACGACACGGCTCCCGAGGCCGGCCCCGGGACGCCCGGAACTGAGGGCTGATTCGACGGTACGTAACAAAAAGCATTTACCGGGCCGGTGTGACCGATGATATACCTCGGGTAGGGGTACGCGAGGTACATTCTTTCGAGGCTGGTCGGGTAGCCGGTGTTTCGTCCGATTCGGAGCCGTGAATCTCGCTGGCCTGCGTTTCGTGGCAGCCATCGGAACCGCGTTCCAGCCGCGTCCACGGTGTCGTTTCCGATTTCGTTTGCGCCTGCGTTAACGGAAACGCTAACGGTTTCGTAAACGCAGGCGGCCGGAGCCTACCAGTTCGGTCCACCGATAGCAAACTCGGCAGAGAAATTCAGTCGTCGCCACCGCTCCGGACCGCGGGGGCCTCTTCGACGCGGAATCGCTCGGGAAGGTGACACCGAAGCTCTGCGGGGACGACGGGAACGAGGCGCTGGACCAGCAGGGGTAGTCGCTTCCGGAGGACGACGTAGCCAAGCGAGGTCCCGAGGAGGGCGGCGACCAGCGCTCGAACCATCTGATCGCCCACCGCGAGCGCGGGCGCGCCGAGCGCGGCGGCGACGACCAGGTCCTCGGGTGCGCCGTCGTAGCGGACCCATCGCCGAGGGCGGACCCACGAGCCCCGGAAGTGATCGTACACCGCACGCTCGGAGGTCGCCTGCCACGGTTCGAGTTCGAGGCCCCCGCCCAGTGCGTCCGACAGCGAGTGGACCGCCGCGCCGACGAGGAACAGCGCCAGCGCGACCGTTGCCGTTGCCGGAGCAATCGCTGCGAGGCCGACCGCGGGGACCGCCGCAGCGCTGAAGTACACCGGGTAGTGGAGCGTCCGCCGGTGGCCCGCGTACAGGTCGAGGTCGGGGAACACGCTGCCGGAGACGGCCGCGAGGACCGCGACGGTTCCGAACTCGGGCGCGATCACGGCCACCACAGCGGCGAGCGCGACCCCGAACAGGGCGTGGGTGGTCGCCATCATGTGACCTCGGATAATGGTCGGAAGTTTAAATCCGTAGCGCTCAGTCTAGTTGGTATATTGACACATCCCCTAACCGAAATCCGAGGAGGGAAGCGTCTCGCGGTCGAACGACGGCCGTGCCGACCCGCGACCTCTCCCAACCCCTGGACGACGACGTGACAGTGTATCCGGGCGACCCGTCGGTCGAACGTCACCCCGCTGCGACCCACGAGGACGACGGCTATCGCGTGACCGAACTCCGGTTCGGGAGCCACGCCGGCACCCACGTCGACGCGCCGAGCCACACCGAGCCCGACGGGCGGACCATCGACCAGTTCGACGTCGGTCAGTTCGCGTTCGACGCCCGGCTCGTGGACTGCTCGGACACGAACGCCCGCGAGCCGATTCGGCCGGCCGACCTCCCGTTCGGGACCGAGGTCAGCGCTCTGGACGCCGAGATGTTGGTCGTCCGCACCGGCTGGGACGAGTTCTGGGGCACCGACCGCTACTACGATCATCCGTATCTGAGCCGGGAGGCAGCGGCCCAGTGCGCGGACCTGGGGCTTCACGTCGCGTTCGACGCGCTGAGTCCCGACCCGTCGCCGAGCCAGACGGACCGGACAGGGAGAACTGAGTCGAGCGTGGACGCCGAACCCGAGGGCGTTCCGGCTCACCGGGAGCTACTCGGGAGCGAGCGATTCGTCGTCGAGAACCTGCGCGGACTGGACGACCTGCCAGAAGAGTTCGAACTCCGCGCGTACCCGCTTGCGCTCGACCGCGGCGACGGGTCGCCGGTCAGGGCCGTCGCGGTGTGGTGAGAGACCGCCTACCCGCAAGGCCACGCAGCGTGCGAGAGTCGGACGGTTCGCGTCGCTCGCTCAGTGCGAGGACGGCAGCACGTCCTTCACGGGGTAGAGCTCCTCGTGGATGCCCTCGGCGTCGCAGTCGTCGTTCGGACACCGGTAGTACCAGCCGTCGTCGGTGGCCTCGGAGGCCTGGAATCGCTCGCCGCAGCGCCCGCAGAACAGCAGCGAGTCGAAGTCGTCGGCGGCCCGGGAGAGGTCCACGTCGTCGGTCGTCCGACTCTCGAGCAGTTGTTGCATACAGCTATCTACCGCGGCCTACTACAAAAGACCCACCGATTCTCCGTCCGAACCGGGGGCTACGCGGGAAATTTCACGGAAAAGCGATAGGAACCGTGGCGGACCGCGGGGCGTTTCGCGAGGGGAACGAAGCGGGTCGGTCGATCAGCGCGCGCGGAGATACCACGCGACCCCGACCGCCGCGAGGACGACGAGGCCGCCCGCGAAGAAGAGCAGTCCCGGTTCGAGACCGCCCGTCGCCGCGTCCGCGGCCTCGGTGACGGTCGTCGTCAGCGCCTGCTCGGTAGTCTCCATCGCCTCGGTGGCCTGCGGTTGGTCGGTCGCGACCGTGGTCTCCTCGACGACGCGGGTCGTCTCCGCGCTCTCGGTCACGGTGCGGGTGGCCGCTTCCACCGTCTCCGCGGCGTCCGCTGTGGTCCCTGCCGATTCCGCCGTGGTTTCGGCGGCTTCAGCGGTCGTCTCCCCGGTCGATTCACCGAAGATGCTCACGTCTCCTTCGGTCGTGTCCGCCGCGGTCGTTTCCTTGGGCACGGTTGCCTCCTCGGCAACCGTCGTCTCCTGCGATGCGGTCGTCTCTCGGCCCCCGTTCGCTCCAGCGTCGGCCCACTCTTCGGTCGTCGCGGCGTCGTCCGCGCCCGCGGCGGTCGTCGCGGCGTCGTCTGCGCTCGCGTTCACGTCGGTTGCGGCTCCGCTTCCGACGTCTCCGCCCCCCGAGTCGCCGCTCTGGAACGTCACACCCGGGGCGAGCGGCCCGCCGGTGACGAGCCGCTGGACGAGCAGGCTCGACAGGCCCAGCACGCCGAGGCCGCCGAGCAGGCGCGACAGCGCGGCTTCGAGGCCGGGCGCGTCGTCCTCGCCGCCGGCGAACACGACCAGCGGTTTCGCCGCGGGTGCGTACACGTTCATCTCGCGGCCCTTCTCGGAGTAGACCGTGTCGGCGACCTCGATGAGTTCTGCGTCGGTCAGCTTCTCGAGGTGGTACCTGACGTTCTGGATGGAGGTATCGATCTCCTCGGCGAGCGCGGAAGGGGTCGCGGGCTCGTCGTACAGCGCTGCGAGCAGGTCCCGGGCGGTGTCGGACTGGAGGGCGGCGAGCAGGTCGTCGGCGTCGTCGCTGTCGACGCCGATGACGCGAGGATCCCCGTCGTCTCCGACGCTGGAGTCGGGGGTGGAGGGCAGCAGATTGGCCATACGGTGTAGTTGCCCGACCCCGGAATATAATTTTGTCCCTGCGGCGTCGGCGGGATTGAAGCGCTGGAACTGTATGCGTTTACGCAAACGTAAATGGAAGCGAAAACGGAATCGGAAACGTTAGCGGAACGTGGAGCGGTAGGCGCGTCAGTCGGCGGACTCGTAGCTCCAGCCCCGCAGTTCCGACACGGCGCCGTTCCGATCGATGGCCCACGCACCGAGCGGACAGCCCTGGCTCGGGGCGAGTGAGAGCGCGGCCCCGTCGTTCGCGCCCTCGACGCTGGAGACCGCGACGAGGTAGTCGCACTGGCTCTCCCACCACACCACGCGGTCGAGTTCGCCCTCCGGGTCGCTGACGGCCACCTCGAACGTCCGACGTTCGGTGGCGGTTCCGGACACCGGAACGGGGCTGTCGGGCGCGACCGGTTCGACTGCCGGCGGGCGGTTGCCGTCCGCGCCGACCTCGACGAGCCAGTCGGTCGTGCCGACGTAATCGCCGCGCTGGCCGTCGGTCGTCCGCTCGTAGGCGTCGACGTGGACCTCGTGGCGACCGGTCGAGTCGAAGGGGTAGGTCAGAGTCGCACGACCGCGCCCGCCCAGTTGTCGGTGGAACGTGCCCGGGCCGACGAACTCCCGCCCGTCGACGTACCAGTCGGTGCTGAGGAACTCGCTCGGGTGGTCGGGCGCGACGGCCTCGAACAGCAGCGGCGTATCGGGAACCGCGGTCATCTCGCGGTCCGGGTTCGCCCGCAGGAGGCCGCGGTCGGAATCGCTGGAGCCGGAATCCGGTGTCACCGCGGAGCCGTTCAGGAACACCGACGCGGGGCCGGCGAGCGCGAACCGGCCGATCTCCCCCGTGAACTCGAACTCGTCGGTGCCCCGGTCCGGTCCGACGTGGCCCCACGCCCAGTTGCCACCGACCTGATCGTCGTCGTCGCGCTGGGAGACGTCGCCGGTGACCGCGAATTCGTAGGCCGCGACGCCGCCGCCGTCGCTCTCGATCCGGAGGACGTTCGCGTCCGAGTCCGAGCCCGAGGTCGCGTCGAAGTTCGCGCTCGTGAGGCTCCCCTCGGGGTGGGGAAACCCGCCGAGCTGGATTCTACTGTCGTTGCGGAACGCGGTCGCCGGTCCCGCAAGCACGATGCCGTCGAGGTCCCCAGAGTAGCGGAACGTGTCGGTCCCGCGCTCGGGGCCGACGTGTCCCCACGCCCGACTGCCGTCGACCTCATCGTCGTCGTCCACCTGTTCGAGGTCGCCCGTCACCGTGAACTCGTAGGCCGCCATTCCGCCGCCGTCGCTCTCGATTCGGAGTTCGTTGGAGAGGTGTTCGTCGGAGAGTTCGCTGGTCGGCCGCGACCACCCCGAAAGCCCCACTCCCATCCCGACCGCGAGCCCCGTGCCGAGGACCTGCCGCCGCGAGTGTTCGTTCCCCATGAAGCGTCCCACGACGTGGCGCTGCAAATCTTTTTCACCGGGACGGACGGGCTAATCGCGCGTAGGTCCGGCTTACCGCAGGTAGTCACCAAACGCCGATTCGATCTTGTCCAGGGTTCGCTCCCGGGTAGTCCACGTCGAGGACATCCGCGATGGAGAGGTCGGTCATCAGTTCAGTCTCCTCCTTCGAGTCGGGTCGTTGGCGCGGTCGAGTGTGGTCATCTGACCCGACACTGGCTGCGCCGGCATGTTAAGTGCTGACGCGTCGGCAGAACGCTCGGCTGAATCGGAGTACTCGGAACGCGTCGGACCGACTCAGAACTCGGTCACGACCTCGATTCCCACCGTGCCGAAGTCGTCCATCGCCGCGAGTCGGTCGGGCACCTCGCCGAGCGCAACCTCGCGCGTGACGAGGTCGGCGGGCGAGACGGTGCCGCGCTCGACCATCCGGAGGAGTTCGTCGTACCGGGTCGGGGGCATTCCGCGCGAGCCGAGGAACGTTATCTCGTTCATCGCCATCGCGTCGGTGGGCAGCGACACCTCGCCGCGCTCCTCGTCGGTCGTCAGCCCGAGCTGGAGGTGTTGGCCGCGCGCCCGGAGGCAAGCCACCGAGTTGCGGCACGTCTCGGCGACCCCGAGCGCATCCACCGAGACGTGGGCGCCACCGCCGGACGAGGTCCGGCGAGGTCCGCGCCCGCCCTGCTCGCGCTCACTGCCGTTCGTGATGGCCTCGATTTCGGCCGGCACGTCCTGCGAAGAATTAGCCTCCACCGTCTCGTCGGCTCCCAGCTCGCGAGCCTTCGCCAATGCGGCGTCGTTCAGGTCGACCGCGATGACGTTCGCGCCGAGCGCGTCGGCGACGTGGACCGCCGAGAGGCCGACGCCGCCGCAGCCGTGGACCGCGACCCAGTCGCCCGGCGCGAGGTCGGCGCGGTGGGCGAGACCGTGGTACGCCGTGCCGAATCGACAGCCGAGGCTCGCCATCTCCGTAGGGGTGACCCCGTCGGGCAGGTGTACTGCGTTGTAGTCGGCGTACGGCACGTGGACCCGCTCGGCGAACGCGCCGGGGGCGTCGGCCTCGAAGCCGAGCGCGAGGCCGTCCTCGCAGACGTTCCCGTGGCCGTTCCGGCAGTGCTCGCACTCCCCGCGGCCGAGGTTGAACGGCACCGCGACGCGGTCGCCCTCGCGGACGCGTTCGACGCGCGAGCCGGTTTCGACTACGGTGCCGGCCGGTTCGTGGCCGAGGATCTGGCCCTCCGGCACCTGATCGTCGGCCCACTCACCGTGGCCCTTCCACGCGTGCCAGTCGCTCCGGCAGACGCCACAGGCTTCGGTCTCGACCACGACGCCGTGGTCGGCGGGGTCGGGGGCGGGCACGTCCTCGATTTCGAGGGGCTCGCCGTACGCGGTCAGGACTGCTGCTCTCATGGGGCGTCGATACGGGCGGAGGCGGTTAAATCGGTGGGTCGTGGCAGGAACGACACCCGCCATCAGTCGGTGTCGGCTCCCACGACAGTTTTCCGTCTCGCCGTCGAGAGACGGTGTACGGGGGTTTTTGATGCGGACAAAAGACCGGTGGTACGAGAACGCGACGTTCTACGCGATCGACGTCGAGGCGTTCGCCGACGGGGACGGCGACGGGGTGGGCGACTTCCGGGGGCTGACCGACCGGTTGGACTACCTCCAGTCGCTCGGGGTGGACTGCCTCTGGCTGCTGCCGTTCTACCCGTCGCCGAACCGCGACAACGGCTACGACGTGGCCGACTACTACGGCGTCGACGACCCGTACGGCACGCTCGGGGACTTCGTGGAGTTCGTCCACGCCGCGGACGACCGGGGCATCCGGGTCATCGTCGATCTGGTGGTCAACCACACGTCCGACCAGCATCCGTGGTTCCAGCGCGCGCGGGCCGACCCCGACTCGCCGTATCGGGACTACTACGTCTGGCGCGGCGACCCGCCGGAGGAACCGGACCCCCATCGCGGGCCGGTGTTCCCCGGCGAGGAGGACGCCGTCTGGAGCTACGACGAGGCGGCCGAGGCGTTCTACTACCACCGGTTCTACCACTTCCAGCCAGACCTGAACACCGCCAATCCGGCGGTGCGCGAGGAGATCCGCAAGATCATGGGCTTCTGGCTCGAACTCGGCGTCTCGGGCTTCCGGGTCGACGCCGCCACGCTGATGATCGACAACAAGGGCGGGCTGGAATCGACGAAACTCGACGACCCGCACGGCGTGCTCCGGGACATGCGCCAGTTCGTCGAGCGCCGGGGCGAGGACGCCATCCTGCTCGCGGAGGCCGACGACGACCCCGCGGACCTCGCGGCCTACTTCGGCGATGACGGCGACGAGATTAACGTCATGATGAACTTCCTGCTGTCGGCCCACCTCGTGCTCGCGCTCGCCGAGGGCGAGGCCGAGCCCATCCGGCGCGTGGTGGATCTCGTGCCGGACCCGCCGGGGACCGGCCAGTGGGCCAACTTCGTCCGAAACTACGACGAGCTCAACCTCGGCCGACTGCCCGCCGCCGACCAGCAGACGGTGTTCGAGGCGTTCGCGCCCGACGAAGCGATGCGCATCTACGGCCGGGGCATCCGGCGTCGCCTCGCGCCGATGCTGGGGGGTGATCGGGACCGAATCGAACTCACCTACAGCCTGCTGTTCTCGCTGCCGGGCATCCCGCTCGTCGTCTACGGCGACGAGATCGGCATGGGCGAGGACCTCTCGCTCGCCGGCCGGAACGCGGTGCGCACGCCGATGCAGTGGTCCGACGACCCCAACGCCGGCTTCTCGTCGGCCGACCAAGCCGACCTCGTGCGGCCGGTGATCTCCGGCGGCGAGTTCGGGTACGAGTCGGTCAACGTCGCGGCCCAGCGCGGCGACCCGGACTCGCTGTTCCAGTGGTTCTCCCGGCTCGTCAGGGTCCGCGAGGAGTGCCCGGAGATCGGCCGCGGCGACTGTGAAGTCCTCGACACGGACTCCCCCGCAGTGTTCGCCCACCGGATGGTCGGCCACGGCGGGGACTCCGACGGCGGGAGCGACCTCGTGGCGGTCCACAACCTCGCCGACGAGCAGGTCGCCGTCTCGCTGGCGCTCGACGGCGACCCCGTCCGGCTGTTCGGCCACAACGGCGGCGCGGAGTTCGAGGTCGATTCGGCGGGCGACTGGCGGTTCCACCTCGACCCGCACGGCTATTGTTGGGTCCGAGTGGGCGAGGGACGGTAGCTGGTGAGGTAGCCGTCGGCAGTAAGGCTACCAAACCTACGTGAGGGAATACAAAGAGACAGCCGTGAGTCGATCACGGGGTCACGACACCGGTTCGACTGTGGATTCCGCTACCAGCTCCCGTCCGTTTCGGAGGACGAGCACGGCAACGATCAGCCACCACAGTCCCGAACCGATGACTAAAGGGAGTAACTCGGATCCCGCCAGCAGACCCCCCGTTCCCTCCAAGATCGCACCGACATTGACCGTGGCGTGCATCAACATCACTGGGAGCACCTTGCCGCCAGTGACGTTGACGAATGCCCCGAGTACGATTGCTGCTCCGACGATGAAGGTAGTGTACGTCAGCAGCGGTACCGGGTCGGGAGAGAAAGCCGCTTTGCCGCTAAAGAACAGCGGCAGGTGCCACGCCCACCACAGGACTCCAATCCCGAGTCCCGCGGTTAGCACCGACACACGCTCTTGTAGTCGTGGCTGTAGGAAGCCTCGCCAACCGAGCTCTTCCACCCCTCCGAACAGACCGACGTTGGCCACGAGAAACAGCGTCATAACAGGCAATGACGCCGGAGGGGCATAGGCCAGCGTTCCGCCGCCAACCGCTCGGACAACTTGTTGTACGTTCGTGATCACGAACGGGACGAGCACGGCAACGAGATACAACCCGGGGTGAACCCACAAATCGAGCGCCCTCTCCGTCCACGTCCGTAGTGATCTATCGCCTGCCCACAGTACGACGACTACGGCTATAGGGAGCCCCCACTGCCGGGGAAAGGTAACCGGGAGGGTCTCCCACCAACCGAGAGAGTAGTAGATGGCGTCCCAAGACCACGTCCAACCGAACGCCACGAGGACAAACGCCATCAGTTGATGGCGTCGAATCAGCGCCCTTACCATCGCCGCAGAATATCCATCTGAATTATATAAATTTCGGTGATTCGGGCTGACCGATCCAATTCGGTGTCCTCTTCGTGATTTGTAGCCCATCGCGCCGTTCTGGTGAGGCAACTCTCCGTCCCTACCGAACTTCCCCCGCTAATCTCCGACAACGAACTCGTGCTATCGAACACCAAAACTCCCGCGTGGGTCGTCGGCAGCACACTTATCCCATTCGACAGATGACTTTCGAGCATGCACGTCGTCATCGTGGGTGGCGGAATCGTCGGCCTGTCGTCGGCCTACTCGCTCGCGCGGGGCGGCGCGGACGTGAGCCTCTACGAGAAAGGGTCGCTCGGGGCAGGCAGCACCGCGCGCTCGGCGGGCGGCATCCGGTCGCAGTTCTCGACCGCAGTCAACGTCCGACTCTCGGAGGCCAGCAAAGAAGTGTGGGACGAGTTCGAGAACCGATTCGGCGTCGACATCGCCCACCGCAAACCGGGCTACCTGTTCCTCGCGCGCACCGCCGAGACGGCCGAGCAGTTCCGCGAGAACGTCGCGATGCAGAACGACCTCGGGGTCGACAGCGAGTTCCTCGACCCCGCAGAGGCAATCGAACACTGCCCGGGACTGCGCGACGAGGAGTTCGTGGCCGCGACGTACAACGCCGACGACGGCTTCGCCGACCCCAATCTCGCGGTGCAGGGCTACGCCGAGGCCGCCCGCGAGGCGGGGGTCGACATTCGGACGAAGACCGCGGTCACCGATGTTCTGACTGACGATAGCAACGAGGTCGTCGGCGTGAAGACCGACGCCGGGCGAATCGACGCGGACTTCGTCGTCAACGCGGCGGGCGCGTGGGCAAGCGAGGTCGCGGCGTTCGCGGGCATCGATCTGCCGATTCACCCGCGCCGCCGTCAGATCGCGGTGGTCGACCCGAGCCAGCCGGTGTCCGAGGACGTGCCCCTGACCATCGACCTCGACACGGGGTCGTACTTCCGGCCGGAGCGCGACGGTGCCGCGCTCGTGGGTGGTCACTTCGCGAGCGAGGAACGAAGTTCCTCGAATGCGAGCGGGGAGGAACGACCCGCGAGCGAGGACCCCGACATGGAACCCGACGCCTACTCGGAGTCGATGGACCTCCCGTGGGCCGCGACCGCGGTCGAGCGCGCGGCCGACTGCGCGACCTACTTCGGCGGCGACACGCGCATCCGGCGGGGCTGGGCCGGGCTGTACGCGGTGACACCCGATCATCATCCTATTGTGGAGGAGACGGTTCCCGGGCTGGTCACCGCAGCGGGGTTCTCGGGCCACGGGTTCCAGCACGCCCCCGCGACCGGCAAACTGGTCGCGGAGCTCTGCCTCGACGGCGAGGCGTCGCTGGTGGATGTGGATGGTCTGTCGAGTCGGCGGTTCGAAAACGGCGACGACGAGGCTGGCGACGGCCGCGTCGAACGAAACGTGGCGTGAATCGAGCGAGCCGGATTACGCTGTCCTACTGAGCTCTTCCTCCAGCAGGGCGACGTTGCGCTCGTTGGCCTTCCACACCGCGTCGACGAGGGTGCCGAGGACCGGAATCGAGCCGATGACCGCGTCGACGAGCACGTTGAACACCATCTTCATCAGCGTATCCTGCGAGGCTCCCATTCGCGCGCTCTCGGCGACGATGTACAGCGAGAGGCCCGCCGCGACCGCGTCGCCGCCGACCGGGAGGATGCCGAGGATCGGGTCGAGTCCGACCCGGTAGTTGACCACCGGGATCTCGACGGCCTCGTCGAGCAGCCGGCTGAGCGCGCGGACGCGCTCCATCCCCGGCGGTTCGTCCTCGACCGAGACTTCGATGGGCTGGCCGCTTTCGTCTGGTCCGAGACTCATGGACGCAAGGACGACGTGGTGACGCAAAGCTCTGCTGGCTACGGGGGCTTGCAGGCGGATACCGGGGCGGTCGGTCAGCTTCGCTTAGAAGAACAGCACCCACGCCAGCAGCCCCATCGTGAGCAGCGAGAGGATGGCGGGCACGAGCGCGAACAGGGTGTTCGAGAGCCGGTCGACGCGCGCCTCTTGGTCGACGGGCTTCAGCACGGCGTAGCCACACTCGACGCACTGCTTGCGGTCGGAGGTGTGTTTCCGCCCGCAGTTTTTGCACTCCCACTGTCTCGACCCGAACGCCATGCTGTATCACTCGGTCCGAATCACTCGGCCGTGATAGGTTTTGCGACGACCGCAACGGACTCGGTGTTTCTGGCGGGTTTCGGTGCTGGCAGCTGCAAGCTTTCGAGACCAGCGGGAAGTTCGAGCGTCCCGTAGAAGATGAATACGGCACTGCGAAGCCAGCTACTGCTTGCGCATCGGAGAAACCGCACCGCGACCGCACGGTACCGCTCGGCACCGCAGGAGTCTCTCAGACCCCCCAGTCTCGGTGGCTGCAACATCGCGGTCGTCTCCACCGGCAGACAGTCCTGCTCGCCTTTGGCTGTCTCCAGAAATCGACGATTTCCGGGATCGGACGGGAGCGCCGCTCTCGCCGACCTCGCGCCGTGGGAGCGACGCTCCCACGAGCCGTGGCTCACGTCGCTCGCCAAGACGCCAGCGCGCGCCGGGTGGATAGTTAGGACGGCGCACGTAGACCGGAAAACGAGCTGTCGCACCGAACCCTTATACCGCCTGCCCGACATCCAACGCCCGTATCGATGCCGGACGGCGACCCACCCGGAGGCGGGTCCGACCGCGCACGCGACTCCGAGACCGAGACCGAATTCGACGCCGAACGAGTCGACCGGCTCCGCGAACGCGTCCGGAAAGCGACCCGCTCGCGGGCCGGCGCGAGCGACGGCGATGCGCCGGACCCCGAAACGCTCGACGACCTCGTGGCGAGGCTGGGCGACGACGACCCAGAAGAGCGAGCGAGCGCGGCGTGGGGGCTCGCAGAACTCGCGGTCGAGGCTCCCGAGCGGTCGTGGCGGCTCCCAGTCGACACCGAACTCGCACCGCTCCTCGCCGACGACGACCAGTGGGTCCGTCGGGGAGCCTCGTGGGCGCTGGCGACCGTGGCGGACGATAACCCCGAGCGCGCCCGGCCCGCGCTCGGCGCGCTCGCGGACGGGCTGACCGACGCGGACCCACTCGTTCGCGAGAACGCCGTGCTGTCGGTATCGAGCGTGGCCGACGAGTACCCATACGCAGCCGAGCCCGTGCTGGCCCAACTCGCCGAGGTCGTCCGCGAGGAAGATGGATGGATCCAGCAGCACGCCGCCGACGTGCTCGGCCAACTCGTCCGGAAGCTCGACGGGGACGGCTTTCCGCAGACCGTCGCCGCCACGCAAGAGTTTGCCGACCTGCTTCCCGACGACTCCGGCGTGGTGACTTCGACCGACGAGTCCGACGGCGGCCCTGTCAGCGTGCCCTCCGCCGGCGGGCAGACCGACGAGCGCGACGACGTCGACGGTGAGGGTTTGGGCGAGAACGACCAGTCCGAGGTGGAAATGCTTGGACCGCCACGGGAGGTTCCGACACCGCCAGCGGTCACGGCCCAGCGCGCGGACCTCGAACGGCTCGGCGACCTCGGCGGCGACCCGCTCACGACCGCGATGAAGGCCCGCGCGCCGGCCCGGACGGCGGACGATCAGGGTGTCGTCGTGGCGGGTCGAACGCTGCGCTCGGAGCTCGGGGTCGACTCCGGCGCGGTCGAGACGGCGTTCCGAGCGTGGGAGGGCGTCGACGACCACGACTTCGTGCTGCCGGTGCTCGCGCGCGGGACCACCCCGCGCCACTGGATCGCCACGGAATACGCCGACGGCGGCACCCTCCGAGACCACGTCGGGCGCGTGGGCTTCGACCGCGGGCTCTGGTACGCTCACTGCCTGGCGACCGCGGTGTGTCACGCCCACGGTCTCGGAGTGGTCCACGGCGGGCTCCGTCCCGGCGCGGTCGGCCTCTCGCAGGTGCTCGGCGCGTGGCCCGTCCCGAAGGTCGCCGACTGGGGGTTGGCGGAGGTCGTCTCGACGGTGCGAAGTCCGCCGGTCCCGGCCGGGTTCGCCGCGCCGGAGCACGTCGCGCCCGAGGAGTTCGGCTACCCGGACCCCGCGACCGACGTGTACGGGCTGGGCGCGCTCTGCTACGCCCTGTTTGCGGGCCGTCCGCCGTACACCGGTGACTCGTCAGACGTCGCCCGGCGCGTGACGAGCGAGGAGCCCGAACCGCCGAGCGCGTTCGCGCCGGGGCTGCCGCCCGCGGTGGACGACCTCGTCGAGCGCGCGCTGACGAAAGAGAAGCGCGCGCGGTTCGAGACGGCCGAGGACTTCCGGCGCAAACTGGAGGTCATCCTCGACGACCACGGCTCATCAGTCGAGTGGGAGCGCTGAGTCGAGAGAAGGCGCTGCACTGCGGCTGGCTCACTCGCTCGAAACGCGACAAAATCCGGTAGCGGCGGTCGGTCGACGGTGCCGCCGGCTGGCGGCACCGCCGACCGACTGCCAGTCTCGATTTTTGCGGGGACAGTCCTCTGCTCCCAGTTCCAACGGCTCGATCCCGACTACCGACGACCCGCGGGCGCGTCGTCGTGGAGGTACACCACCTGCTCGTTCTCGCGGCGCTGGCGCTCCTCCTCGGCGTCCATCCGGCTGGCGCACCATCGGCTGTACTTCGAGAGCACGGAGAATGGCGGCCCGCCGAACACGTCCGCCCAGCGGTCGCCCCGCTCCACGACGATACGCTGGTCGTACGGCTGTCCACAGACCGGGCAAGCCGTCTCGTCGGGGTCGCGGGAGTGCACGAACGGTCGTACGGGCGCGAGACGCTTCAATCTCGGGGCGGGGATTTAGGCTGAAGAAGAATCGATGACCGTCGCTGGACACGGAACTGTTTCCTCGAAAGCGCGCCTCGCCCGTTCAGTCCGCCAGGGCGGTGGCTTGATTCCTCAGCCGACCCCCGCTGTCTATCAAATCTTCAGAAACCGCCGCGGTCCCCCTCGCTTAAGTGGGCTCGCGACCTGTCCCCGGACAGACATGGCGCTCGCGCCGCTCACAGCCCACGCCGGGGACGCCAGCGCCGCGACCGTCCACTTCCTCGGATCGGTGCTGATCACCGCCGCAGCCGGGGTCTTCGGCTACTACGCGGTGTTGAACCTCCGGCTGAACCGGCTTGAGTCCCAACAGCCGTTCTGGCGATACCTCGGGCTCGTGGGGGCGACCGCCGGGCTGTACGGCGTGTTCGGCGTGGCGGCCACCGTGGTCGACTCGCGCGCGCTGACCGCGTTCGGCCACGGCGCGCTGCTGTTGTGCATCGTCTTCCTCGCGTTCTCGATGCGCGAGGTGTACTACGGCTCGGCGATGACGCCCTCGCCCGACGAGCAGCGGTTCTCGCTCGCCACGCTCCGCCGGCTCGAACTCGCGTTCGTCGGGATCATCGTGGTCGAGTGGGTCGCGGTGCTGGCTATCGACCAGTCGGCCGTCGCGCGGATCGTCAAGGGGCTCGGGAGCGTTGCGTTCGCGACCTATGGCGTGGTGTTCGCCGAGAAGTTGGAGGCGATGGCCCGCGGTACCTCGCTCGACACCCTCCGGCGGCACCTCATCCCGATGCTGGTCTCGCTTGGCGTACTCGGCGTCGCGGACCTCGGGGTCACGGTCGGCGTCGACCCCGTGACCGTACAGGCGGTTGAGAACGTGTTCGTCGTGCTCGTCGCCGGCTTCTTCGTCACCGCGACCATCCGGCTCCAGCAGAACGTGCTGGGGCTCTCGACCGCGTGAGCAGGGCCAGTCGGCACTGGGGAGGGTATCCCTTTTTGACCGAACGCGCCAGCGAGGGCTACGGGGCTGGAAATCAGGGCGGCGGTTCGACCGCCCGGTTGTCAGAGGCACAGTGGTTGTTTCACGACTCGCTCGCCTGCGACGCCGGGGCCGCTCCCGTCGGCGCGTGGAGGGTCGTCGGATGGCGGTCCGGACGGCCCACCTCGACAGGCGTACCTACAACTGTGTACGGTACGAGTATAGCTGTACTGCATGGTATAGCGCTTCTTTAAAAGGGTGTTCCGCGAGGCGGCTACTCGCTGAGGTCCACTTCGTCCGGAACTGTGATCGACAGCGGAGTGTACAGTCGCTTTCGCGCGTCGGGGACGTACATCCGCTCTTCGACCAGCCCCTCCGCTTTGAGTTTGGCGAGCGCGTCCCGGGTCGTCCGCGCCGGGAGGAGCGCCCGCGTGCGTATCTGTCGCTGGGTCAGCGGTGCTTCCTCCTCTAGGACTTTGTGGACGAGTTTCGAACTCGGCGGCAGGTCGACGAGTCGCTCGAACCGTTCTTCCGGCGTCGTGTCTGGGTCACTGCCCGTGGCAAAAGCGATCACTGGTCTTCGACATATCCACTCGGGGCTACGAGCTACCCCTAGTTAATTATTACGATAATTTCGTTGGATAAAAAGTATGTCAGAATTGAACAAAAGGGACGGTTTCGAATCGTTTCCTCCCGCCGACCACAAGATATAAGTATATCTTCTCGCATGATTCACTAAGTAACTCGCCGTTACAAGAGTCGCGGAAGACACGACCATGTCCCCGGAGCAATCTACCGTCCTCGTCGTCGACGACGAACAGGATGTTGCCGACCTTTACACGATGTGGCTGCAGGACGAGTACCGCGTACTGAGTGCCTACGAGGGCGAAAACGCCCTCGACGTACTCGACGACACCGTCGACGTCGTCCTGCTCGACCGTCGAATGCCGGGCCAGTCCGGCGACGACGTGCTCGACGAGATCCGGACCCGTGAACTCGACTGTCGCGTGGTGATGGTGACGGCGGTCAAGCCCGACTTCGACATTCTGGAGATGGGGTTCGACGACTACCTCGTCAAGCCCGTCGCGCGCGACGACCTTCTCATGACCGTCGAGAAGATGCTCACGCGCGTCGACTACGGCGCGAAGCTCCAGAAATACTTCTCACTCGTTTCGAAGAAGGCGGTTCTCGAAGCCGAGAAGGACCCGTCGGCCCTCGAGGCCAACGACGACTACGCCGAGCTGCAGACGAATATCGACCAGCTCCGGACCGAGGTCGACGCTACACGCGACGAACTCGACGACCACGACGACTTCGTCGGCGCGTTCCAAGACATCTGAAGTGACTTTCTGACTCTGGGGCGATTCCTTTGCCGGTTTCGTTCAGCGTTCACCAGAGTCAGCCGTTCGCGCACATTTAGATGAACCGTAATGTGGTTTACGAGCTGTCGCTGGTACTCGGCATCCGCGCTCCGTCGCTCGCACCTTCGACGGCCTCCCGGTACTGGTCGCGGGTGACGGTGAACCGATGGAGGTCCCGCACCCCATCGTCGGTCGGCACGAAGTTGCGCAGCAGGCCGTCGTACTGGCCGCCGAACGCCTCGACGTACTTCTCGATGGCACGGCGCGACCGGTCGTTCCCGTCGCGGTGGGACGCGCCGACGACTTCGAGGTCGAGTCGGTCGAAGGCAAGTTCCAGCAGGGCGGCCGCGCGCTCGCCGGAGTACCCCCGACCCCAGAACGCCTTCCGGAGCCAGATGCCGAGTTCTGCCGACTGGCGCTCCCAATCGAGGTGGAGGTTCGTCGTGCCCGCGATCTCCGGCGTCTCGACCGAGTTTTCGTCACTCGTTTGGCCCTCGCGGTCACCGTTTGCTCCCACTGACTCCTCGAACTCGTCTGGATGGATGGCGTAGGTCGCCTGCTCGCGGTCGTCCCACTGTTCCTCGACGGTCGCGAGGTACTCGTGGGTGTCCCGCGGGCTCTCGTGGGGGTCCCACAGGACGTAGTCGCGGACCTCCTCCATGCCGGGCGCTTCGGCGCGCATGTGGTCGTAGAGCCGCATAGTCGGCACGTTCTCGCGGTTGAGTCGCCGGAGTCGGAGCCGTTCGGTGGCGATCTCCTCGGGGAACACGTGGACCGTTGGGGTTCCGGAAGTTTGGGACCTTCGGCCGGATACGCTGGTCTGGTCGGATGGAGGAGACGACCACGGGCCTGCGGCCCGCGAGTCGCCTCGCCCTTTCAGTCCGCCAGGGTTACGACTGTTCCACCGGCGAAACAGGGTTGCCATTCCACCGGGCGAAACAGGGTAGTCGTCCCTCCGGCCGAAACTGCGGAGCACCAAAATCTGAATCGAGTTCACTCCTCGCGCCCGACCAGCACCGCGAAACACAGCACGCTGAGCAGGAGGAGCGCGACCGCGAGTCGGGCCCGCCACGCGCGTACCGAGGCCGACCACGAGCCCATCGCGAACGCGGTCAGCGTCGCCAGCGCGACTCCGCCAGTGCCGACCGCCAGCGTGGCTACCGCGTGGGCCGTCTCGCCGGTTCGCGTCTCGCCCGCTGGGCCGACCTGCGCGCCGAGCTCGACAGCGTTGCTCCCGAGGTCGTGGACCGCCAGCGCGGCCGCGACGCCGGCGAAGACGGCGAGTGCGTCCCCGCCGGCCTCGGCCGCGACTAGCGACGCGACCGCCAGCGCTGCTCCCGCGACCGCGAAGCCGGTGGCCCCACTGGTGACGACCCACGGGCGAACGACCGCATCGAGGACGAACGACGCGAAGACGACACCGAAGAGGACCGCGGCGGTCCCGCCGGCGAATGTCGCCGTCGCGCCGAAGGTGCTGATCGTCCCTGCGAAATCGACGCCGCCGCTCGCGGGCGCGGTCGCGGCGACCGCGCCCGCGAGCGGCGGAAGTCCGAGGACTGCTGTGACGGCGAGCGCCGAGATGCCGCCGGCAGAGCGGGCGAGCGCTCCCGGTGGGTCGTTACCTGCCCACGCGACGACGAGGAGTTGGCCCGCGCGGGCGACGAGCACGCCGACCAGCGCGAGCACGACCGCGCCGAGCGCGGCGTGGAGCACGCCGGAGCCGAGCAACAGCCGGATTCCAGTCCCGAACACCGACAGCGAGCCGAGGAACGCGTCGAACCACCGCGGCCCCCACGCCGTGAGCGCGAGCACGACCTGCAGGACGAGGAACGCGACGTACTCCCGGGGCAGGTCCTCGACCCTAAAGTCGAGCCGGTCGAGTGCGGCCTCCCGAAGCTCCCTACCCTCCGGGAGCCACGTGTCGAGTATCGGGACGGCCCGATGCAGCAGTTCGGCGATCAGCAGCACCTCGACCTGTAGCGCGAGCAGCGCGACCAGTTCGTTCGCCGTGACGACTGCGGCGAGCGCCTCGACGGTGAACCCTGCAACCCCCGAGAAGACGCCGGCGTACAACCCTACTGACGCGACCGCCCCGACCGAGAGGACGGTCGCCGAGCGCCTAGCAGTTCCCACCGCGGGCACCTCGACCTTGTCGTCGAGCGAGACGGTCGCGTTCGTCGCGGCCGCCGCGACGGAAACCCCGACCAACAGCGGGACCGCGCCGCCGTCGAAGGCGGCGACACCGGCGAACGCGACAGCCCCGGCGACGACGCCCGCGCTCCCCGCGGCACGGCGGGCGTTGGTCCCCGACTGGCTCGCCCGGACGCCCAGCGCGGCCAGCGTCGCGCCCCCGAGACACGCGAGGACGGCCGAGAGCGAGCCGTCCGCGAGCCCGAGGCCGATTCCGGCCACGACCGCGACCAGCACTGCGAGCGTCCCGCCGAACCCGCTCGCCCGGTAGTCGGGTGCGCGCGGGTAGTCGGGCCCGCCGGAGTCGTCTCGCGCGCGGCTCACGACGACCACCTCGCGGTCGCCGCCTCCACGGCGTTGCGGAGCGGTTCGTCCGGCGACCAGTCGACCACGCGAACGTCGCTCTCTCGCACGGACGAGAGCCGTTCGGCCCGTTCGATACCCTCGACCGATCCGCCGGGGGTGTCACCACTCACGTCCGGGCTGAGCACCGTCACCGCGTGGCCGTACGCCCGGAAGCGCTTGGCCACGTCGGCAGCGAAGTCGTCGGCCATCGGCGAGAGGAAGATGACCTGCGACGCGGCGGGCATCCGCTTGCGCAGGGTGTCGAATCGCGTCTCGTTGGTGCGGCTCCGCCGTCGCTCGCGGAATAGCCCCACCGGCTGAGGCTCGAATGGGGTGTCGGCGTCGCGGAGCGTCGCCCGGACGCGGGCGCTCTGCTCGTCGCCGCCGCCCGGCGCGAGGTACGCCTCCGGCGGGCCGTACACCGCGAGGCCGACCCGGTCGTTGCGCCGGAGCAGTGACCCCGCGAGCCGCTCGGCGACGTACTCACAGAGCGCGACCGCGTCGGGTTCGCCGTCCCGCCGGGCGACGTGGGCGGCGCGTCTGGCGTCCACGACGACCATCACGGTCGCGGCCCGCGTCTCGCGGAACTCCACGGTGGTCAGCTCGCGGGTCCGGGCGTACCGCTTCCAGTCGATGCGGCTGGGGGGGTCGCTCGGGTGGTGCTCACGCGTGGCGTAGAACTCGACGCCCTCGCCCCCGGAGTCGGTCGTGATGTGACCTGGATGCGAGGAGGTATCGGCCGGGAGCGGAACGTCACCGGGCCGGGACTCGCTCGTGACGGTGGCCGGAATCTCCCGCCGGAATCGTCGCTCGGCGCTCCCGCTGACGTTCCGAGCGACCAGCGTCGTCGCGCCGAACTCGTGGGTGCCCCGGCGAGCGCGGACCCGGTAGGAGAACGACGCCGACTCACCGGGGCGCAGGCCGGTGCAGAACCGCGGCGACCCCGAGGTCACCGCCAGCTTCTCGGGCACGCCGTCGACGATCCGGAGGTCGGGCACGGTCGTCTCGCCGTCGTTTCGGACAGTCAGCGTCACCTCGATCTCGCGACTCGGCGCGGGCGACCGGTCGTCGATCTCGCGCTCGGCCGAGAGGTCGGGGTCGGGCGGCTCGGTGCCGGACCGGTAGGCCGTGTACGCGAAGCCGACGACCCCGGCGAGGAAGACGGTGGTATTGTTCGTAAGCAGCCCCGCGGCCCCGGCGAGCAGCCCGACTGTCGTGCCGGGGGCCCAGCGCGGGCCGGTGGTCCTGACGACCGAGTCGTCTTCATCGCTGTCTGTCGCCGCGTCGTCCGCGGAGTCAGCATCCTCGGCGTCCATCTCGTCGCTGGCGTCCTCGGCGGTCCCGCCCTTCCCCGTTTCAGCGGCCTCCGCGTCTTTCCGGGCGGCTCTCGCGGACGCGGGGCTCGCTCGCGCTCGGGTCACGTCGAACGCGGCGTAGTAGACCGCAACGAGGACGCCGAATCCGAGCAGGACGGCGATCTCCGACGCGAGGCTCATCGGGACACCTCCTCGGCGGTCGGCGTGGACGGTGATCCTTCGCTCTCGAACGCTCCGGCGCTCTCGCTTGGCGCGTCCCGCGATCTCTCGCCCGCCGCGTCCCGCGACCCGTCACTCACTCTACGCTCGCTCGCGCGGGCGGCGGCGGTCGCGTCGCGACCGCCGCC
>NZ_QLVG01000064.1 GCF_003382685.1 Halorussus litoreus | reverse complement strand
TCGCCAGAAGCCGACGACGCGCCCGCGGCCGCCGACTCTTCGCTCGGTTGGCCGCCAGCCGTCGATTTGCCCGATGTCCTGCCAGCCGTCGACTCCTCGTTCGGCGCGTCGTTCTCCAGCAGGCCGAACACGTACTCCACGACCTCGTAGCTGTTCTCCGAGAGCCGCCGATACGACTTCTCGGGGAGCAGACGCTCGTACTCCCGGCGGAACATCGCGAGGTCGCTCGGCTCGATGACGACCACGTCGCGCCCGGCGTCGACGTGCTCGGCGAGCGCGGCGTACGTCTCGCTCGCGCGCTCGTCTGCCGTGGCGACCATCCCCTGCGAGAGCGGCGCGCGCCCGCTCTCGGGGACCTCGGGCACCCGCACTCGGACGCCGAGCGCTTCGAGGGTCCGCACCGTGGCCTTCCCGCGCTCGGTCCGGACGTAGTTGGTGTACGGGTCGGGGTAGACGACCGCCTCGCGGTCTGCCTCGGCGGCCGAAACGCGCGGGCCGCCGCGCGCCTCGAACCAGTCGATCAGCGTCTCGCGCTCGAACTTCGGGAGGTCGCGCCGCCGGTCGACGCCCAACGCGCGCTCGAGCAGCCCGCGAGCCGGAGCCGTGTCCGCCAGCCAGTTCGACACCGGCGCGGTCGCGCTTCCCAGCTTCGCGAGCGTGCCGAAGTTGCCGAACAGCCGCTTTTGGAGGTCGATGCCGCCCGGTTCGGCGTCCGGCGTCAGCCCCTCCACGAGGAAGTCGAAGTCGCCCTCGTCGGCCGAGCGGTTCAGCCGGTCGCGAACGACCGTGTTGATCCACGGGATGTCGATGTTCACGGGACACTGGTTCACGCAGCGCGAGCAGCCCGTGCAGAGGTCGTTGAACTCGGCGGCGCTGTCCTCGCCGTGGACGCCCGCCTCCCAGCCGGTGGCGATGCCACCCGAGTACGTCTCGCCGCCGAACGCGTGGCCGCCGACCTGCTGGAAGTTGGCACAGGAGTTCGCGCACGCCCCGCAGCGGATGCAGTACAGTGTCTCCCGGAGGTCGGGGTCCTCGCGCATCGCGGTCCGGCCGTTGTCGAGCAGCACGAGGTGGAACTCCCGGTCGGCGTCGTGTTCGGAAAGTGACGTGGATTCGTCACCGAACTCGAAGGTCGGCGAGTCGCCCGGCGGCGAGAACAGCGAGAGGTACGAGGTGATGTCCTGTCCGGTGCCCGAGCGGGCGATCAACTCGACGAACGGCTGGAGGTCCTCGAATCGCGGAATCAGCTTCTCGACGCCGGCGACCGCGACGTGGGTGTCGGTCGCCTGCACGGTCTTTCGGGCGTTGCCCTCGCTGGTCACCAGCGCGACGGTGCCGCTTTCGGCGACCACGAAGTTCGCGCCGGTCATCCCGACCTCGGCCTCCCGGATGCGCTCGCCGAGGTATTCGCGGGCGAACTGGGTCAACTCCTCGGCGGTTTCGAGCGGTTCGTCGAGGTCGAACTTCGCTTCGAACAGGTCGGCGATGTCCTCCCGCGAGCGATGGATGGCCGGCCCGACGATGTGGCTCGGGGCTTCGTCGGCGAGTTGGACGACGAACTCGCCGAGGTCGGTCTCCCAGACCTCCGCGCCCCGGGCTTCGAGGTGCTCGTTGACGTCGATCTCCTCGGTCGTCATCGACTTACTCTTGACCACCGAGTCGGCGTCGCGGTCCTCGACCACGTCAGCGACGTACTGGTTCGCGTCCGCGGCGTCCTCGGCGAGGTAGACGTTCCCGCCGCGAGCTTCGACGGTCTCGCGCACCTCGGCGATCAGGTCCGGCAGGTCCGCGATGGCGTCCTCCTTTATCTCCCGGGCGCGGGTCTTCAGCTCCTCGTAGTCGTCGAGTTCGGCGACTGCCTCGTACCGCTTCTGGTTGAACCCCTGCGTGTTCGCCTCGACCGCGTCGCCATCCTCGGCGAGCACCTGCCGGATCTTTTCGGCTTTGGCTCGCCGGGAATCGACACCGCGGGATTCGCGTGGTTCCGACGCCATCAGCGGTCCTCCAGCACGACGACGTGGACCTCCTTCGGCCCGTGTGCGCCCGTCACGAGCGCGCCCATGTCCGCGGTCGCGCTCGGCCCCGTGGCAAGGATGGCGTCGCTCCCGGCGACGACACTCTCACCATCCCCGCCATCTTCGCCATCTTCGCTCTCCTCACCACCCCTGCGAAAGGTCTCGCCCAGTCGCTCGAACGCGGTGGGCATATCGGCGACCACGTCGCCCTCGGCCAGCACCGCGACGTGTCGCTCGGGGTAGAGGCTCACGGGTTCCACGCCCGTTTCGTCGGGCCGGAGCACGACCGACCCGTAGTCGGCGATGGCGAACGCGGCGGGCGTGACGCCGGTCGTCGCCGCGTCGAGTTGGTTCGGCGTGGGGTCGCGGGCCACCTCGGTCCCCGCGAGCGAGACGCCCTCGAACGGAAGCGGTGTTCCGACCGCGGGGCCGACTACGGCGTCCCCGATGGCGTCCTCGAACTCCGCGGCGGCGGTCCGTGACCACGTGACCCCCAGCTCCCGGAGCGACTCCTCGAACTCGCTCGTCGCTGCTGCGCTCATGCCCCGGGCTTACGGCCGGGTGGAATTAGGTGTTCCCCCCTATCGCCCGCTTCGTAGCCGGGCGTTCGGGGGCGTGGGCCGCACGCAAATCGCGTGCCGCCCACGCCCCCGAACGCCGCTCCGACAGTTTCACGGGGCGTGGGGTCGCGGATTCGGACATCGTGACGGACTCGGTTCGCATCTTCGACGGGCACAACGACACGCTGCTCGACCTCCACGTCGACGAGCGCGGCGGCGGCCGAACGTTCTTCGAGCGGAGCGAGACGGGCCACGTCGACCTCCCGCGGGCGCGGGATGGAAACCTCGGCGGCGGCTTCTTCGCCGCGTTCGTGCCGAACGACGGCTGGGAGTACGAGCGCGTCGAGACCGACGAGGGGTACGAGATGGCGCTCCCGCCCGCGGTCGACCACGAGCGCGCGAAGGCGTTCACCTACGACCTGCTGGCGCGGCTCCACCGCATCGCGGCCGAGTCGCGGTCCCGGGCTGAGTCGGACGGCGTGCTCCGCGTCGTCGGCGAGTACGACGACCTCGAAGCGACGCTCGCCGATCCAGACACCATCGCGGCCGTCCCGCACCTCGAAGGCGCAGAGGCCGTGGCTCCCGACCTATCGAACCTGGACTTCCTCTACGCCGCGGGGGTGCGCTCCATCGGGCTCGCGTGGAGTCGCCCCAACGCGTTCGCGGAGGGGGTGAAGTTCGAGTACCCCGGTACGCCCGACACCGGCGCGGGACTCACCGACGCCGGGCAGAGTCTCGTCCGCGCGTGCAACGAGCGGGGCATCGTCGTCGACCTCGCGCACCTGACCACGGCGGGCTTCGAGGACGTTGCCGACCAGACCGAGGACCCGCTGGTGGTGAGCCACGGCGCGGCCCACGCCGTCTGCCCGTTGAGCCGGAACCTGACCGACGCCCAACTCGACGCCGTCGCGGATTCGGACGGCGTGGTCGGCGTCACCTTCGCGGCGGGCCAGCTCCGACCGGACGGGGGGAGCGACCCCGACACGCCCATCTCGACGCTCGTGGACCACGTGGAGTACGTCGCGGACCGCGTCGGCGTCGAGCACGTCGCGCTCGGCTCGGACTTCGACGGCGCGGGAATCCTCGACGCCGTCGGTGACGTGACGGGACTTCCGGACGTGATGGACGAAATTCGGAGCCGCGGGTTCGACGAAGCGGAGATTCGGGCCATCGCACGGGATAACTGGCTTCGGGTCGTCCGCGAGACGTGGAACTGACGGACGGGGGCCGTGAAATTTTGGACTGACGACAGGGTGTGGCCCTTCCCGTGCGACAAAACCAGAACGTACTCCACGCTCGAAGCCCCGTGGGACTGTTGTGGGCGACTCCCAGTTCAGAACCGTCGCGCGACATCCGACGGTCGTCCGGCTCTACCGGTTCGTCACCGTCGGCGCGTTCGCCGCGGGCGTCCAGACAGCGGTGCTGTGGCTGCTCGTCGAGTACGGCGGCCTGAACTACCTCGTCGCCGCGACCATCTCCATCGAACTCACCATCATCCTCCAGTTCTTCGTGAACAACGCGTGGACGTTCCAGCACGCGGGCCACAGCCACCGATGGGACTACTTCGTCGGACTGGTGCGGACAAACATCGTCCGCGGGTCGGCGATTCCCATACAGGTCGGCCTGCTGTGGGCGTTCGTGAACTGGGCGGGGTTGATGTACCTACTCGCGAACGGCTTCGCCATCTTCATCAGCGGCCTCTACCGGTACTACCTCGACTCGCGGTGGACGTGGAAGATCGCGTGACAGTAGATTTCGTGGAACGCCGCGACTGCGTCGAGAAGTGACTAGCAATTTTCCAAGTGCGGTGGCGGTCCATACGGTAGCGGTTTGCGGTGAGTACCAGCAGTTGTACCGCGAGCGACGACCGGAGGGAAGAGCGAGCGGCCTTTTTTGGTCCAGATCTTTTCGAGGAGTGGTGTTCACCGGCGCGCCGACGCGGTCGGCGCGCCGGTGAACACCCGACGAAGAAAAAAGGTGGTTCTAGAATCCCTTACCGAGCAGCTCGCGCGCGATGATGTTCTTCTGGATCTCGGTCGTTCCCTCGTAGATCTGGGTGATCTTGGCGTCGCGATAGAACCGCTCGACCGGGAAGTCGTTGACGTAGCCAGCGCCGCCGTGAATCTGAACGGCCTCGTTCGCCACGTCGACGGCCACGCGGGAGGCGTACTCCTTGGCCATCGAGGCGAGCTTCGTGATGTCCTCGCCTTGGTCGACCTTCCACGCAGCCTTGTAGGTCAGATTGCGCGCGGCCTCGGTGCGGGTGTGCATGTCCGCGAGCTTGTGCTGGATGGCCTGGAAGTCCGAGATGGGGCGGTCGAACTGCTCGCGCTCCTCGGCGTAGTCGAGCGCGGCCTCGCAGGCACCCTTCGCGATGCCGACGCCCTGCGCGGCCACCGCGGTCCGGGTGTCGTCGAAGAACTGCATCTGCTGGAGGAAGCCCATGCCGCGGGTCCCGATCAGGTTCTCCTCGGGCACGCGCACGTCGTCGAGGATGAGTTCCGCGGTGTCCGACGACCGGACGCCGAGCTTGCCCGTGATCTTCTCGGACTCGAAGCCGTCGCGGTCCGACTCGACGACGATCTGGGAAAAGCCGTTGTACCGGCCGTCGGCGTCGGGGTCGGTCTTGCAGAGCACGACGTAGTAGTCGCCGACCGAGCCGTTCGTGATCCACATCTTGTTCCCGTTGATCACCCATTCATCGCCGTCCTTCTCGGCGCTGGTCGAGACCGAGGAGACGTCCGACCCGGTGTCTGGCTCGGAGATAGCCGCGCCCATGATGGACTCGCCCTCCGCGACGGGGGTGAGGAACCGCTCCTTCTGGTCGTCGGTGCCGAACTCCATGATGGCGTCCGCGCCGAACGCGGCCGAGGTGATGCACAGGCCGATGCCCGCGTCGACCGCGAACAACTCCTCGGTGATGATGGCGGATTCGAGGTTGCTGTAGCCCGCACCGCCGTACTCGATGGGGATGTGCGCGCCGAGCAGTCCCATCTCGGCGGCCTCGTCCATGATCTCCCACGGGTACTCCTCGGCCACGTCGTACTCCTTGGCTATCGGCTCGATCTCGTTCTCGGCGAATCGTCGCACCTCGTCGCGAACCGCCTTCTGTTCGTCGGAGAGTCCGAAGTCCATGGGTGAATATTGCACACGGTCCCCTAAATCCCTTTGTAACCGGGAGGAAACTCGTCGCGAGTTTTTAACCTCCGATAGGGAAACGTTGAAACACCCGGCAACCGACGCTCCGAACATGGACGTAGACGATATCAACACCGTCGCAGTTCTCGGGGCTGGCAACATGGGCCACGGCATCGCGGAGGTCGCGGCCATCGCGGGGTTCGAGGTGAACCTCCGGGACATCAAAGAGGAGTTCGTCCAGAACGGCTACGACCAGATCGAGTGGAGCCTGGGCAAGCTGGCCGAAAAAGACCAGCTCTCCGACGAGGAGGCCGACGCGGCGCTCGACCGCGTGACGCCGATCGTGGACTTCGAGGAGGCCGTCTCGGACGCCGACTTCGTCGTCGAGGCCGTGCCCGAGAAGATGGAGATCAAGAAGGACGTGTACTCGGAGCTAGAGGAGTACGCGCCCGACGAGGCCGTCTTCGCGACCAACACCTCCAGCCTCTCCATCACGGAGCTGTCGGAGGTGACCGAGCGCCCGGAACGCTTCTGCGGGATGCACTTTTTCAACCCGCCGGTCCGGATGCAGCTCGTGGAGGTCATCTCCGGCGCACACACCGACGACGAGGTGCTCGACCTGACCGAGGACCTCGCCGAGGAGATGGGCAAGACGCCCGTCCGCGTCCGGAAGGACAGCCCCGGTTTCATCGTGAACCGCGTGCTCGTCCCGCTGATGAACGAGGCGGCGTGGCTGGTCGAGTCCGGCGAGTACACCGTCGCGCAGGTCGACAGCGCGACCAAGTTCGACATGGGGCTCCCGATGGGGAGCTTCGAACTCGCCGATCAGGTCGGCATCGACGTGGGCTACCACGTCCTCGAGTACATGCACGAGGTGCTGGGCGAGGCCTACGAGCCCTGCCCGGTCCTCGCCGAGAAGGTCGAGGCCGAGACCCTCGGCAAGAAGACCGGCGAGGGCTTCTACGACTACGAGAACGGCGGCGCGGACATCCCCACCGACGCCGGTGAGGAAGGTATCGTCCGCCGCCTGCGCGCCGTGATGGCAAACGAGGTCGCGAAGCTGATCGGCAACGACGTGGCCGACGCCGATGCCATCGACGAGGCCGTGATGCTCGGCGCTGGCTTCCCCGACGGCCCGGCGAAGATGGCCGACGACGCGGGGCTGGACTCGCTGGTCGAGGAACTCGACGACCTCCGCGAGGACACCGGCGCGGTCCGCTACGAGGTCGCCGACTACCTCCGCGAGGCCGCCGAGGAAGGCGGCTTCTACGGCGGGGCGGACGGAGACGAGGCGGGAAGCGGCGAAGACACCTACGACTACGACAACGTCCGGGTCGAGAAGCCCGGCGAGATGGTCGGTAAGGTCGTGCTCGACCGCCCGCACCGCATGAACACGATCAGTGAGGAACTGCTCGACGAACTCGCCGACGCGGTGGACGCGCTGGCCGACGACGAGGAGGTCCGGGCCGTCCTCCTCGTCGGCGAGGGCGAGAAGGCGTTCTCCGCGGGCGCGGACGTTCAGAGCATGGCCGCGGGCGGCGGGGACCCCCTCCACGCCGTGGAGCTCTCGAAGAAGGGCCAGGAAACGTTCGGGAAGTTCGAAGCCTGCCCGATGCCGGTCGTCGCGGGGATCGACGGCTACTGCCTCGGCGGCGGGATGGAACTCGCGACCTGCGCGGACATGCGCGTCGCCAGCGAGCGCTCGGAGTTCGGCCAGCCCGAGCACGACCTCGGCCTGCTCCCCGGCTGGGGCGGCACCCAGCGCCTGAAGCACATCGTGGGCGAGGGCCGCGCCAAGGAGATCATCTTCACCGCAGACCGCTTCGAGGCCGAGACGATGGAAGCGTACGACTTCGTCAACGAGGTCGTCGCCGTCGACGAGTTCGAGGACGCCGCGTTCGAGCTGGCGGCCGACCTCGCCGCCGGGCCGCCCATCGCCCAGAAGTACACCAAGCGCGCCATGCTGGCGGGCCGCACCGACACCGACGCCGGACTGGAAGTCGAGTCCCAGGCGTTCGGCCACCTGATGAACACCGACGACCTGATGGAGGGCGTCACGGCGTTCATGGGGGACGGCGAACCGGAGTTCGAAGGGAAGTAGACGACTGAACCGCTGCTCTCGAAGGTGGTCGCTGGTTCTCTATCTCGTTCGCGTCGACTGACATCGAGATATTTTACCCCCAGAGCGTAATTTTATAAACGATGTAGTCACAAGTGACTACAGATGAAGCGGTATCGGAACGGTCACTGGCTCGAAGTCAAGTACTGGGATGAAGGGCTCACTCAGCGCGAGATCGGTGAGGAGTGTGGCGTCTCGCCGTCGACGATTCGGGAGTACATGAAACGGTTCGACGTTCCGACTCGGGAGATGTGCGGGGAGAACCACCCGATGTACGGCCGGGAGCGAACCGAAGAGGAGAAGCAGAAAATTTCTGAATCGCTGACTGGTCGGTCGTTCTCCGAGGAGACGAGAGAGAAGATGTCAGAAGCCCACAAGGGCAACGAGATACCAGACGACGTTCGAGAACGGATCGCCGATTCGTTAGAGGGGATTACCCGGCCCGAAGAAACTCGTCGGAAGATGAGCGAATCGACAGCCGGTGAGGAGAATCCCAACTGGCGAGGCGGATACAGCAGGCGGTACGGTTCCGGTTGGAAAATTGTTCGAGAGAAGGTTCGTGAGCGCGACGAGGTGTGCCAGCACTGCGGCCACGGCGGGTCAGACTACCGGCTCGAAGTCCACCACGTCGTCCCCGTTCGAATCTTCCGCCAAGCGGCGCACCTCGAAGTCGGGGACGCACACGACGAACGGAATCTCGTTCTCCTCTGCAACCGGTGCCACAGCAAGGCCGACCACGGGAATATCAAGTTCGACGCGCCGATAGAGCTACTTTTCGAGGAGAAGTCGGACGCCGAAATCGACAGTTCGCGTGTCAAACCACACCACGGCAAGCGATCGAATTAGTGGGCTTTATAAGCGTGCAGGTCAACCGTCAGAATGCGTTCGGGAACACTCCCGCGCGCAAAGGAACGCTCCGTTGGTGTAGCCCGGCCAATCATTCGGGCCTTTCGAGCCTGTGACCTGGGTTCAAATCCCAGACGGAGCATCATTCTGAAGCGAAATAAAACGGATAGACTACGATCCCTCAATTTCGAGTCTCCAGACCTCTCGACTCACTCGAACCACAGGTCGCCGAACGACTCGAAGAACGGTCGGCCGGTGTCGATGCGCTCGTAGCGCGCTCGGAGGTCGCGGGCCACGCCTTCGACGCCGTCGGCGTGGTCGTCGAAGCGCTCACGGTACGACTGCTCCAATCTGTTGCTGACGTACGCACGGAGAGAGTCCTCGGACTCCAGCGCCTCGAAGACGGCGTCGCGCCCGGTCGGGAGGGCCTTTTCTTCGGGCGCGACCACGTGGGCAAGCACGACCTGATTCGACGCGAGGGCTTCCAGTCCGGCGTCGACGGCGTCGAGGTCTGCGAGGAAATCGCTGCAGACCACCACCAGTGCTTTCGAGTCGATGGTCGCGGCGTACTCGGTCAGCGCGGTCTCGAAGTCGGCTTCGCCGTCGGGAGCGACTTCGTTGCACTGCTCGACGAGCCCGAGGACTTCGCCCCGATTCGACCGGCCGCGGTCGAGCCGGTCGACTGTCGCGTCGAACGTCGCGAAGCGGAAGTCGTTGTGCTCGCGGGCGGTCAGGTAGGCGAACCCCAGCCCGAGCTTGGCGGCGTACTCGAACTTGTGGGCGTCGCCGTCGCCGAAGTCCATCGACGCGCTGGCGTCGACCAGCACGTGGAGCGTGAAGTTGCGCTCGGCCTCGAACTGCTTGACGTAGAGTTCGTCGGTCCGGGCGTAGAGGTTCCAGTCGATGAATCGCGGCTCGTCGCCGGGTTCGTACCGGCGGTAGTCCGCGAACGTAAGCCCTTCTCCCACCGCCTCGGTGGTGCGCTCGCCCTGCTGTTCCGACCGGGCGTTCCGGTCGCTGGCGGCCTCGAACCGGGCGAGTTCGTCGAGGAAGTCAGTCGTTATCATCCGAGCAACTCCGTGGGTATCATCGGTCCTCGACCAGCGTCTCGATCACGTCGTCGGCGGTCTTCCCCTCGCGCTCGGCTCGGAAGTCCACGACTACGCGGTGGCGCAGCACCGGCACGGCCATCGCGGTCACGTCCTCGCTGCCGACGTGGGTCCGGCCCTCCACGAGCGCGCGAGCTTTCGCCGCTCGGACGAGCGACATGCTGGCGCGCGGACTCGCGCCGTATTCGAGGTCCTCGGCGCTCCGGGTGTCCCGGACCACGTCCACCGCGAGGTCCCGGAGGTCGTCGGCGATAGGGACCTGATGGGTGAACCGCTGTAGCTGGCGGAGTTCGCCGGTCGACACCTGCGACTCGACGGCGACCGAGGCGTCCACGTCCCGGGTGTACCGGTCGACGATCTCGCGCTCGGCGTCGGCGTCGGGGTACTCGACCAGGATCTTCATCAGGAAGCGGTCGGCCTGGGCCTCCGGAAGCGGGTAGGTCCCCTCCTGGTCGATGGGATTCTGGGTCGCCAGCACGAAGAACGGCTCCGGCAGGTCGTAGGTCTCGTTGCCGGCGGTCACCTGCCCTTCCTCCATGGCTTCGAGCAGCGCCGACTGGGTCTTCGGGGTCGCCCGGTTGATCTCGTCGGAGAGCACGAGGTTTGCGAACACCGGGCCCTTCTGGAAGGAGAACGTCCGGCCGGTGTCGGTCTCACGGACCATCTCGGTGCCGACCACGTCGGAGGGCATCAGGTCGGGCGTGTTCTGGATGCGCGAGAAGGTCAGGTCGGTCACCTCCGCGAGGGTCCGAACGAGCAGCGTCTTCCCGAGACCGGGCGTGCTCTCCAGCAAGGCGTTGCCGTCGCAGAGCAGGCAGGCCAGCACCTGGTCGACCACCTGCTGCTGGCCGACGATGCGGCGTCGGACCTCCGAGCGGATCGCCTGAATGCGGTTCGTCACGTCGTCGATGGCGGGGTTGTCTTCGGTCATTGGTGGGAACGGTCGTCGGTCATGGGTGGAGTAGTTCTGCGTCAGCCGTCCGTCGAGTAGCTGTCCGTCGAGTTGGTTCCGAGTTCTCGGGCGTATCGCTGGACGAGCGTGGCGTCTTCCACCCGGTCGGGCGAGGTGAACCCTGCGCGCTGGGCGTCCACGCTTTCGTCTTCGCCGTCGTCGCCCGCGTCCGAGTCGTAGTCCCAGTCGCGCTCGCCCTCGCCGCCGGGATTCGCGCTGACCGCGGCCGAGAGGTTCTCGGACCCCGCCGAGACGTTGGTCGGGTCACCGAGCACCTCGTCGCCGTCCTGTAGGTCCTCGGTCCGGTCCGAGAACGCGCGCTGGTCGTCGACGACCTCGGCGGGGCCGGTCGCCGCCGGGTCCGAGTCGGAGAGGCCGACGTCGACCCCGACCACCGCGGTCTGGACCGTCGCCAGACTCAACGCGAACGCGACGGCAACCGTGAGTGCGAGCCGGGTCGCGTTCAGCAGGCTCACGCTAGAGGTCTCCCGGAGCCGGTCGAGCACGTCGGCGTACAGCGCCCGCTTCATGGGGTTCGAGCGGTCGTCGGTCGCGGCGTCCCGGGCGGTCCGGAGCGCCTCGCGGACCTCGGGGTTTGCGGCCTCGAAGGCCTCGGCGGCGGGGCGGCGCGTTCGGACGGCCATCTCCGCCACGAGCACGACCAGTCCCGCGCCGGTCCCGACGAGCGTCCCCGCGTCCGGTGCGGGGAGGCCGACCGACTCGAACGACGACGCCGCGATTCCGGTGTCGAGCAAAGACAGGTCGACGACGCTTGCGAGCAGGTTCGCGGCCAGCATGGCGCAGACCGCGTCGACGCTCGCGTAGACGAACGCCGCCTTCAGTCGCTCGCGGCGGATCTCGGCGAGTGCGGCTCCCATCGCGTCGTGGGGCGAGTCGTCGGTCATCGTTGTCCCCCCGCGAGCGGCCAGCGACCGACTCCGGGGATGCCGGTCGGGCCGAGCGTAGTCCTGGGACGACGAGTCCTCTAGCTCCTCGACGCGTTCTTCGAGGCGGTCGATTCGATCTCGGAGGTCGCGTATCGTCCGGTTCTTTCGGTCGAGCATCCGTTGCTGTTGATCTATCGTCTCGTTGAGTCGCTCCATCGTCCGGTTCTGCCTGTCCGAGCGCGTCTCCAGTCGGTCGATGGTTCCGTTGAGTTGCTCCATCGTCCGGTTCTGGGACGCCGAGCGCTCTTCGAGTCGGACGATGGTCTCGTTGAGGTCGGCCGCGAGCTGTCGGGCCGATTCGAGGTCGTTCTGGAGCCTGTCGCGCTCGACTTCGAGTTCCGAGACCTCCTCCCGGAGCGCGGCGACCTGCTCTTGGGACCGGTTCAGGTCGCGCTCGGTCGCGTTGAGTTCTCCCCGGGTAGCGTTGAGTCGTGCTTCGGTCGCGCGCAGCTGTTCGGAGACCTCCTCGATGTCGGACAGTCTGGTCTGGAGCGTCTGGTTGACCCGCTGGAGCGTGGCGTTGAGCCGGTCGATCCGCTGGCGCTCGCGCTGGAGGGACGCCTCCAGTTCGGCGTTCCTGTCGGAGAGCTCGCTGTTCTCCTGTCTGAGTTGGTCGACCGACTCCTCGTAGTAGACGGTCGTTCCGACCAGCCCGACCGACGACAGGGCGACGAGCAGTGCGAGTGCGACGTGGATGGTGTTACCGACGTAGCTCATGGAATCCCCCCGTTACCGCGGTGGTGTCGCAGCCGCCGCACGCAGATCTCGCCGACGAAGACCAGCAGCCCCGCCAGCAGCGCGGCCCAGTCCCACGGCCGCTCGACCCGGCGCTCGCGGGTCGCCTGCCGCCGGACCGCCGACGCGATGGCCGACGCCTCGTCGGCACCGAACGTCCGGCCACCGGTTCGCTCGACCGACCGATTCAGCGCCGGATCCGTCCCGAGTGCGGCGTACTCGGCCGGGTAGTTGACCGCGTACGCGCTTTCGAGAGCCGACTCGTAGCCGAGTTCGGTCGGCACGACCTTGGCCTCGTAACGCTCCGGAGCGACCTCGGAGAACGACAGGGTCGCGTCACCGGGCGGATTCTCACCGGCGTAGACCACGGTCGCCGACTCGCCGACCCTGGTGTCGGGCGCGGCCACGACGCCCGTCGCCTTGCGCTGGGGGTCGCCGATGGCCCAGTTCACCGACCGCGAGAGCAGCAGCGAGTCCGGCTCCGTCCGGAGGTCGCCGAGGCTCCCGTCCGCGCCGTATGCCGTCACCGATGCGACTCGACCGAGTCCGAACCGCCACGTCGAGAGCGCTGGCGCGCCGTACCCGGTCGCGACCAGCAGGTCCGCGCCGTCCTTGACGCTGACCTCGTTGACCCCGGGCAGGCTCGCGGTCGGCTCGACGCCGCGCGTGACGAAGTGGCCGTCGTCCACGACGACCGCGTGCTCGCCCCGATAGCGACGGCTCTCGCCGCCGAACTCCACGCGGAGCCGGTTGGTCTCGTTGGCAAGCAACAGGGAGCCGTCCGTGCGCTCGGCGACCCCGCGGAGCACGCGCTGGTCGACGTTGCCGACGCCGACGCTGACGACCCGGACGCCGTCGTCGGCGAGGCGGTCGGCCGCCGCGAGCGCGGGCTCGGGCGCGCTCCGGCCGTCGCTCAGCAGGATGACCGTGCCGCCGCCCTCACCGAGGAGTTCCGCCGCGCCGGCCAGCCCGGCGTCGACGCGGGTGCCGCCGCCCGCCTGGAGGCTCCGGATCTTGCGCTCGATAGCGCCGCGGTCGGTGTCGAGCGACGACAGGTTGGCGACCCGGTAGGCGTTGCGGTTGAACGCGACGAGGCCGACCTCGTTGCGGTCGCCGAGTTGGTTGAGCACGTCGAGCGCGAGCGCCTTCTGAACGCGCATCCCGGACGACGCGCTGCCCGACACGTCCACCGCCAGTGCGACGCGCGACGTCTCGCCCGAGGAGCCACCGACCGTGACCGGGAGGAGCGACGAGATGCGCGAGTTGCCGTAGTCGCCGCTGTCGTAGGCGCGCTCGCCGCCGACCACCAGCAGGCCACCGCCGCCGATGACGTGATCCTGAAGCGCGGTGACGTTGCCCAGGTCCGGCGCGGCCACGTCGTGGACCACGACCGCGTAGTAGTCGTCGAGATCCGCCGGAATCGACTCCGCGCGGGTCACGTCGTACAGCTCCCGGAGGTACCCCTCGAAGGCGTAGTCCCCACGGCTGACGTACAGCACGCGGGGCTGCTCGACCACCTGCACGGTCTTGCGGTAGACGTCGTTGACGGCGAACGCGTCGTTTCGGGACTCGTTGGCTCCGGACAGGGACGCGGTCATCCGATGTGGCCCGACGCTCGTGAAGTTGTGCGCGACGGTGAGCGAGCCGTCATCGGTGACGCTCCGGGTCGCGACCTCCTCGCCGTCGACGGAGACGGTGACTGTCGCGTCAGTCGGCGTGCCGTGGACCCCGGCCACGCGCACGCCGAACGTGCTCTCGACGCCGACGCTGGCCTTCCGCGGCCCGGTGACGGTCACGCGGGCGTCCGACCGGGTGGAAGTCAGCCGGACTCGGTTGACGGTGGCGTTCACCGAGCGGGCCACGTCGGCGGCCCGCGAGAGCGACGTGCCGCCGGTGGTTTGGCCGTCCGAGACCAGTAGCACGCTCCCGTTCGGCCGGAGGTTGGCGAGCACGGCGTCCCCGACCCGCGACTCGTTGCCGCTGGCGATCGCGACCGGGTCTACCGCAACGCCTTCGTCCTCGATGCCGGCTTCGAGGTCGTCGGCGACCGGGGAGTTGACCTCCATGCTCGCCGACTGGTCGACGAGCATCGTGACTTCCGGGTCGCCGGACGTGGTCGCGGTCGTCACCGTCGTCGGACCCGCGGCCGCGACCACGAGACAGACGATCACGAGCAGGCGAGTCCCGAAGACGGCGAAGCGGGCGCGGCGCGTCGGGGCGTCGGGGCGGGTGCCGGACGATGCGTCCTCGTCGTCGCGTTCTCCCGTTCGTCCTTCGCCGCGTTTTCCCGTCCCTCCCTCGTCACTGCGGCCGTCGAGCGCGGCCGCGCTCGACGGCCGCACGACCAGCAGCCAGCAGAGTACGGCGGCGATGGGCACCGCGACGAGGACGACCGGACGCGCGAACTCGACCGACGTGCCGGTGCCCAGCAGGTCCGACAGGAGGCCGGAGACGGTCGTCAGGACTGCCGAGGCGGGCGTCGGCAGTCCTGATGCAGGCGTGGACAGTCCCGCCGCGCTCGTCGGAGCAAGCCCGGCCACTCCCGCCATCAGAGGTCACCCCGGTAGCGCAGGTAGGCCAGTTCCAGCAGGACGAGCAGTATCGCCACGCCCGCGACCGCGGGGGTCAGTTTCTGGGGCACGGTCGCCGTCTCGGCGTCGGAATCGGCCGACGCCGCCGTCTCGTTTCCGGAGACGGGGGCGGCGGTGACGTTCGACTCGGCGGTGTTCGCGAGCGACGCGGCGTACCGCTGGCCGGCGGCCTCGTAGAAGCCCACCTGTCGGAACGCGAGGGCGCTGGACGTGCTGGTCCCGGTGGGCGTCTCGACGGTGACGTTGCCGCCGAGCGCGAGCGCGGTGCCGGTTCGGCGGTTCGTCGCCGAGAGCGACTGTCGGCCGGTGAGTCCGTACACCGCCCGCTTCCAGAACACCGGATAGCGGTAGTTGCGGTCGAACGACGACGCACCCGCGGGATAGCCGTAGTAGAACACCCGGCCGCCGTCCGACGAATCCGACGAGCCCTCGGGCGCGCCGTTTCCGAGGAGACGGTCGCCCCGCGCGGTCGCCAGCAGCGGCGTCCCGTTGACGGTCCGCAGCAGCGCTTCCCCGGACCGCAGGTCGGCGCGGACGTAGCGTTCCGGTGCCGGAAACGTCACGTCGGCGGTCAGCGGGCCGTCGCTCGGCTGTCGAACGGCGGGGTCGGTCGCGGTACCGTTGGGCGCGACCGGGAGGAGCCCGCCGTAGTCGACCGCCGAGAGGTTCGACTGGGCCTGGATCACCACGCCGCCGCCCTCCGCGAGCGTCTCGCGGGCGAGTTCCCGCGTCCCGTCGAGCAGGCGACCCGGTTCGACCCGGCTGAACACCACGACGTCGTAGGACTCCGAGATGGACGCGGGCGGGCGCTCGACGGTCACGTTGGTGCCGCGGACGACCGACAGCGCGGTTATCAGTGGTCGGTTCGGCTCGTTGGTAACCACCAGCACGTCGACGGTCGGGTCCGACGGGGCCGCGACGGGAATCCGGTCGTCGACCGGGAACGAGTCGCCGGGCGAGAGCCGGACTCGCCCGCCGTCGGCTGGAACGGGGAACGTCGCGGTGGCGACCTCGCCCGGCCGGAGGTCCAGCGACCGGGTCGCGTCGCCGAGGCTCACCTCGCGGGTCACCTGCCGGTCGCCGAAGTGCTTCACCCGGACCGACGCCGTTCCGTCGGAGAACGAGTAGTCCACGAGCCCTACGTTGTCGGCCCCACCGCGGTCGAACTGCCGGAGCGCGACGGTGTAGCCTCTGGCCCGGGCGGACGCGACGGCGGGTTCCCAGTCGTCGCTCGCGAAGTCGCTCGCCACGACGATGCGGGCGTCCTCGCCCGCGACGGACGCGGCCCGGTCGACTGCACTCCGGAGGTCGCCCGGCGCGCCGGTGACCGAGAGTCCGTCGAGGCTGGTTCCGGCTGCTTCGGGCGAGACGCGCCGGGCGACGACCGCGGTCTCCGCGCCCGCGACGACCACCGAGGTCTCGCCCGTCGCGGCGTCCTTCGCGGCCGCGACTGCCCGGTCGAATCGGGTGGTCCCGTCGGCCGCGGTTGCCATGCTGGCGCTCGCGTCCACGACGACCACGGTTTCGGAGACGGTTCTGGTCTCCGAGACCGGTACGTACGGCGCCGCCAGCGAGGTCGCGAGCGCGGCTACCGCCAACAGCTGGATCAGCAGGAGCGCGTTGCGCTGGAGTCGGCGGAGCGCGGGGTGTCGTCGGCGCTCCTCGCGATTCCCGGCGAGGAACTCGACCGCCGGGAACCGGACGCGCTCGGGGTCTGGTTCGAGCAGGTAGAGGGCGAGGATGGGAATCGCGGCCGCGAGCGCTGCGAGCCCGAGCGGCCGGAGGAAAACCGACGAGAGAACATCTACGGCGCTCACGACAGATCTCTCACCCCTGCAACGAGCGGGAACGTTCGAGATGGACGAGCGCGGGACTGTCCTCGGTCGGTGGTCGGGCGGCGGGGTCGGAACATCGTTGGCGTGGTCGCCCGCTGAAGTTCTGGAGGGCCACGGGCGCTTAGCTGGTTCTGGAAGCGGATTCTGTAAATACCTTTTCATCACCTAGGAATCGGAGAGCGAGGAACGGCCGTGGCTCCGCAAATCGGACGACTCCGTTTTCCTCGACGCCTCTCCGCTCGACGTTCCGGTTCGAACGATAATTTATCCCCCTGTGACGAACCCCACACATATGCCCGACGAATCAACTGGCTCTTCCGACGCTTCAACCATCTCGAACGCATCCGACGCGCCAGACGTACTCGTCCTGCGGCGCGGAACGCACGGCATGCCGGTCGAGGAGTACGTCGAGGAACTCCGCGGGCGACTCCCGGACCGAGACGTCCGGCTGGCGCGGACGCCCACCGAAGAACGCCGACTGGTAGAGCACGTCCCGGTCGTCACCGGGCTGTCGTTCGAGGCGGACCTGCTCGACCACGCCCACGGTTTGACGCTGTTCGCCTGCGCGTACGCGGGCACGGGCCACCTGCCGATGGACCGTCTCGAAGAACGCGGCGTAGCGGTCACGAACGCCTCCGGAGTCCACGGGCCCAACATCGGCGAGCACGTCGTCGGCAACCTGCTCGTGTTCGCCCGGCGGCTCCACGAGGGGTGGCGACGCCAGCAGAGCCGCGAGTGGCGACAATTCCGGTCCCACGAACTCCATGGCAGCACCGTCACGGTGGTCGGACTCGGGGCCATCGGCCAGTCCGTGGTCGAGCGCCTGCAGGGGTTCGGCGTCGACACCATCGGCGTGCGCTACACCCCGGACAAGGGCGGGCCGACCGACGAGGTGGTCGGATTCGACGGCCCGGCGTTCGAGGACGCCCTCTCGCGGACCGACTACCTCGTGCTGGCCTGCCCGCTGACGGAGACGACCCGCGGGCTGATCGGCGAGTCGGCGTTCCGGACCCTGCCGCCGGACGCCGTCCTCGTGAACGTCGCGCGCGGGCCGGTGGTCGACACCGACGCGCTGTTGTCTGCGCTCCGCAGCAACCACGTCCGCGGCGCGGCCCTCGACGTGACCGACCCCGAGCCGCTGCCCGAAGACCACCCGCTCTGGAATCTGGAGAACTGCCTGATAACGCCTCACTGTTCGGGTCACACCCCCGAATACTACTCGCGGCTGGCCGACATCGTGGCCGGGAACGTCCGGCGACTAGACGACGGCGAGGAGTTGACGAACCGGGTGGTGTGATGTCCGGGCGCTTCGCCGTCTCTCGCCATCGGTCCCCGAACCGGTAGCTACATTTATCCGCCCACGGCCCGACGTTCGAATATGCGAAACCGTCTCAAGCGAATGCTGAACCGAGCGAAGTACGCGGGAATGGGAGCCGCAGTCGGCGGGACGCTGGGCGGACTCGTGAGCCGGAACGCAGCGAGCACCGGAGCCAGCGTGGGCGCGCTCGTGGGCGCGGCCATCGGCGAGAAACGGGGTTCCGTCGACGCCGTCGTCCGCCAGATGCGAGAAGAGGACCCGAGCGAACGACTGCTCGCCAGAAAGTGAGGCGAGGCCGCCACGCCCGCCCGCGGTCGATCCGTGGATCGACCGCGGGCGGGCGTGGGGCTACCTCTGACCGTCCATTCTTCGCTCTATCGAGTCCAAGAACTGGAAGAAGCGCTCGCCCTCGTCGGTGAGCGTGACGGACTGGGAGTCGAGATCGTATCGGATCGCACCCTCGGTAGCCAGTTTCGGCAGGTGAACGTGATACAGCGCGGCCTCTATCCGCTCGCTCGTGCGTCGCTCGTCCTGCGCGAGCGTCCGGGCGATTTCCCGCCGCGTCGCCGTTCCCGATCCGTTCGCCAGCGTTCGCAGGATGGCTCTCCGAGACTCGTTTTCGAGTAGCGAACACGCCGTCGCTACGTCTACTTCGGACTGGATTTCGGGCACGAGCGTTGATTGTTCCTTGTTACCTATCAACATTAGCCGTAGCTCGTTACGCTAAATTATCTGACTTTTCTACGTGGAGAACGTCGAGTTCGTCGTCCATCTCGACGACCAGTTCGTCCTCGTCGACGGGGATGGTCACTCGGAAGCGGTACGGTTCGGTCCCGACGACGGTTCCGGTCACTCGCTCGACGAACCGGGCGTTGTCCCACGTGAGCTTCCGGAACGGTATCTTCTCGTCGAGGCCGTGGTCGTGGTAGAAGGCGGCCACCGCTGGATGGTTCAGCGCGGCGAACCACACCACGGACCGCCGACTGTACTGACAGCGCTCGCACTCGAAGATCGACCACACCTCGAACCGGTTGTCGCAGCTCGGACACATTCCCGACTCACCGACGCGGTGGTCGCCGCAGATCTCGTAGGAGATGGCGACCTGTCCCGCACACTCGGGACAGATGCCCTTCATCATGGGCGCGACCTTCGAGTCGTACAGCACGTGGGCCGCGTCGATGGCCTCCTCGCGAGTCCGACCGTCGAGTCCCGACGGCGGGAACTGGTAGTGCATGTACGCCCCATCGGGGTACTCCCCGCCGACCACGCCGCTGCACTCGGTACACCGCACCGAGATGACTTCCTCCTCGTAGGCCATCTCGACCGTCGCGCCGCAGTAGGGACACCGTTCGTCTGTCTCCGCGGGCTGAAGCGAGGGTGCCGACGTGATGGTTCCAGTGAGGACGGCGCGCACGACCTGCTCGCCAGCGAACCGAAGGTCGTACCCCTCGCCGGTCTTCCGCACGAAGTGGTCGGTCAGCTTCCCGAGGTGGTAGCTGAAGTTCCCCCTGTCGTTCGGTGCCACCGCCGCGCGGAGGTCGGCGAACGAGCGGGGCTCGTCGGCCTCCCACAGCGCCCGAAGTACGTCCATCCTCGTCTCGTTCCCAAGGATCGCGAACGCCTCGGTCGCCGCGATCGCTTTCGTGTCGAGGTCGTCCGCGGGGTCTGCCATACCGCCACATGCGAGCCGCGAAACAAATGCCTTGGGTAGAGTTAGCAAAGAACGTCCTACAGCCAGCCGTCGCTCCGCAGCAGTTCGCCGTTCAGCACCGCCGCGCCGGCCGCGCCGCGGATGGTGTTGTGCGCGAGCGTGTTGTACTGCACGCCGGCGGGCGTCGTCTGGACGCCCCCGGCCGCGACGGCCATCCCGCCGCCGAGCGTCCGGTCGAGCCGGGGCTGTGGCCTGCTCGGGTCGTCGAATACCTCGATGAGCGGGTCTGGCGAACTGGGCAAGTCGAGGCTCTCGACCGCGCGGAAGGCGTCCTCGACCTCCTCGACGCTCGGGTCCTCGGCGGTCTCGGCCCAGACGTTCTCGAGGTGGCCGTCGAGCGTCGGCACCCGATTACAGGACGCCGAGACCTCGGCGTCGTGGCGCGAGAGCTCCGCGCCGTCGAACGTGCCGAGCAACTTGCGCGACTCGGTCTCCATCTTGTTCTCCTCGCCACCGATGTGGGGAATAGCGTTGTCGATGATCTCCATCGAGCTGACCCCCGAGTAGCCCGCGCCCGAGACGGCCTGCAGCGTCGCGACGTGGACGCGCTCCAGCCCGAACGAATCGAGTGCAGACAGCGTCGGCACCATCGTGATGGTCGAGCAGTTGGGGTTCTTCACGACCGCGCCGTCCCACCCGCGCTCGTCGCGCTGGACCTCCAGCAGGTCGAGGTGGCCTGGGTTGATCTCGGGGATCACCAGCGGCACGTCCTCGGCCAGTCGGTCGTTCGAGGAGTTCGAGGAGAGGACGTAGCCCGCCTCCGCGAAGCCGGGTTCGACCTCCGCGGCGACGCCGGAGGGCAGCGACGAGAACAGCAGCTCCACGTCGTCGGGCACTGCGTCGGGGTCGGTCTCGCGAACGGTCAGATCCGCCGCGCCGGAGGGAATCGGCGAATCGACCCGCCACTTCGCGGCCTCGCTGTAGGAGAGGCCCGCGCTCGATTCGCTCGCGGTCACGGCCGCGAGTTCGAACTCCGGGTGACCGTCGAGCAACTGGATACATCGCTGGCCGACCGCACCGGTCGCACCGAGGACGCCGACTCGTACACTCATGATGTTGGGGATACGGCTTCGGGCCGAGAAAACGGTTTGGGTATCACCGCTTCTTGCACCTGTTTCTCCCGAACGAGGTCGCTGCAGTGAGGCGGCAATCTGTCGAAGGGGAGCGGCAATTCGTGGCGCAGGAGACGCCGACCAGCCGAACGTAAAACACCGTTTCGTGCGATAAAACATTCCACGGAGAAACACCGCAATCCGCCGCGAGCGAACGTGAGCGAGCGGACCAAGGGAGGACCAACGGGACGACCGCCGTGTCTTCGGGAGCGGAGCGACCGAAGGCTCGTCAGAGCTTTGCTCTGACGGCGTTTTTGGTCGAGCTTTTACAAGAGCGCGAGTCGGGCGAGCCTACGGCTCCTCCGACTCGCGAACGCAGTAACAGGTCGTAGTTCTTACTTTTTCCGGGTGACGTAGCCCGCGATGCGGTTGCGGACGCCCTTCGACTCGATGTTGGTCAGCTTCGTGACGCTCTCCTTGTTCTGCTCGAAGTCGGCCGTGAACGCTTCGGGGTATCGGTCCAGCAGTACGTTCCCCGTCTTCTTGACGTAGTCGGGTTTGATCGGCATGCGTTACAGTCCACGACCGGAAACTAAGTGCGTTGCGGTCTGGAATCGGTCACGGGGTCGAACGCGAGTTCGGACTCGCTGTCGTCACTCCCGGAGTAATCTTCGGACGACACTCGACGCGGAACTCATGGGATAGACTATGTAGATCCGCGACGTATGACGACCGTGAAACACGTCGACTTCGCCTACACGCGCGGAATGGACGACTCGGAGATCGAAGACCGACTCCGGACTACGGAGACGGGGGTCCTGTCGCTCTGCAGTGAGGGTGACGCGTACGCGATCCCGCTAGCGCACTACTACGACGGCGAGAACCTCTACTTCCGCATCGGAGAGACCGAGGGGAGCGAGAAGCGCGAGTTCATGCGGTCACCAGGAGACGCGCGTTACGTCCTGTACGGGACGGAGGCGACCGACGACCCGAGGGAACTCGACTCGTGGAGCGTCCTGGTCACCGGTCGACTGGCCGAACTGGACGAATCCGGCTACGACCGGTTCGACACCGCCGAGATCAACAGGCGGTTCTCGCCGATCCGCGTGTTCGACGAGGACATCGAAGACGTGGAGATCACGATCCTGAAGTTCGTCGTCGACACGATAACCGGCCGGGCGACCCCGTCCTGAAACGTGTCTGCTCCGACAGGGCAACCGTTACGAGGATTCGCTTACTACTCACGTACGCCGATTCCCCGTGAGGAGACATTCGATGTACGAGACCATTCTGGTTCCGACCGACGGTAGCGAAGGCGCGACCGCCGCCGCCGAACACGCGTTCGACCTCGCGGACCGCTACGGTGCGACGGTTCACGTCCTGTACGTCGCCGACGTCCGGATGAGTCCGATCAGTTCCGGAATGGACCGCGAGGAGGTTCTGGACCTGATCGACGCGTCCGAGGAGAATCCGACCGGGCCGATTCTGGAGCGTGCGGACGACCGCGGCGTTTCCGCGGTCGAGGCGATCCGAGTCGGGGTCCCCGACCAGGTCATCCGTGAGTACGCCGACGAGCACGACGTCGACCTCGTGGTGATGGGAACCCACGGACGGACGGGACTCGACCGCGCTCTCCTGGGAAGCGTGACCGAGCGGACGGTCAGGACGAGCGACGTTCCCGTGCTGACGGTTCCGTTGTCCGGCGAAGCGTCCACGTGACGGATTCGTCCGAACGGCGACGGTTCACCGCACGCCGACCAGCGACAACACCCGCTCGCGGTTCAGTAGGCCCCAGATCGAGGCGACGGCGAGGCCCACGAGCAACAGCATCCCCAGAACCACGTTCTCGTCGGCCAGACTCGCGCCCGACACGTTCACGAGGGCGTACGCGGGAGTTCGACCGACGAACGCCACGACGACGAGTTTCCAGAGGTCGACGTCGGTGAGCCCAGCCAGGAAGCAGATCGCGTCGTCGGGTGGCCCCGGAACGAGGAACACGACGAACAGTCCCACCAGGCCCGCGTCCGCGACGAACGCGTCGAAGGTCTCCATCACGTCGTCGGACACCACGCTCTCGACGAACGAGCGGCCGTATCGCCTCGACAGCCAGAATGCGACGGTGCTCCCGATAGTGAGTCCCACCATGCTGTACACCGTTCCCAGGACGGCACCGAACAGGTAACCGCTGACCAGTCCGGTCACTTGCCCCGGGATCGGAGCGACCACGACCTGCAGCGCTTGAATCGCGACGAACACGAGCGGGGCCACGACCCCGAACCCGGCGACGAACTCCCGGAGTTCGGTCGCGTCGGTGAGAAACGGAGCGTACGTGCGGACGGCCATCGTCAGCCCGCCGAACGCCGCGATGGCAACGAGTACTGCGACGACGAACCGTCGCCGGGCCGCCGCAGATTCGAAGACGTTCACCTGTAGCTCTGGTCTGTAATTAGAGTACCCCGACGAAAACATTCCGACTCGCTGGCACTCTCGGCGAGGACTTCGCGTTTCGAGCGGGGGCGGTCCTCGTGGTTCGAGCGGGGCCGTCCGGAACTACGCGTCGACGAGAGTCCTCAATCGCTTTATCGCCCGGACGGCCCGTTCGTCGCCGCAGGACGTGGCGACCTCCTCGAAGTACGCCAGTCGCTCGCGGAGAGACGCCTGGTCGTAGGCGTCCACGTCGAGCCGCGAGGCCGCGACCGTGGCCTCCACGACCGCGTTGAACCCCCGCGAGATGGTCGGCACGGTCTCGCGCTCGACGCCCGTTTCCCTCGGCAGCAGCTCCCACGCCTCCCACTCGGTCCCGCCAGACTCGCCCGCGTCGACCTGCTCGGCGTCGACCTCGACCCACGCGTCCGCGGCGTCGAGCACCGGCTCGTCCACCTCGGAAATCGAGAGCGTCGCGTCCACGAAGACGACTGGGTCGCGGGTGAACTGGACGTAGCCGCCGCCCTGCCGGTGGAAGTTACGGCGCGTCCGCGTGTTGCCCCACGTCCGAGCGGTGACCGGACGCTCCGGGTCGCCCGGCGGATGCAGGCCGAGCGCTGCGACGTTCCAACGGTCGTTCGGACCGAGCGTGGTCACGACCGACTCGGTGACGCCACGGAACTCGACCGGCCAGTCGGAACCAGAAGTCTCGCTCACACCGTCACCTCCCCGCGGGCGAGCGCGACGAACAGTCCGGCGGCGACGATGTCGGCGGTCGTCCCCGGATTGATGCCGTCCTCGACCAGCGACTCCGCGAACGCCTCGACCACCTCGGGGCCGCCTTCCAGCGCCTCCTGTGCGCGCACCCGGACGCTCTCGGCGACCTTCGGGCCGTGCTGCTTGGCGACGAGCGTGTCGGGCTCGCGGGCGAGCAGTTCGAGGTACGTCCGCGCGCCGATAGCCGACGCGGGGGCCGAGTCGGCCAGTTCGGCGAGCCTGTCGGCGGTCCAGAAGGTGCGCTCGAAGCTGCCGGTCCACTCGGCCGCGACGTCGTCGTCCTCGTCGCCGAGCGCGAGCACGTCGTACAGGGTCAGGTCGCGCTCCTCGACCGCCGGAATCGCGTCGCTGCCGCGGCGCACGTCCAGCGCCTCGGCGTCCTTCGGGGGGTCGTCGACGTACACGTCCGCGTGGTCGAACGCCCGGTAGAAGTCCGCGGCGTCCTCGGTCGTGGTGGACTCGGCGACTCGCGTCACGTCTTCTGGTGTGAGGTCGCCACGGGCCTCCGCGGTGGCTTTCACCAGCGGGACGAGCAGCAGTAGCGCGCCGAACTGGGTGTTGCCGCCCGCCTGCTGGCTCATCCCGGCGACGGCCTGCTCGAACGCCTCGCCCACGGGCGCGCCCTCGCCCGCCGCGCGCAGGCCCAGCCCCGCGCCCACCGCGCCCGCGAGGAAGTGCTCGAATCGGAGGTCCGGGAGGTCGCGCGCCCGGTCGACGTTGCCGGGCTTGGGCGTGCCCGCGACCTCCAGCAGGAGCGCAAGCTGGGCGTTCTCCGCGGCGTTCATCGCGGCACCTCCGCTGGGGCTCGTGCGAACCAGTCGTCGGTCGCCTCGCGGACCCGCCGGAGGACGGCAGGATCGTCGCTCGGCCGGCCGACGCTAACCGCGTCCGCGCCGTAGGCCAGATACTCCCGGACCGTGGCCTCGTCGCGCACCTCGTTGTTCGCGATCACGAACAGGTCTGTGCTCGCGGCGGAGGTGGCCGAGGTCGCAGAGGTGGGGGGGGGGGGGGGGGGCCCCCCCCCCCCCCCCCCCACCTCCGCCACGACTTCCTCGCTATCCATCGCGTCGACGTGGATGGCGTCGGCTCCGGCGTCGGCGACAGTACGGGCGATTTCGGCGAGGTCGACGCCCGGCACCTCCGCGCGGACCTTGACGCTCACGGCCGCGGTACTCGTATTTCGCTCCTCCTCGCGCGAGCAGGTCGCGGCCGCGGCCGCGACCTGCTCGCGCAGTCGGTCGGGGTTTCGGAGCAGGGACTCGCCCGCGCCTGCCGCACACATCTCGTCCTGTCGGCAGTGGGCGTTCAGTTCGAGGATCGCTCCGTGGTCGGCGCAGATTCGGGCGACTTCCCGAATCGGTCCGAGCGAGGCCGACCGGACGTTGAAGCCGGGCCGGAGGTCGGCGTCCGCGAGCGAGCCGAGTTGCCGGTCCACGAACGCGATGGGCTCGTCGGGCAGGAACTCCTCGCGGTCGCGGTCGACCATCTCGCGGGCGGCCTCGCGGGTCGGCTCGTCGAGCGCGATACCGCCGAGGAACGCCGCGCCGGCGAACGATTCTGCGGCGCGCGCCCACTCGGCGTCCGCCCGACCGCTGAGGCTGGCCAGCGCGAGCCGTGGCTCGAACATCACGCCACCTCCGCGCCTGCTCGGGAGAGTGCTTCTGCGGCAGCCTCGGCGACTCGGCGCGCGTCCGCTGCGTCGTCCATCCGGGTGTCGGTTCTGACCGCGGGGCGGTCGAGATGGGTCCCGTCGGCCTCGTCCAGCACGAAGGCGTCCGCGAAGGGGTAGGCGTCCGCGACGCCCCGCGTCGAGGGCTCGTAGCCGACCGCGTCCATCAGTTTCGCTGCGGGCCCGGAGAACACCTCGTCCTCGACGAACGGCGAGACCGCGACCACGGTCGTCTGGTGGAGCGCTTCGCGCAGTTTCTCGATGGCGACCATCGGCCCGATGCTCGTGACGGGGTTCGAGGGGCCGATCACGACCGGCCCCTCCTCGATGGCTCCGAGCGCGGCTGGCGAGGCGTCTGCTGACTCGGCTCCGCGGAACTCCACGTCCGCGACCTCGGGGTCGGCGCGGTGGGCGACCCAGAACTCCTGGAAGTGCATCTCGGCCGCGAAATCGGAATCCGAACTCGAACCGTCCACGGTGTGGACGATGCTCGCCACCGGGTCGTCGCTCATCGGCACCACGTCCACGGGCACGTCGAGCGCGGCCGCGAGCGTTCGCGTGACCTCGGTCAGATTGTGGCCCTCGTCGAGCAGGCTCGTCCGGGTGAGGTGGACCGCGCGGTCGCGGTCGCCGATCTCCATGAACTCCGCGACGCCCGAGAAGCGCCGCCAGTTCGCGATATCGCGGCCCGTGTTCTGGGCCTCGTCGGACAGGTATCGCGGGCCGGAGTCGAGCCCTGCAGCGTCGGCCAGCGCCCGCAGCTCGTCGTGGGTTTCGGTCGTGTCGTCGGCGATACCCCACCAGCGCTCGCGGTCGAGCACGCCGCCCTGCTCGAAGAGCACGGTGTCGACGTCCGGGCAGACGAGCAGACCGCCGAGTTCCACGTCGTCGCCGGTGTTGGCGACGACGGTTGTGTCGGCCGGGTCGAACACCGACTCGGCTCCCGCGAGCAGTTTGGGGGTCCCGGTTCCCCCGGAGAGGAACGTCGTCATGTGGGGACCTGCGTGTTCGGAGGGGTAAATGGTTGTGCTGTTTTTCGGATGCGTATCCGGTGGTCGTCGTTGCTTATACATGAACTGGACCGACCTTCCCCACCAGCGCGGTGGCTCAGCGCTCTGCACCGGCGCGCGCTGGCGTCTTGGCGAGCGACGCGAGCCACGGCTCGTGGGAGCGTGCTCCCACGGCGTCTCGACGAGTGAAACGAGTCGAGGGTCGTCAGCGCGTGCGCTGACGGCGCTCTCGTGGGCCGCGCAAAGCGCTCGCCGGAGCGGAAAGCCGAAATCAGAAGTTAACAAGAAATCAGTAATAAGTGAGACCGTCGCTAATCGTCGCCGTAACGCAAGTACGAATGAGTTTTCACCCAGTCCACGCTTCGGAGAGTATGGACTGGCGAATCGTCGTGGTCGGATTCGTCGTGAGCGTCGGTTTCGTCGTCGGATGGCTGGAGTTCGGCACGCTTAGCGGGGCCGCTCTCTCTGTCGTCTTCGTGGCCGGACTGTTCCTCGCCGACTGGGCTATCGACAAGTACGCTTACGCGCGGTAAATCGAGTCGTTCCGAGCAATCAGACCGTCCTTCGACCCATCTACTCCCGGCGCTTTTTATACCAAGGCGCCGAAAGGTGAAACATGAAGACCATCAAGGACAGCGTCCACGACCACATCGAGGTCGAGGGCGTGGCCCGCGAACTGCTGGACACGCCCGCGGTCCAGCGACTTCGTCGCATCAAGCAGCTCGGGCCCGCCCATCTGGTCTACCCCTCGGCGAACCACACCCGGTTCGAGCACAGCCTCGGCGTCTACTACCTCGCGTGCGAGGCGCTCGACCATCTCGGCATCCAGGGCAAGCAGGCCGAGCGCGTCCGCGCGGCGGCCATCCTCCACGACATCGGCCACTGCCCGCACAGCCACGCCATCGAGGAGGTGGTCCACCGCCACACGGGGAAGTACCACGACGACGTTCACGAACTCCTCGCGGACGGCGAGGTCGGCGACGTGCTGCGCGAGCACGGCCACGCGCCCGCGACCATCGCGGACCTCATCGCCGGCGAGGGGCGACTCGGCCAACTCGTCGCGGGCGAACTCGACGTGGATCGGATGGACTACCTCGTGCGGGACGCCCACCACACCGGCGTGCCGTACGGCACCATCGACCACATGCGACTGGTGCGGGAGCTCACGCTCATCGACGGGGAGCTCGTGCTCTCGGCGGGCAACGTCCCGACCGCCGAGAGCCTACTCCTGGCGCGGGCGCTGATGAACCCGACCGTGTACAACCACCACGTCACCCGCATCGCGCGCGGCCTCCTCCAGCAGGCGACCGAGCGCCTGCTCGAAGCCTCGGACGTGTCGCCCGAGCGACTCCGCCGGATGGACGACGCCGACTTCCTCGTGGCGCTCCGAGACACCCCCGAGACGGCCGAGTTCGCCCGGCGGCTGAGCGACCGGAACCTCTACAAGCGTGCGGTCTGGGCCGAGATGGCCGACGTTCCGGACGCCGTCATCGACGCCGACTACGACAGCCTCCGGGAGTACGAGGCCGACGTGGCGAGCGAGGCGGGTGTCGACCCCGGCGAGGTGATCATCGAGGTGCTGGACCGCCCGAGCATGACCGAGTCCGAATCCCGCGTCATCGTCAACGGAGAAATCAGGCGGCTCGACGACCAGTCCGCGCTCGTGGCCGCGCTCCAACACGTCCAGCGCGAGCAGTGGCGGCTCGGAGTGTACGCGCCCGGCGAGGCCACCGATGTGGTGGGCCACGCCGCCGAGTCGGTGCTGGGGCTGGAGACCGACGGCGCGCTCGTCAACGAGATCGGGACGCCCGGGACCCCCACCACTCTCGACGAGTTCCAGTCCGGCGCGAGCAACTGAGCGAAGTCGGTCCCTGCCGTCTTCGAGCGGCCGTTCTGTCATTGACGCGCCGCGCACAATCCGAATAGACAGTAAATATAAGTCCGAGAAGATTGTTATAATTACACATGGCGACCGAACGCCGACCTCGCTCGGAGTCCGACAGTTCGGCCGCATCGCTCGACGGCCTCGAACTCGCGCCCGAAAGCGGCTGGAACGCCATCCACGTCGACGGCGAGTGGCGACCGCAGGGCGACCGGGACGCCCACGACGTGGTAGACCCGACCGCGCGAGCGCCGGTCGGGAGCGTACCGGCGAGTACCCGCGACGACGTGGACGAGGCGTATCGCGCCGCCGACGCCGCCCAGCGCGAGTGGGCCGACCGCTCCCCCGAGGAGCGGGCCGGAATCGTCGCCGACGCACGAGAACTCGTGGCGGAGTACCGCGAGGAGTTCGCGCATCTGTTCGCCGTGGAGTGTGGCGGCGCGCGACTCAAGGCCGAGATCGAACTCGACCTCACGGAGGGAACGATGGAGGTCGCCGAAGGGTTCGCCGACGCCGCCGAGGCCGATTCTGGTTTGAACGATGCTGCTTCGGCCGACGGCGTCGCGGCGGAGGGCGTCGAGGAGCGCGAGTCGGTGATCGACGGCAAGCGCAACCTCGTCTTCCGTGAGCCGGCGGGGGTCGTCGGGGTCATCTCGCCGTGGAACTTCCCGCTGTAGCTCTCGATGCGGGCGGTCGCACCCGCCATCGCACTGGGCAACAGCGTGGTGCTCAAGCCCTCGACTCACACCGCGGTCGTCGGCGGCCTCGCGCTCGCCCGACTGTTCGACGAGGCGGGGCTCCCCGCGGGCGTGCTGAACGTCGTCACCGGTGAGGGCTCGACGGTCGGCGAGGCGGTGGCCGGCCACCCCACTCCCTCGGTCGTCTCCTTCACCGGTTCGAGCGAGGTCGGCCGGGAAGTCGGCGCGACCGCGGTCGAAGGCTTCGCGACTCCGGCGCTCGAACTCGGCGGGAACAACACCCACGTCGTCACGGCCGAGGCCGACCTCGACCGCGCGGTCGACGGCGGGGTGTTCGGCTCCTTTACTCATCAGGGACAGGAGTGCATCTCCATCAACCGCCACCTCGTTCACGAGTCGGTTTACGACGAGTACGTCGACCGACTCGCGAATCGGGCCGCCGAGCTTCCGATGGGCGACCCCCGCGAGGAGCGGGTGGTCGTCGGCCCGGTCCAGAACGGAGAGCAGCACGAGAAAATTGTGGACCTGATCGAGCGGTCGGTCGAGCAGGGCGCGACCGTGGAAGCCGGCGGGAGCAACCACGACTGGTTCGTCGAGCCGACCGTGCTCTCGAACGCGACCAACGACATGCCCGTCGCCCGCGAGGAGCACTTCGGCCCGGTCGCGCCGGTCATCCCCTTCGGGACCGACGAGGAGGCCATCGAACTCGCGAACGACACCGAGTACGGTCTCTCGGGGTCGGTCCACTGCGATGACGTCGAGCGCGCGACGGAGATCGCCCGCCGGCTCGACACCGGGATGGTCCACGTCAACGACCAGCCGCTGAACGACGAGCCCCACGTCCCGTTCGGCGGCGTCGGCGCGTCGGGCATCGGCCGGTACAACGGCGAGGCCATCGTCCGAGAGTTCACCGAGACGAAGTGGATCTCGTTGCAGGAGGAGCCGCGGGACTATCCCTTTTAACTACGAGCTTTTGACCACCACCTTTTTTCTTCGTCGGGTTCGCGCGGGTTCGGCCGCGAGCGGCCGAACCCG
>NZ_QLVG01000063.1 GCF_003382685.1 Halorussus litoreus | reverse complement strand
CGCCCGCGCAGGACGGCGAGGATGGATGCCGGAGCAGGGTGGACGGTCGGGCAAGCCCTCTACGCTCGCGAGCCGACCTCCCGGGCAACCGCGTCGCGGTCGCGGGCCGCGAGTTCTGGGTCCACGGCGTCACCCACGCGGACACGCCGGCCGAGCGCGCGCACCTCCGCGAGCACGTCTCGCGGCTGCTCGACCGCGGCGCGGCGGTCTACTGCGAGCAGGGTATCCGCGAGATGTACTTCGAGGATATGCCGGAGGTCTGTGAGATGGACGACCTCAGTTGGGCCATCCGCCAGTGCGAGACGCGGGAGGGCGAGTCCGGCGTGGCGGGGTTCGTGGGTTCGGCCGTCCCCTGTCTCGCCGGGTCGACCGTAACCGACCTCGCCGAGGAGCTCGAATCGCTCGCGGGGCGAGTCCGCGACGCGATGTTCTCGCTGGCGGCCTCGCGCGGCGACTCCTTCGGGGAGGGGTTCAGCGTCGCGCTCGGCGGACTGGCATCGGCACTGCTCACGAGCCACGAGGACGCGGCCATCGGCGACGACTTCGAGTCGTTCGCCACGTCCCGCCGGGCGGCCCGCAATCCGGACGCGCTGATCGACCTCCAGCAGTTCTACGAGCGAACCTTCCTTCCCCAGCCGGTCGAGCGCGAGTGGCTCCGCCGCCACGACCCGGAACTCGAACTGCTCACCCACGCGCGCAACGAGCGCATGGCAGATTACGCGGTGTATCACGCCGAGGTCGACGAAGTCCATCTGATCGTGGGCGCTGCTCACCAGCCGGGGATCACCTACTACCTCGAACGAATACGGGACGGCGAGCGCTCGGTCGCGGGCTTCGAGTACGTCGAGTGAGCGTCGGCAGCGAAGATAAGAACGAGCTACGACTCGCAGACCGCGACGAAGTTCTCGAACAGCTCCTCGCCTTCCGCGGTGTGAGCCACCTCCGGGTGCCACTGGACGCCGTACAGGCCCCGGCTCGGGTCGCTCATCGCCTCGACGCCGCAGACGTCGCTGGTCGCGGTCCGTGCGAACCCCTCGGGAACCGCCTTCACCTCGTCGGCGTGGCTGGCCCAGACGCGAGTCTCGGGCGCGAGCGAGCCGATCACGGGGTCGTCGTCGTCCAGCACCTCGACCGTCACGTCGGCGTACCCCCCGTAGTCGCCCGACCCGACCTCGCCGTCGAGGATCTCGGCGATGGCCTGCATGCCGAGACAGATGCCCAGTACCGGCACGTCGAGGTCGAGGTAGTCCGCGCAGTTGCCGACGTCATCCATGCTCGGCCCGCCCGAAAGCACGAGGCCGTCGGCGTCCAACTCCTCGGCGGGAGTCGTGTTGTCGACGATCTCGGTGTCGACGCCCATGTCGCGGAGGGCGCGGTGTTCGAGGTGTGTGAACTGTCCGTGGTTGTCCACCACGAGGATGCGAGTCATTGGAGAGACGTAGTCAGCAGGTCCACAAAAGCCGTTCGATGGCGGGAAATCGTACTGCTCGCCGAGCGTTTCGGAGCAATCGACCGATACTGATTCGGAATCGACCTACTCCACCAGCGTTTCGGGGTCGAACCGCTCGTTCTTGCCGCGCCACTCCTCGCGGTCCTCCTCGCGCGTGTCGAGATACACCTCCAGCCCGTTCCCGTCCGGGTCGTCGAAGTACAGCGCCTTGCTGATGCCGTGGTCGACCGGCGCGACCTCGGCCCCGCGCTCGCGGAGCCGCCGGTGGGTCGCGGCGAGCGCTTCGGCGTCCGCGACCTCGAACGCGGCGTGGTAGAGGCCGACGCCGCGGTCGGGCGCTCGCGGGGCGTCGGTACCGACTTCCTGCAGCGCGACGTCGTGGTGGTGCTCGCCGTACGAGAGGAACGCGAAGGTACCGACGCGCTCGGTCACGCCGAGGCCGAGCACGTCGCGGTAGAACTCGACTGCCCGGTCCACGTCGCGGACTTTGAGGTGGACGTGACCGAGCGTCGTGGGGCGGTCCATGGTTCGACTACGGGCTGCCCGGAAAAGTACCCGTCTATTCGTTCCCGGCAGTCTCGGTCCCCATAGTCCCGTTTCCGGCGGTTTCGTTCCCCACGCCGCGCAGGCTCTCGTCCAGTTGGTCGAGCATCTCGACGCTGAAGTACTCGCTCAGCCGCGGCGGCAGTTCGTGGACGGTCACCCGAACGTAGCCGTCGCAGAACTCGCCGCCCGTGACGCGGTACACCGTTCCGGGTTCGACCGCGCGTTCGAGGTGCGCGCGAGTTCGCTCGACCGCGCCGAGGCCGTCGCCGTCTCCGAACAGTCCCGACGTCTCGGTCGGCTTCACCAGCACGGCGTCGCGAGCGAACCACTGGTCGACGCCCTGCGGGAAGCAAAGCGGCGGCGGGCGAACGCCGGGCTGGATCGGCCCGCCGACGATCACGATCTTGTTCACGACCGACGGCTCTAGCACGTCGCTAGACGGGACGACCGCCCGGAAGAAGTCGATCCCGCCGTTCTGTCCGCCGCCCTGTCCACGGTCACGCTGACCACTGACATCTCGACCGCCACCGTCCTGTCGCGCGAGCGAGCCTCGACTTCCGAGTCCCGCGAAGCCAACCAGTCCCGCCGCGCTCGCCGACGCGAGGAACGACCGCCTGTCGAGCGTTCGGTCGTCGTCCATGGCATCGAATACAGCGTCGCCACGTCCAAAACGGTTGTCGCCCACCGTTCCAGCAGTGCTCCGACAAGTCGGCCGACTGCATGTGTCGCCCGGTGAACCAACCGACTTCCTGGTGTCTGCGGGAGCAGAGCGACCGCAGGCTCGGAAGACACGGTTTGTCTTCCGGTGGACTGAAAGCGCGCGACGGGGGCTTTCGAGGAGTTCTCGTCCGGCTATTAGCGTATCTGCACATCTCGCCCGTCTCTTATCTCCAACTTCAGGACTCACTCGCCGTCGAGGTCGAACCGCTCGGCCGCCGATTCGAAGCTCGCTTCGGACTGCTCGCGCGACCGCCGGCCCTCCTTCTCGGCGATGGCCTCCGGGTCGGGGTTCACGTCGTCGGTGACTCGCGCCCAGGACTTGTGGACCTTGGCGTGACACCACCGACACAGGTACACCGTGATCTCATGGCTCAGCGTCTCGCCCGACGAGGCGTACGAGAGGTGGTGTTCCTCCAGCAGCGGTCGCTCGTCGGAGTGGGCCATCCGGCGCTCGTCGAGGCCACACCGGATGCACTCGCGCTCGCGGTTGCGACACCGGAAGTGCGGGCAGGACTCCCAGTCCCAGTCGCCGTCGGGATTTGCCGCCGGGCATTCCAAATCGTCCTCGCGGCGCTCGCGGGCGAACTCGGGGTCCTGCTCGGGATTCTCGAAGGCGTACCGGCACTTCCCGTCGTCCGTGAGGTGGTCGCAGACCCCCACGTGGTCGTACGGGTCGTCCACGCCGACCGGGGTTCCGGAGGGCGTCTCTTTCATCCGTTCGTCGCATCCTCGGTCGCCGTCGGATAAAAACGGTCGGGTCGGTCGCGACCGACTCACTTCAGCACGTAGGTCATGACGAACCCCACGGCGGTCGCAATCGCTGTCGCCGACGAGACGTCCGCGTAGGCGTCGGGGAACACCTCGTCGGCGAGGCTCGCCAGGACGGCTCCCCCGGCGAACGCCCGAAGCGCCGCGAGCGTGGCGTCGCCGAACCCCGCGAACAACGCGTTGCCCGCCCACACCGACGCGCCGACGATCACCGAAACCGCAAACCACCCCGCGAGCGTCTTCCACGTGCCGTAGTCGTCGTCGAGCATAGCTCGGGTCCCGCCGAGCGCCTGGGGGAAATTGCTGGCGAAGAACGCCGCCACTAGCGCGAGGCCCGCCGACGAACCGCCGAGCAGGACGATGCCGAGCGCGGCGTTCTCGGGGACGCCGTCGAGGGTCACGCTCGCCAGCAGCGACCACCCGGACTCGCCCCCGCCGGACGTCCAGTGGGTGAACGCGTAGTCGACGCCGGCGAACAGCCCCGCGCCGAGCAGGACCCACGCGCTCGTGACCAACTGACCCCCGACCGCGAACGCGGGTTCGATGAGTTCGTAGGAGGCCGCCGTCACGAGCGCACCCGCGGCGAACGCCAGCAGGATCCCCATCACGCGGTCCGACGGGCCCCAGAACGTGCCGACGAGCGCCCCGAGCACGACCGAGATGCCCGAGGCGAAACCGTACAGGACGGGCTTCGACACCGCCGGGAGCCAAGACGGCCCGGCGACCGCTCCGACCAGTGACCCGAGAACGGTGAGCTGCGCCCCGTGCATGTCGGTGATTCCCCTGTCGTACGCTACGGACGGACAAATGACTTGTCGCCGACGGAAACGCTTTTTTCGCCGCCCCGACCACTGTCAGCTGTGCGCCTGGTCCACGAGTCCGACGGCAGTAGCGACACCCTCGCCACCGAGGTCGACATCGCCGACTCCTTCCTCGCGAAGGCCCGCGGGCTGATGTTCCGGTGGTCGATCCCCGACGACTACGCGCTCGTCTTCGAGTTCGACGGGGTGGACAGCCGGGACGTCCACATGGTGTTCGTCCCCTTCGCGCTCGACGTGCTCTGGCTTCGGGACGGCGAGGTCCAGCGCAAGGAACGCCTCTCGGCGTGGACCGGGTTGGCGAAGGCCGAGGCCGACCAGTTGGTCGAGCTTCCGGCGGGGAGCGCGGACGGGGTGAGCGTGGGCGACCGAATCCTGCTGGAGTCGTAGGTCCGGCAGACCGACCTGTCACAAGGCCCCCTTTAACGTCTCCGCCGGGAAATGCCTCGTCGTGGTTTCCCATGACCCGTGACCGATTTATTCGGGGGCTCCCCGAATAACACATCTCTCTCAGACCGCGACGTACAGCTTCTGGACACCACGCTCCGCGACGGCGAGCAAGCGCCGGGGGTCTCGCTCTCGCCCGACGAGAAGGCCGAGATAGCCACTGCCCTCGACGCGGCGGGCGTCGGAACCGTCGAGGCCGGGAGCGCCTGCACCGGCGACGGCGAGCGCGAGGCCATCCGGCGCGTCGCCGACCTCGACCTCGACGCTCGCGTCACCAGCTTCGCGCGGGGCATCCGTGACGACGTGGACCTCGCGCTCGACTGCGGTGTGGACGGCGTGAACCTCGTCGTGCCCGCCAGTGACCGCCACGTCGAGCGGAAGGTCGGGACGACCCGCGAGGCGGTGGTCGAGACGGTCGCCGACCTCGTGGCCCACGCCCGCGACCACGGCCTCTGGGTCGAGGTCATCGGCGAGGACGGCTCTCGTGCCGACCTCGACTTCCTCGAACGCCTCGCGCGCGCGGCCCACGATGCGGGCGCGGACCGCTTCTGCGTCGCCGACACGGTGGGTCACGCGAGCCCCGAGCGCGTCTCGGAGGCGGTGTCGCGGGTCGTCGATCTCGGGCCGGTCAGCGTCCACACCCACGACGACCTCGGCCTCGCGGTCACCAACGCGCTCGCGGGCGTGGCAGCGGGCGCGGATCTCGTCCACGCCACCGTCAACGGCGTCGGCGAGCGGGCGGGCAACGCCGCGCTCGAAGAGGTCGCCATCGCGCTCGACCACTGCTACGGCGTCGAGTCGGTCCAGACGACCCGGCTCTACGACCTCGCCCGGACGGTCGCGGACGCGACCGACGTGTCGCTCCCGCCGAACAAGGCGGTCGTCGGCGCGAACGCGTTCGCCCACGAGTCGGGCATCCACACCGACGGCACGCTCAAGGACGACCGGATGTACGAGCCGTACCCGCCGGAGACGGTGGGTCGGGAGCGTCGCCTCGTGCTCGGCAAGCACACCGGTCGAGCGGGCGCACGAGCCGTGCTCGCGGACCACGGCGTCTCGGTGGACGACGACGAGTTAGGTGAGGTCGTGACCCGCGTCCAGCGGCTCGCCGAGCGCGGCAAGCGCGTGACCGACGCCGACCTGCTCGCGGTCGCCGAGGACGTGCAGGGTCGCGAGCGCGACTCGCGCATCGAACTCCGGGAACTCACCGCGACCAGCGGCGGGCCGCTCCCGACAGCGAGCGTCCGGCTGGAAGTCGACGGCGAGGAGCGCGTAGCCAGCGGGACGGGCGACGGACCGGTCGACGCGGCGGTCGCGGCGGTCCGCGATGCCGTGGGACCGGCGGCCGACGCTCAGTTGGAATCGTACCACGTGGACGCCATCACCGGCGGGACCGACGCCGTCGTCACGGTCGAGGTCGAGATGGCCCGGGGCGACCGCTCGGTGACGGTCCGCGCCAGCGACGGCGACATCACCCGAGCGAGCGTCACCGCGATGGTCGACGCGCTCGACCGACTGCTCGCGACGGATGCGGACAGCCCCGACGGTGCCGACCCCGCGGTCGCCAACGACTGATCTGGCCTCTCGGATTCGACGACTGACCCTCCCGATTTTTGCGTCCGCGACGCGTACGTCGGACAATGAGCGTCCTCGACGCGTTCCGTTCGTCTGACGGTGGCCCGTCCATCACCTGGCCCGCGCTGCTCGGGAGTATCATCGTCTGCGAACTCGCGGGCATCGTCCCCTCGATACTCACCGCCAGCGACGTGGCGACGTGGTACCCGACGCTGGCCAAACCCGGGTTCACGCCGCCGAGCTGGCTGTTCGGTCCGGTGTGGACAACGCTGTACCTGCTGATGGGCGTGGCGCTGTATCTGGTCTGGCAGAGTGGCCCGGGACGCCCCCGGCGGATCGCGCTCGCGCTCTTCGGCGTCCAGTTGGCGCTCAACGCCGGGTGGACGCTGGTGTTCTTCGGCGCGCACTCGCTGTTCGGCGGGTTGGTCGTCATCCTCGCGCTGCTGGCGGCCATCGTCGCGACGATGGCCGCCAGTAGGCGCGTCGACCGTCGGGCCGTCCCGCTGCTGGTTCCGTACCTGCTCTGGGTCGGGTTCGCCACCCTCCTCACCTACGAGATCTGGCGGCTCAACGCGTGAGCGTGGACTGACGGTCTCCTTGACTCGACCGGCCAGAAAAGACCGACTGGCTCTGCGGTAGCGCGAGGTATCGCGAGCTTACCCGCTGCCGGAAACCGACAACGACCGCCTGAATCCGCGACACGCGGCCTTATCCGCGCTTTCGCGGTCTATAACAAAGGACGGGAATCGCGTCGTCGGCGACGTGTCGAACAGTTCGGCTCCGGAGGCGTACGCCGTCGGCGGCGGGCGATTCGCGGTCGGTGCGGACCGTGCCTCGCTGCTCGTCGTGCTGGTCGCGGGCAAGCTCCTCGACGCGGTCAGTACCGTGACCGTGCTCGCGCTCCGCGACGACGTGTACGAGTCGATGTGGGTCACGCGAACGCTGATGGAGCACCTCGGGATGATCCAGGGCAATCTGGCCACCCTCGTCATCGCGGTGGTGGGGGTCGTCCTGCTGGCCGAAAGCGGCGCGGTCGTCTCGCGGCTCGCGCCCGACGGCTGGGCCCCGGACGGCTACCCGGTGGCGTTCCGGGTGGTCACTTACTGCTCGGCGGGGGCGTGGTACGGCTTCCTCGGCGTCCACAACTTCTCGCTGCTGTTCTGACGGTATAGGATTTCTTTGGAGTCGGTGAAGAAATCGGCGTTACGTCTTGGGACGACGAGTAACAGATTTGCGGGAACCACCCAGTGTCTGTCAGATGTGACTTGCCGAGTACAGAGATTGAACACGGCAGGGTCTCTCGGACGGTACACGTCGATACTGAGGCTGTGTCGTCCCCACGACGAACGTAGCTCCTGGCCCGACAAGCGCTACCGACCCTGAGAACGCATCAGATGCTCCGGTCAGACAGCTCGAATCCCAGAAGGAATATTTATCCCAACCGACGATTTCACTCCCCAATAGGGATGATTCCTGATACGTTATCCGCCTCTCGTCCGAACCGGTCCTCCGAACAGGCGGGAACGGTTTCCCCGCTCTCTGCACTCGGTCGCTGGTGGCTTTTGGCGGCACTCCTGCCACTGCTGTTGACCGTGGTCGTCATCGGAGGGAGCTATGCGATGACTGGTGGTGAAGATCCCGGGATCCCGCAGTTCCCGATGCTCGTCTACGGCGTCGCGAACGTCGTGGTCGTCGGTGCTGTGTATCTGGACTTCGACCGAGAGGTCTGGCTGGCGGCCGCTCCATTCCGTCGCCCAGCAAGACGCGAGGTTGGGGCCGGACTCGTCGCCACTGCACTCGGGATTCTGTTCGGCTGGCCCCTCACGACGCTTCTTGCGGAGGCTATCGGCGTCGCTCGATACACGGTTCCCTCGTTCACCGGCTCGATCGGAACTGTCACTGTTTTCCTTACCGCTGTCGTCGTTGCGCCTATCGCCGAAGAGATCTTGTTTCGTGGCGTCTTCCTCGGTCTGTTGCTCGAACGGAGTGATAGCCCAGTCGTCGCTGGAGGGAGTTCACTGCTGATTTTTGCCGGACTGCACGTGTTCACCGCGGGACTCGGTGGGGTGATCAACGCCTTCGTGCTCGGACTGTTGTTGACATATTTACGTCTGCGCTTCGACAACCTCGTCGGCGCGTGGCTGATGCACCTGTTGAACAATCTACTGGAGTTTTTGATTGGCCTGTCACTGCTTCCCTCGCTCTACGCGCTGTCGTAGCTGATCCGGTTTCCACCACCAGAGGCCGTTACTCGGTGGGATCAGGCAATTCCGAGGGCGACGACGACGAGGTAGCTCCAGATGTTATTGATGAAGTGTAGTAGCCAGGCCCCCGTGAGATTGTTGAACCGAAGACGCAACAGCGTCGGAAAGATCGCCCAAGAGGCGGTGGCGACGACGCCCGCCACGCCCAATATCGCGACGTGGATTGCCCCGAACGTGAGAATCGTCACTCCACCTGCTAGCAGGGGAGAGAGGCCGCGACCGAGCAAACTACCGAGCAGTACACCACGGAACAGGATCTCCTCGGCTATCGGGGCGACGATTACAGCTCCGAACACGACCGCTCCGACGACAACTGGATCTGTGAGCCCGTACTCGTAGCCGCCGAGAGAAAGGCCAGCAGCCTGTGCCAGGGACGCACCGCCGAGATACGCGGCCGACCCGAGCGGGAAACAGATGAGCGTCCAGTTGAGTTCACTTCGAGACGGGCGGCGAAAGCGGAACGCAGCGGCTCGCTCGCGGTCGGAAAGCAGGTAGTAGATTGCCCCGACGGCGAATAGCGATGCGACTCCGTACATGACGTTTTTTGCTGCGTCGCTCGGTTCAGGGATCCCGACGTAGCCGCTATAGACGATCCCGATGGCGATGCTTAGTGGCACCGGGAGTGCGGCGGCAACGAAGCTGCGGACCAGTCGATCGTCCAGTGGCGACGTCGTGCGAGCCAACGCCCGCTCCGGGAATCGTTCTGAGAGCATGATTGGGGGATGCTGGCAGATAAGAAATAATAATCGTTCCGATATATGTCGGAAAGGCGTTACGGGGCGCGAGTGCGACGTACTCCTCGATTCTACACCTCGCTATTTTTAGATACTGCCGTGCGAGACGGGCACCCTGCTTTCAGTACAGCGCGTCAACAGTAACTGGTAGTAGGCTGGCCAATACGGTCGCACCACGTGCCGAGCAGAACTGCCGGCTCAGTTTCGGACTACTGACTAAATACGAAAAACGCCCGACAGACTACTGCGAAAGACCCAACTGGCCCGCTATCGGTCGTCGATACCGGTCCACGTCCGGCCCGTCTCGCCGACGTACTTGCTCCGGGGACGGATGAGCCGGTTGTCCTCGAGCTGTTCGAGCGCGTGGGCCGTCCAGCCGCCCGACCGCGAGATGGCGAAGATGGCCGAGAAGAGTTCACGCGGGATGCCGATGCCGTGGAGCAGGACTGCGGTGTAGAACTCGACGTTCGTGTTGAGGTCGAGCCCGGGCTTGTGTTCTTCGAGCAGGTCGACGCCCGCCTGCTCGGCCTCGCGAGCCGACTCGAAGAAGTCGGAGTTGCCGCTGTCGGCGTAGAACGACTCGGCCGCGTCCGAGAGCACGGCCGCGCGGGGGTCGCGCACGTCGTACACGCGGTGGCCGAAGCCCATCAGGCGCTCGCCGGATTCGAGGATCTCCTCGATGTAGTCCTTGGGGTCGCCCGACTCGTGGATGTCGAGCAGCATCTCCAGCACCGGACCGGGCGCGCCGCCGTGGAGCGGTCCCTTGAGCGCGCCGATTGCGCCGGTGACTCCCGACACCACGTCCGACTCCGTGGAGACGATGACCCGCGAGGTGAACGTCGAGGCGTTCAGCCCGTGGTCGATGACGGAGTTGAGGTACGTCTCCAGCCCGCGGACCTCGTCGTCGCTGGGCTCCGAACCGGTGAGCATGTAGAGGAAATTGGCGGCGTGGCCGAGGTCCTCGTTCGGCTCGACGGGCTCCTCGCCGTTGCGGAGCCGCCAGTACGCGGCCGCGATAGTCGGTAGCTGCGCGACGACGATCCGGGAGTCGAGTTCCGGGTCCTCGGACTCGCCGGGTTCTCGCGCGAGGCTGGATGCCGCGGCCCCCATCCGCAGCGCGTCCATCGCGGGCACCTCCCGCTCGGCGGCAACTTCGAGCACCGCCATCGTCTCGTCCCGGATGGTCCGCCGGGCGGCGAGTTCGTCACGGAACGTCTCGAGTTCCTCGCCCGTGGGCAGGCGGTCGTTGTAGAGCAGGTAGAGCGTCTCCTCGTATGCGGCGTTCGGCGCGAGCTCCTCGACCGGGTAGCCGCCGATGGTGAGTACCCCGTTCTGTCCGTCGATGGTACTCAGCCGAGTTTCGGCCACGGTGATCCCTTCGAGACCCTTGTGGACGGTGTCGTCTGCCATATCCCGTAACTTCTCCCGGACCGTAAATAATACCTTTTATTCGCTGGCAAGTCGCGATGTCGGGCATCCCTGTCGAGGTCGATTTGGAGAACACCGAGGAGGAGATATCAACTGTCTACAAGGGACTTGTCCGCGAACTCAGCACCGCGCTCGTCGGGGTAAGAGACGAATCCCTCGTTCGGCGTCAGAGTTCCGGACTTGAGGGCACATTGACTGGCACCCGTCCGCAGCGACGACTGTTGGCCGCGGCGGACACAGCGCAGCCCGACGTTTTTCGCCGCATTGTAGTCGGCGTTGGCTTCGTTTCCACACTTCTCACACTGGAAGTGGTCACGCCGGGGTCGATTCCGTCTAGACGTGTGACTGCATTTGGAACACCGCTGGGAGGTGTACTCCGAACGCACTTGCACCGTCTCGATATCTCGATCTTTTGCCTTGTACGCCACGTACTCGTAGAGTCGCCGAAACGCCCAGAGATGGAACCAGTTCGCTTTCGGAACGTTCTCTCGAATGTCGGTAAGATCCTCAAACGCAATAATCGTACAATCGTACCGCCGAGCTTCGGTGACCAGATTCTTGGCGACGCGATGGAGATAATCCCGAACATATCGCTCTTCGCGCTCGCCGACCTGTTTCAGCGTTCGACGTGCACTCCGCGTTCCTTTTTGTTGGATCCGTCCGCGGCGTTTCTCGAACTGCCGCCGTTCGTGGTCGAGTTTCCTGCCCGAGAGGAATTTAGCCGTGCTCGTCACTGCGAGGTTTTCGACGCCGAGGTCGACCCCGAGAACCGTTCCGTTCTCGGCGGTCTTCTGGTCGTTCGTAGTCGGTCGACGGAATCCGAGATGAAGGAAGAATTCGCCGTCGCGTACGGTCAGTGTACTCTCGGTCAACTCCCACGAACTGTCTTCGAGGTAGTTGAACTGGTACCCGTCCGGATCGGCCGGGAGCGCGAGATCGCAGCGAACACGGCTCTCGACGGTCGTCAGCGACACCGAGTAGTCGTCGAACAGTGTCATCGTTCGTGAGTCGTACCGGACTGTCGGAGCCGTGAACTGGGGCTTCGAGGGTCGAGTTCCCTTCTCGCGCTGTTCGAGACAGGTCGAGATAGCCTCTGAAACTTGGTGAGTGGCCAAAATAGCGTGTTGACTGCCGAGATTGGTCTTAGCCCGGATGTCATCGTAAGCAAGCGATTGGATTGCGCGTTTGTCCTCGCAGGAGTCCCACGCGAGGTTCGTCGCTATCTGACATCCCTGCCGCCAGTGGTCTATCGTCTCTTCGAGGAGTTGGCGATCGTCCTCGGTAACTTCGAGTCGGGTGATCGCGGTTCGATGATCGAAGTCCTCGGCCACGGCCAACTTTTTGGCACGACCACATTTGACTATTTCGACTATCGGCGGCCCGCCGGTTAAATGTTGGAATTTATACAATTTTTAACCATCAAAAACCAAGCTAAGAGGTTCGTGAACGGGAAACGCCGAGGAGGAGATTCGAACTCCTGTGTCCGTAAGGACAGTTGCTCTCGAAGCAACCGCCTTGGCCAGGCTAGGCTACCTCGGCTCGTTTCGCCGTAGTCCCCGTTGCGTCTTAGGGATTTCGATTCAGGGTGCAGTAGTAAGTCAACCGTCACCTTCAAGCGGGTCCCCCGACCGGTGTAGGACATGGACGTACGCGAGGCGAACGAGCAGTCCGAAGCCGTGCTCGATGCCATCGGAAACGCGGTCGTCGCAGACCGGGAGTTCCTCGAAACCGTGCTGCTGGGCGTCATGGCCAGCGGGCACGTCCTGCTGGAGGACGTCCCCGGCACCGGGAAGACGCTGACCGCCCGGAACTTCGCGTCGGCGCTCGGCCTCTCGTTCTCGCGGGTGCAGTTCACCCCCGACCTGCTGCCCGCCGACGTGACCGGCACGCACGTGTTCAACGAGGACGACGGGACGTTCGAGTTCAGCGAGGGCCCAATCTTCGCCAACGTGGTGCTCGCCGACGAGATCAACCGCGCGCCGCCCAAGACCCAGGCTGCCCTCCTCGAAGCGATGGAGGAGGCGCAGGTCACGGTCGACGGCGACACTCACGAACTCCCCCAGCCCTTTTTCGTCATCGCGACGCAGAACCCCGTCGAGCAGGAGGGGACCTTCCCGCTGCCCGAGGCGCAGGTCGACCGCTTCGCCGTCAAGTCCTCCATCGGCTACCCCGACGTGGACGGTGAGTACGAACTCCTCCGGCGGCGCGCCGGCCGCTCCGCTCAGAGTCCCTCCGTGGGGACGGTGCTCGACCCCGAGCGCGTGACCGACCTCCGAGAGGTGCCCGAGACGGTCCGGGTGGACGACGACCTGCTGGAGTACATCGCCAACGTCGCCCGCGAGACCCGCGAGGACCGCCGGGTCGAGGTCGGCGTCTCCCCGCGCGGGACCCAACGCCTGTTCGAGGCCGCGCGGGCCTACGCCGCGATGTGCGGCCGGGAGTTCGTGACCCCGGACGACGTGAAGCGCGTCGCCCATCCGGTGTTGACCCACCGCATCGTGCTCACGCCGGACGCGCAGGTGAACAACGTCCCGAAGTCCCGCGTCGTCGACAAGGTGCTCGACGACGTGCCGGTACCGACGGTGGAGTAGGACAGCGTGGCCTCCAGACGGTCGTTCCTCGCCGCAGGCGTGTCGGGGCTGCTCGCGGCCAGCGCTGGCTGTCTCGGCGTTCTCGACGGTCTCGACTCGTCGCCGCCGGACCCCCTACTGCAGGACATCACCGTCCGAAACGTGGACGACGAATCACACACGGTCGAGTTCGCGCTCGACCGCGACGGCGAGCAGATTCTCGACGCCACGTACGAACTCGGCCCGCGGAACTTCGAGGACGGAGGACCTGACCACCTCGCAGCCGTCGACGACGCGTGGGAGTCACCGCAGGGGACGTTCACCGCCCAGATTCGCGTCGACGGCGGGGACCGCGTCGAGTTCCGACTGGACGACTCCGTGGGCCCCGCGACGCCGTACCGGTACGAGATCCGCGTTCTGGAGGGCGGCGAGGTGTCGGGATGGCTCTCGGAACTCGAAACCACGACGCCGTAGGCCAGTTTCACTTTCACTCCGGATGGCTCGGGTTTACATAAGCTCCGGGAACAGTCCGAATCATGGATGCAGACGAATCGAGTGCGAAGTCGGCGACAGAGGGGGAGGCCGAGCAGCGTGACGGGGAGGCCAAGCAGCGCGAGGGCGATCGCGAGCAGGACGACGAACCGGACCTCGGTGATCTCGACCCGAACGCGGAGGAACAGGCCCGACGCGTCGAGCGACAGCTTCGGCGGATTCAGCGCGAAATTCGGGGGTAATAATCCGATTTTCTGTTACTTTTGCGCCGTTCGCTCTTTCTGTATTCTGGACGTAGCTAGCGCTCTCGTGGATATTGTAACCGTCGGCGCGCGAGAGAAGAGCGCGGCGCGGAGCGCCGCGATAAGCGAGCGGTGAAACCGCGAGCAACGCGCGCGAGGGACGAGCGAACGGAGTGAGCGAGGCGGCTGGGGAGGACGAGGTTGCGGCGACTCGTATGCATCGGCAGTAGCTAGTGTAGAAGTCCCCGAAATGAAAGTGAAGGGGGATTTTGAAGCTAGCTACTGCCGAGGCATTTGAGAGACCGCACAGCACCGGCAGAGCAAGGCTCTGCCGAGCCTGCATTCGCTTCGCTCGTGCAGACACCGCAGCCGCGACAGCCAAGTCCTCCCCAACCGCTTGCGTTGCTCCCTGCGGTGCGCTACTTAGCCCTCGCACGTTTTGCGCGCCGCACGAGAGCGCCGTCAGCGCACGCGCTGACGAACCTCGCCTCGTTTCACTCGTCGAGACGCCGTGGGCGCACAGCTCCCACGAGCCTCGGCTCGCGACGCTCGCCGAGACGCCGCGCAGCGCGCGCCGGCTGGAATGTGAAAACCAGCGCACGCCGATTGGAAATTCACCGGTGCATGTCCCGTTGTTCAACATCCCCACGCACGTACCACCCGAAGAAATCAGTAAGCGACGCGAAGCGGGAAAATCGCGGGTCAGTTCCGGAGTGCGGAGGTCAGCACCACGACCGCGAGCAGGAGGAAGACGAGCGCGGTCACCGGCTGGCCGCCCGACGCGAACAGGTAGATGCCGTAGCCCAGCCCGCCAGCCCCGACAGCGACCACCGTGCTCGCGGCCGCGTGGGTCGCCTCCAGCTGGAACGTATCAGCTTCCCTACCCAGCTGCTCGCCCACGTTGATGGCCTGCTCGCCGAGGTCCCACGCCAGCACGGTCGCCATCACGCCCGGCAGGAGCAGATACGGCGCGCCCGAAGCGAGGCCGCCGACGAGCGCGCCGACCAGCAGCGCCACCGAGCCGAGGGTGATGGCGCGCCGCGAGCCCCGGAGTACGCCCGCGAGGACGAGCACGAAGCCGGTGCCGGCTCCCGCGAGTCCCAGCGAGGACGTGAGCGCGCTGGTGCCAGCCGCGAGGCCGGCCGCGGTGATCGCCAGCGCCGACGAGAGCATGGCGGGCGACCGGTCGATCTCGCGGGCGCTCATGCGCTCGCCCTCCTGACGCGGGCTGTCCGCGCAAGTGCGACGCCGAACGCTTCGTCGGTGTCCCAGTCGACGACACGGACGCCGCTCGACCGGAGCGTCGAGATGCGATGCTTGCGCTGGGTCCGGGCGAACCGCTGGCCCGGCGTCCCCGTGGCCGTCGGGTCGGGGCTCACGACGGTCACGAGGTGGCCCTGTGCGTCGAGCCGCCGGGAGACTTCCGCGCCGAAGTCGTCGCACAGCGGCGTGACGAACACCACCTGCGATGACGGGGGCAGGCGCTTGCGGAGCGCCTTGAGCCGCGTGGTCGGGTAGAACATCTCCTCGGAGGGGACCGGGGAGAACGTCGGGTGGGTCGCCAGCAGGTCGCGGGCTCGGGCCTTGTGGTCGTGGCCCGACCCCGGCGAGAGCCAGCACGTCTCGGGGCCGAGCGAGGCCAGTCCCACGCGGTCGCCCGCGTCGAGGAGCTTCGTCAGCATCTTGCCCGCGGCGTCGACGCCGAACTGGACCGCGTTGCGCTCGTCGTCCTCGCGGGCGAGGTAGGCCTTCTCGCGGGTGTCGACCAGCACGACCACGCTGGCTGCCCGCTCTTCGCGGAACTCGACCGTGGTGAGGTCGCCCGTGCGCGCGAGCCGGTTCCAGTCCACCCGCGAGAGCGGGTCGCCCCGCCGGTACTCCCGCGTGGCGTGGAACTCCACGCCCGACCCGCCCACGTCGGTCGTGACGCGACCGGTGTACTGGGTGGTCTGGGCGCGCAGCGGCACGTCCACGGTGGTCCCGAGCTTCGGCACGCACCGCAGGGCGGTCTCGCACTCGACCTCGGCCTCGACCTCGGTCGCGCCGCTGAAGTCCCGCGCGACGACGGTCACGGGGTCGAACTCGTGGTCGCCCCGCTCGGCCGTCACGGTGTACGAGAGCTGGGCGGCCTTGCCGGGCCGGAGCGCGGTCCCGAGCCGCGCCGACCCGCTGCTCACGGGCAGGGCGTCGGTCACGCCATCGACGATGCGGAGGTCGGGCAACATCGCGTCGCCGACGTTCTCGACGCGCAGTCGGACCGTGACCTCGTCGCCCGGCAGCGGCTCGTCGTCGCTCACGGTCCGGGTCACGTCGAGCGAGACGTCCGGGGCGCTCGCAGTCCGGGCGTACGCCGCGAACGCGACGCCGACCACGCCCGACAGCAGGACGAGCGGTCGATTGAACATCACGCCGAGCGCGCCCGCGAGCAGCGCGACCGCGCTGACGCCGCGCCACCGGTTGGTCGGTCGGATGGAACTCACGCATCGACCCTCCGCTCCCCGTCGGACTGGTCGCGGTTGGACCGTTCGGGGTCCCACCGGTCGGCGTTGGACTGATCGGGGTCGCTCTTCGCATCCGACTCGCCGCCGCGTCCCGGACGACTGCCGCGTTCGGCTCGACCGTCCGTCCCCTCCGCGGCCGCGTCCGGCGGCGAAGCCGCGGCTTCGCCGCCGGACGCGGCCACGGAGGACGTGTTCGAGGACGAAGAGTTCGAGGAGGACCCATCGTCGCCGGTCGCCCCGTGGTCGGAATCGTCTTCGTCGGAACTGCCTTCGCCGATAGCTCCCTCATCGGAGTCGTCCTCGTCCGCGACGACGTCCGCCGCGCGGGCCACGGCGTCGGCGGTCCGGCGGACGCGGAACTGGAACGACGACTGGGCGCTGGCCGCCAGCTTCAGCCGGTCGAACAGCGGCGGGCTCGGGGCCGCCGAGCCGCCCAGCAGCGCCGCGGCGTGAACGTCGTCAGTCCACGAGCCATCCTCGATGAGTTCGCCCGCGGCCTCGCGCGAGCAGTTCTCGCGGTCGGCGACCGCGGTGATCGCGGCGTCTTCGAGCGTCTCGCGGAGGTCCGCCCGCTCGCGGATGAGCACCCGGCGGGGACCCGACCGGAGGCTGGCGACCGTCTCGTCGAACTCGTCGCCGGGCGTCGGCATCGTCTCGACGGTCTCCACGTCGGGCGTCTCGGCACTGCGGATCTCGCTGCGCTGTCGGGCGCGAGCGACCCGGAGCCCTTGGACCAGCGCGATCACGCCGATGAGTAGCACTGCGGCGTAGTCGACGCCGATGGTGGCAGCCAGCCCGGGCTGGACCACCATCAGCACGCCCAGCGCGACCGCGGCGATCCCGACGGTCGTCAGGACGGGGTGGTCGTCGTTCATACCTCGTCCTCCGCGTACTCGCGCTCGATTCGCCGGAGCGCGTCGAGCGCCCGGCGCTCGCGCTCCTCGGTCGCCGACTCGCCGCCGTAGCGCACCGCCTCGAACAGCGAGGTGAGCTCTTCGACGTCCTCGCGGGCCATCCCGGCGTCGACCGCCGCGGCGGCGAACTCCGCGGGCGTGCTCGACTCGGGGTTCGACACGCGGAGGTGCTCGGTCATCTCGCGCCACGCCCGGAACACCTCGTTGTCCACGTCGGTGCTCGACTCGATCCGGTCGGCGGCCTCGCCCGCGGCCCGGCCGACCGCGGCCACGTCCTGCTCGGGCTCGGGTTCGGGAGCCGGCTCTTCGTGGTCGGGGTCGTCGCCGCTGGAGGAGACGAACAGCAGCGCGACCGCAGCGAGCAGCGCAATGGCTAGTCCGGCCATCAGGAGGAACGAGGGGTCGGTGACGCTCGTCCCAGTGCCGCTCCCCGGTGCGCCGCTTCCGCCGTCGGGGACGACCGACATGTTGCCCGCGTCGAACAGCGAGTTGCTGGCCTCGGGCGCAGGCAGGCTACAGAGCGTGAGTAGCGAGTGGACGAACAGCACGGGGATGCCCACGGGCCCGACGAAGGCGATCACGCCGAGCGTTCCGACCTTCCTGTAGGCGACGTAGGCTCCGAGCGCGAAGGCGCCGAGGATGGCCGCGATGGCCCACCACTCGTCGAGGACGGGATAGCACGGGAAGTCCATCGACAGCCCGCCGGCCTCCGCGGACTGGTTGCCAAGTGCGAACTCCGGCTGTTGACCGCCCGGCGAGCCGGCGTCGGGGCTCGCCGGGCCGAAGCCGAAGCCGCCGGAATCGTCCATCACGACTGTCGAGTCGAGCGTCGCGGCGGCCAGCCCGAGGGCGACGACTGCCAGCAGCGCGAGGGCGACCGGTCGTACGGTTTCGCGGTCCACGAGGTGAGGTAGCAGGATTGATAACTTAGGGGTTCCGCCTCTTCCCCGAGATTCGATTTCGTTTCTCGGTGTTTCGCCCGGAATAGTTCGGTCTCTTTTCGTGCCGTAACGTTGACCCGCCCTTCACTCACTCCTCTTCGGTCACCTTCCCGTCTGCGCGGTCGCGCTCTCTCGCCTCAGCATCCCGATTCTCGGGTTCACCGTGACCGCCGCCGCCGGGCGTCAGCACCGACACGGTCGTCCCGGCCGGAACTTCCACCGTTTGCTTCGCGCCGACGCGCTCGCCGTCGACGCGGTTCTCGCCGAGCGCGCCGGGCTCGCCGCCAGCCAGCCCCTGCGGCGCGCGTCGCCGGCGCTCGGTGAGCAGCGAGACCGTCGCGTCGGTCTCGACCGTGACCGTCCGCTCCAGTCCGAGACCACCGCGGAACGCACCGTCGCCACCGCTGTCGGGGCGGAGCGCGTAGCGGACGACCCGCAGCGGGTACTCGGCTTCGAGGGCTTCGACCGGCGTGTTGAGCGTGTTGGTCATCCCGACCTGCACGCCGTCCATGCCGTCTTTCGTCGAGCGCGCGCCGAACCCGCCGCCGATGGTCTCGTAGTAAGTGAACGCGCCGCCGTTCTCCTCACCCTCGGAATCACTGCCACTCTCCACACCCCTGGAACCACTGCCACTCTCCGCATCCCCGGAACCACCGCGGTTCCCGATGATCAGGTTGTTCATCGTCCCCTGACCCGCCGCGGGGACGCGCTCCGGCACCCCGTCGGCGAGCGCGCGGAACACCACGTCGGTCACGCGCTGGCTGGTCTCGACGTTGCCCCCGACGACCGCGGCGGGCAGCGCGGGATTCAGCAGACTTCCCGCGGGCGCACGGACCTCGACGGGATCGTAGCAGCCGCGGTTCGGCGGAATCTCGGGGTCGGTGACACAGCGGACCACGAAGTACACCGCGCTCTTGGCGACCGCGAGCGGGGCGTTCAGGTTGCCCGGCACCTGCTCGGCCGTGCCCGCGAAGTCGACCGCGAGCGAGCAGCCGTCGATCTCGACCGTCGCCTCGACAGGGATATCGTCGTCGCTCACGCCGTCGCCCTCCAGCACGTCCCGAGCGCGGTACTCGCCGTCCGGCAGGGCCGCGAGTTCGCTCTCGACGCGTTCGCGCGAGTAGTCGATGACGGCGTCGAACGCCTCGTGCAGTCGGTCGCCGTGGTCGGCGAGCAGTTCGCCGAGTCGCTCCTCCGCGCGGTCGTTGGCGGCCAACTGAGCTCGGAGGTCGGCCCGGCGCTCGTCGGGCGTCCGGACGTTGGCGAGCAGGAGGTCGCGCACGTCCTCGTTCACCTCGCCGTCCGCGACCAGCCTGACCGGCGGGATCCGCAGGCCCTCTTGGTACACCTCGCGGGAGTCGGCGGGCATGCTGCCCGGCGTCATCCCGCCGACGTCGGCGTGGTGGGCGCGCGAGACCGCGTAGCCGATGATGTCGCGTTCCTTGGACGCGCTCGCGCCGGAATCGGCAGTCGGCGATTCCGGCGCGAGCGCGGACACCAGCGTCACGTCCGGCAGGTGGGTGCCGCCCGCGAAGGGGTCGTTGACGACGAACGTGTCGCCGGGCTCGGGGTCGAGTTCCAGCACGCTCTCGACGGCCTCTGGCATCGCGCCGAGGTGGACCGGAATGTGCTCGGCCTGCGCGACCATCCGGCCCTCGGCGTCGAACAGCGCGGTCGAGCAGTCCTGTCGCTCCTTGACGTTGGGCGAGTACGCCCCGCGAATCAGCACCTGTCCCATCTCCTCGGCGACGCTTTCGAACTGGTTGCGGAGGATTTCCAGTTCCACGGGGTCCAGCGAGGTCATGACTCGCCCCCGTCGTCGTCGGATTCGAGCACTAGCGTTCCGTCGGCGCGCACCTCGGCTCGCCAGCCCGGCGGAACGACCACGGTGCTGTCGGCCTGCTCGCAGATGGCCGGTCCCGCGACCGTCCGACCGGCAGCGAGCCCCGCCCGGCGGTACACCGGCGTCTCGCGGACCGCCTCGCCGAAGACGGCCTCGCGCTCGCCGGTCCGGGCTTCGCCCTCGGCGGCGTACGCGACCGCGGGCGTCTCGCGCGCGACCGTCGCGCGGACTCGAAGCCCCACGATTTCGACCGCCTCGTCCATCCGGTAGCCGTACGCCGTCTCGTGGGCCGCGTGGAACCGCTCGGCGACGGCCTCGGGGTCGAAGCGCTTGCCAACCTCCACGGTCAGCTCGAAGCTCTGGCCGGCGTAGCGGAGCTCCGCGCGACGGTCGAGATCGGCCATCGCAGGCTCGCGCAGGTCCTCGCGCGCCTCGCCGGCGAGGCGCGCGAGGACCTGCGCGACCGCGTCCGGGTCCACGTCGTCGAGCGGTGCGCGGTAGGTCCGGACTGCGTCGCTGGTCTCGTCGGCCGCGAGCAGGCCGAACGCCGACAGCACCCCGCAGGCCCGCGGGACTACGACTCGGCTCACGTCGAGGCGGTCGGCCAGCGCGGCGGCGTGCATCGGTCCCGCGCCGCCGAACGCCGCCAGCGCGAAGTTACGCGGGTCGTGGCCGCGCTCGACCGTGACCGCGCGGATGGCCCGCGTCATCGCGGCGTTCGCCACGCGGTAGACCCCGCGGGCCGCCTCGGTCGGTCCCGAGAGCCCGGCGCACTCGGCGAGGTCGGCGAGCGCCTCGCGGGCCGCCTCGGCGTCCAGCGAGAGGTCGCCACCGAGCGCGGTGTCGTCCCCGAGGTAGCCCAGCACGAGGTCGGCGTCGGTGACGGTAGGTTCGGTTCCCCCGCGGCCGTAGCACGCCGGGCCGGGGTCCGCGCCCGCCGACTCGGGACCCACGCGGAGCGCGCCGCCCGCGTCCACCCGCGCGACGCTCCCGCCGCCCGCGCCCACGGTCGTCACGTCGACCATCGGGACGCCCACGGGCCGGCCGCCGATCTCGGCCTCGGTCGTGCGCTCGACCTCCCCGTCCCGGACGAGGCTCACGTCGCTGGAGGTCCCGCCCATGTCGAAGGTGACGAGGCCGGACGTGTCGGCGGCTTCTCCGGCGGGCTCGCTCACCGCGGGGTCCGCCGTGGCGCTCGCGCCGACGACGCCCGCGGCGGGCCCCGAGAGGCAGGTCGTCACGGCGCGCTCGCGGACGGTTCCGGCGTCGGCGATGCCGCCGTTCGACTGCATCACCAGCGGTGCGGGGAGTCCGGCGTCGCGGGCGCGCTCGACCAGCCGGCCGAGGTAGTCGTCGATGGTCGGCGCGACGTAGGCGTCCACGGCTGTCGTGGCGGTGCGTTCGTACTCCCGGAACGCCGCGAGCACCTCGTGGGACGCCGAGACGGGCGCGTCGAGTTCCTCGCGCAGGATTTCGGCGACCCGGCGCTCGTTCTCCGGGTGGGCGTACGCGTGGAGCAGCGACACCGCCACGCTCTCGGCGTCCGCGGATCGGATTTCGTCGGCGAGATCGCGGACTGCCCGCTCCTCGACCTCGCGCTCGATTCCCTCCGTCGTCGCGCGCTCGGCGACCTCGAAGCGCCTGCGCCGGGGGACGATGGGGTCGGGCTGGTCGGCGTCGAGGTCGTACAGCGCGGGGCGGTCCTGTCGGCCGATCTCCAGCACGTCGCGGAATCCCTCGGTGGTGACGAGCGCGGTCGTCGCGCCAGTCTCTTCGAGGAGTGCGTTGGTCGACACCGTCATCGCGTGCGAGAACGCGTCGACGGACTCGGGATCGAGATCGGCCGTCTCGCAGGCCCTCCGGACGCCCGCCAGGACGCCTTCGCTTTGGTCGTCGGTGGTCGGGACCTTCGCGGTGACGAGGCGGTCCTCGGGAGTCAGGAGGACCACGTCGGTGAAGGTGCCGCCCACGTCCGCGCCGACGCGGATCCGGTCGGTCACGACGGCCGTCCTCCGCGGAGACGATGACTGTGACGGTCGTTCGTGTCGCGGTGACTCATAGGTTCCAACTCTCGCCTAGGGAGGTAATAGCTGGCGCTTGCGGAAGCGGTGGGGGCTAGCGATTGCGGAAATCCCGTGGCTGGAGACTCCGGCCGCGCAGTTCCGGCCCCGAAACGGCCCTAACTAAAAATTTAAATACGAAAGCGGAACGAAAAATTCGCATGAGCGAGACGACGCCGAGCGGGAATCGAACCGGCGCGACCGGGCCGCCGAGAGTGCCGTCGCCGAAACCGCCCGACGATCCCGACGCGTGGTACGCCGAGGAGGTCCGCGCGCAGTACGAACTCCACCCCGACGTGGTGGCGACCGTCGTGGAGACCGACGACGGGTTCGACTACCGCGTTCGAGAGCCAGTGCTGTCGCCCGCGGGCCGGGACGCGCTCGACCGCGTGGAGAGCCACTTCGGCGACGCCAACCTCGCGCGGCCGCTGACGCGCGAGGGCGCGAACGAGCGCATGACCGCCGGATTCGACCCGAAGTACCGTCGCATCGTCGACCGGTTGACCGACCTGCCGCCGGGCGCGCGGCGGCGCGTCGAGTACTACGCGCTGCGGAATCTCCGGTGTCTCGGCGCACTGACCCCGCTCGCGCTCGACGACGACATCGAGGTGGCTGACGCCGCGGGCGAGACGCTCGTGGTCCACACCGACGACTACGCGCCGGCCGACACCCGGGTCCCAACCGACGCCGACTATCTGGAGCGGTTCGCCAGCGAGCGCGTCGAGACCCACATCGTCGAGTTCCGGGAGTTCCGGATACCGGTAGTCATCTATCGCGAGCACCTGCTGGCCAACGACTCCTTTACGACGAAGTACGCGGTCCAGGAGCCCGATTTGTTGCCCGGCGACGAGGCACTTATCGAGGAGTGCAAAGATCGCATCTGGGAGACCAACGTCGACGGCGTGGTCGAGGACCGCGCGGGGTTCGTCCGCGAGCGCGCCCGGACCTTCCTCTCTCGGCGGCTCACCGCGCGCAACACCCGAGCGTGGGTCGACGCGGTGACCTACCGCGCCCGGACCGCGCTCGCCGAGTACGATCTGGCGGTCCCGCCGGTCGACCACCGGTTCTCGACCGACCGGCTGTCGGATCTGGTGTACTACGTGATGCGGGACTTCGTCGGTCATGGCAAGCTCACGATTCCCATCCGAGACGACCTGCTGGAGGACGTGGAGGCGAACCGCGTCGGCGAGCGCATCAAGGTGGTGCCCCGCGGACGGGCGATCGGCCACGGCGAGCGCGTGCCGACCAACCTCACCTTCGAGGACGAGGCCGCGTTCGCCAACGTCGTGACGGGGATGGCCGCCAGCGACGGCACGGAGCTCAACGCCTCGAATCCGAGTGCGAAGGTGAACCTCCGACCTGACGGCGTACCCGGGGGGACGACCATCCGCGCCGCGGTGGCACTCGGGGTCATCAGCGAGGACGGCCCGCACATCTCCATCCGCAAGCAGGCTCCCGAGGCGATGACCCCCGTCGACCTGCTCGACTCGAACAGCCTCTCGACCGAGATCGTCACCCTGCTCTGGCAGGCGTACGAACACCACGGCGTCGTGCTGTTCGCGGGGCCGACAGGTGTTGGAAAAACGACACTTATGAATGCGCATATGCCATTTATTCCCTACCGCGACCGGCCCATCTCCATCGACGAGGGCTCGCGGGAGGTCAGGCTTCCCCACGAGACCGGCGTCTCGCTCACCACGCGCGACCACGAGAGCGACTACAAGCGCGTCACGATGGCCGACCTCATGACCGAGTGCAACTACCTCAACCCAGACGTGGAGGTCATCGCCGAGATCAACACGCCCGCGAGCTTCCGGACCTTCGCCGAGAGCCTGAACACGGGCCACGGCATCGTCGGCACGACCCACGCCGAGGACGTGGAGAAACTCGTGAATCGCGTGGTCGAGCAGGACCTCCCGCTCCACCTCCTCCGGGAGATCGACCTCGTGGTGTTCCCCCGGAAGGTCGACGGCGACCGGTACGTCGGGGAGGTGGTCGAACTGCTCTCGCAGTCCGAGTACGAGGAGTTGGCGGGGTCGGGGGCGAACGCCGCAGAAACGAGTAGCGCGCGCCGCGGAGCCATCCAGAAGGACGACGCCACGGTGTACTGGAACACGGTCGCGCGGCGGGACACCGACGGCGAGTACCGGATGGCGTACGACCATCCGCGGCTGAGCGATGGCGAGGGATCGGAACGAGGGACGGATCTCCGCCACCGCTTCTTCCATCGGTTGGCCGAGCGCACGGACCGGTCGGTCGAGGAAGTCGAGAACGAGTTCCACCGCAAGCATGGCTACGTGCAGTATCTCGAACAGGAGGGGACGGACGACTTCGCGGACCTATTCGAGTTCCTGTCGGACTTGCAGACGAACGAGGCCGCGACGGTCGAGCGGGCGAAGCGGGGTGAAGTGTGACGGTTACAGACAGACCCGAAGCCGTAGACGCGGACGTCGGGGCGAGTCAGATGCGTTCGCTCTCGGTCCTCGACCGCGCGCTCTACGCGCTGTTCTCCAGACACGCCGACAGCGACCACCACGACGCCGACCGGAAGCGCTACCGCGCGACCGATGTCTCCACGAGCTTCGACGTGTTCCTCGCCAGAACGTACGGCCTGTCGTGGCTGGCGTTCGCGCTCGCTGCCGGCTGGACGTTCGCCGTCGCGCTCGCGCTCCCGGACGCCACGGTCGCGGCGACAGTGGGATTCGTCCGCCGGGGCGTCCCCGGTCTCGAGATCGTCACGTTCCCGTACCTCTCGCGGACCGCGCTCGCGGCGCTCACGGGGCTCGGGGTCGGACTCGCCGGGAAACGCGCCACGGTCGCGCTCGGCGGGCGCTACCTCCAGTGGGCCGCGAGCGCGCGCCAGTCGAGCATCGAGGCGACGCTACCCGGCGCGGTGCGATACCTCCACGCGCTCTCGTCGGGGAGCGACGACGACGCGGCCATGCTCCGGAAGGTGGCCGACCGCCGGGGAGCCTACGGCGAGACGGCGGTCGCCTTCCGCACGGCGCTCAACAAGGCCACGCTGACCGGGAGCCTCGACGAGGGCCTGCGACTCGTGGCCCGGGACACTCCCTCGCGGGACGCGCTCGCGCCGTTCCTCGTGAAGTTCCGCGAGCACGCCGCACAGGGACCGGACGCGCTCGACCAGTACCTCCAGATGGAGAGCCGGATGCTGAGCAACCGGCAGGCTCGCTCGCGCGAACAGGCCAGCGACTTCCTCGAACTGCTCGCGGAGATGTTCGTCGTCCTGCTCGTGTTGCCCGCGCTGCTGGTCATCATCGTCACCGTGATGAGCGTGCTCTCACCCGGCCTGAGCGCGCCGACCGCCACGCCGTTCGGCACCACGTCTGTTCGCGCGCTGCTGGTCTACGGGAGCGCGGCGTTCATCCTCGTCGTCGGCGGGGTCGCCGCGCTCGTCGTCGAATCGCTCCGGCCGCCCGACCAGTCCGGGCCGAGCTACGAGCGACCGGAGAGCGCGCTCGCCACGCTCGCGACCGCGTTCCGGAACCCCGCGGGCGCGCTGGTGGTATTCGCCCCGATTGCGGCCTTGCTCGGCGTCGGCCTCGGCGCGGTCGGCTATCGCCCCATCGTGGCTGGCCTGCTCGCGTACGTCGCTGCCGCGGTGCCGGTCGGGCTGATCGCCCTCCGGCGGGCGCGCCTCGACGACGCGAAGGATCGGGAGATCAAGGACTTCGTCCACGCGGTGTCGGGCCACGTCAGCCTCGGGCGGCCGTTCCCGACCGCGGTCGAGCGGGTGTCACGCGACGTGGACCTCGGCGCGCTCAACGACGACGTGGCGGATCTGGCGTTCAACGCCAACCTCACGACCCGGGGCGGCGACCTCCAGACCGCCGCGCTCTCGCAGTTCGTCGACCGCGTCGGGACCCCGCTGGCCGACCAGACCATCGGGCTGGTGACGGGCGCGCTCGACGCCGGCGGGGACGCCGAGGCCGTGTTCGAGACGCTGCAGGCCGAGATCGGTCGGCTCTACCACGAGAAGAAAGCCCTGCGGTCGAACATGCTGGTGTACGTCGCCGTGGGGTGGACCACGGCGTTGCTCGTGGTCGGCATCATGGTCGCGATCAACGGCTACGTGCTCGACAGCTTCGCCCAGCTCTCGGCCGTCTCGACTGCGGACGCCGGCGTCGCGCTCGACCCGGACGCTGTGCAGCCTGCGCGCGACCGGTGGCGGTTCTACGTCGTCACGCAGGCCACGATGCTGGCCTGCGGCTGGTTCGCGGGCTACGCCAGCCGGGGTCGCTACGAGGCGCTGCTCCACTCGGGCGCGCTGGTCGGCGTCGCTCACTTCGTGTTCGCGGGGGCTGGGATGATATGAGGCGGAACGACAGCGGTTCCCCCTCCCCGTCCGCTCGCGCCCAGTCGAACCGCAACAGGGACCGCGCCCAGTCGAACGTCGTCGGCGTCGCTATCCTGCTCGGGGTGGTCGTCCTCTCGCTCGGGACGCTGACCGCGGGCATCGGCTCGGTCGTGGACGACAACGCCGCGGCAGCCGACGCCAGCCGGGTCGCGACCGACCTCGACGCGGCGCTCGACCCCGTGGAGGCCACCGGGGTCCACCGCGGTCGAGTGTCGTTCACCGAGGGCCGGCTCCGGACCGTCGAGCGCGACCTCCGGGTGCTGAACGAGTCGGGCGTCGTCCGACCCGTCCAAGTCGACGCGCTCGTCTTCACCGCGGGCGAGCGCCGCGTCGCGTTCCTCGCGGGCGCGGTCGTCCGCGGCCCGCCCGACAACGCCGTGCTGCGGACCCCGCCGCCCATCACCGCCTCGCGAGGAGGTGGGCACGACGGCGATGGGGAGGCCGAAGACGGGACCGAGAGCGGCGTCCTCGTGGTGGGCGCGCCGGAGCTCAACGGCTCCGTCGGCGTCTCGGTGAACGGTGGAGAAGCAGTGGCGGGGAGCAAAGCCGCAGGTAGCGGCGTGGCCGGCGGCTCTGCACTCCTGCAGACGAACGTCTCGCACCACCGGGCGGCGCTCGGCGAGGGAACCTACCGCGTCGCAGTCGAGACCGCGACTCCCGGCGCGTGGCGGCGCTACTTCGAACGCGAGAACGCCACGGTGGCGACCCGGGACTTCGACGACGACGGCGTGGTGAGCGTGGTCGCCAGTTACCCCGGCGAGCGCACGGCGTATCTCGTGGTCCACGACATGCGGCTGGAGGTGCGTCATGGATAGTCGCGGTGTGGATAGTCGCGGTGTGGATAGTCGCGGCGTGGATAGTCGCGATGTGGATAGTCGCGACTGCGTTCACGACCGCGGGCGCGGAGACCTCCGCGCCCGCGGTCGTGAACGCGACTCTCGGGCGGGTGAGCGTGCCTCCACGCCAGCTGACCGGCGTGCCCTCGCGCCGGTCGTCGGGAAGGCGCTGGAGGCCAGCGTGGTCGTCCTCTACGTCGCGCTGCTCTCGACCACACTCTACGGTGGCGTCGTTCCCGAGTACCGGACCGCGGCGGGCGCGGAGGTCGGCGAGCGCGCGCTGGCCGAGTCGGCCCAGCGCGTCCAGCAGGCCGTCCCGGCCGACGCGCGACGAGTGGCGGTTCGACAGCAGGTGACGCTTCCCGACACGCTCGGCGGAAGCGAGTACGACATCCGCGTCGAGGATCGCTCGCTCGTGCTCGACCATCCCGGCGAGGGCATCGGCGGCAGTGTCAGGCTCGCGCTCCCGCCGACGGTCGAGTCGGTGTCGGGCGAGTGGTCGAGCCGCGAGGCCGCGGTCGTGGTGGTCCGGACGAGTTCGGACGGTGACGGGCTCGCGGTCCGACTCGAATCCGAACGTCGGGACCGAGACGAAGCAAGCCCGGACGACGGAGGGAGCGACCGATGAGCCGCGCCCAGATGAACCTCCCCGCGCTGGCGGTCGCGCTCCTCGTGGTGACCACGGTTACGGTGGTGAGCCTCGGGATGGCCGACCGAGCGTACCTGAGCGCCGAGCGCGACGCCGACCAGCGCCGGACCGCGGTCGCGCTCTCGGAGCGACTGGTCGACTCGGAGTCGAGCGTGACCGCGCGGGCGAACGTCCTCGACGCCGAAATCGTCGAGGAAATGAACGCCAGCCGCCTCCGGGCGCAGTTCCCCGTGCTCGGTGAGGAGGTCGACGTTGCGGTCAGGCTCGACGATCAGAATCTCGCGACCGCGGGCGACCCGTCCGGCGGGACGACGATTCGACGGATCGTCCTGGTCGAGGACCGCGAGTCGGTGACGCTGACGCCCTCGGTGTCGCCGGTCGACCCCACGGTGACGCTCCCTCGCCGGTCGCCCCGCGTGGAGATCGCCCTATCGCCGCCCGACGGGACCACCGTCACGGCCGTCCGCGCGAACGACCGCGTGGTCCTGCGGAACGAGTCGGGGCTGGACGGCCGATTCGAGGCCGACCTCTCGCGGTTCGAGACCGCGACCCTGACCGTCGAGACCGACGGCCCGCTCCCCACCGGGACGCTCGACCTGACCTACTTCCCCGCGGAGACGCGGAAGGCCGTCCTGGCGGTGACCGTCGATGCGTAGGAGAGAACCGATGCGGGGCGGGGAACCGACGCGGGAAGAGCAGCCGACGCGGGACGAGGAACCGACGCGGGGCGAGCAGCCGACGCGGAGGGGACAGCTCTCGCTGTCGGTCGTCGAGGCGGGCGTCGGCGCAGTGCTCGTGCTCGCGGTCGCGATGGGGTTCGCGCTCGGCGCGCCCTCGCCAGACGACCGCGCGGCCCAGCTCGACCTGTACGCCGAGGACGCCGCGACCGTGCTCGCCGGCGAATCACCGCGCCACGGCGGGACGACCCGACTCGCGGAGGTCGTGCGCTCGCCCGGCGCGTTCGACCGCGAGCGAGACGCACTCGGCCGGCGGGTGGCCCGCATCCTCCCGGAGAATCTGATGTTCCGCGTCGGGACGCCCCACGGCGCGGTCGGCTTCCGGAAGCCCGCGGGCGTTCCCGTCGGGACCACGACCGTGACCACCGCGCACGGCGACGTGACTATCGAGGTGTGGTACGCGTGACTGGGGAGACGTCCTCAATCGGCGCGCAATCCAACGATAGTCGGTCTGTTGGCCTGCGGTCCGGCGGCGATCCATCGCCGCCGGACCGCAGGCCGACCCGCGAGCGAGCCCAACTCGTGCTCGCCGCGGCCGCGCTGGTCGCGGTGGCGCTCGCGCCGGTGGTGGTCGCGTACCTCCAGCTGGGCTACCACGGCGATTTGACCGCCAGCGAGGAGTACGAGTCGCCGGGAGAGAACGCCGACCGCCTGCTCGCTCGCGCGGTCCACGACGCCGGGAGCGACGCGCCCGCGGACTTCGCGTGGGACGACCGCGATGCCGCGGTCGAGTCGGTCCGAATCGCGCTGGAGCCGAGACTCGACGCCCTGCGGTCCTCGCGCGTCGAGTCGGGGACCGTCTACCGGGTCGGGTACAACCAGTCGGCGGCCGAGGCGTGGCGGGCGGCGAACTGCCCCGGCGGCCCGGACCGGCAGTTCGGCGACTGCAAAGTCCGGCAGGGCGTGGTGATACAGGAGCGCGCCGGTCGAACCCACGTCCTCGCGGTGGCGTTCGACATGCGGGTGATCAGCGAGGACGCGGCGATGGAACGAACTGTGGTCGTTCCGAGCGTCGGTTAAAAGAGTGCGGCGCGGGCGAAGTCAGGACTCCGGAACGCGCTCAGCTCCGAGGGATCGACCTCCTCGGCGGCGTGCTCGGCCGTGATGTGGCCGTTCGAGAGGGTGTACACCCGGTCGGCGACCGTGGCGGCCGACGACACGTCCTGTTCGACCAGCACGGCGGTCTTCCCCGCGGCGTGGATGTCGGCGATGCGGTCGAACATCCGGTCGACGATTTGAGGTGCCAGCCCCGATGATAATCTCGTCGCCAGGTGTCGTTCGCAGACGCCAGACCCGACGCTGACCGACCGACTGGGGCCGCCGAGCACGGCATCGGCGTCGGCAAGCAGTCGTACATGCTCGACGAGCACGGCGAGGCGACCGTCGAGACGATGCGGGCGGTCAAGCAAGCGCTCGACCCCGAGGGCATCCTCAACCCCGGGAAGATATTCCCGGAGTAGCCTCGCCGCGACCGTTCGCGGGCCGACCGAATTACTCCAGCTCGCCGTCAAGCCCCCACTGCTCGGCGCGTTCCTTCGCTTCCTCGCGGGCGCGGTCTCGGATGGCGGCCACCTTCTCCTCGTCGTCGAGGAACGACTCCACGGCGTCGAGCGAACCGCCGCGGGGGGCCGCGGCGG
>NZ_QLVG01000062.1 GCF_003382685.1 Halorussus litoreus | reverse complement strand
GGCCGGGGAATTTCCCCGGCCCGCGCGGCGGCGCGGCCGAGCAGCACGGCGGAGCAGTCGCGCGGTTCCGAGGGGTATTTCGGTCCGGAACGCGTCGAGTCCAGTCATGGACGCGGCGCTGGGGGCACCCGAGAAGATGGCCGAGCGGGCCGACGAGCTGACGCCGATGATGCGCCAGTACTACGAGCTCTGCGACGAGTACGACGACTCGCTGGTGCTGTTTCAGGTCGGGGACTTCTACGAGACGTTCTGCGAGGCGGCCGAGCGCACCGCGCGGCTGCTCGAAATTGCGCTGACCAAGCGCGAGGACTCGACCGGCACGTACCCGATGGCGGGCATCCCCATCGACAACGCCGAGTCGTACATCGAGACGCTGCTCGACGCGGGCTACCGGGTCGCGGTCGCCGATCAGGTCCAGGACCCCGAGGAGACGACCACCGTGGTCGACCGGGCGGTCACCCGCATCGTGACGCCCGGGACGCTGACCGAGGACGAACTGCTGGCGAGCGACGACAACAACTTCGTCGCGAGTCTGACCGCCCAGGCCGACCGGTACGGCCTCGCGCTGCTCGACGTGTCGACCGGCGACTTCTACGCGACCAGCGCCCGGCGGGCCGAGGCGGTCGCCGACGAGGTGAGCCGGTTCGCGCCCGCCGAAGCAATCGTCGGGCCCGAGGTCGGAGCAGCGGCCGACGGCGAACCGAGTGCGGGCGGCGTCGACGCGGACGGGACCGTCTTCGACGCCGACTGCATGGTCACGCCGTACGACCCCGCTTCCTTCGAGCGCGAGGCGGCGGCCGAGCGAGTCGAGGCGTACTTCGGCTCGCCGGACTCGCTGCTCGCCGGCGACGCGGAAATCCGAGCCTGCGGCGCGCTGCTGGCGTACGCCGAGTACACCCGCGGCGGTGCGGTGACCGACGACGAGGGCGGGAACAGCGAGGCCGAGGATGGTGAGGACAGGACCGCGAACGGCCGCCTCGACTACCTCAACCACCTCACGCGCTACGAGCCGCGCGAGTACATGCTGCTCGACCGGGTCGCGCTGTCGAGCCTCGAACTGTTCGAGCGCCGGACGGTCCACGGCGACAGCGGGGTGACCCTGCTCGGCGTGCTCGACGAGACCGCCTGCGCGCTCGGGAGCCGGCGGCTCAAGGACTGGCTCCGGCGACCCCTGCTCGACCCCGAGCGCATCGAGGCGCGACTCGACGCGGTCGAAGAGTGGACCCGCGACGTGCGGGCCCGCGAGGCGGTCCGCGAATCGCTGCGGGACGTGTACGACATCGAGCGGCTCGTCACCCGCATCTCCCGCGGGCGGGCCAACGCCCGGGACCTGCGCTCGCTGCAGGCGACTCTCGACGTAGTGCCGGGCCTGAAGGCCGAGATGGCGGGCTTCGAGAGCGAGACGGCCCGGGAACTCCGCGCGAATCTCGACGAACTCGCCGAAGTTCGGGACCTCGTGGACCGCGCCATTCAGGAAGATCCGGCCCGCGAGATCACCGAGGGCGACGTGATCCGGCCGGGCTACGACGACGAACTCGACGAGCTCCGCCGCACCGAGCGCGAGGGCAAGCAGTGGATCGACGACCTCGAAGCCCGCGAGCGCGAGCGCACCGGCGTCGACTCGCTAAAGGTCGGGCACAACTCGGTCCACGGCTACTACATCGAGGTCACGAACCCCAACCTCGACTCGGTGCCCGACGACTACACCCGCAGACAGACCCTGAAGAACGCAGAGCGGTTCTACACGCCGGAACTCGAGCAGCGCGAAGACGAGATCCTGCAGGCCGAGCGCCGGGCCGACGACCTCGAACACGAGCTGTTCCGCGAGGTGCGCGCGACGGTCGCGGCCGAGTCCGAGCGCGTGCAGGCGCTCGCGGACGCCCTCGCGGAGCTCGACGTGCTCGCCGCGCTCGGGGAGGTCGCGGCCACGCGGGACTACGCTCGCCCGGAGATCGTCGGCGAGGGGGACGCCGACCGCGGTATCCGTATCGAGGGCGGCCGCCATCCGGTGGTCGAGCGAACGCAGGACTCGTTCGTGCCGAACGACGCTCGACTGGGCAGGGCGGCTTCGCCGCCGAACGGTGAGCGCGCCGACGGGCGCGCGAACGCCGAGGACCGCTTCGCGGTCGTCACCGGCCCGAACATGTCGGGGAAGTCGACGTACATGCGGCAGGTCGCGCTGATCACCGTGCTCGCCCAGACCGGGAGCTTCGTCCCGGCCGCGGGGGCGCGCATCGACCCCGTGGACCGCATCTTCACCCGCGTCGGCGCGAGCGACGACATCGCGGGCGGTCGCTCGACGTTCATGGTCGAGATGACCGAACTCGCCGCCATCCTCCGGGACGCGACGGAGGACTCCCTGGTCCTGTTAGACGAGGTCGGCCGGGGCACCAGCACGACCGACGGCCTCGCCATCGCCCGCGCCGTGACCGAGCACCTCCACGACGAGGTGGGCGCGCTGACCCTGTTCGCGACCCACCACCACGAACTCACCGAGATTGCCGACGAACTCCCTCAAGCTTTCAACCTCCACTTCGCGGCGGACCAGACCGGCGAGGAAGTCTCCTTCGACCACGACGTGCGACGGGGCGCGGCCACCGCCTCCTACGGCGTGCAGGTGGCCCGTGAAGCCGGTGTGCCGGACGCGGTGGTCGAGCGAGCACGAGAGTTGTTGGCGGAAGCGAGTTCGGCGGAGGTGGAGGCCGAACGTTCCGAGAGCGAATCGGACGAGACCGAGTCCCAGGAACCGGAGCCGGCACCGCAGGCCATCGCCGACGGATCGGCGGACGAGCTCGCCGCGCGGCTCCGCGAGGTCGACGTGGCGACGATGACGCCGCTGGAGGCGATGAACAAGCTGGCGGAACTGAAGCGCGAAGTGGAGTGAAGCGGCCGAGTTTCGCCGAACGTTCCACAGCGACGAACAATTTGGACCGGTGGTTTTGCCGACATTCCAAACGAATCGGTCGCTCGACCAGCCAGTCAGATTCTGCGTCGTCCTCAGGGTCACTCTACGGGGTTTTTCGGTACCGTTGGGTCAGGTAGATTGCGGCGACGTAGTGGGTGAGAGGGTTGAGATACAGTACGACGCCAAGAAGCGAGAAGAGAACGCCACCGCCGACCCATACCCGCCGGTCCGGCATCCACGAACCGTCGCCATCCCGAATACCACCAGCATCGCGGTACATCGCGTGATAGAATACGGGAGTGAGAACGAGTAGTGAACCGCCGACCAACAGCTCGTACGTGGATAGCCCGAAGGGAAACGCGGTGCCGGACGTGCCAACCGCAGTGAAGGACCAAACAACGTTGACGACGGAGATAGCCACGAGACGGGTTCGCCACTGGTTTCGCCCGAGGAGACGTATCGATCCCGCCATTTTGTACTTGTCTATGTCTCCGATTTAGTGACTATAATCCTTGGGTTACGAACCTGTTCAACGGACCAATTCGCACCGCGTATCACTCACGTCGACTACTGGCAGAGTCGACGTATTCCAACAGAGCCGAGTAGGCGGTGTTCGCGCTCATCAGTCGGCGAAGCAGGTCGTCCCACGTCTCGTCGTCGCGTTTCAGTCGGAGAGTTGTGCTTTCGTCTCGTCGGAAATTCGAATATGGGCACTCATACGCAATTGTCACCCCGAAATACCGCGAACGCAATCGCCCGCGGACACGCCGTTCGCCTCGCTCCAGCCCGCGTTCGTCTCGACCACGTACCGACCGTCCCCGGAAGTCGACTCGTACAGCAGGTAGTACGAGAGCAGCGAGCCCGGTGCGTCCAGCGTCTCGAAGCCCGTGAGCTCGCCGTCGCTGGAGACGAACAGCACGTCGAGCGCGAAATCCATGTTCCGCATCGCGATGCCCTTCGACCCGGCCTCGTCGTAGACGAACAGCAGTCCCTCGCCCTCGGCCAGCGACTCGGTGCGGCTCAGGCCGACGTAGCGCTCGGAAAAGGAGTCCGCGACGTCCACCGTCAGCCGGCCCTTCTCCGTCCCGTCACAGTCGGTGACGCTGAGCTCACGCTCGCCGTCGAACTCGGCCGGTAGCGGGAGAAGCCCGGCGTGCAGCAGAACGTACCCGACCACGAGGCTCCCGCCGAGCGCGAACCACACCGCGCGTCGCCTGTCCATACCCTCACCTCTCGGGAACGGGGTTTATACGCCACGACTCGGCGCGGCGGGGGGGGGGGGGGGGGGGGGGCGCGCGCGCCGCCCCCCCCCCCCCCCCCCCGGGGGGGGCCTGCGCGTCCCCCCCCCGGGTGGGCACTGAATCGCGGACGCCACCGCGCCGCCCTTTGTCGAGGTCGGGAGCCCCGTCGAGCGCAAGTCGGTACTCCGGCAGGCGCAAGTCGGTACCCCGGCAGGCGCAAGTCGTCACTCCGGCGGCCCGAGCGAGACGTACTCCAGCCCCTTCTCGGCGAGCAGGTTCCGGGCGCGCTCGGTCACCGACGGCGCGACCAGAATCCCACGGACCTCAGCGTCGGCGTGGAGGTCCCGACCCAGCGCGTCGACGTAGCGGTCGAGCTGGCCGACCGCGTCCGGACCGACCCGCTTGCGCTTGAGTTCGACGACCACGGTCGCGTCGTGCGCGTCCTCGCCGTAGATGTCCACCGCCCCGGCAGGCGTCTCGCGCTCGGTCGCGAGCGGGACGAACCCCGGTTCGACGAGCTCGGGGTCGTCCAGGATGCGCTGGCGCAGGTCTTCCTCGGTGCCGGACAGCGCGAGGTCCCGGCCGTCGGTCACGTCGAAGGTGGCGACCCGGTCGACGCGCTCGAAGTCGACGACGAGTTCCTCCTCGGGCGCGGTGCGCAGGCTCCGGATGCGAAACTGGCCGTTGCTGGCGGCCACCTCGTGGGTGCAGCCCGGCGGCTGCCAGTTCACGGGCTTTTGGCCCTCGTCGGTGTGGACCAGCGCGGTCCCGTCGGGTTTGAGCACCACCAGTCGGTCGCCGGGGCCGAGCGTGCTCGCGGCCCGGCCCTCGTACTCGACCGTGCAGCGACCGAAGACGGTCACCATCTCGTCTGCGTCGATGGCGGCCGCCACTCGGTCGCGGGCAGCTTCGGGGTCAGGGGTGCCGACTGCTGGATCTCCGTCGGCCGAGTCGCCGTCTGCGGTCGTCACTGCGTCGGAGTAGACGGCCGAGCCACAAAAGCGGCCCGCGTCGGTGGATTGGTAGATCGATTGGAGCGCGCGCTGGCTCACTCGGGCACGATCACCTCCCGGTCGTCGGCCCACGTCTCGGCGCGCTCGGCGAGCGCGTCGCTCGCGGCCGCGGGTGTGAGCGCGCCCCGGTCGACCATCTCGGCGACCACCTCCTTCGCGCCGCGGAACCAGCCCCGGAGGTAGTCCGAGTCGTCCCGGTGAGCCTCGACCAGCGCTCCGTGGCCGACCGTCTCGCTCCGCTCGACCGCCTCGGCGTCGGCTTCGAGACCGAACCAGAGCACGTGGTAGGCGGTCACCTCGTAGTCCGAGTCGACCCGATAGAACGCCTCGTGGTGGAGGAAGTCGAGGTGGTTCGCCGCGGCGTCGGCGAGCGAGCGGTCGGTCGCCACCGGTTGGGGGTCGACCGCGAACTGGGTGTCGGCGGCGTACGGCTCCTCGGCCGAGATGCCGTCGAGCAGCGCGAAGTCGGCCCCGCCCCAGTGCGACCGGTGGAGGTCGTAGCCCGTGTCGGAGGAGTTCGCGTCGGAGGAGTTCAAGTCGGCGGCGTCTTCGGAGTCGAGCGAATCGGCGTCGCGACGGTACGCGACGAGTGCGCGGTGTCCCATCGAGACAGTTTCGTCCCGTTCTCGGATTTAAAACTACGTGTGCGAGAATCGAAATACAACCCGGGCTGTTGACTCCCCTCGGAAGAACGTTCGGCTCGCCGGTTACGAGAACGCGCCTTCCTTCTCCTCGGCGGCGGTGAGATGCTCCGCGCCCCACGCTCGCATCTCCTCGATGAGCGATTCCAGCGAGGCCCCGCGCTCGGTCAGCGAGTACTCCACGCGCACCGGCTTCTCGCTCACGATCTCGCGGTTCACGAGCCCCTTCTCTTCGAGGTCTTCGAGGCTGTCCGACAGCACCTTGCTGGAGATGCCGTCCACGTCGTCTTTGAGTTCGTTGAACCCCATCGGGCCGCCCTGAATCAGTCGGTGGACCACGACCGGGTGCCACTTCTTGCCGACGAGAGTGGCCGTCGACGTTATCGGACACCAGTCCTTGCCCGCGCACCACACCGCCAGCGGCTCTTCGGAGTCACTCATGGCCGGGGGTACTCGCGCGACGTGCAAAAAGTTACCTCTGACTATCTGATTACCGAGAGTAACTGGCCTACAGTTCGAGCCAAATCCGATAGCGAACCACCACCGATTAGTCCCGACCCACCCAACGACTCGGCGATGACCGACCTCGGAAAGGTGGACGGAGCGTTCTTCGACGAGTACATCTACCCACATCTGGGGGCCGACCGCGAGGACGTGACCCTCGGTCCGCAGCACGGCGTCGACTTCGGCGTCGTCTCGGTCGGCGGGGAGGCGGTGGTGCTCGCCAGCGACCCGCTCTCGCTGACGCCCGCGCTGGGGTTCGAGAAGGCCGCGTGGTTCGCGGTCCACGTCGCGCTCTCGGACGCCGCGGTGTCGGGCGTCCCGCCATCGCATCTCGCAGTCACGTTCACGCTCCCGCCCGAGATGACCGACGAGGAGTTCCGTACCGTCTGGTCGACGTTCGACCGCGAGGCCCGCGACCTCGGCGTGAGCATCGTGACGGGCCACACCGCGCGCTACGGCGGGTGTCGGTACCCGTGGGTCGGCGGCGCGACCGCGCTGGCGGTTGGCGACCCCGAGGACGTGGTGCGCCCCGATGGGGCCTCCCCGGGCGACCACCTGCTCGTGACCAAGGGGCCCGGGGTCGAGGTCGCCGGGTTCCTCGTCACGCTGTTCGAGGACGCGGTCGAGTTACCCCCCGAGACTATCGCCGCGGCGAAAGAGCGCTTCTGGGACATGAGCCCGGTTCGGGACGCCCTCACGGCCGCGGCCGCGGGTCCCGTCACCGCGATGCACGACGCGACCGAGGGCGGCCTGCAGGGCGCGCTGGTCGAACTCGCGCACGCCGGGGGCGTGCAACTCGACGTGGATTCCGAGGCCGTGCCCGTCCTGCCGGGGGTCGCAGCGTCCTGCGACTTCTTCGGCGTCGACCCGTGGGCCGCGACCAGCGAGGGCACCCTCGTCCTGACGGTCGAGTCCGGCGGCGCGGACGACGTGCTGGCCGCGCTCGACGACGAGGGCATCCCGGCCGCCGAAATTGGCGCGGTTCGCGAGGGCGAGGGCGTCTACGTCGACGGCGAGCGGGTCGAGGCCCCCGACGTCGACCCCTCGTGGGCGGTGTTCGAGGAGTACGCTGAGAAAGTCGGGCTAGAGTGAGGGCGGCCTCGAATCCTCGGTAACCGACGTTTTATCATGTCATGAACCGAATCGAACGCCGTGAAACGACTCTGGTTCGCGGTGCTCGGAACGCTCTACGCGGTCGTTGGCGTCTGGTTCCTCACGGCGTTCTGGTCCGGCGTGGCGACCGACCCGGCGTCGATCCTCACGGTCGCGCTCTGGTTCGGCGCGTCGGCACTGTACGTTCTCGGCGGCTTCGGAGCCTCGCTCGGTGGGCTGGACTGGTACCAGTTCGTCGGTCTCGGGAACGTCTGTCTCGGCCTCCAGCTGGTGGTCCGAGTTCCGTTCGCGCTGGCCGACGGGAACTCGGCCACCGCATCGCTCGTTGCGACGCTCGCCATGGGCGTCGGCGGGCTGTCACTTGCGTACATCGGCCTCGACTGGGTCCGCGGCGGTCGCCACTTCGACCTGTCGCGGTTCGGCGACCAGCCGGGCCCGGGACCCGAATAGCCCGCCGGGTCCTATCGATTGCACGGACACCTATCGTGGTGTTCAGATACGTACGACTCGTTCCCGGCTTCGCTCGGTGGACCACTCATCATCTCTGGTGGACCACTCATCATCTCTGGTGGACCACTCATCATCTCTGGTGGACTGAAAGGGCGAGGGGCTTTCCCAACGGTCTCACGAACTCCACTGGCGTATCTGGATAGTACCGTTCTCGGCGTGACCAACGCTTAACCCGTCGCGTGACGTACTCTGTGTGGCAATGACCAACTGGTACGCGGTCGTCGTGGGGTTTCTCGCGTGGCTCGTCATCGGGGCGATCGGGCTCACCGTCCCCGGGCTCGGACAGCTGACGGCGGGCTTTCTCGGTGGCTTCCTCGCGGGGTACATGGCGGGCGGTGGGGTCGGAAGCGGCGCGTGGCACGGCTTGCTCGCGGGGTCGCTCGGCGGCATCGTCTTCGCGGCGATACTCGCGCTGGGCATCAGCGCGCTCGGTGCGCCCGGTCTCGGCCTGCTCGCGCCGCTGGTCGGCGGGGCGCGCTCGTGGTCGGCATCACGCTGGCGCTCATCTTCGGACTGGAGAGCGCGCTCGCGGGGGCCATCGGCGGAGCGCTCTCGGGGGAGTGACGATTTGAGTAGAGGTCTGAACCAACGACGGGTTCTCGGCTGGTGAACCGACCACCCCCTGGCGGACTGAAAGGGCGAGGTGCGCTCGCGTTCAGTTCAGTCGCCTGCTCGACCTCTATCCGCGCCGATGCGGTGCTGTGCGGTGAGGCGCGGATATGTCGAGCAGCGACCGCGAGCGCGCCGAGGGCTTTCGAAAAATCGTCGTCAGCGGTAGCGGTTCCCGCAACGTATACACTTCTTGTCCGGCCGCCGACCGAATCGTTTTCCGGGTCCGGCCCGAACCCCAGCGCATGACGACAATCGACGCCGAGACCCTGCTGCCGAACGAGCGAATGCGCCGCGGAGCTACGGCGGGCGACATCGAGCAGATCCACCGCGGCAGCCAGTACGCGGAAGAAGGCGACCGGTTCGAACTCGACGGCGAAACCTTCGAGGTCGCGGAGGTCCGCGACCGGACGCTCGGCGATCTGACCGACGAGGACGCCCGGAAAGAAGGGATGGCCGATCTGGCAGAGTACCGCGAGGTGCTGAACCGCGCCCACGACCACTTCGAATGGGACGATTCGAGCGAGGTCGTGTTGCATCGGTTCGAGAACGTCGAGTAGGTCAAAACAAATCAGGGGCTGATCGACCTGCAACGGAGGAGAAGAGGTCGGAGATTGTTTTTGCGCCTTTAGCGAGAAAGCCCGGGGTCGGAATATTACACATCATGGATACCACTATTTAAGCTAGTGGTCAAATAAGCGATTAGAGTGGGCGAGACATCTCCGAAAGCCCTCGGTCGCTCGCCCTTTCAGTCCACCAGGGTAACGGTTGATTCGCCAAGCGAAGCCAGAAATTTGCCTCGTTTACCTGAACACTGCCGTTCACCGACGCTTCCGAAGTTCGGCCCGCAGGTCCGACAGGTCCATCTCCTTCATCGAGAGCAGGACGAGCAGGTGGTAGACGATGTCGGCGCTCTCGTGGGCCATCTCCTCGCGGTCGTCGTCCTTGGCGGCCAGCAGGAGCTCGGTGGACTCCTCGCCGAGCTTTTCGAGCACCGCGTTCTCGCCCTTCTCGTGGGTGAACAGCGACGCGGTGTACGAGCCCTCCGGCAAGGTCTCCTTGCGGTCCTCGATGACGGCGAACAGTTCGTCCAGCACCGGGTCTGCCGAGTCGACCGACTCTTCCGAGTCGTTCGCGGCCGCCGAATCCGTCGAGTCAGTCCCGTCGCGGTCCCCGCTCATGGTCCGAGTTCCGCGACCTCGCGGATGTCCTGTAGCTGGTCGAACTCCTCGCGGTCGCGCCGCCCCGAGTCGAACACGTCGTCGTCGACCTCGATGGGAGCGTTGGTCCGGGCCGCCAGCGCCAGCGAGTCGCTCGGCCGGGCGTCGACCACGGTGTCGCCCCGCGGCGTGTCGACGTGGAGGTCCGCGATGTAGGTGTTGTCCTCCAGCGAGGTCACCACCACGCGGGTCACGCGACCGCCGAGTTCCTCGACCAGATCGAGCGCGAGGTCGTGAGTGAGCGGCCGACCGATGTCCTCGGCTTCCATCCCCCGCGCGATGCTCACGGCCTCGTCGAACCCGATGAAGATGGGGAGCACGCCAGTCTCGTCGTCGGGCGCGAGCACCACGACCGGGACCGGCCCATCCTCGGTCATGGCGACCCGCACCGCGTCTATGTCGGCCTTCATGGCCCACCCGACGGGTGCCAGCAAGAAAAATCTGCCCTACTGGTCGGGGACCGGATCGGAGAGCGGTCCGAACCGAACCCGAGGACGAGCGCGCGGGTGCCGGGGGAACGTCGCGCGGAAGCGCCGGGCGACGGCCCCGACCACGACGCCGGACGCGACCTGCCGGACGTCGCTCTCCACGTACGGCCCCGACAGCCGGTAGACCGCGAGACGGTCCGGCGACGAGCGGTCACCCGTCCCGAAAGAACGCCAGCCCGTGGAGCCGGGAGTCGTCTGTGAGCTCCGGGTGGAACGAAGTGCCGACGACCGGCCCGTCGCGGATCGCGACCGGGCGGCCGTCCCACGACGCGAGCACCTCGACGCCGTCGCCAACCTCGCCGACGACCGGCGCGCGGATGAACACCGCGGGGAACGGGTCGTCCAGCCCAGAAACGTCGAGTGGGGCCTCGAAGCTGTCGGCCTGCCTGCCGAACGCGTTGCGCTCGACGCTGGCGTCTACGAGGCCGAGTTCCTCGACCCGGTCGTCGCCCGCGTCGGTCGAGAGGACGATGAGGCCCGCGCAGGTGGCGAGGACGGGCTTTTCCGCCTCGACGTGGGCCGTGATCTCCTCCGCGATGCCCTCGTCGTGGAGCAGCCGCGAGATGGTGGTCGACTCCCCGCCGGGCAGCAACAGGAGGTCGCAGTCGGGGACCGTCCCCGCAGTCCGGATACGCTCGACCGTTACCTCGCGGCCGTGGGCCGCGCCCGCCCGCCGGACCGCCTCGGCGTGTTCGCTCACGTCCCCCTGCACCGCGACGACGCCTGCCGTCAGAGTCATGGCCGCGAGTAAGGAGTCGGGGGCAAAAAGGGTCCGTCTTCGCGGCAACTCCGGCATCGGTTCCGTGGGTTCGCTCCGATTTTCCACAGCCTTGGCAGACGACGGTTCTACCGCCGGTGGCCGGTCCGGGAGCCGACCCACGTCCCGAGGCTGAGGCCGTAGACGACGTGGCCCGCGTGGAAGACCAGCCGCTCGTCGCCTTCGAGGTCTAGGTCGAGGAGTCTGCCCAGCACCACGCGCTCGCCGAACGCCGAGAGCGCGAGCGCGTAGCCGACGCCGGTCAGCAGGCCGACCGCTTCGAGGCGCGCGGTCTCGCGGTGGTCGTCGGCCGAGTCTCGTTCGGCGGTCGCGTCCGCGTCCAACGGCGCGAGGAGACCGAAGCCGACGCCGCCGGCAACGCCGTAGAGGAGGTGGAGCGCGACCGCGGGAATCGGATGGTCGTCGGGGTCGCCGCCCGCGACGAATTTGCTCCAGAACTCGGCGGTCGGCGGGAGCGACCGCGAGACGGGGAGTCGATACGCGGTCATCGCGAGGGTCGCCACGAAGCCGCCCTTGGCCCCCTCCGCGAGCCGGGCGGCGAGTCCCGGACCGGGACTCGCCGCCCGGCCGGGATCGGGGTGGGTGGATTCGGCGCGAGTGAACTCGGGAGTCTCGGACTCGGCGCGGCTGGACTTCGTTGGATTGGACTCGGGCGGAGCGTCGCTCGTCTCGTCGGTGTCGCGGAAAAACGGGATACGCATACCACGGGGTCGACGCGACTCCGGTTAGGAGTAGCGGCCGCTGGAACTGCTCGAAGGACTGCGAGAGTCGGCGGCTCCGGCGAGCCGGAAAATCGAAGACGACTACAGCGCGAGGACGTTCAGCACCTTCACGAACACGCCGAAGAAGACGCCAAAGGCGACGACTGTCTTCGGGTCGATGCGGATGGCGTTGTTGTCCTCGGCGTCGAAGTACCGGACGAGTCCGGCACTGGACATCAGCCCGCCGGAGTTCTGGCCACTGCTCATAGAGGGTGATGGGACAGCCCGCCGCGTAAACCTTTCGGAGCGCGCGGCGGCGTCAGTGCCGAGAGAGAACGGCGTTCGCACCCGTTCGCGGCAAAGGCACGGTGGTGGGAAACCCTTATGCGCGCGGCGACGGAACTTTCGGGAGAACACAATGAGTGTCACGCTGAAGGACTTCTACGCAGACTGGTGCGGCCCGTGCAAGACCCAGGACCCGATCCTCGAGGAGATGGAGGACGACTGGGAGGGCGACGTCGAGTTCGAGAAGATCGACGTCGACGAGCATCAGGACGTCGCCAACGAGTATCAGGTCCGCTCGATCCCGACCATCGTGGTCGAGAACGACGACGGCGTCGTCGAGCGGTTCGTCGGCGTCACCCAGCGCGACGACCTCGAAGACGCACTGGAAGAAGCGGGCGCGTAGACGACTATCGGACGCGACGTGGATTTTTGGGTGGGAATCGTCGGTAGTGGTTCGTGAGTCGAGTGTGGTGGGGTGGGGTGAAAGTCTGGGGAAGTAGCTTCGAACTCCGCAAAATCCACGAGCTGATTACATTTCGATTTTGAATCTCGGCGCGCGGGAGCGACCGAGCGAAGCGAGGGAGCGACTCGTGCGAGGGACGAGCGAACGCAGTGAGCGAGGAGGCTGGGGAGGACGAGGTTGCGGTGTTGTGCGGTGCGGTTTCTCATATGCCTCGGCAGTAGCTAGCTTCACGATAGATTCTCCTTCTATCGAGAGAGTGCGAAGCTAGCTACTGCTTGAGCCTCGGCGTGCCCGCACAGCACGGCGACCGCACAGCACCGCGACCGCGAGCCTCACACCTCCCCAGCCTCCTGCGCGTCTCGACCTCCGCTACGCTCCGGGCTGCGATGCTCGTCCCTCGCGCGGATGGGCGCGGCACAGGGCCGCGCCCGCACGCGCCAGGTCGGAAGGAACGGGGAGCGCACGCCGAGTGGGAATGAACAGAGAGCGCGCGCCGAGCCAGAAGGACACAAAGCTCACGCTGAGTCGAAAGAAAAACGAGGTCAGGCAAGTCGGAAGTAGAGCCAGCGCACGCCGGAAATCGCCAGCCTGCGCTCAATTCGAAAACGTCCCACTCGCGTCGTTCAGAGGTCGTAAATTTCCCCGAGCTTCGCCTCCACGTAGTCGAGGAAGTACTCCGCGGTCAGATCCTCGCCGGTCGCCTCTCGAATCAGTTCGTCGGTGGTGTACCGCGAGCCGTGCTGGTGGACGTTCTCCCGGAACCAGTCGTGGAGCGGCTCGAAATCTCCCTCGCGGATGAGCCCGCGCGGGTCGTCGAGGTCGTCCTCGATGGCCGCCCAGATCTGGGCAGCCAGTACGCTCCCGACCGTGTAGTTCTGGAAGCTGGCGAATCCGCCGGTCCAGTGGATGTCCTGCAGGCAGCCCCCCGCGTCGTCGTCGGGCCGGATACCGAGGTACTCCTCCATCTTGTCGTTCCACGCGCGCGGAATCTCGCTCACGTCGAGGTCGCCCGAGACGAACTCGCGCTCGACCTCCGACCGGAGGATGATGTGCATGTGGTAGGTCACCTCATCGGCCTCGACCCGGATGCAGTTGTCCTCCTTCACTCGGTTGGCCGCGCGGTAGGCCTCCTCGGTCGTCACGTCCGAGAGCTGCGGGAAGTACTCCTGCATCGTGGGCAGAAAGAGGTCCCAGAACTCCCGCGTGCGCCCGACGTGGTTCTCCCAGAAGCGCGACTGGGACTCGTGGACGCCCGACGACCGCGACTCGCCGAGCGGCGAGCCGTAGTCGTCCTGCGACAGGCCGAGCATGTACGTGGCGTGGCCGAACTCGTGGACGGTCGATCCGATCGCGGCGAGCGGGTCGGCCTCGTCGAACCGGGTCGTGACCCGGGCGTCGAACTGCGTCCCGGACGTGAACGGATGGGTCGAGACGTCGAGTCGGCCCCGGTCCCAGTCGTAGCCCAGCAGGTCCAGCACCTCCTCGGAGAGTTCGCGCTGGGTGTCGGTGTCGAAGGTCCCTTCGAAGACGTTGGGCACGTCATCGCTCGCCCGCACGTCCTCGATAAGCGGGACGAGGCCGTCCTTGAGCTCGTCGAAGATTCGCTCGACGGTGTCGAGTCCGAGGTACGGCTCGCTCTTCTCGAACAGCACCTCGTAGGGGTCCCGGTCGGGGTCGATGTGCTCGGCGCGTTCGACTCGGAGGTCGAGCAGTTCGCGCAGGATCGGCTCGAACGTCTCGAAGTCGGCCTCGGACCGGGCCTCGCGCCAGACGTCCTGGGCCTCCGACTGGAGCCGGCTGTGTTCCTCGACGAGTTCCTCGGGCACTCGCGACTTCCGGTCGTACTCGCGGCGAATCTCCCGGACGACCGCCGCCTGCTCGTCGCTCAGATCCTCGCTCTCGGCGTCGTCGAGCAGGTCGCCCACCTCGTCGGCAGTCAGTCGCTCGTGGACCACCGACGAGAGCGCCGAGAGCTGTTCGGAGCGGGCGGGCGTGCCGCCTTCGGGCATCATCACCTGCTGGTCCCAGTACAGTACCTGACTGCCGTCTCCGAGCGCGGAGATGCGCTTATATCGGTCGAGAAGTTCGTCGTACGCGTCCGCCATAGTTTCAGCTTTCAGTCCGGGTACATCAAAACCGGGGTCCCGGCAGAACCGTTGGGAACCCGACAGCGTCCGGGCATCGGACGCCGCGCGGCGGACTACGTCCCGTCCTCGACCGCCGACGCCCACGCGGGCCACTCCCGTCGTTGTTCGAGGCCGCTCACGTCGGTCTCGCCCGACATCGCCGCGATGGCCCGGGCGTCCTCGCGACTCCACACCGTACCGTCCTCGTGGAACAGCCCGTTCAGGATGCCGTACTGGCGCTGGGCCGGGACGAACGCGGGCTGGACCATCAGCGACCAGAAGAAGTTGCCGAACCCCGACTCGTGGATGAGCGGCGCGAGCGACGCGTAGTCGGGCGTCTTCTGGTCGTCGGGCGGCTCCGTGGCGAACCCCGTTGCGCCGCGGACGCGCTGCCACTCCGAGAGCCAGACGGGAACGTCGAGTTCGTCGGCGACCGACCGGTTCGACCGGAGCATCTCCCGGTACACCGCCGGGCTCTCGGCGAAGTTGTAGTGGAACTGGAGCGCGTCGCTTCCCCAGTCGTGGTACTCGGCGTTGTTCGCCATACTCGTCGACCCGACCGTGAGCGGGACCGACCCCCGCTCGTCGACCATCGCGTCGAACATCGCCCCCGCGAACCGCGTGGCGTGGGACTGCCAGCCGGGCTCGTTCATCGCCTCGATGGCCATGAGCCGGTCGTCGTCCCGGAACTCGTCCATGAACCACCGGACGTACCGTTCGGGCTCGCCCCAGCGCGACCTGTCGCGCATGACCGCCGAACTCGGCGACCGGACCCCGGTGGCGGTCCGCGGGTCGGTGTCCTGCAGGCGCTCCTCGGTGGGGTCCCGGCCCGCGAAGTCGAACAGACCGAGCAGCACGTCGAGGTCGTACCCCTCGGCGGTCGACAGGAAGTGCTCGATAGCTTCGCGGTGGGCCTCGGCGTCCTCCTGCCAGTGTTCGATGCTCGCCCACGTCCGGATGGCGTTGAGGTTCACCTCGGTCGCGTAGCCCAGATCGCGCTCGATGACCTCGCGATCGTAGTCGGCCCACTGCTGGTAGAAGTTGAAGGCTCGCGCCGGGAGGTATATCGCGCCGCGAACGTCGACCGTTCCCCAGTTGTCCGGAGCGGACGTCTCGGTGGAAGGCGCACCTTTGCCTTGCGTGGGACTGCTCGCCGTCGAGTCCGCGGTCGTCGTCGGGTCGGTTGCTCCGCTCGCTTCGGTCGTCTCCCGCCGGGGGCCCCACGAGGAGCAGCCGGCCAGCGATGCGAGACACCCGGCGATCCCCGCCGCGAGGAAGCGACGCCGGGTACTCCGGTCGGCCATACCACGCCCACCACATCGTCCGCAATAACGGTTGTTGCGGAACGCGGTCGTAGCCTCGGGATACGCCCGGCCAGCCGCCCGGGTTCGGCCGGTGAATCGTCCGCGAATTTCGGCCGGTGAACCAGCCGCCCGGGTTCGGCCGGTGAACCAGTCGCCAGTTTCGGCCGGTGAATCGTCCGCCAGTAGCGCGCGACGAGTCGGCCACCGCCCTGTCGTCTCCGCGGGCCAGTGCGTGCGCGCAGTTCTGCGCGCACGCACTGGCTCGCGGAGACGGTTACAATCCGGAATCGGCGAGAAAATCGGTAGACGCCGAGAGTCCAGCCGACCGCCGAACCGGCCGGCTTACTGGTGTCGAACCGGCCGGGCTACTGGTGCCGAACCGGCCGGGCTACTGGTGCCGAAACGGCCGGGCTACTGGTGCCGAAACGGCCGGCTTACTGGTGCCGAACCGGCCGGCCTACCGGTAATCGTCCAGTTCGTACAGCTCGCCGTACTTCGACTTCACGTAGTCGAGGAAGTAGTCCGCGGTGTACTCCTCGCCGGTCGCCTGCCGGACGAGGTCGTCGGTGGTGTACCGCGAGCCGTGCTGGTGGACGTTCTCGGTCAGCCAGTCGTGAAGGTCCGCGAAGTCGCCCGCCCGGACCTTCCCGTCGAGGTCGTCGATTTCGCCCTCGGCGCTGTCGAACAACTGGGCCGCGAGCACGCTGCCCAGCGAGTAGGTCGGGAAGTAGCCGAAGTCGGCGTGGCTCCAGTGGATGTCCTGCAGGCAGCCCTCGGCGTCGGTGTCCGGCCGGATTCCGAGGTACTCCTCGTACTTGTCGTTCCACACCTCGGGTACGTCCTCCACGTCGAGGTCGCCCCGGATGAGGTCGCGCTCGATCTCGAACCGGACCACGATGTGCATGTGGTAGGTGAGCTCGTCGGCCTCGACCCGGATGAGATTGTCCTCGTACACCTCGTTTGCGGCCTCGTAGGCGTCCTCGACCGACGTGTCGGCGAGCTGGTCGGGGAACCGCTCCGTGACGGTCGGCAGGAAGTTCTCCCAGAACGGCTTCGACCGCCCGACGTGATTCTCCCAGAGCCGCGACTGGGACTCGTGGACGGTCATGTCCCGGGAGCTTCCCAGCGGCGTGCCGTACTGCTCGCGGGGGAGCCCGAGCGTGTAGCTGGCGTGGCCGAACTCGTGGACCGTCGCCATCAGCGCGCCCAGCGGCTCGTTCGGGTCGAACCGGGTCGTGACCCGGGCGTCGAACTGGTTGCCAGACGAGAACGGGTGGGGCGCGGTGTCGAGCCGGCCGTGCTCCCAGTCGTAGCCCAGCGCGTCGAGCACGTCGCGGGCGAGCCCCTCCTGCACGTCGGTGTCGAACTCACCGGCGAACGTGTCGGTGGCGAGGTCGGCATCCGACTCCCGGACCGCGTCGATCAGCGGGACGAGCTCCTCGCGCAGGCGTTCGAGCACGCGCTCGGCGGCGTCGATGCCGAGGTACGGTTCGTAGTCCTCGAACAGCACCTCGTAGGGATCCCGGTCGGGGTCGATGTGCTCGGCGTACTCGCGCTTGAGCTCGACCAGCCGTTCGAGCGTCGGCGCGAACGTCGAGAAGTCGTCCTCCTCCCTGGCCTCCTGCCACACCGGCATCGCCTCGGAGGACGCCTGCGATATCTCCTCGACGAGTTCCTCGGGCACCCGCGACTTCCGGTCGTGCTCGCGGCGGATCTCCCGGACGACCGCCGCCTGCTCGTCGCTCAGATCGGCGTCTTCGAGTTCGTCGAGCATCTCGGTCATCCGGTCGGACGTGAGCAGCTCGTGCCTCACCGTCGAGAGCGCCGAGCGCTGCTTCGACCGGGCTGGCGTCCCGCCCTCGGGCATCATTACTTCCTGGTCCCAGCCGAGTACCCCGGCGGCGTGTCCGACGTTCATCAGTCGCTCTACCGTGTCGATGAACTCCGAGTACGTGTCGGCGGTCTCGTCCGCGGCGGCTTCGCTTGCCATCGGCGTGGTGTAGGTTGTCACCCGTTATCAAAGACAGGATTTCGAACCGAAACGCCATCCCCAAATTTATTAGATGTCAGTCGGTTCGACGCTCATGGAACGACGCCGATTTCTCGGCTCGGTCGCTGCCGCGACCGCGGTCGCAGGCTGCACTTCGGGCAGTGGCTCAGAGCCGGAGACCACCGAGAGGGACAGCGACGGCGACGGCGTACCGGACTCGGAAGACTACGCACCGAACGACCCGGCCGTTCAGGAGAAGTCCGACCTCGAAGGGGTTGCGACGACTGCCCGGACCACAGCACCGGCGACGAGTGTCCGGACAACGGCACCGGCGACGACCGAATCGGAGACTGCGACGGCTCAGACCACCGCCACGACCCGGACGACGGCAGCGACTACCACGACGACCGTCGACCCCGAAGCCGCGAACTCGCTGACCGTGGGCGAGGGGTGGAGCGAGCAGGAGTCACACGTGACCCGCTACAGTTCTCAGGAGGTCACTGCCCACGTCGTCCCGAACGGCCCGAAGGTCGACGGTTCGTTCTCCGGCAAATCGACCAAACTCCTCGCCATCGCGTACCGCTATCCCCGCGGCGACGGCGTCGTCTACGGAACCAGCGACGCGGTGACGCTCGACGGGACGACCGAACTCACCGCGTCCGTGGACCTCTCGGACGCGGAGCTATCGGCCGACGACCGCGTCCACTACATGGCGTTCCTCATGCCCGGCGACCTCGACTTCGACTCGGTGGAGTCCCAGGACCTCGTCTTCTTCCACGAAACCGACCCGTTCGTCCGCCACGACGACGGGGTCACCGTCGAGCGAAGTCCGCATCCGAAGTCGCTGGCCGACGACTCGGGTGAAGAGTACGAACGGACGGCCATCGAAGGCGCGTACCAACTGTCGTTCGAGGGCTCGACGCAGGGGAATTCGTGGTCGACGAGCTTCTACATCTACAAGACCTCCTACGTCGAGGCCGTCGAGGAGCCGCGGGGACGCTCCCGGCCGGAGTACGTCTCCCACGCCCAGCAGGAAGGGTTCGCTGACGAACTCGCCGGGATTCTGGCCGACGAGGCGGAGGCCAACGGCTTCTCGGGCAAGCGCACGCAGGTCGAGTTCATCATCGACTTCGTGCAGAACCTCCCGTACGTGCCCGACGACGTGAGCAAGGAGTTCGACGACTACACCAAGTTCATCACGGAGACCATCACCGAGGCGGGTGGCGACTGCGAGGACACGGCCATCATGCTGGCCGCGGTCTTGCAAGCCGAACCGTTCGGCTACGACATGGTGCTCATCCAGCCGCCGGGGCACATGGCCGCCGGCATCCGGGGTAACGACGACCTACCCGGCGTCTACTGGGAGTACGATGATCGGAGATACTACTACATCGAGACTACCGGCTCCGGCTGGGGTATCGGCGACATCCCGGACACGTACGCGGATGCCGAGGCCTACGTCCATCAGGTCTGACGCGGTCGCCCGTCCGGAACCACGCCCGCTAGTCTTCAGAGCCGCTCGGCCGCGCCCCGGTAGATCTCGTAGCAGCGCTCCAGCACCTCGACGCTCGCGCTCTCAGTTTTGGTGTGGGCCTCGCCGGGTTCGGCCACGCCGCAGACCACGCACGTCGTCCCCGCCTCTGCGAGCCAGCCCGCGTCGGTGGCGTGAGGTTTGCTGACCAGTTCGGGCTCGCTGGATACGGATTGGGCGTCCACGGCGGCCGCGAGCACCGTCTCGGCGAACGCCTCGTCGTCGCACTGCATCGGCGGGAGGTCCTGGTCGACCGTCCACTCGACGCCCGCGATCTCCTCGACGCGTTCGAGCGGGGCGCGCTCGCCGGGGACGGTGCGCTCGTCGACCGTGATCTCACAGCCCTCCGGAATGACGTTCCACGCGCTCCCGCCGTCGATGCCGGTGACGGCGACGCTTCCGCTGACCTCCTCGCCGAGCACCTCGACCGCGGGGAAGTCCAGTTCGCGAATTACGTCCACGGCGTCGCAGGCGCGGTAGACCGCGTTCTCGCCCTTCGCGGGCTCGCTCGCGTGCGCGGCCGATCCCCGTGCAGTGACAGTGCTGCCTCTGCGTCCCTTGTGCGCGACCGCCACGTCGGTCACGCCCGGCGCGGAGTAGCCGGTCGAGCCCTCGCCGACGATGGCGTAGTCGGGCGCGAACCCGTCCTCGATGGCCGCTCGCGCGCCGTCGCCGCCGACCTCCTCGCCGACGAAGCTCGCGAAGACGAGTTCGCAGTCCAACTCCTCGGGGGTCGCGTCCCGGAAGGCGAGCATCGACGCGGCGACCGCGCCCTTCATGTCGGCGGTGCCCCGGCCGTAGAGCCGCCCGTCGCGCTCCTCGACGATGTACTCTCCGGCGGCTTCACCGCCTCCGTTTCGTTGCGTCTCCGACGCAACGCTATCACCCTCTGCGCTCGTCTGGGAGTCGTCCGGCGGCACCACGTCGTGGTGGCCCACCAGCGCGAGCGAGGTGGTGTCGCCGGACGACTCGGATTCGTCCGGCCCTCGGCGCGCGAGGACGTTCCCGGCCTCGTCGCGGGTCACCTCGGCGTCGGTCTCTGCCCGGAGCCACTGCTCGATGCGGTCGCCCGCCGCGGTCTCGTCCTCGTGACTCGGGATGGAGACGAGTTCGCGGGTGAGTTCGACGACTTCGCTCATGCCCCGTGGTTGGCGACCCCGCGGTAAAAGCGTCTCCCGTTCGGCAATCGCGTGGGGGTTCTGGATGTAGGGTTATGATTCGTACACGGTTTTCTCGGAGGCTGACACCTATTTTATTTTGAATTTGGCGTGCGCGAGCAACGCGCGAGGGACGAGTAGCGCAGGCCGAAGGCCGAGCAACGCAGGAGGCCGGGGAGGTTCGAGGCTCGCGGTTGCGGTGCTGTGCGGTCACGCCGAGGCTCAAGCAGTAGCTAGCTCAAACTCAGCCAGAAATAGAACAGCGTCGTCGAAGCTAGCTACTGCCGAGGCATATGAGAAACCGCAACCGCACAGCACGGACCTCAGACCTCCCCAGCCGCTTGCGCTTCTCGCCCTCCGTTTCACTCCGGGCTGCGATGCTCGTCCCTCGCACGAGATGGCGCGACACGAGGTCGCGCCAGCACGCGCCGATGGTGAACAATTCACCGAGTGCAACCGAGAGAGGTAATCCGGGTGAGCGAAACTCGGTTCCAACTCCAGTTCTCGATCCAATTACGTCTCGTCGCGTTCCAGTTCTCGGACCTGTTCGCGCAGACGGTCGAGTTCAGCGGTCACCTCCTCGTCGTCCGCGTCGTCGGCGAGCCGGTCGAGTTCCGCCCGGACCTCCTTCAGACGGTCGCGGTACATCCCGGGGGCGTCCTCGCCGCTCTGCAACCCCGACAGCGATTGCTCGATGGACTGGAGGTTCTGGCGCACCTCCCGGCTCGCGTCGGTCTTCTCGCGGATGCGGTAAATCTCGTCGTGGATCGCTTGCAGGTCGGCCATAGCGGGGTCACGCCGTCGCCGGGAATATGCGTGGTGGCCCCCGTGGACGGAGCGCCGACGGCGACTCAACTGTAGTGTTCGTCGAGGTACGCCACGATGTCGTCGCTGTCGTACATGGATTCGTCGCGCTCGGGGTCCACGAGGAACGGGATCTGGTCCTCGCCGCCACGGTCGAGCAGTTCTGCGTGCGCCTCCTCGTCGCGCACCTCGCCCTCGTGGGTTCGCGGGTTGTGCGCGACGAACGACAGTCCGAGCTGCTGCATCTTCCGCCGGACGTTCTCGGAGTACGGACAGTCCTCCGCCTGATAGAGTTCGAGCACGGCCGGACGTTGGGTTCTCAGGGTCGTAAGTCTGCTCGCCGGTCGCGGATGGTAGATAGTGTTTGGATGCGTCGCTGGAACCGAAGACGTGTCCTCGAAAGCCCTCGGCGGGCTCGCCCTTTCAGTCTACCAGGACATCGGCTGGGTCGTGGGGCGACCTCACCTGTTCGGTCTGCTTCACCGCGCCTCGCCTTCGACCCGGCACAAAACAGAAGCCGTCCTGCGCGTTACAAGGCCTATGGCTGGGGGGATGGCAACCGAGAGCACGGGGCCGGGAGCCGAATCGACGACCGGCGAGGAAGTCGCGCCAGTTCCGGAGGGTCGGTGCGGTCACGTGTACGAGGCCAGTACAGTCACCGGTCTCGGCGGCATCTGCTGCTGGCGGGAGACGTGGAACGGCCACGACCGGTGCATCTGGCACGCCGACGTCGCCCAGAAGCCCACCCGGCTCCTCGAATCGACCGCACCCGAGGTCGGCGAGCGCCTCGACGGCGCGGTCCTCCGGGACGTGGAACTCTCGGGCTCGGAGTGGCTCGCCGGGCGGACGATGGCCGGCGCGCGATTCGTCAACGCCAACCTCGACGGTGCGGATCTGACCGGCGCGGACCTGCGCTACAGTCACTTCGAAGGCGTCGACGCCCAGCACGCCACGCTCCGCGGGACGAACCTCGAACACGCCGAGTTCGACCGGACGGACCTCCGCGGTGCCGACCTCTCCCGGATTCGGCTCCACTACGCGGTGTTCGACAACGTCCGCATCTCCGAGAGCACCGACTTCGGCGACGGCGTGGTGTACGCCGAGAGCATCCCCGACAGCGCGGACGACGACGAGCGCCGTCGGCTGTACGAAGCCTCCCACTGGAGCTACAACGAACTCCAGCAGGTCGCCGAGGAGAACGGTCTGACTGGAGCGGCCCGGACGTACTACCTCGCGCGCAAGGACGTCCGCCGCCGCGAGGCGTGGGCCTTCGGGTCGTACCCCCGAGCGCTCGCCCGGGAGGCGTGGCGCTGGACCACCAGCTACGGCTCCAGCCCGTGGCGCGTCATCGCGACCTCGCTCGCGGTCATCCTCGTCTGCGCGGTGCTCTACCCGTTGATCGGGCAGATCCACGGTACCACCCCGGAGGGAACGCCCGTGAAGTACTTCTTCGACCCCTCGGTGGGGGTGCTGTACAACGTCGTCGTGTTCCTCCAGAGCCTCTACTTCAGCACCGTCACGTTCGCGACGCTGGGCTTCGGCGACCTCCAGCCGGTGTTCATCCCGGCGCGCGTCGTCGCGGGCGTGGAGGCGCTGCTGGGCCAACTTCTGATGGCGCTGCTGGTGTTCGTCCTCACGCGGAACGTGACGTGGTCGGAGTGAGCGCTTCATGAGACCTTAATCGTCCATCGCCTCGGTGGCCTCGTCGGCGGCCCCCTGCGGGCGAGCGGCGTCCCAGCCCGCGACGACGACCGCGCCGACCTGATTGAACACCAGATCGTAGACGATGTCGTCGAGGCCGTACTGAGCGAGCACGGGTTCGCCGCCGAGCAGTTCCGACGCCAGCCCGGTGCCGAACTCCAGGATCTCCCAGAACACGCCGAACGCCATCACGAAGACGAGGATGAACGCGAACTGGAGCCCCGCCGGGAGAGTGGTCTGCTCGGAGTTGCGGTCGACCGCCTTCACCGTGGCGTAGCCCGCGCCGGCGACGATGGAGGCCGAGAGCGCGTGAGCGACCGAGTCGTACCACGGAATCGTCTGATAGAGGCCAAGCGCGCCGACCGCGTGGACGACCACCGCGACCGACAGCACCAGCACGTGAGTCACGTCCAGCGAGATGCTCGTGTCCTGCCGGAGGAACGCCGGGACGAGCGTGACCCCGAACGAGACGAGCCCGTTCACGAGGATGCCCGTCTGACCGCGGGAGAGGCCGTAGGCGGAGATGCCGAGGAGGACGAGTTGGAGCCCGCGGACCAGCCAGCGCTCGCGCTCGTCGGAGAGCATGTCGGTCATCCGCGCTCGCCCTCCTGCGAGGTATGGGTTCGACTCTGTTCGTCCCCGGACGCGTCGAGAGTGACCCGTTCACGGGGGTCGCGCTCCCGGAAGTAGAAGTGGAAGACGCCGGCCGCGACCACGCCCGCAGCGGTCGCTCGGACGAACTCCCACATCAGGGCGTCGGGCGACGCGATGAAGTCGGTGCCGAGGTACTGGTCGGCGTGGAACTGCACCACGGCCCAGACGCCGATGGCGGCCATCGTGGTCAGGACGACCATCGCGGCGGCGAACCGCTCGGACATCTCGGCCTCGGTGAACAGCGCGATCTCGACCACGACCGCGAGCGACACCGCCGCGACCCCGACGTACGTCGCGTACTCGGTGACCCACGCCGGAGCAATCACCCGCGAGACGCCGGGAAGCACGGCCAGCGCGGTCACCTCCGGCGGGAGCATCACCTCCGGGTCGCGGAACGCGACCGCCGGCAGCACCAGCACGGCGAGGTCGGCGACGAGGAACGCGGTCCAGACAGGGTCGCCGGAGACGAGAGTGACGGGGATCGAGAGCGCCAGCAGGCCGACGAGCAGCCAGCTCGCGCCGCCGCCGTCGTCCGCCAGCGATTCGAGTACGGCCATAGGGACGGGACGGGAGCGAAGCGATTGAAAGTTGTTGCCCGTACGGGCGGATTAACTCGGGAGTAGATGGCGGGATTTGTCGTTCCCTGATTTTGGCACGCTCATTCGTCGTCCAACTCTGGCACGACCCTTCGCCATCCACCTCCGGCGCGACCCTTCACCGACCACTCGGGCGCTCGCGAGCAACGCGCGCGAGGGACGAACGACCGAGCGAAGCGAGGGAGAGAGGAGGCTGGGGAGGATGAGGTCGCGGTCACGCCTAGGCTCAAGCAGAAGCTAGCTTCAAGACTGCATTCTGTTGACTCTGAGAACATCTGAGCTAGCTATCGCTTGAGCCTAGGCGTGACCGCAACCGCGACCGCACAGCACCGCAACCGCACAGCACGGGCCTCGGACCTCCCCAGCCTCTTGCGTTGCTCGGCCTCCACTCCGTTTCGGCCTGCGCTACTCGTCCCTCGCGCGATTTGGCGCGACACGAGGTCGCGCCAGCACGCGCCGGGTGGAAGGGAAAATCAGCACGTACCGGGCAGAAGGAGAGGTTAGCGCGCAACCGACACAAAAAGAAGTCAGCGCACGCCGGGCGGGAAGAATAGTCAGAGCGACAGCCACCAGTCAGAGCGACAAACTCCAGTCGTTCCCGGAGCAGTTCCAAGACCCTCCAACCCCCGAAGCACGTCCCTTATGAACGCGCCGGGCGTACGAACCGACATGAACGTCTTGCCGGACACCAGCGTCGTCGTCGACGGGCGCGTCTCCGAGCGCATCGAAGACGGCGACTTTCGAGGGGCGACCGTCCTCGTCCCGGAAGCCGTGGTGGCGGAACTCGAAGCGCAGGCCAACAGCGGCACCGAGAGCGGGTGGGACGGCCTCGCCGAACTCCAGCGGCTCGCGGACCTCGCCGACGAGGGCACCATCGACCTCGACTACGTGGGCGAGCGCCCCGACGCCGACGAGCAAGGTCGAGCCAGCGAGGGCGAAATCGACGCGCTCATCCGCGAACTCGCCGCCGAGCACGACGCGGTGTTCGTCACCAGCGACGTGGTCCAGAGCGAGGTCGCGGCCGCGAAGGGCATCGAGGTCGAGTACGTCTCGCCGCGGACCGACGACGACGAGATCGGCCGGCTCTCGGTCGAGGACTACTTCGACGAGTCGACGATGAGCGTCCACCTCCGCGCCGGGGTCGAACCGAAGGCCAAGCGCGGCGACGTCGGCGAGATGGAGTACCAGCAGATCGGTGACGACCTGCTCTCCGAGGAGGAGATCCGCGACATCGCCCAGGAAATCGTCGACAGCGCGAAGGAGAGCAACGAGGGGTTCATCGAACTCGACGAGCCCGGGATGACCATCGTCCAGTTCCGCGACTACCGCATCGCCATCGCGGAGCCGCCGTTCGCCGACGCGTGGGAGATCACCGCGGTCCGGCCCATCGTCAAGACCGACATGGAGGACTACGAGTACGCCGACGAGCTCAAACAGCGGCTGCTCGACCAGCAGCGCGGCGTCCTCGTGTCCGGGTCGCCCGGTGCCGGCAAGTCCACGTTCGCGCAGGCGGTCGGGGAGTTCCTCGCCGACAACGACTTCGCGGTCAAGACGATGGAGAAGCCCCGCGACCTGCAGGTCGGCCCGGAGATAACCCAGTACACCGAACTCGGCGGCGAGATGGCCAAGACGGCCGACTCGCTGCTGATGGTCCGCCCCGACTACACCATCTACGACGAGGTCCGGAAGACCGACGACTTCGAGGTGTTCGCCGACATGCGGCTCGCGGGCGTCGGGATGATCGGCGTGGTCCACGCCACGCGGGCCATCGACGCGCTCCAGCGGCTCGTCGGCCGGGTCGAACTCGGGATGATCCCCCAGATCGTCGACACCGTCGTCTACATCGAGGCCGGCGAGGTCACGAAGGTGTACGACGTGACCACGCAGGTCAAGGTGCCCGAGGGCCTGATGGAGGAGGATCTGGCTCGCCCGGTCATCGTCATCAACGACTTCGAGACCGGCCGCCCGGAGTACGAGATCTACACGTTCAACCGGCAGGTCGTGACGGTGCCCCTCGACGAGAACGAGCGCGAGGAGAGCGGCGTCTCGAAGCTCGCCAAGCAGGAGATCGAACGCGAGATCCAGTCGGTCGCCCGCGGCCCGGTCGACGTGGACGTGCAGGGCGGGAATCGCGCCACCGTCTACGTCAGCGACGACGACATCTCCTACGTCATCGGCAAGGGCGGCGGCCGCATCGACGAGATCGAGAACCGCCTCGGCATCGACATCGACGTGCGCACCCTCGACGAGCGCCCGCAGTCGGCCTCGGGCGCAAGCAGCGGCGCGGGCGCTGGCGGCGGCGCAGGTGGAACAGCTGGCGCGGGCGGCGCTGGCACGGAAGGCGAGATCGTGACGCCCGACATCACCTCCCGGCACGTCGTCATCCCGACCGAGGGCCACGCGGGCGAGACGGTCGAGGTGCAGGCCGACGGCGAGTACCTCTTCACCGCGACCGTGGGCCGGGGCGGCGACATTCAGGTCTCGCGTGGCAGTGCGATTGCGGAAGAGCTGGAGTTGGCTATCGACAAGGAGCGGGCGATTACGGTCGTTCGGGCGTAGAGTCGGCCCTAGAGTCGGTCCCGGACGCGCTCGACGTAGCTGTTTCCGTCCCAGCTTCTGACCTCGCCGATAGTATTCAGTAGCGACGCGACGTCCATCGGCGAGAGTAACTCGTTTGCTTCCAGAACGAGGAGGAATTTTGGGGTCGTGACGAGTTTAACGTCGTCAAGCGAAGCGTGTATCAGCCCAATCTTGTCGAACTCGTCACGGAGAAGCATTTTGGCCTCGCGGTCGTTTGCCAGAGTCACTGCGGCGTTCTCTCCGTCGTCGAGCGGGAACTCTGAATCTAAGGAAACCTCTCCGATTTCGATGTCGTCGGTCTGGTTGAGGACGCGCTGTGCAGCCTGTGCGTGCTCGTCGTCGTACGCCGCAACCTCTTCGAGTTCCGTGACGACAGTTTCGGGGACGCGAAGTTCGTATTCGGAGCAGAGCATGTCGACGATAGGTGGGTCGGTCGAGCAACCGAGGCTCACCAACGCGGAGGTGTCAGCGACGATTGTCATTTAGAGATCAGCCAACTCCTCGGTGAGTTTTTCGTCCAACTGTTGTTTCAGGACACGGAAATTCGCGGCCTCCTCTGTCCCGACCAGCGACTTCAACTGCTCGAAACTGATCTCGTCGTCGTAGTACGCGCCAGCTATCTCTTGCTTTATCTCGTCGTCGTGGGCCGCTTCTCGCAGATACTCTCGAAGTGCGTCGATGAGAACGTCGGTCCGGTCAGAACCGAACACGTCCGCTAGCGAGTCAGCTCGGTCTATCAATCGTGAAGGCGCACGGAACTGCACCCGCTTCTTATCTGCACTCATGTGTGTACGTTGTGAGCCTACAGCCTAAAGAATTTAGGCTGTAGATGGAGCGGTCCGACCGAAATACGATCCTTCGAGAGAAAGTACATCGCGGAGGAGCTGGAACTGGCCATCGACAAAGGGCGGGCGATTACGGTCATTCGAGCCTGAAGCGGACAGCGACCGGCAACGACGGCTTCAGTCCCCGGTCGCGCCGACAGCTTCGTTACCGACCGACAGGTCCGAGCCGAGATACCGATACCACAGCACCAGCAGGCTCGGCAGCACGACCACGCTCGACGCGAACGCGAACACGATGGTCGTGCCGGTCACGAGGCCGAACCGCTGGAGCGACGGGACGAGCGCGAGCAGCAAGACGCCGAACCCGCCGGCGGTCGTGACCGCGCTCGCCAGCAGCGCCCCACCGGTGCCCGCGAGCGTCGTCTCTAGCGCTGCCGCGGGGGAGGCCGCGGTCTCCAGTTCCGTCACGAACCGCTCGCTGACGTGGATGGCGTAGTCGACGCCGATGCCGATGCCGATGCTGGCGATGATGGCCGTCTCGGTGGTGAACGAGATGTTTAGCAGGTACATCACGCCGAGGATCCAGCTCAGCGCGAACACGACCGGCACCATCGTCACCGCGCCGAGCGACAGGGTGCCGTACCGCCGGTAGAAGATGACCGTCAGGAAGGCGACGATGACCCCGAGCGTGATAAGGAACGTCTCCACGAGCGTACGGAGCAGGCCACTCTGGGTGATCTCGTCGATGATGGGCCGGCCGGTCGCGGTCACGGTCAGGGCCGAGCCCGACTCGATGCCGTCCGCGACCGCGCGCATCTCCTCGGTGACGACCCCGGTGTCGGAGCCGCCGCGGATGGAGACCGCCAGCCTGACCGCTCGGTACTCGCCGTCGTCGGTGCGCTGGACGACGCCGGCGGCCTGCTCTGGGGCCGCCCCGTAGAGCGCGTCGTACACCGCTTCGAGGTTCCGGTCGGGAACGCCGTCGCCGTCGGTGTCGTGCTCGGCGACGACGGCCGCGACCGTGTCGTTGGTCGCCGCCACCTGCTGAAGCACCGATAGCGGCCCCTCCACGCGGGGCTGGCCGCTGGCGAGCGTGATGGCACTCGAACTTGCGCCGATCTCCTCGCGGGCCGCCGCGACCCGGTCGAACGTGTCGGGATCGGTGACCGGCCCCTCCACCAGTATCTGGACCTGCGAACTGTCCCGGGACTGCACGAACTTGTCGTTGAGGAAGATCACGTTCTCCCGGAGTTCGTAGTCACCGGGACTGAACGGTTCGGGCAGCGAGTCCATCCAGTCGGGAGAGTCCCGCGGCAGGAAGTCCACCTGATCGAGCGAGGTGTCGATGTCGGTCGCGGCGTAGCCGCCGCCCGCGCTTACGACGAGCGCGACCACGACCACGGCGACGGGCATCCGGCGCGCGGCGGTCGCTCCGACCGAGAGGAAGCGACCCGCGACACTCCCGCCGGTTCCGAACGCGCGCTTCCGGCGGTCGAACCCCGCCCGTACGAGCAGGCCGTCGAGTTCGAACTTGAGCGCGGGCAACAGTCCCGCGAACACGACGAACGCCGAGACGATGCCGAACGCTGAGACGAGGCCGAATTGGCGGATGGACTCGATGGGGCTGACGAGGTTCGCGGTGAAGCCGACCGCCGTGGTGAAGGTCGTGGCCGCGAGCGCGACCGTCACGCCCGCGAGCCCGACGCGCATGGCCTCGCGGGGCGAGCGGTCGGCGTCCTCGGCCCCGGCCTCCCGGTAGCGCATCACGACGTGGAGCGCGTAGTCGATGGAGAGGCCGATGAGCAGGAACGGGACCGCGATGATGATCTGGGTCACACCGATGCCGGCCCAGCCCATGAACCCGCCCATCCAGACGAGGACGAGCAGGGTGCCGAACAAGCCGAGCGCCACGTCGAGGAGGTCCCGATAGGCGATCAGCAGGACGACGAGCACGAGCGCGAGCGCGAACGGCGTGATGACCGCGAAGCTCTCGCCGGTCGCCTGTCCCGACACGTCGTCGACGATGCCCGCGCCGAACACGAACGCGTCGGTCGACTCGACGGTCCGATCGGCGAGGTCCCGGGTCGCGAGCTGGCCCGCCACCAACTCGTCTGACAGCGCGTCACCGCCCGAATCGGCCTGCTGGAAGACGAACAGGACCCGAGCCGAGGCGGTCGTGCTCCCCGGCTCGTAGTCGGTGGCGAGCAGCGTGAACGGGTCGACCGGCCCCGTCGCCGCGCGGTCGGGATCGAGCACGGAGCGCACGACCGCGTCGATCTCGGTCTGAGACATCGATTCGAGCTGCGCGAGTTGGTCGTCCAGGGTCGGCTGGGGCTGGGCGGGGCCAGAGGCACCGCCGCCCTCGCCGTCGGATCTGTCCTGTTGAATCGCGGCGGTCGCCACGAGGTTCGACAGGCCGACCGTCGCCTGCCCCTCGCTGAGCGTCGCGTTCACCGTCTCGTTCTCCCGCAGTTGCTGCTGGAGCCGCAACGTCTCGACGAGCGACTGCTTGGTCAGAACGTTGTCGCCACGCACGACGACCTGCATCACCGACGCGTTCTCCTCGTCGTCGGAGAAGTTGGCCTCGACGTACTCCAGCTTCTGGGCTTCGGTCGAGTCGCTCCCGAAGCTGGCGATGGTCAGCCCCGAATCGACGCTTCCCGCGCCGTACCCGACGACGGCGGTCGAGACCAGCAAGAGCGCAATCACTACCTTGCTGTACGTTGTCAGCGCGTCGGCGTAGCGGTCGGCGAGATCCATGGAGTGTAGCCGTCCCTTGTCGCCGACGGTATAAATTATTGTAGTATTCTACAATACGCTCCGCGAGGCCGGCCACTCGAAACCACTTACTTGCAGGAGCGTCTCCGACTCGGACGAGATGAGCGCCCACGAGGCGGTCGAGGCGTTGAAGGAACTCGGGCTCTCGAACTACGAGGCGCAGGTGTTCGTCGCGCTCCAGCGACTCGGCACGGGGACCGCCCAGGAGGTGAGCCAGCTCTCGGACGTTCCCCGGTCGCAGGTGTACGGCGCGGCCGACGACCTCGCGGACCGCGGCCTCCTCGAAGTCGTCGAATCCTCGCCCAAGCAGTACCGGCCCGTGAGCCTGCCGACCGCGCGCGAGCAGTTGCGCGCCCGGGTCGAGCGCGAGCACGAGCGGGCCTTCGACAACCTCGACGCCCTGCGCGACGAGCACGCCGACCGCGCCGACGAGGGGAGCGTGTCCACGCTCCACGGTCGCCACGCCATCCACGAGCGGGTCGTCGATCTCGTCGAGCGGGCAGACGACCGCGTGATTCTCGTTGCCGGCGTGGCGGAGCTGCTCTCCGACGAGGTAGTCGCGGCGCTGCGCGACCGGGCCGACGACGGCGCGTCGGTGCTCGTCCTCACGACCGACCCCGCGGTCGAGGAACTGCTCGACGGCTTCGGCGGTCGGGTGGTGGTCACGTCACGCGAACGGACGGGCGAGTCGAGCGACGGGGCCGGCGGCTTCACGGGGCGCACGCTGCTCGTCGACGACGCGACGGTGCTGCTGTCGGTCGTCGCCGACGAGGACAGCCCCGAGCCGTTCGAGGAGACCGCGCTCTGGACCGCCGAGACCCGCATCGGACACATCCTCGCGGCGTTCGTCCACGCCGGGATGCAGTCGGGGACGGGCAACGACTACTGGTAAGCGCCCCTTACCGACCGGACTCCGCCCGCCGAGTTCTCCGACCGGTGACCAAAAACCGCAAGTAACGGCGGGCCGTGGGTGCGTGTATGTGGGGTTCCCGGAGACGCCGGGGCAACGACACGGTCGACTGCATCGCCTGCGGCGACACCGTCAGCCGGTCCGATGCCCGGGAGTACGACAAGGAGGGCGACCGCTGGGATCGGAAGGGCAAGGAGTTCGAGTATCTCTGCAAGGAGTGTCACACGGACCTGTGCCACCAGCCGCGCGACGAACTCGAAGGCCTACTCGTGGACATCGACGCCGGCGGGCTCACGGAGATGGAGTTCATCGACCGCTACTGCCGGACGGTCGAGGATCGGTACGGACCGGTGGACCACGAGCGGTAGCGAGGGTGGCAAACCACGAGCGATAGCCACCTCCGCCGACCACGAACGATAGCCACCTCCGCCGACCACGAGGTATAGCTGCGCTGGCGGGCCGGTAGGGTCCGGTCGCGAC
>NZ_QLVG01000061.1 GCF_003382685.1 Halorussus litoreus | reverse complement strand
GGCGACGCCGGAGCGCGCCGCGCTCCGGCGTCGCCAGCCCAGATGGCCTAATCTTCCGCGCGTTGTTCGTCACCCTGCTCTTCCGTGTGCTGGTTTTCGGTCTGCTCGCCGGCCGTCTCGTCGCCCCGGTCGTCCGCCTCTTCCCCGCGTTCCTCGTCGCTCACGCGCTGGTCCTGCTCGCGGTCGTCGTCTTCTGTTGGGACGTTCGGGTCCGAGACCTCGATGTCGTTGTCCTCCCAATCGAACTTCTCGAACCCGCTCCCGGATTCGAGGATGAACGGCCCGGCAGCAAGCGTCCGCAGGGTCACCGTCATCGCTCGGAGGACGTAGGAGGTGAGGGTGAGGTAGGGCGTGAGCGCGACGGTGTAGGCGACGCTGACGAACACCATCAGGGGCGTGAGAGTGAGAAACGACACTTCGGGGAAGAGGTTGGAGTCGAGCGCGAGCAGGACGTACGAGGTGAGAATGATGGACGGGAGCGAGACGTACAGGAGGTTTCTCGACAGCTTCGCGAACTCCCGCTTGTAGTACAGCGACTTGAAGTACTCCCGACCGGTGGCGAACACCTTCAGCGTCTCGACGAGGTGGTCTATCGCGGCCTCTTCGTCGTCGCTCAGTCTTTCGCCGTACTTGCGTTTGAAGTGTCGAGCGACGTGGAGCTGCCACGAGTAGTCGTAGTTCAGCCCCGCGAGCAGGACCTTGAACGTGCCGAAGCGGGTGTCGGTCAGCGTCTCGCCCGCGCGCTCGGCCTCCTCGGTGATCTCCTCGGAGAACGCCTCGGCCTGCTTGCGGAAGTCCGGATCGTCGCTCTCAGCCGCGATGTCCGCCAGCGCGGCCGACTGCTGGTCGATTATCTTGAGGATGATCCGGAGGAACTCGGCCGGGCGCGCCGGACTCACGTCGCCCTCGATGAACTCCTCGATCTGGCCGCGGTAGTCGATGGAGGCGTCGATGCGCTCGCGCTGGTGCTCGATGTCGGTGATCTCCTCCGAGAGCACGATGGAGTTGATCGAGACGACGACGGAGACCAGCAGGATCATCCCGCTGAGCAGCGTGTTGAACAGCGTCTGTATCGTGTTCGTGTCGTTGAGGAGCGCGTACACGTCCACCGGTCGGACGACCGACAGCGACAGCAGGACGACGAGGACGATGACCAGCAGGACCGCTGTCGCGTGCATCCGCTCGCCGTGCAGCAGGAACCAGTGAGCCACCCGCTCGTGCAGCGACGACGTTTCGCCTCGACCGCCGGGCAGTAACGTGTCGAGGGACCGCCGGTCCGAGAGCAGGTCCTCGACGTCGTCTTCGATGTCCTCCGGCCCCATTCCCACGGTAGATACCGGAGCGAGACGGTAAGCGCTTCTGGCTGAACGGACGAGGTTCGAGAATCGCAGGCAGTCTGACACTCCGAACGCCCGCTTCGGGTCCGATTACCCGCCGCTGACCGGCGGGAACAGCGCGAGTTCGTCGCCCGTCGCCAGTTCGGTGTCGAGGCCGTCCTGCGTGGCGACGTTCGCTCCGTTCCGCAGGACGTTGATGTGCTCGCGCAGGTCGCCATCCTCGTCGTAGACCCGGTCGGCCAGCTCGGGGTGGTCGTCGACCAGCGCGTCCAGCGCCGCTCCGACCGTGTCGCCCGGGTCGGCGTCGACCGCGACCTCCTTGCCTTCGGCGACCTCGGCGAGGTCGGCGAACAGCTTCCACTGCATACGCCGGGCTTGGATGCCGGGCGTCTTTGTTCCATCGCTCCCGGAAGCACGGTTCGCCGTCACGAAACCCGATTCACCACCGACGCGGGAAACCGCCGCGGCTCCCCGTCGACAGCGAGGTTGTCGAAGTAAGCGTCCACAGCGACCGGCGTCACCGGGTCGCCGACCCCGACGCCCACTCGGACGAGTCGCGCGTCCGCGCCGAATCGTTCGACCGGGTCTTCGAACGATTCGCCGTCGTAGCCGTCCTCGACCGCGGTGTACTCGAACCAGCGGCCGCCCGTTCCGTCGTCGACGGTTTCGCCGCCACCGGTTCCGTCGCCCTCGCGGCCCATCCGCGCCAGCACGTCGAACGTCCGCCACTGCCCGGAGCCGCCGGCCTCGCCGTCCTCGTCTCCACCGCCGCCCCCGCCATTCTCACTGTCCTCGCCTCTCCCGCCGCCTCCGCCATCCTCACTGTCCTCGCCTCTCCCGCCGCCCCCGCCGGCCTTGCCGCCCTCGCCTCGGTCGACGGCCAGCGACGCCCCGTGGCGGCCGTCGTCGTTCTCGACCACGAGGAACGTCTCGCCGGGCGCGGCTCCGGTGGTTGATTCCCCAGTTTCGGCCTCCCCACCGGCGTAGTAGTCGTACGACAGGCTGTCGAGGCCGCCGAGCGTGGTCCCCGACGGCGCTTCGACCGTCGAGACTGCGTAGTCGACCGTCGATTGCCCACCCGAGGTGACGTGGATGGGTCGCGGATGGTCGTCGTCGCGCATCACCTCTCCGGCGCGTTCGACCGTCATCACGTACTCGCCGTCGCCGTCGAGGTCGAACAGCGTGACTCCCGGCTGGAGTTCGGCATCGACCTGTTGGCCGAGGCCTCGGCGTTCCGTTCCCGTTCCGACTCCGGCCCTCGCTTCAGCCGCGCCCCCGGTTCTGCTCTCGGCAGTAACCCTCGTTCCGCTCTCGGCTGCGACCCCCGTTCCGCTCCCGACCGCGACCCCCGCCGCGGCGGCGACTGTCCGAAGCACCGCGCGTCGCTCCCGATCCATGCTCATCGACACGACCTGCGGCGGTTTAGGTGTTGGTCCGTCTGTGGTCGCGTCACCGCTTTGCGGTGGTCGCGTCGTGTTCGCCGCGTGTCCCAGAATCGCCGACAATCACTGCAGTTTACCGGGACGAGTCCACTCGACCGTGGCACTAAGCGACATCTCTGCGAGTATCTACCAATGCCCGAGGAACCGGTCGACGAGTCCGAGTCATCTTCTACGCCACCTCCTGTTCTGGGAGACGATCACGCGAGGATGCTGGTGTCGGTAGACGTGGCCGAACTCAAGGCGGCGATCACGTACGCGAAGATTCTGCGTCGGACGAAGCCAGCGTCAGCAGAACTATTCGAGGAACAACCCCGCGAAATATTATCGGCGTAACTCCCCACGACTCGTACACCACCGTACTCAAAGAGCAGTCGTGCGTGGAGGGGTGCGACGACTCTCCTCACGGGCCGGATCTGTACCGAGTGCGCGCGGAGAGTCACCCCGACGACGAGGAACCGAGATTGCACTGGCGTTTTCTCGGCCGGGTGTCGTCGGACGACCGGTCGGAATCCGTCCGCACGCGTGAGTAAACCGAACTCGAAGACTCGTACTACGGAACCTCGTACCGAGCGACGCTGGTCGAACCACAGTTCGGGCATTCGACCCCGTCGTCGGAGAGCGTCGTTCCGCAGTTTCGACACTCCTGGATGACGAGTGGCCCGGATCGCTTCGAGAGCCACTGTCGAAGCGTTCCGGCGATATTCATGAGACTGAATGCGATATCGAAACGGAATAATTTACCGGATTCTTCAGTGGGTCTCGAAGCTCGCACTGTCTTTTCGGGGTCCCCGTGAACGTAGCTCTTCCGCTCAGCGGGGGTTGAGCCCGTAGAGGAGCGACCGCCCGAACACGAAGATGGGGATTATTTCGAGCCGTCCGACCCACATGTTCAGTACGAACATCGCCTCCGCCACCGCGGGCATCTCCGGGCCGGTGATCCCCGACGACAGGCCGACGTTCCCTTGCGCACTCGCGACCTCGAACAACGCGTCCGCCAGATCGAACGCGGGACTAGTGACGTTGACCAGCACGAGCGTGCTGGTGCACAGGATGATGATCCAGAGCAGGCTGACGATAGCGGCCTCACTGAACTCCCGCTCCATCTCCTCGCGGTTCAGGTGTCGCCCGTCTATGTCCGCAGTGACCACAGCGCTCGCGGGCAGGAAGACCCTCGAAAACTGCCAGATGATGCCTCTACCGATAGTGTACGCTCGGATGAGTTTGATACCACCGACCGTCGACCCGGCTGCGCCGCCGACGACCATCGCTGCCGAGACGATGAATTTGCCTCCGGAACTCCACCCGCCGATGTCCGACGATTGGAACCCGGTACACGAGAGGGCACTTATCCACTGGAACAACGAATCTCTGACGGCGGTCGTCTGGATCGCGGAGAGTCCGACCGACTGTAGCCCGACGTAATCCGTGGGGTCGAACGCGTCGGTAACTGCCACGATGTTCTGGAGCGAAAGAACGAACGCGCCTACTCCGAGTAGGACGAAGAGCCACCGCGTCTGTAGATCCTCCCAGAACAGGTCGATATCCTTGTTTTTCAGAATTCCGTAGTGGATCGGGAAGGCGATAGCACCGAGCGTCATGATCGGTAACAGAACCGTCTCGATGAGCGGCGAGTCGTAGGTAGCGATGGAGTTGTCCGTGACGGAGAACCCGCCGGTCGCCAGCCCCGTCATCGCGTGGTTGAGCGCCTGCCAGAACGCTTCCCACGTCGGTAGCTGGGAGCCGTAATCGGACGCCAAGATGGCGAGGAACATCGCAACGATGGAGAATGCGGTGTAGAATGCGAAAATCTTCCAGACCGATCGAACCGTCGAGATGATGCTCGGGTGGATCCGTTCCTCTCTGGCCTCGCTCCGGTAGAGCGCGTAACTTCCGCTGCCCGGGCGAGCGAGGATGGCGGTCGTCAGCACGATAACACCCACACCGCCGACCCACTGCATGAGCGACCGCCACCACTGGATCGTCCGCGGCAGCGTGGGTTCGTGAACTGCCATGGTCAGCCCCGACCCGGTCCACCCGCTCATGCTCTCGAAGAAGGCGTGGAGCGGATGGCGGAAGTAGACGAGGCTGGACCGTGACTCCAGGCCGAGAACGGTCACCGCTTCGTACGAGTCCGGTTGCGGTGCGGCCGCGACGTACGACTGCATCGCTGCCGACGGAGTGAAGTGGGCCGTCAGGAGGAACGGAATCGCCCCGAAGCAGGCGACGAAGAACCACCCTGCCGCCGCGATTATCATCCCGTGTTTCATCCGTGGTGCCGCCGCGTCCGCGAAGAGTCGGCGAGCACCCAGTCCGACGACGCCGGTGATGCCCGCGGCCACCAGAAACGACACTGCGGCGTACCACTCGGTGAAGATCGCGGCGACGATGACAGTGGCGCTCATCAGCCCCGACTCCATGGCGATCAGCGATCCGACGTCCCGACTGATGATCGCGAGGTCCGAGGGAACCCGCCGCGCCAGCGTACTAACTTTCATGCGAAGCTTCGTCGGTAGCGGTAGTGTGGTCCTCGTGGTGACCGAAAACGTCGGTGACCGCTGGCGTCGCACCCTCACCGGAGTAGACCGTCACGAGATCGCCGACCTGAACTTCGGTGTTCCCGCGAGGCGTGATCGGTCGGTCGGCTCCGTCGCGTTCGATAGCCACGATGAGCATGTCTTCGTCGAGTAGCTCGTCCGAGGCGGCCTGCTGGATGGTCTTTCCGGCGATAGTCGCGTCCTTCCCGACGCGAATCTCGAACACCTCCGCCTTCTCACCGATGCGCATGTAGTCCACGATAGAGGGTCGCTGGACGGCCCGATAGAGATACTCCGCGATGAGTCGCTGGGGATTCTCCATGGTGTTCACGCCGATGCGGGAGAACAGATCCATGTGCTCGGGGTTGTGGACGACGGAGACGACGTTCGGAACGTCGAGTTCCCTGGCGAGCAGACTGACCATGATGTTTGTCGCGTCCTGGTCGGTCGTGGAGATCAGTGCGTCCGCACGGTCGATGCCAGCGTCGAGAAGCGTATCCTTCGTCGTGGCGTCGTCTTTGAGAACGAGACAGTCGTACATCGAAGCAGCCCGTTCGGCCTTTTGTTCGTCGCGCTCGATGACGACGACCTCGTTCCCGCCAGAAGTAGCGATTTTGATGAGGGGCGTTCCGATGTTGCCCGCGCCAACGATTACGATGTACATTTTCGCGTGACTTTATCGGGTAGGGACGAAAAGTTACCGCTCTCGACCGTGACCGAAGGCGCGATAGGGCCCCACTCGTCGCACTTCTCTCACGGCCGTCCGATGGCGAGTGGTTCGGCCGTCTCCCACCGGGGCGCGAACTCCTCGAGCGCGTCGGCCGCGAACTCGGGGTCCTTCATGTCGATCATGGCGAACGCGCCGCCGGGGTTCAGCGGGTTCGCAACCTCGATGCACACTTCCACGTCGTCGATGAGGTTGAACGTCCCCTGGAGGCTCTTGGCGGTCCGGACCGCAAAGGACGGGTGGTCGGCGAGCGTCTCGGTGTAGCGTTCGCCCACGCTCGCCGGGAGGGTGTCGACGAGTTCGGGCGACATCAGCAGCGACACCTCGACCCCGCGATCGAGCGCGGCTTCGAGGTGCTCGGCCACGAGCTCGCCCACGTCGCCGATGTCGAACTGGGCGCTGGCCTCCCCGGCCACCATCACGATGCGGTCGTCGGCGGCGTCGAGGCGCTCGACCAGCAGGTCGACGGACTCCTCGGGGCCCACGGCGGCGGTCCAGAAGCCCTCCTCGACCGGCTCGGCCGCGTCGAGCTCCTCGGTGAGGTCGTCGACGATGGCCTCGTACTGCTCGGCCTGCTCCTCCAGTTCGGCCAGTTTGTCGTCGAGCAGGCGATTCAGCGCGGTGTCGGGCTCGACCGCGACGTACTTCTTCGGACGGCTCGCGCTCTGGGAGCGCGCGAGGCTGTGGGTCTCCAGACTGCTCAGCACGTCGTAGATCCGACCCATCGGCACGTCGCTCGCCCGCGACAGCTCCTTGGCCGTGGTCGGCCCCGCGTCGAGCAGCGAACGGTACGCTCGGGCCTCGTACTCCGACAACCCGAGGTCTCGCAGAGTAGCCATACTGTGGGCATTCGGCTCGGGAACTATAAACTCTCGGTATGTTTGTTTAGGGCGCCGGGGGTCGTCTGGACCGGTGGTGTGGTAGCGGTGGCGTGGCGGTAGCGGTGCCGTAGCGGTAGCGGTGCTATGCGGTTGCGGTGCAGTGACGGTAGCGGTGCAGTGACGGTAGCGGTGCTATGCGGTTGCGGTGCAGTGGCTGTGCTGTGGTGCTGCGGTCAATCCTAGGTTCAAGCGATAGCTAGCGTTCTCGAATTGGACCTTCTCGAACCAGAAGAGAACGAACGCGTGACCTAGCTACTGCTTGAGCCTAGGATTGACCGCACCGCGACTGCCACGCCACCGCTACCACACCGCAACAGCGATCGCCACCACACCGCAACAGCGACTGCCACGCCACCGCTACCACGACCGCCACCACACCGCAACAGCGACCGCCACCGCGAACCACTCACGCCTCAGGGCAGGTCGCCAAGCGACTCCAGCACGTCGTCCAGCGGGTCGTCCGTAATCGCGAGCGAGAAGCCGTCCAGTTGGGCCATCTTCGGCGCGTGCTCCCAGAGGTTGGCCTCGTCCAGCCCGTGGAGCACCACCGCGTTCGGCGTGGGGTTCACCACGCGCATCGCCACGAGCGGCGACTCCCCACGGGTGACGTTGGTGAACATCAGCGCCCTGCTCGTGCTCTGGCCGTACAGTCGGTAGAACTCCTCGCTGGAGAGGCGCGTGATGGCCTGGATGCTGTCGATGACGGTGTGGCCGGTGACGTGGTCGTGGTCGCTACTCGCGAGTTCGGTCGCGCCCACTGCGTCGTAGAACCGGTCGAGTCCGACTGCGGTGGGGTACTCCCTGAGGTCGTTGACGATGTCGCTCTCGAAGCCCGCCGACAGCACCCGGGCGTACTGACGGATGCGGTCGCCGCCGCGGCGCTGGTCGATGTCGAGCAGGCCGTTCACGATTCGGGCCACCACGCCGATGCCGGGGCTCTCCCGACGGCCCGACTCGTAGTCACTGACGACCGACGACGACACGTCGAGGTGGTCGGCGAGTTCGGTCTGGGTGACGCCGAAGTCGGTCCGCCACTTGCGGAGCGTCGCGCCCGGGTCGTCGCTGAGGGTTATCTCGCCCGCGATGCGCTCGGCGAGGTCGTCGCGGGGGTCGGTCGCGTCGGTCATGGGGACGAATGAGCGCGACGGCGGCAAAAGTGCATCGAAATCGGGGTTCGGCGAACGTCGAAACCGAGAGGACGTGTAACCTCCCTAACTAACCAGAACACTGATAGTGCAATCGACCCCCAAACACGATAGATGCCATCGACGGTCGTCCACGTCGCGCTGGCCGGACTGGTCGGGACCGCCCTGCTGGCCGACCGCTTCGACGCGAAGGCGATCCTCGCGGTGATGGCCGCGACCGCGTTCCTCGACCTCGACGTGATCGTCGGCTTCTGGATTCCGGGCGCGCACCGCGCGGCGTTCCACACGCTGGTCCTCCCCGCCATCTTGGGAACTGCGCTCTGGTGGGACCTCCGCGGCCGTACTCGTCCGCGAGTGCAGTCATCATTAGGTCGAATAGTTCGCGAGCGCTCGCTCGTGCGCACGCGCTGGGGCGCGCGAGGCGTCCGCGTCGCGTGGGTGGGCGTGGCCACGATAACGCTCGCGGGCATCGGCCCGGACGCCTTCTTCAACGGCGCGAACCTGTTCTACCCGTTCCACGACCGGTTCTACGAACTCTCCGGCGAGGTGCTGTACTCGACCCACGACGGCTTCGTCCAGACCATCGTGAACGTGAACCTCGACGCGCTTGTCGACGCAGTCGTGCCAGAGGGCGGAGGCGGCGGAGGCGAAGCCGGTGCGGGGTCGGGCGGGAGCGGTGGATCAGGAGGCGGGAGCGGCGGCGCCGACGGCACCGTCCGAACGACGGAGAACACCCACTACCGGACCGGGTTCGACCCCACGCGGGGCGAGACCCCAGAGAACGTCGAGCGCATCTTCCCGGTGGCGATGACCGGCGAGCGCGCGCTGCTCGCGCTCACGGGCTACGCGGTCGTCGGCTACCGCATCTGGGAACAGCGGCGAGACTGAACCGAGATTCGAAGCCCCCGAGCTCACTCGCTGGCGTTGCGGTCGGTCTCGACGAGCAGGTCCTTCGCATCGACGACGAACACGATGGCGCTGAGCACGACCAGCACGATGCCGACCGTCATCAGCATCGCGCCCGCGGCGAGTATCAGGACGACCCCGATCAGCAACGCCCCGGCGGTTCCGAGGGTGAGCAGCGTGTCTCAGGCCCCGGATTTCATGGACTAGCGCAGGCCGGAAACGGGGAAACGCGGCAAGGCCGCTTTAGATTCGGATGTCACTGAACGAGTCGAGTCTCAATGCGCTACGGTCGAGTGACCCAAGCACCGCTCGCCAGTTTGCGTCGCCAAAAATGCGCCGGCCGAGATTTGAACTCGGGTTGCGACCATGGCAAGGTCACGTGATACCACTACACTACCGGCGCGCGTCTGCATTCAACGATAACACCCGGTCACTAAATAAGGCTTCCGAAAGCGGGCGGAATCGGGAGACGGTGGCACGGTTCAAGCTCCGATTTCCGGCGCGAGGCGCTTTGTGGTGCCGTCTCATCCCCGGAACAGAAGCGGCACCCTTTTAAGAACCAAGCCGGTACGATTCGCTACAGTCTAGTGACGGGGCGTCGAAGCGTCACGGTATGACTGTCAGCGTACTCGTTCCGTCATCCCTCGTCCGGGAAGCCGAGGACAAACGCGAGGCGACTCGCAAGCTCGGCTACGTCGCACGCGCGGCGATCGTCTTCCGGGCCGACCGCCTCGTGGTCTTTCCGGACCCCGACGGCGAGCGGAAGTGGGGTGGCGGGTTCGTCAGCACAGTGCTGGAATACGCCGCGACGCCGCCGTACCTCCGAAAGGAGGCCTTCGGCGTGCGGGACGAACTGGAGTACGTCGGCGTCCTACCGCCGCTCCGCGCCCCGTCGCTGACCGGCTCCGAATCCGAGGGTTCGGGGTCGATAAGACAGGGAATCGTGACCGAGGTCGGACCTGAAGGGCGCGTTCGGGTCAATTGCGGACTGCAACACCCGATCTCCCTCGTCACCCCGCCGGCAATGGCGGTCGACGAGGGGGAGCGCGTTACCGTCAGGATCTCTTCGCGAAGTCCGGTCCGCGCGAAGCTCGTAGACGAGCCCCTTCCGGGCTTGTCGGTGACGCGCGCGGACCTCCCGGCGGCACTCGACCGCGACGATGCGGGCGTCCGAATCGCGACGTCCCGCCACGGGGTCGAGCTGACGACTCGGCGGCTGACCGACGCGGTCGGCCGCATCGAACGCGACGGCATGACTGTCGCGTTCGGTTCACCGGGTCGCGGGCTGCCGGAGATACTCGACCGCTCGACCGACTCGCTCGACCGCGCGTGGCCGAGCGACGACGAATCGAGGGACGAGGCGGACGCGGAGTCCCGAGTCGAATCCGGCGCACCCAGCCGGTTCGACCTCTGGATGAACGCGGTTCCGAATCAAGGCAGCGAGGTCGTGCGAACCGAAGAAGCGATGTTCGCCGCACTCGCGTGCCTGAACCTCAAAGAGAAGTGATACGATGCCAGAGACAAGCAGACCACGTAAAGGTTCGCTCGGGTTCGGCCCCCGCAAGCGCGCGACCAGCGAGGTTCCGCGCTTCAACTCGTGGCCCGAAGGAGACGGTAATCCGTCTCTGCAGGGCTTCGCGGGCTACAAAGCGGGCATGACCCACGTGGTGATGGTCAACGACGAGTCAGACTCACCCCGAGAGGGAATGGAGGAGACCGTCCCCGTCACCATCGTGGAGACGCCCCCGATGCGGGCAGTCGCCCTGCGAGCCTACGAAGATACGCCGTACGGCAAAAAGCCGTTGACCGAAGTGTGGGGCGAACAGTTCCACGACGAACTGAGCCGCACGCTCGACCTCCCAGAGGACCCCAACCTCGACGCCGCGGCGGACGAACTCCGCACGGCCGTCGACCGGGGCGACGTCGCGGACCTCCGCGTCGTCACCCACACGGTCCCGAGCGAGCTTCCGAGCGTGCCGAAGAAACAGCCGGACGTGATGGAGACGCGCGTCGGCGGCGGGTCGCTCGACGACCGCGTCGAGTTCGCGCTCGACCTCGTCGACGACGACGGCGCACACGACATGAACGACGTGTTCCGCGCCGGCGAGTACGCCGACGTGAGCGGCGTCACCAAGGGCAAGGGGACGCAGGGTCCCGTCAAGCGCTGGGGCGTCCAGAAGCGGAAGGGCAAGCACAAGCGCCAGGGCTGGCAGCGACGGATCGGCAACCTCGGTCCGTGGAACCCCTCGCGCGTGCGTTCGACGGTGCCCCAGCAGGGCCAGACCGGCTACCACCAGCGCACCGAACTCAACAAGCGCCTCCTCGACATCGGCGAGGACGACGACGTGAACGTCGACGGCGGCTTCGTCAACTACGGCGAGGTCGACGGCCCGTACGCGCTGGTCAAGGGCTCGGTGCCCGGCCCGGACAAGCGCCTCCTGCGCTTCCGACCTGCCATCCGACCGAACGACCAGCCGCGCCTCGACCCCGAGGTGCGGTACGTAAGCACCGAATCGAACCAGGGATAACTCATGCAGGCAACTATTCGAAACCTCGACGGCGAGGACGACGGGACGCTGGACCTGCCGGACGTGTTCGAGACGACCGTCCGGGAGGACCTCGTCAAGCGAGCCGTGCTCGCCGCGCAGGCAAACCGCAAGCAGGACTACGGTGCCGACGACTACGCCGGGATGCGGACCTCGGCGGAGTCGCCCGGTAGCGGACGCGGGATGGCCCACGTCCCCCGTACGAACGGGCAGGCAGCGCGCGTGCCCCAGGCGGTCGGGGGTCGCAAGGCCCACCCGCCGAAAGAAGAGACCGACCGAACGCTGTCGATCAACGACAAGGAGCGAAAGAAGGCCACCCGGAGCGCCGTCGCGGCGACGGCCGACGCCGAAGTCGTGGCCGAGCGCGGCCACCGCTTCGACGACGACACGGAACTCCCGCTGGTCGTCTCCGACGAGTTCGAGGACCTCGTGAAGACCAAGGAGGTCGTCGCGTTCCTCGAATCGGTGGGTCTCGACGCCGACGTCGAGCGCGCCGAGGAGAACAAGACGGTCCGAGCCGGACAGGGGACCACCCGTGGCCGGAAGTACAAGACGCCGCGGTCCGTGCTGTTCGTGACCAGCGACGAGCCCTCGAAGGCCGCCCGCAACCTCGCGGGTGCCGACGTGGCGACGGCCGCCGAGGTCAACACCGAAGACCTCGCACCCGGCGCACAGCCGGGACGGCTGACCGTCTGGACCGAGAGCGCGGTCGAGGAGGTGGCCCAGCGATGAGCGGGATCATCGAGTACCCGTGGGTCACCGAGAAGGCGATGGACGAGATGGACTTCAAGAACAAGCTCCAGTTCGTCGTCGACCTCGACGCCGACAAGCCGGAGATTCGCGACGAGATCGAAGCGCAGTACGACGTCACCATCGAGAAGGTGAACACGCAGGTGACGATGAACGGCGACAAGAAGGCCACCGTCACGCTCTCGGAGGACGACGACGCGCAGGAAGTCGCCTCCAGAATCGGGGTGTTCTGACACATGGGACGACGAATCCAAGGACAGCGACGCGGTCGCGGCACGCCGACGTTCCGCGCCCCGTCGCACCAGTACAAGGCGGACCTCACGCACAGAAAGCCCGAAGACGTCGACACCATCTCCGGAACGGTCGTCGACATCGAGCACGACCCGGCCCGGAGCGCCCCGGTCGCCGCGGTCGAGTTCGAGGACGGCGACCAGCGCCTCGTCCTCGCCCCCGAGGGCGTGGGCGTCGGCGAGCAGATCCAGGTCGGCGTCAGCGCCGAGATCAAGCCGGGCAACACGCTCCCGCTGGCCGAGATCCCCGAAGGGGTCCCGGTCTGCAACGTCGAGTCCAGCGCGGGCGACGGCGGCAAGTTCGCCCGCGCCTCCGGCGTGAACGCGACGCTCGTCACCCATGACCGCAACGCCGCGGTCGTGGAACTCCCGAGCGGCGAGGTCAAGCGGCTCTCGCCCGACGCGCGGGCGACCATCGGCGTCGTGGCCGGCGGCGGCCGCACGGAGAAGCCGATGGTGAAGGCGGGCAACAAGTACCACAAGATGAAATCGCGTGGTACCAAGTGGCCCAACGTGCGCGGCGTCGCGATGAACGCCGTGGACCACCCGTTCGGCGGCGGCGGCCGCCAGCACCCGGGTCGACCCAAGTCCGTCTCGCGGAACGCACCGCCCGGACGCAAGGTCGGCGACATCTCGTCCCGGCGCACGGGACGGGGAGGGAACTGACATGAGCGACAGCGGATACCGAACCGGCCGCGAGGGTGAGTTCACCTACCGCGGTCACACGCTCGACGAGTTGCAGGCGATGGACGTCGACGAGGTCGCGGAACTGCTTCCCGCGCGACAGCGGCGAACTATCGAGCGCGGCCTGTCCGCCCAGCAGGAGAAGCTGCTGGACGAGGCCCGCGAGGCCGGACAAGAGGAGACGGCCAACGACCCGATCCGAACCCACCTCCGGAACATGCCGATCCTGCCGGCGTTCGTCGGCAAGACGTTCGAGGTGTACACCGGTCAGAGCTTCGAGCGCGTGTACGTCGAGCCCGAGATGCTCGGCCACTACCTCGGCGAGTTCCAGCTGACCCGAACGTCGGTCGAGCACGGACAGGCCGGCATCGGCGCGACGCGCTCCTCGAAGTTCGTGCCACTCAAGTAAACCATGGGAATCAGTTACAGCGTCGAGACCGACCCGGACACCACCGCCAAGGGGATGCTCCGGGAGCGGCACATGAGCAACAAGCACAGCAAGGCCATCGCCCGCGAGATCAAGGGCAAGACCGCCGCGGAGGCGCGCGAGTACCTCCAGCAGGTCATCGACGGCGAGCGGTCGGTGCCGTTCAAGCAGCACAACAGCGGCGTCGGCCACCGGAACGACATCGACGGCTGGGACGCCGGCCGCTACCCCGAGAAGGCCAGCAAGGCGTTCCTCGACCTGATCGAGAACGTCCTCAACAACGCCGACCAGCAGGGGTTCGACGGCGAGGAGATGACCATCGCGCACGTCGCCGCCCACAAGGTCGGCGAGTCCGAGGGCCGCAAGCCCCGAGCGATGGGTCGCGCGACCGCGTGGAACACGCCCGAGGTCGACGTCGAACTCGTGCTCGAGGAGGGTGACGAATAATGGCTGACGAACAGCAGTTCATCCACGACGGACTCCAGCGCAGCCAGATCGACGAGTTCTTCGCCGACGAACTCGGCCGCGCGGGCTACGGCGGCATGGACGTCGCCAAGACCCCGATGGGCACCCAGATCGTGCTCAAGGCCGAGAAGCCCGGCATGGTCATCGGCAAGGGCGGGAAGAACATCCGGAAGATCACGACCCAGCTCGAGGAGAAGTTCGACCTCGACGACCCCCAGATCGACGTTCAGGAGGTCGACGAGCCGGACCTGAACGCCCGAATCGTCGCCGACCGACTTGCCAACGCGCTCGAACGCGGCTGGTACTTCCGGAAGGCGGGCCACACGACCATCGACCGCATCATGGACGCCGGTGCCCTCGGTGCCGAGATCGTCCTGAGCGGGAAGGTCACGGGCGCTCGCTCGCGCGTGGAGAAGTTCAACCGCGGCTACATCAAGCACAACGGCGAGCCGGCGGAGGACATCGTCGACCACGGGCAGGGCGTCGCGGTCCTCAAGCTCGGCACCATCGGCGTGGACGTGAAGATCATCCCGCCGAACGCCAAGCTCCCCGACGACTTCGAGATCTCGGAGGACGCGAGTCCCGAGGAGGTCGTCCCGGACGCCGTCGAGGCCAACGAGAGCGTCGAGGAACTCCTCGAGGAGCCGACCGACGAGGAACTCGACGAACTCGCCGAGGACGAGGCGGCCGAGGACGGAGCGGCTGCCGAGCCAGGCGAAGAAGAGGTCGACGAGGAAGTCGTCGAGGAGGTCCTCGAAGAGGAACTCGCAGACGACGACTCCGAGGAGACCGAAGCGGACGACGACGAGGGGTCCGCCGACGAGAGCGACGCAGTCGAGGAGGACCTCGACGAGGACGTCGAGCAGGAAGCCGAGGAACTGATGGACGAGATGGAGTCCGAGGACGGCGAGTCCGACGACGGCGAGGAGGGTGACGAATAATGGCCATCCTCCACACCGAGGAGATCCGCGACATGACGCCGGCCGAGCGGGAGGCCGAACTCGACGAGCTCGAGACGGAACTCCTCAACGCGAAGGCAGTGAAGGCGGCCGGTGGTGCCCCCGAGGACCCCGGCCGATTCCAAGAACTCCGCCGGACCATCGCGCGGATCAAGACGATCCAGCGAGAGGAAGGCGACCTCGAGGAAGCAGAATAACCGAACCATGCCGCTGACACCCGAGACGCTGACACGACACGAACTCAACGGACTCCCCGTCCGCGTCGTCGACGCGACGAACCCCGACCTCGTCGGAATCGAGGGGCGGGTCGTCGCCGAGACGCAGGGGACGCTGAGCGTCGCGTCGGCCGACCGGGTGCGACAGGTGCAAAAGCAGGGCTCGACGTTCGAGTTCGCGCTCACAGATGAACCCGCCGACTGTTCCGAGCCACGCTCGGAACCCCGTCGCGTCTCGCGCGACGGTGCCGCGAAGGAGTCGGGGACCGCGTCCAAACGTGGGTCGGAAACTGCCGGAGTACGCTCCGGTCAGTCTGACTCGTCCGCCGAGTTTCACTCGTCGGACTCCGGGGGAAACCCCCGCGAATGCGAGGGCGTGGCCTACGTTACGGTGGATGGCGCGCGGCTGCTCTCACGACCCGAACTACGCACCGAGAAGGCAGGTGACTCCACATGGCAATAGGACTAAACGTACCAGAACCGGAGGGGACCTGCTCCGACGAGAACTGTCCGTTCCACGGAACGCTTTCCGTGCGCGGCCAGACGCTCGAAGGGGAGGTCGCCTCCACAGACATGGACAAGACCGTTATCGTCGAACGCGAGTACGACGTTCCGGTTCCGAAGTACGACCGGTACATGAAGCGCCGGTCGCGCGTTCCGGCCCACGCGCCGGAGTGTATGGAACTGAGCGTCGGCGATACGGTCCGCATCGCAGAGACCCGACCGCTGTCGAAGACGAAGAGCCACGTCGTCGTCGAGGAGTTCGAGACGACGCGGAGCTTCGCGGCGGGCGGCACCGAACACGGCGACTCCACGGAAGAGGAGGAGTCGGTAAGCGACCTCGACGCCGGAGGTGACGACTGATGGAAGCGCTGAAGGCCGACGTAACTCAGGGCCTCTCGAAGGGCTCGCTGCTGACGTGCGCCGACAACACCGGCGCGCGTGAGGTCAAGGTCATCAGCGTTTCGGGCTACTCCGGAACCAAGAACCGCCACCCGAAGGCGGGCATCGGCGACAAGGTGACCGTCTCGGTCACCAAGGGCACGCCAGAGATGCGACGGCAGGTGCTGGAGGCGGTCGTCGTCCGCCAGCGCAAGCCCATCCGGCGTCCCGACGGCACCCGCGTGAAGTTCGAGGACAACGCCGCCGTCATCATCGACGACGTCGAGGAGCCCCGCGGTACCGAGATCAAGGGGCCCATCGCGCGGGAGGTCGCCGAGCGGTTCGGAAGCATCGCGAGTACGGCTACGATGATAGTATGACACGGCAACCACGCAAACAGCGAAACCAGACCGAGGCCGCGTCGCTCCACGAGCGCCACGACCAGGTCATGGCCACGCTCGCCGACGACCTCTGCGAGGAGTTCGACACCCGGAGCGTCCGGGTGAACGTCGGCGACACGGTCGAGGTGATGCGCGGGGACTTCGCCGGCGAAGAGGGCGAAGTCATCGACGTGGACCTGCGCGACGCGGTCGTCCACGTCGAGGACGTGACCGTCGAGAAGGCCGACGGCGAGGACGTGCCCCGACCGCTCGACGCGAGCAACCTCCGCGTGACCGACCTCGACCTCGAAGACGACGTGCGCGAGGCGCGGCTGCGAGGTGAGAACGAATGACGAAACACCAGAAGCGACTCTCCGTTCCGAAGTCCTGGCCGGTCGAACGCAAGACCGAGACCTTCACCGTGAAGGCCGATTCGGGCCCGCACGGCGAGGACGGCGTCCCACTGCTCGTCCTGCTGCGGGACGTGCTGGGCTACGTCGCCTCCCGGAAGGAAGCCCGGTACGCCCTCGAAGAGGGCACCGTGCTGGTCAACGGCGACGAGGGCGTCGCCGAGGACCGGCCCATCGGGATGTTCGACATCCTCGCGTTCACCGAGCGCGACGAGTACTACCGTGTGTTCCCCGGACAGGGCGGTCGGCTCGCGCTGACCTCCATCGACGCCGACGCGGCCGACAGCAAGCTCGGCAAGATCGAGGACAAGACGAAGGTCACCGGCGGCCGGACTCAGCTCAACCTCCACAACGGGCAGAACATCCTCGTCGACGAGGACGACGAGTACGCCTCCGGCGACTCTATCGTCGTCGACAACGACGGCGACGAGATCATCGCCCACTTCCCCTACGAGCAGGGGAGTCTCGTGACCGCCGTTCGCGGCGCGCACGCCGGGGAGATCGGCGAGATCGACGAGATCCAGGTCACGCCGGGCAGCGGCTCGAACAACGTCGTCGTCGAGCAGGTCGGCGACGAGGGCTCGTTCGAGACCGTCGAGGAGTACGTCGTCGTCATCGACGAGAACTTCACCGACAAAGTGGACGCAGACGACGACTCTGTGGACACCGAGTCAGAAGCCGACGAGGCTGACGCCGAGGGAGGTGACGACGAATGAGCGAAGCGGAGGCCGACTTCCACGACATGCGGGAGCCGACCGTCGAGAAGGTCGTCGTCCACATGGGCGTCGGCGAGGGCGGTCGCGAACTCGCGGACGCCGAGGAGATCCTCGAGAGCGTGACCGGCCAGACGTCCGTCCGGACGCTCGCGAAGGCCACCAAGCCCGAGTTCGGCATCCGGCAGGGCGACCCCATCGGCGCGAAGGTCACCCTGCGCGACGACGACGCCGACGAGTTCCTCGCGAAATCGCTGCCGCTGGCCGACGTGGCCGCTCGGCAGTTCGACGAGAACGGGAACTTCAGCTTCGGCGTCGAGGAACACACCGAGTTCCCGAGCCAGGAGTACGACCCGAACGTCGGCATCTACGGCCTCGACGTGACGGTCAACCTCGTCCGGCCGGGCTACCGCGTCAGCAAGCGCGACAAGGTGACCCGGTCGATTCCGTCCGGACACCAGCTTACAGCCGACGACGCAGTCGCGTACATCGAATCCAACTTCGACGTGGAGATAGAACGATGAGCGAAACCGAAACAGAAAGCGACTCCGAGGCCACCGGAGAGCACGCCGCCAAGCGCACTGGCCAGATCGAAGAGTGCCAGCGCTGTGGCCGCAAGCAGGGACTCGTCGGCAAGTACGACGTGTTCCTGTGTCGACAGTGCTTCCGCGAGGTCGCTCGGAGCATGGGCTTCAAGAAGTATCGATAATCATGGCAGGAAACGATCCGCTGGCCAACGCGCTCTCGGGCGTCGACAACGCCGAGAGCGTCGGTCATCTCGACCACACGGTACAGCCCGCCTCGAACGAGATCGGCAGCGTACTTGAGGTCTTCTACGACCGCGGGTACATCGACGGCTTCGAGTTCGTCGACGACGGTAAAGCCGGGGAGTTCGAGGTCGAACTGAAGGGCGCGATAAACGAGTGCGGCGCGGTCAAACCCCGGTACTCGGCCGGGGCCGACGACTTCGAGAAGTGGGAGAAGCGATTCCTCCCGGCCCGCGACTACGGGGCCCTCGTCGTCACGACCAGCCGCGGCGTCATGAGCCACTACGAGGCCCGCGAGCGCGGCGTCGGTGGCCAGATAATCGCGTACGTCTACTAACGATGGCACGAACAGAACTGGAGATTCCGGACGACGCAACCGCAACGAAGGACCACCTCGACCTCACCGTCGAGGGGCCCGAAGGCACGGTCACGCGACGCCTCTGGTACCCCGACGTGTCGGTCGACGTGGACGACGGACGCGTGGTCATCGAGAGCGACGTCGACGACGCGAAGACGTCGGCGACCGTCGGCACCTTCGAGAGCCACGTTCGCAACATGTTACACGGCGTGACCGAGGGCTGGGAGTACACCATGGAGGTGTTCTACTCCCACTTCCCGATGCAGGTCCGCGCCGAGAACGACGAGGTCGTCATCGAGAACTTCCTCGGTGAGCGCGCGGAGCGACGCACCGACGTCCACGGCGACACGACGGTCGACGTCGACGACGAGACGGTGTACCTGCGCGGGCCGAGCATCGAGGACGTCGGCCAGACGGCCGCGGACATCGAGCAGCTCACCCGCGTCCAGGACAAGGACACCCGCGTGTTCCAGGACGGCGTCTACATCACCGAGAAACCGCAGACTGGAGGTGTCTAACGAATGGCAGACGAAGCAGACGAACCCGAGCAGGACGGGCCCGAGTCGCTGGACGACATCAGCGGCGTGGGCGCGAGCAAGGCGGAAGCGCTCCGTGAGGCCGGCTACGAGTCGGTCGCGGACGTGCAGGCCGCCAGCCAGGACGATCTCGCCGAGGTCGACGGCATCGGGAACGCCCTCGCGGCCCGCATCAAGGCCGACGTCGGCGGACTCGAAGTCGAGGAGGAGACCGAGGCCGAGATCGAAGAGGAAGAGTCCGAGGAAGCCGACGAGGCCGAAGCGGACGAGGAGGCGGTCGAGACCGAACTCCAGCCGCGCGGGCTGGTCGACAAGACCCCCGACCTCACCGAGCGCGAGGAGGAACTCCTCGCACAGCGCAAGCGCGTCGGCAAGCCGCAGTTCAACCGGCAGGACTACCACAAGAAGAAGCGCACGCCGACCTCGTGGCGTCGCCCGCGCGGCCTGCTGTCCAAGCAGCGCCGCGGCATCAAGGGCAAGGGCGACACGGTCCAAGCCGGCTTCCGGACGCCGAAAGCGGTGCGCGGCAAGCACCCCAGCGGCTTCGAGGAAGTGCGCGTCCACAACGTCGACGACCTCGACGGCGTGGACGGCGACCGCGAGGCGGTCCGCATCGCCTCGAAGGTCGGCGCGCGCAAGCGCGAACGCATCGAGGAACAGGCAGAAGCTGAGGGCATTCGCGTCCTCAACCCGACCTACGTCGAAGTGGAGGTCGAAGAGTAATGACTGATCTGAGCGCACAGAAGCGACTCGCATCGGACGTGCTCGACGTCGGCGAGAGCCGCGTCTGGTTCGACCCGGACGCCCAGAGCGACATCGCGGAGGCGATCACCCGCGAGGACATCCGCGAACTCGTCGACGAGGGCTCCGTCCGAGCCGAAGACGCGAAGGGCAACTCGCGCGGTCGCGCCCGCGAACGTGACGCGAAGCGGGCCTACGGTCACGGGACCGGTGCCGGCACCCGGAAGGGCAAGTCCGGCGGCCGCCAGCAGCAGAAAGAACAGTGGAAGGGAACGATCCGCGCGCAGCGAACGAAGCTCCGCGAACTCCGCGCCGAGGGCGAGATCACCACCTCGCAGTACCGCGACCTGTACGACAAGGCGAAAGGCGGGGAGTTCCGTAGCGTCCAGTACCTGCTGAACTACATCGAGAGCAACTACTAACAATGGCAACAGGACCACGATACACGGTGCCGATGCGGCGTCGGCGCGAGGTCCGGACCGACTACCATCAGAGGTTGCGCCTGCTGAAATCGGGCAAGCCCCGGCTGGTGGCTCGCAAGAGCAACCGGCACGTCAGGGCGCAGCTGGTCACGATGGGTCCGGACGGCGACGAGACGGCAGCGAGCGCGACCTCCGGCGACCTCGAGGAGTACGGCTGGGAAGCCCCCACGGGCAACCTCCCGAGCGCGTACCTCACGGGGTACCTCGTCGGCAAGCGAGCGCTCGACGCCGGCCTCGACGAGGCGGTGCTCGACATCGGCCTCAACTCGCCGACGCCCGGAAGCAAGGTGTTCGCAGTACAGGAAGGCGCAATCGACGCCGGGCTCGATATCCCCCACAACGACAGCGTGCTGGCCGACTGGTCGCGCAATCGCGGCGAGCACATCGCCGACTACGCCGACCAGCGCGACGAGCCGCTGTACAGCGGGGACTTCGACGCCACGGAACTACCCGAGCACTTCGACGAAGTGCTCGCAGAACTACAGGAGGACTAACACATGAGTGCACACAACGACGGCTGGGAACCCCAGACCCGTCTCGGCCGCAAAGTCGTCGAGGGCGAGATCGACACGATGGCGGACGCCCTCAACTCCGGCCTCCCGCTGAAGGAGCCGGAACTGGTCGACCAGCTGCTGCCGGGACTGGAGGACGAAGTGCTGGACATCAACATGGTCCAGCGCATGACCGACTCCGGTCGCCGGGTGAAGTTCCGGTGCGTGGTCGCCATCGGCAACCGCGACGGCTACGTCGGGTACGCCGAGGGCCGCGACGACCAGGTCGGCGGGGCCATCCAGAAGGCGATCGACATCGCGAAGCTGAACATCATCGAGGTCAACCGCGGCGCGGGGTCGTGGGAGGACCGGAGCGAGCGACCCCACTCGCTGGCCCGCCGGACGAAAGGCAAGGCCGGCAGCGTCGAGGTCGAGCTCATCCCCGCCCCGACCGGACTGGGACTGGCGGCGACCGACACCGTCCGAAAGATCCTCGAACTCGGCGGCGTCGAGAACGCGTGGACCAAGAGCCACGGCAACACACGGACCACGCTCAACCTCGCCAAGGGGACGTACAACGCGCTGGAGAACGCCGCGGAGTCGCGCCGGCCGCGAGGCCAGACCTCCGACTTCGAGGAGGTGGCCGAGTGATGAAGGCAGTCGTCCAGATTCGCGGCGAGGTCGACATGACCGGCGAGACGCAGGACACCCTGGAGATGCTGAACCTCCACCGGGTGAACCACGCCACGCTCGTCCCGGACACCGACACCTACCGCGGGATGATCACGAAGGTCAACGACTACACCGCGTACGGCGAGCCGAGCCGGGACGTGCTCGAGACGGTCGTCGAGCATCGCGCAGAACCTCTCGAAGGTGACGCCGACATCGACGACGAGTGGGTCGCGGAGAACACCGAGTACGACGACGTGAGCGACCTCACGGGCGCGCTACTGAACGAGCAGACCACCCTGCGCGAGCAGGGCCTCTCGCCGGTGCTCCGGCTCCACCCGCCCCGAGGGGGCCACGACGGCATCAAGCACCCCACCAAGGAGGGCGGTCAGCTCGGCAAGCACGACACCGAGCAAATCGACGCGCTACTCGAGGCGATGCGATAACCATGACGGATAAGAAACGACGACAGCGCGGCTCCCGCACGCACGGCGGCGGCACGCACAAGAACCGGCGCGGTGCCGGTCACCGGGGCGGCCGCGGACGCGCGGGCCGCGACAAACACGAGTTCCACAACTACGAACCGCTCGGCAAGCACGGCTTCGACCGGCCGGACAAGGTCAAAGACGACGTGCGGACCGTCACGGTCCAGAAGCTCGACGAGGACGCCGCGCTGCTGGTCGCCGACGGGGTCGCCGAGGAGACGGAGTTCGGCTACCGCGTCGACGTCCGCGACGTCGTCGAGGACGGCTGGGAGGTCGACGCCGTGAAGGTGCTCGGCGACGGTCAGGTCCGCAGCCAGCTCGAAGTCACCGCCGACGCGTTCTCGGCGAGTGCGGTCGAACTCATCGAGGAGGAGGGCGGCGACGCCGTCCTCAGCGAGCGAGGGGAGGAGGCCGACGACGAGGCCGACTCGGACGACGAGGAGTAATCGCGAGTTTCGATTTCGCTGGGAGTTTTCGTTTTTCCGCGTTTTCGCTCGATAGCTCCGCATCTACGGATACGGCGACGCCATCCAAGGGCCACTGTCGCCGGATTGGGTCACTCCGAGCGACCGGTGGCTGTAACACTTTTAAGCCCGGGGCTCATTGACGACGTATGACCTACGATACCGTCGTCTTCGACAACGACGGTGTCCTCGTCGGTCGCACGCACTTCGAAGTCCTCCGGGACGCGACCCGGGAGACGTTCACGGAGTTCGACGTGACCGACCCGGACCCCGACCACGTCGAGGACATGACGATCGGAGCGACCCCCGATAGCGTCGAGGCCGTCTGTGGCACGTACGGCCTCGAACCGGAGACGTTCTGGCGCACGCGCGACAGCAACCTCTCGCAGGCCCAGCAGATCGAGGCCCGCGAGGGACGCAAGACGCCGTACGACGACATCGACACGCTGGGCGACCTCGACGCCTCGATGGGCATCGTGAGTTCGAACCAGCACGAGACGGTCGACTTCCTCGTCGACCACTTCGACGTCTCGCACCTGTTTGACACGTACTACGGCCGCGAGGCGACGGTGCAGAGCCTCGACCGCCGCAAGCCCAACTCCCACTACATCGACCGGGCGCTGGCCGACCTCGACGCCGACTCGGCGCTGTTCGTCGGCGACAACGAGTCGGACGTGCGGGCGGCCCACAACGCCGGCATCGACTCGGCGTTCATCCGGCGGCCTCACCGGCGCGACTGGGACCTCAACGTGTGGCCCACGTGGGAGATCGAGGGGCTCGACGACCTCCACGACATCTGTAGCGCCTAAGCCGAGAACATCCCCGAGAAGACAATTTCCGGCACGCAACTCGGACAGGCGTGAGGGCTTTCGGTCCACCAGGAAGCTGTTGCGTCGCAGAGCGCAAGCTACCCTCGTAGTGCCAACTGTTGCGCTATGCCAGCGGCTCCGGCGGCCGCGGCAGGTCGTACGTCTCCCGGAGCGCGTCGGCGAACTGACCGCCCTTCCGGAGCGCGATGGTGACGACGACGAACTCCTCCTCGGGCGGTCGGAGCACGAACACCTCGCGGGGAGCGGGGCCGTCGCTGTCGTTCACCCTGTCGACCAGCGGTTCGAGCGGCCGCGTGCCGTCGCGGAACTCCTCGAAGGTGGCGTTCGGCCCGCTCTCGGCGAACACGTACACCGCACCGTTGACCTCGCTGTCGGTGTTTCGCGTCACGCGGCTGTTCATCGGTTCGTCAGCGGCGAGGGCGTCCGTCCACGTCTCGCGCGCGGCCTCGAAGATGGGCTCGGCCTCGTCGGCGAACGCGTACAGCGTGGGGCGCCGCACCGCCACCGAATGGACTGTCGGCTCGGCCGACGACCAGTCTAGTTCCGCGTCGATCAGATAGCCGGGGCGAAGCTCCCCGACCGGTGCCTCGTGTCCCTCGGCTGCGGTGACGACCGGCTCGAAGCTCCGGAGATCGAGCAGTCGGAGCTGCCCGCGCTTCGGAATCCCGAGCACTCGATAGCCCGGGTCGTCGTCCGGCGTTCGGTCGTCCGCTGTGCGCTGGTCGTCGTCTTCTGCGGGCTGGTCGCCGTCTGCCGTGGAACTTCCGTCGTCCGTTGTCGGGCGACCACCGGCGTCCGCGGGGTCGTCCTCGTCCGTCGTCGTCCGGTCGTCGCCGGTGGGCCAGCCGTCCGTCGAACCCCCACCGCCGTCAGCAGGCCAGCCGTCCTCCACGGGCCGGTCGTCGGTCATAGACGGTGGTAGGGCCGGCGGGCGGGAAAAGGGCTCGCATCGTCCCTCTCGATCAGTGGCTCGCGCTCCGGTATCGACCGGTCGCGTCCGTTTCGAGGGGGAATTCGACCCCGGTACCGGAGTACAACTGTGGCCCAAAGCGAAGCACATACAAGCCCCCGTCTGATGTATTCCGATACATGAGTTGGAAAGAGACGGCGGAACCGGTACTCACCCGCATGCCCTCCGTGCGGCGGCCCGAGGGCCACGTCCCCTTCAAGCGAAAGCTGGGGTGGACGGCGGGCATCCTGGTTCTGTATTTCTTCCTCACGAACATCTACCTGTACGGCGTCGACGTCGGCAGTGACGACGCGTTCGGTCAGTTCCGCTCGATCCTGGCTGGCGGCCAGGGGACCATCCTCCAGCTCGGAATCGGTCCGATCGTCACCGCGAGCATCGTGCTCCAGTTGCTCGGCGGTGCGGACCTGCTCGGTCTCGACACCGACGACCCCCGCGACCAGATCCTGTATCAGGGCCTCCAGAAGCTGCTGGTGGGCGTGATGATCTGTCTGACCGGCCTGCCGATGGTGTTCGCCGGTGGGTTCCTCGCGGTCGACTCGCAGGTCGTCAACAGCCTGGGAATCGGAACGGCGGGGGTCCAGTGGCTCATCTTCGCCCAGATCGCGGTCGGCGGAATCCTCGTCCTGTTCATGGACGAGATCGTGAGCAAGTGGGGCGTCGGGAGCGGTATCGGGCTGTTCATCATCGCGGGCGTGAGCCAGAAGCTCATCGGCGGCCTGTTCGCGTGGCCCTCCCTCCAGGGCCCGACCGGCCTGCTCCCGACGTGGTTCGCGCTGATCACCGGGAGCGCGGAGAACGCGCCCTCGCTGCTGTCGGGCGGCGGCCTCCAGTATCTCGTGCTCGGCGAGGGGAACATCCTCGCGCTCGTCACGACAGTGCTGATCTTCGCCGTCGTCGTGTACGCCGAGAGCGTCCGCGTCGAGATTCCGCTGAGCCACGCCCGCGTGAAGGGCGCTCGCGGCCGGTTCCCCGTGAAGCTCATCTACGCCAGCGTGCTGCCGATGATCCTCGTCCGGGCGCTCCAGCAGAACATCCAGTTCCTCGGCCAGATCCTCTACAGCCAGCTCGGCACCGGCATGCCGGCGTGGCTCGGGTCCTACGACGGAGCGAGGGTCACCGGCGGGCTGTTCTACTACATGGCACCCATCCAGTCGCCCGAGCAGTGGATGTGGTGGCTCGGGGCCACCGGGCAGGAGCCGTGGCAGATCATGATCCGCGTGGCGGTCGACCTGACGTTCATGGTCATCGGCGGCGCGATATTCGCCATCTTCTGGGTCGAGACGACCGACATGGGCCCGGAGGCGACCGCCAAGCAGATCCAGAACTCCGGGATGCAGATCCCCGGCTTCCGTCAGAACACCGGCGTCATCGAGAAGGTGATGGAGCGGTACATCCCGCAGGTCACCGTCATCGGCGGCGCGCTGGTCGGCCTGCTGGCCGTGATGGCCAACATGCTCGGCACCATCGGGGGCGTCACCGGGACCGGCCTGCTGCTGACGGTCTCCATCACGTACAAGATCTACGAGGAGATCGCCGAAGAGCAGCTGATGGAGATGCACCCGATGATGCGCGACATGTTCGGATAGCTTCGCCGAGTATTCCAGTTCTCGTTTTCTATCATTCGCCGGCCAGCCCCAGCAACGTCTCGTCGCGGCGGCTGTTCGCGCTCCGCAACTTCGTGCTCGGCCACGCGCGCTGACAGCCCGACGCCACCGGGATTCCTTCGCTGAAAGCCGCGTTTACTTAAAGGCACCTCCGTAACGTCGCCACTATGCGCCGTCGGCGGACACCGACGGCGGCCTTCCGAACACGGTCGAGATTCGGAGCGCCGACGACGATGTGAACTACAGCTTCACGTTCAGCGAGGACGTAGCGCTGGTCGAGAACACCGCCGAGGGGAACGACACGGTCACCGATTCGACCGTAACCGCGCCGAGGGCTTTCCGGGACACGTTTGCAGTCTATTCGTCGTCTAGCACGCCGAGGGCTTTCGGGGACATCCCGCTAGGTTCAGCTACGTCTCTATTCACGTTCGACCGAGGCCCCAACGAATATGCCGCTTCCGGCGCTGTGTACTGTATGTTCGCGGTCGATCTCCACGCGCACACTCGATTCTTCCACGGCCATCCGAATCTCGGTCGGGCGTTCGACCCGCTCGGCGCGCGGATGCTGGCCGGGATGGCACGGTATCGGGGCCTCGACGCCGTGGTCACGACCAACCACGACTACTACCGGGACTTCGATCTCAGTAACGACTCGTTCGCTCTCCTGCCGGGCATCGAGGTGACGACCACCCGCGGGCACGCGCTCGTGGTCGGTCCCGACCCGCCGAGCGAGACGGTGCCGGGCGAACTCACGCCCGCCGAGACGGTCGAACTCGCTCACGAAAGGGGCTGCGCGGCGATCATCGCGCATCCGTATCGCAACAGCACCGTCCGGGAGGCCGACGCCGACTTCGACGCGGTCGAGGTCAACGGCAAAGGCACCGACCCGACGCGGTGGGTCGAACAGCTCGCGAGGAATCGGAACCTCCCCCTCGTCGGCGGGAGCGACGCCCACTATCCGGTCGAGGTCGGCCGCGCGTACACCGAGGTCGAGGCCGACGAACTCACGCCCGAGAGCGTGGTCGAGGCAATCCGGGACGGTCGGGTCGCTCCCTCCGTGGACCGAAGCCCGGGCCAGCGCCTGCTCCGCCGGGCGTACAAGCAGATCCACAGCCAGAAGGGCTGGCTGAGTCGCCCCGACTTGGAGCCGCCGGGGCTGGGGACCCCGCCCGGCGAGGAGGAGAGCGTTCCGCCGCGGCGCGAGACCGAGTGAGCGAGCGAAATGTCGAGGTGGTTGCTGGTGCAGATGCGGGTGCCGTCGCGGTTGCCGTCGCTGTCGCGGGTGCGGTTCTCATATGCTCAAGAATAGTAGCGGTTGCTGTAGCGGAGGCGGCTGCAGGTGCGGTTGTTGGAGCGAAAGCGGCTGCGGTCGCGGTTGCTGTAGCGAAGGCGGTTGCGGTCGGGGTTCTCCTTTGCTCAACGATAGAAGCGGTCGCTGTCACGAATGGTGTATTTTCGCCGGTGCAGTGAACCACGATCGCGTTCGGCTCCGGCACTGTAACAGCAACAACCGTGGCCGCCAGTATCGTTGAGCCTATGCGAACCGCATCCGTAACCGCGACCGCACCCGCTACCGCAACTGCGACGGCTACTACTGCTTGAACCTCGGGGACCGCGACCGCACCCGCTACCGCCACTGCGACCGCATCCGCTACCGCCACTGCGACCGCACCCGTCACCGCGACCGCCACCACACCACCAACCGCAACTCCGAGTCGGGACGACACCGGAATCGTTACCGCCACACCGACCTTTAAGCCCCGGTCCGACCACCCTCTACGCATGAGAGTTGCCGTACTCGCCCACGGAAAGTTCCCCGATCGCGCGAAGACCGCAGTCGGCCTGCTCCGCCACTCCGACTACGAGATCGAGGCCGTGCTCGACCGCGAGAACGCGGGCAAGCAGGTGTCCGAGTTCTTGCCGGACGTTCAGGACGCGCCCATCGTCGCCGAGATGGCCGACGCGCCGGAGGTCGACGCGCTGATCATCGGCATCGCACCCATCGGGGGCGGGTTCGACGAATCGTGGCGTTCGGACGTGCGGAACGCGCTGGACCGGGGCTGTGACCTCGTCTCTGGCCTGCACTACTTTCTGGCCGACGACGAGGAGTTCGCCGACCTCGCGGCCGAGAACGACTGCGACATCTGGGACGTGCGCAAGCCCCACGACGACCTCGGGGTCGCGCAGGGAATCTCCGGCGAGGTCGACGCCGAGGTGGTGCTGACGGTCGGCACCGACTGCTCGGTCGGGAAGATGACGGCCACGGTCGAACTCCTCGAAGCCGCCGAGGAGCGCGGCGCTGACGTGGGGTTCATTCCCACTGGCCAGACCGGCATCATGATCGAGGGCTGGGGCAACCCCGTCGACCGCGTGGTGAGCGACTTCACCGCGGGTTCGGTCGAGGAGATGGTCGTCGAGCGTGGCGACGACTACGACTACCTGTTCGTGGAGGGCCAGGGGAGCATCGTCCACCCCGCCTACTCGGCGGTGACCTGCGGCATCCTCCACGGCTCGATGGCCGACAAGCTCGTGCTCTGCCACGAGGCCGGTCGGGAGGTCGTCCACGGCTACGAGGACTTCGACCTGCCGCCGGTCCCCGAGTACGTCGACCTCTACGAGGACCTCGCGCGGCCGGTCCACGAGACCGAGGTCGTGGCGGGCGCGCTCAACACCAAGAACGTGGCCGACGACGCCGCGGCCCGCGAGGCAATCGCGGAGTTCGGCGAGGCCATCGACGCGCCGGCGACCGATCCGGTCCGATTCGACGGTGAGGAGGACGGCGAGAGCGGCTACGACGACGTGCTGGAGGCGATCCTATGAGCCTGACTACCGAGTTCGAACGCGTCTCGCTCCCGCTCGAATACCCGTTCACCATCTCGCGGGGGACCGAGGACACTGCCGAGAACGTGGTCGTTCGAATCGCCGACGGCGAGGGCACCGAAGGAATCGGCGCGGCCGCACCGTCCAGCCACTACGGCGAGACCGCCGCCACCGTCGAAGCCGTCCTGCCCGACCTGCTCGCAGTCGTCGAGGAGGTCGGCGACCCCCACCAGCTCGACCGCATCGAGCGCCGGCTGCGCGAGACGGTCGAGCGCAACCCCGCAGCCAGATGCGCGGTCTCCATCGCGCTCCACGATCTGGTCTGCAAGCGCCTCGACGTTCCCCTGTATCGCTACTGGGGGCTCGACCCCGACGAGGCGGTCCCGACTACCTACACCATCGGCATCGACTCCGCGGAGACGATGCGCGAGAAGACCGAGACCGCGGTCGAGCGCGGCCACGCGAAACTGAAGGTGAAGGTCGGCACCGACCGCGACGAGGAGATCGTCTCGACGGTCCGGGACGCCGCGCCCGACGCCACCATCCGGGTCGACGCCAACGAGGCGTGGTCACCCCGCGAGGCGGTCCGGAAGATCGACGCGCTCGCGGCGTACGACCTCGAATTCGTCGAACAGCCCGTCCCGGCCGGGAACCCCGAAGGACTGAAATTCGTCCGTGAGCGTTCCGCCCTGCCCATCGCGGCCGACGAGTCCTGCATCACGCTCTCGGATATTCCACAGATCGCGGACAAGGCCGACATCGCCAACCTGAAGCTCATGAAGTGTGGCGGCCTGCGCGAGGCCGAGCGGATGATCCACGCTGCGCGCGCTCACGGGCTGGAGGTCATGCTCGGCTGCATGGTCGAGTCGAACGCCGCCATCGCGGCCGCCGCCCACCTCGCACCCCTGCTCGACTACGCCGACCTCGACGGCTCGCTGCTGCTCGACGACGACCCGTACGAGGGGGTTCCGATGGCCGGTGGAACCATCGACCTCGCGGGGCTTGACCGGCCGGGGACCGGCGTGCGACCGACGTAACGGTTCTCGATAGCGCAGGCCGGTACAGAGACCCTTACTGCCGACGCCGCCACAACCCCTTTTGTCGACAACTGAGTTGTAGTAGTACGGATGGGGAACGGGGATACGCCGACTGAAACCGGTAGTGGGACTGATACGGCCACCAGGGGAACGGATACGGCGGTGACCGACCGGCTGCTCCGCGTGGTGGTCACCGGACTCGCCATCGTCGTGCCGTTCGTCGTCACGGTCTGGGTGCTGGCGACCATCATCGAGTTCGTTGCCGGCGCGTTCACGCCGCTGGTCGCGTTACTTGAGTGGTCCGGAATCGTCGACTTCCTCCGGTCGCTGTGGATTGCGCAGTTCTTCGCCAGCTTCGGCATCTACAGCGCGGTGTTCGACTACGTCCCGGAACTGGTCGCCGTCGCCGTCCTCGTGGCCTGCATCGTCGGCATCGGCAGCCTCGCGCACGTCCGGTACGGCAACCGGGTCGTTTCCGCGCTCGACGCCGCAATTGCCGACGTTCCCGGGGTCGGCACCGTCTACCGGAGCGTCCGCCGGGTGGAGGACGTAATGATCGAGAGCGACGCCGAGGACTTCGAGGACGTGAAGGTCGTGGAGTACCCCCGAGACGGGTCGTACATCCTCGGCTTCGAGACGGCTCGGTCCCCGCCGGCCATCGGCGAGGCGGTCGGCGAGGACGACCTGGTGGCGATGTTCCTCCCGTTCGCGCCCAACCCGGTGATGGGCGGCTACCTCGCGCACATCCCGGCAGACAGGGTGTACGACGTGGACATGACCGTCGAGGAGGGCATCCGGACCATCATCACCAGCGGCATCGCCGCCGGGGAGGACGACGACTCCTCGGCGGTCGGGGACCTCCCGGGCGTCGAGTCCGACCCCGACAGTCCTGCGAAGGCGGACTGACCCGGAATCAGTCGTCGGCCGACGGCGCTGGTGCCGACCCGCTGGCGTCTTGCTCGGTGATGCCCCACCCGGTCAGTCCCATGGCGAACAGGACGAGCGGCGAGAGGAACGCGAAGAAGTAGTACGGGACGTACTCCAGGGTCGCCACGCCGAACACGCTCGCCATGTACACCCCGCCGGCGTGCCACGGAATGAGTGCTCCCGTGGGCGTGCCCGCGGCCTCGACCGCGCGCGAGAGGTTCGAACTGTCGAGGCCGTACTCGTCGTAGAGGTTCCGGAGCGTCATGCCCGGGATCACGATAGCCATGTACTGCTGGGCGCTGAACAGGTTCACGAGGATGGCCGAAGCGCCGGTGCTCACGACCAGCCCGGACGAACTCCGGACGCCGCGCGCGAGGTGGTGGGCCAGCACCGCGAGCACGCCAGTCCCTTCGAGCAGGCCGCCGAGCGAGAGCGCGGCGACCACGACCGAGACGGTCCACGCCGAGCCCGCGAGCCCGTCGCTCTCCAGCAGGACGTTCACCAGTTTGGTACCGGTCTCGGGTTGGGTTCCCTCGAGGAACACGTCCCACCCGGCGGTGAATGGCACGCCCTGTACCGCGACGGTGGTCAGCACGCCCGCAAAAACACCCGCCACGAGCGCCGGGAGCGCGGGGTAGCCGTACAGCGCGAGCCCGAAGGTGACAACCAGCGGGAGGAAGACGAGCGCCGAGAGGTTGTAGGTCCCTGCGAGCGCGCCCTGGATCTCGGCGACCTGCTCTGCGGGGATGGTTCCGCCCGCGCGGAGGCCGAGCGCGGCGTAGAGCACGAGCGCCACGCCGAAGGCGAGGGCGGTGCCGGCTCGCATCGCTCGGATGTGGTCGAACAGGTCGGTGTTCGTCACCGCGGCGGCGAGATTGGTCGTGTCCGAGAGCGGCGACTGCTTGTCACCCGCGTACGCGCCCGACAGGATGGCACCCGCGGTCATCGGCGCGGGGATGCCGAGCCCCGAGCCGATGCCGACGAACGCCACCCCGAGCGTCCCCGCGGTGGTCCACGACGACCCGATGGCGAAGGCGACGACCGCGGCGAGCACCGCCGTCACCGGGAGGAACACCTCGGGCGTGAGCACCGAGAGGCCGTAGTACATCAGCCCCGGGATGGTCCCCGCGCTGACCCACGTGGCGATGAGCGCGTAGATTGTGAACAGGATGAGGATGGCCTGTAGACCCATCAGCAGGCCGTCGGCGATGCTGTCGAACAGGTCGTCCCACGACAGTCCCATCCAGTAGTAGCCGACGAGTCCCGTCAGCGCGACGCTCCAGAGCAGCGGGGCGTGGGGCGCGAGGCCGAGATAGCCCGACCCTACCCCGAGGAAGAGGACGACACCGAGCACGGGCACGAGCGCCTGTACGAGCGTGGGCCGTCGTTCGGGCGACAGTTCCCCGTATGTGAGCGGTTCGAAGTCCAGCGAAGGCATACACCCCGAATAATGCACGAGAGTATTAAAATAGAGCGATTTTATTCTTATAAGGAATATTCAAATTGGTGTCTGGTATCGCTAGACACGGCTGTCGGCGGTCGATAGCATCAAGAACGGGGGAATAGGCAAGTTCGGCCGACGGAGGAATCTCGACTGATTGGACAGAATCTACCGGTCGGTGAAATCCGGCTGCTCGCTCATGCGACGTGGTAGATACTGCGGCTTCTGCGGTCGGTCACCCACCTCGTCGCGGACGGTCGCCTCCAACTCGGAGAGACTCACCTCTCGTTCGGTGGGCACGGTGCGGTCGGTGACCGTCAGGATGTCGCCATCACCGTCTCCGCCCGCCACCTCGCGGTCGCCGACCACCGCGAGGTAGGCCACTCCGTCGCGCTCCGCGCGGGCGACGCGCTCGCCCACGGTCGCGTCGCGGTCGTCCACGTCCGCGCGGAGCCTCGCCGATTCGAGGTCTGCCGCGAGTTCGTCGCAGTAGTCGAGGTGCCGTTCGCCGACCGGGACGAACCGGATCTGCGTCGGGGCGAGCCACGTCGGAAACGGGGCGTCGCTCGCGCTGCGCTGGGCCAACAGGGCCGCCAGCGCGCGCTCGACGCTGGGCACCGGCGAACAGCTGACCAGACGATGATTCTTGCCCGGGTCGCTTTCTCCGCTCTCTGCGTCAAGCAGGCCAGCGCTTTCCGCGTCGAGCCGAACCGTCGCGATCTCCGCGGAACGACTTCCTCCGTCCGCGTCTGCCAGTGCGAACGCCACCTCGACCGAGGCCGTGCTGGCGGGCGGTCCGGCCGACCGACCGGACCGCCCGCCAGCACGGTCGGACTCGCCACTGACTTCGGGCCGGCGGTCGAGCAGTGCGGGTTCGCCGAGGGCCGCGACCAGCGACGCGACCCACGCCTCGTTGGCGTCGTAGAACCCGCGAGTCGTCCGGAGTACCGGCGTATAAGCCAGTCCGAGGTCCTCGCCGACCTGCCGACAGAGCGCGATCCCCCGACGGAACTCGTCTCTCGCCTTGTCGAGATTCCCCGCCGCGGCGAGGAGTTCCGGCGGGTCGTCCCTGTAGAGCCGAATCGGTCGGTCGGACTCCGGAAGTGACAGGTCGCGCAGAACGGCGGCCGTGAAGTCGGACTCCGTCGCGGACCCGGGTGCGGTCCGGCGGTCGGGTGCGGTCCGGCGGTGGGG
>NZ_QLVG01000060.1 GCF_003382685.1 Halorussus litoreus | reverse complement strand
CGCGGGCCGCCGACGCGCGTCGGCGGCCCGCGGTCGGCCGCGCAGCTTGGCTCGTCCCGATGGGGCGACCGTTCAGGTCACCTGAACTGCATCGCTATCGTCGGTCACGTCAACTGGATCGAGTCGACGTCGTAGTGGCGCTCGGCCAGCCGCTCTGCGACCGCGATGTTGCGACCGCCTTCGCCGATGGCGACGCCGGTGTCGTCGTCGTCGACCTCGGCGTAGGCCACCGTCTCGTCGTCCTCGCTGACGGTGACGTTGTAGACGGCGGCCGGAGCGAGCGCGTTGGCGACGAACGCCTCGGCCGTGTCGGCGTCCTCCACGAGGGTCACCTCCGTGCCGAGTTGACGCTCCAGTTCGCGGACCGTCTCGCCGCCCGAGCCGATGGCCCTCCCCATGTCGCCGGGCTTGACGAGGAAGACGACCCGGTCGTCGCCCTCGACGCCGCTCTCGTCGGGGACGAGACAGTCGCGGGCGGTCGCCTCCGTCTCCTCCTCGAACAATGCGATGTACCGGCGCGCGGCGTCCGAGAGCGTGACGACCATCCTCAGTCGGAGGCTTCCGGCTCGGCGTCACCGCCGGACGACGAGCCCATCCGGAGGTCGACGTCGCCGGTGCCGAGCTTGATCGGCTTGCCGACGATGACGTTCTCCGTGACGCCGTTGAGGTCGTCGACCTCGCCGTGGATGGCGGCGTCGAGCAGGTGGTTGACCGTCACCTCGAACGCGGCGCGGGCCAGCACCGAGTCCTTGCTACCGGAGATGCCGTGACGGCCGATGGACTCGATGGTTCCCTGGTTGGTCATGATGTCGGCGACCAGCATCAGGTGGCGGATGTTCACGTCGCCGAGCCCCTGCTCTTCGAGGGTGTTCATCGTCTCCTCGATAATGGACTCGCGGGCCGCCTCGATGCCGAGGTTCTTGTTGATCTCGTGGATGTTGTTCGAGGTCGTCCGTGAGGCGTCGACGCCCTCGATCTCGATGACGTCGCCGAACGCCGATCCCTCGGTGTAGAGGACGAACTCCTCGCCCTCGTCGAGTTGCTCCTTGCGGATGACCACACGAGTTACGTCCTCGATACCCTTGAACACGATGTCCCGGAGCTGTTCGACCAGCTGGAGGAGTTCGCGGTAGCTGGGCTGCTCCGGGCCGAACTCCACGAGTGCGCCCTGCTGGTTCGTCTTCACGCCGAGTTCGTCCTCGATGATCTCGGCGATTTCGTCGGGGGTGATCATCCGTTCTTCGAGCGTGTCCTCGTTGAGGTCGATGGAGACCACCATGTCCGCGACGTTGGTCGAGATGTCGCCCAGCGCGAGGATCTTCGTCGCCTCGATCTGCCAGACGACCTCGTGGGCCCTCTCGCGGTCGGTGGCGTACTCCTCTTCGAGGTGGACGGTCATCATCGGCGTGTCCGGCGTCTTCCGGGCGTCCACGAGTTCGATGAGCCGCGGGAGACCCTGTGTAACGTCAATTTCCGCGACGCCCGCGTAGTGGAACGTGTTCATCGTCATCTGGGTTCCGGGCTCGCCGATGCTCTGGGCCGACACCGTCCCGACCGGGTCGAGCGGGTCGACGCGGGTGTCGAGATACTCGTTCTCGACCGCGCGGGCGATCTGGTCGGCCTGCTCGGCTGTGACGCCGTCTCGGCCGGCGACCGTGCTGTACACCTCGTCTTTCAGCCGGCGCGGGAGGTCGGTGTCCTCGACGACGGCCTCGATGTCTTCGGATACGTCGGATCGTGTCATGGTTTGGCGTGGGTTTGGGTGTGGCTGTGTGGCCGTTCGTCGTCAGTCGTCTCCGCGGACCTGTCGCGCGTCCACGTGCTCGGACAGGTTCGTCGGTGGTCGCTTCTTGCCGAGGAACTCCTGCTTGCGCTCGTCGCTGCCGAACTCCTCGTCGAGGACGCGGTCGGCGATGTGTTCGACGTCGATGTCGCCGTCCTCGCTCGAGGAGACCTTCACGGGGCTGGTGCCGTCCTCGCCGAACTCGAACTGGACGACGGTGTCGCTGGTGTCACGGACCGTGCCGTCGTACTGCGTTTCGAGCTCTGAGAGGGCGTTGATGAGCCGGCGCTGGAGGTAGCCGGACTTCGAGGTCCGGACCGCCGTGTCGACCAGCCCCTCGCGGCCGCCCATCGCGTGGAAGAAGAACTCGCGGGGGTCGAGTCCGCCCGTGTACGAGTGCTCCACGAAACCGTGGGCCTCCGCCGAGAGGTCGTTGGGCTTGTAGTGGCTGAGGGTGCGGTCCTCGTAGCCGCGGTTGATCCGCTCGCCGCGGACCGCCTGCTGGCCCACGCAGCCCGCCATCTGGGTCAGGTTCAGCATCGAACCACGCGCGCCCGAGTCGGCCATCACCACGGCAGGGTTGTCGTCGTCGAAGTGGTCCTCGGCGATGTCGCCCGCGGAGTCACGGGCCTTGCCGAGCGTCTGCATGATCTTCATCTCCAGGGTCTCGTCGACGGTCCGGCCGGGCAGGGATTCGAGGTCGCCGCTCTGGTACGTGTCGATGAGCTCCTCGACCCGGTCGTAGGCGTTGTCGATGGCGTCGTCGATGCGGTCCTGGGCCTCCTTGGGCACCGTCTCGTCGTCGATGCCGATGGAGAACCCGAAGTGCATGATCGAGCGCATCGCCAGCGCCGCCACCTCGTTGATGAAGATGCGCGAGCGGGTGTTGCCGTACACCTTCGTGATGGTGTCGACGACCTCGCCGCCGAAGCCGCCCACCTCGTCCTCCGCGACGGTGCCCTCGACGAGCTGGCCGTCCTCGATGATCACGTCGTCGCCCACGGTCCCGGTGAACTCCAGATCGAGGTCGTCGGGCAGCAGCTCCGAGAAGATGTCCCGACCGGTCCAGTACGGCTCGCCCTCCTCTTCGCCCGACGGCTCCGGAAGCTCGTCGATGCGGGTCGCCCGCAGGAGGTCGAGCGCTTGGGTCTCGTTGAACCGGGGGTTCTCGTGGGTGAGAAGGTACGTGCCGGAGATGTGGTCCTGGATCGCGCCGATGATGTTCTCGCCAAAGCGCGGGCTCAGGATCTGCTCCTGCACGCGCATGAGGACGCGCGCTTCCGCGCGGGCTTCCTCGTTCTGGAGCGCGTGCATGTTCATCTCGTCGCCGTCGAAGTCGGCGTTGTACGGCGGACACACCGTCGTGTTCAGCCGGAACGTCTTGTACGGCATCACGACCACTTCGTGGGCCATGATCGACATCCGGTGGAGCGACGGCTGGCGGTTGAAGATGATGATGTCGCCGTCGACCATGTGACGGTTGACCTCCCAGCCCGCCTCAACCTTCGTGGCGAGCTCCTCGCAGTTCTTCTCGGTCACCTTGAGCCGGCGGCCGTCGGGTCGCTTGACGTAGTTCGCACCGGGGTGGCCCCCGGGGCCGTTCGCGACGTATCGGCGGGCCTCATCCGTGTTGCGCTCGGTGACGTTCATCGTCTGGGTCATCTCCCGGGCGACGCGCTCGGGGACGCCCACCTCGTTGAGCGAGAGGGTCGGGTCGGGCGAGATGACGGTCCGGGCCGAGAAGTTGACGCGCTTGCCGGACAGCGAGCCCCGGAAGCGACCTTCCTTGCCCTTCAGTCGCTGGCTGAGTGTCTTGAGCGGTCGGCCCGAGCGGTGGCGGGCCGGCGGCGTGCCCGAGATCTCGTTGTCCATGAACGTCGTGACGTGGTACTGAAGCAGCTCCCAGAGGTCCTCGATGATGAGCTGGGGCGCGCCGGCCTCACGGTTCTCCATGAACCGCTGGTTGATGCGGATGATGTCGACCAGCTTGTGGGTCAGGTCGTCCTCGGAGCGCTGGCCGTTGTCGAGCGTGATCGACGGCCGTGCCGTCACCGGCGGCACCGGCAGGACGGTCAGGATCATCCACTCGGGGCGGGAGCGCTCGGGGTTGATGCCGAGCACGCCCACGTCCTCGTCCGGGATGTCCTCGAACCAGTCCCGGATGTCGCTGGGCATCAGTTTGTTCATGTCCTCCTCGGTCAGGTCGAGGTCGAGGGCCTTCTCGATGGCCTTCCGGTCGGACTCGCGGGGGCGGAACTCGCCCGACATGATGTCGTTGATGCGCGAGAGGTCGATGTCGGTGGCCTCCGCGAGTTCCTGCGGGGCCATCGGCTCGCGGCCCTCCTCGTCGTCGCCGTCGGGACTCTTGCCCTGCATCGCGGCGGCGATCTGCTCGGAGTACTCGCTGGTGAGAACCTGCTGGACCTCGTAGTAGGTGGTGGGCTTCTCGTGGTTGATGTCGTACTGGACCTCGCCGCAGTACGGACACCGGTCCTTCTTGCGGGCCTCACGGATGGCGGCCTTGGTCACGTCGTTGACGTCGTTGCCCAACTCGCGGGTCCGGTCGAGCTTGGTCCGGTACTTCTCGCGCTCGTCCTCGGTGAGCAGGAGTCGCGAGCAGTTCCGGCAGGTGCCCCGGAGCAGTCGCCGGATGAGCTTCGTGAACCCGACGTGGATGACGGGCGCGGCGAGCTCGATATGGCCGAAGTGGCCGTTGCACGACCCGGAGTGCTTGCCGCAGGTCTTGCACTCCAGTCCGGGGTCGATGACGCCCAGCCGTGGGTCCATCAGCCCCATGTCGATGGGGAACCCGTCGTCGTCGTACGTGTCGGCTGTGATGATCTTCGTCGCCGACATTTCTCGGTACTCCTCCGGGTCCATCAGCCCGAAGCTGATCTCGCCGATCTCCTTGGGTGATTGTCCTGTTGACATGTTAGACTGCGTCCTCCAGTTCCAGTCGCGGTGCGATGCCCAGCGCCTTCATCTCGTCGAGCAGGAGCTTGAACGCGTACGACATCTCGATCTCGTGGATGTCGGTTTCCTCGTCGCAGTTCGGACAGTAGACGCGGTTCTGGTCGACGTTCTCGACCGCGCTCATGCCACAGTTCGCACAGACGTAGATCCACTCGCGGTCGGACTCGTCGAGCAGTCGCTCCTTCAGGGTCAGCGCCGCGCCGTGCCCGATGAGCACGTCCCGCTCCATCTCCCCGACCCGCAGGCCGCCCTCGCGCGCTCGGCCCTCGGTGGGCTGGCGCGTGAGCACCTGCACGGGGCCGCGTGAACGGGCGTGGAGCTTGTTCGACACCATGTGGTAGAGCTTCTGGTAGAAGATGGTGCCGACGAAGATCTCGGCCTCGATCTTCTCGCCGGTCACGCCCGAGTACATGATCTCCTTGCCCGAGGACTTGAACCCCTTCTCCTCTAAGCCTTCGCGGAGTTCGTCCTCGTCCTCGCCAGTGAACGGCGTGCCGTCGACTCGTCGGCCTTCGAGCGCGCCGACCTTACCGCCGATCATCTCCAGCACGTGGCCGACCGTCATCCGCGACGGCAGCGCGTGCGGGTTGAGCACGAGGTCGGGCACGACGCCCTCCTCGGTGAACGGCATGTCCTCCTGCGGGGCGATGTGGCCGACGACGCCCTTCTGTCCGTGCCGGGACGCGAACTTGTCGCCGAGTTCGGGGATGCGCTCGTCGCGCACCGACACCTTCGAGAGCTTCGAGCCGTCCTCGCCCTCCATCAGGGTCACGGTGTCGACCACGCCGGACTCGCCCGAGCGCATCGTCACCGAGGTCTCTCGGCGCTTCTGCGGGGAGAGGCCGCCCATGTCGTCGGGCTCCTCGAGGAACCGCGGCGGGCTGGTCTTGCCGAGCAGGACCGAGTTCTCGTCGACTCTCGTCTCGGGGTTGACGAGGCCGTCCTCGTCGAGGTGGGTGTACGCGTCTTCACCGCGCGCGCCACGCACGTCGTCGCTCGGGATCTCGAAGCGGTCCTCCTGTCCGCCGGGGTAGCGCCGCTCCTCGCCCTCGTAGGTGCGGAAGAAGTGCGACCGGGCGAGCGCGCGGTCGACCGACCCCTTGTTCATCACCAGCGCGTCCTCGATGTTGAACCCCTCGTAGCTCATCACGGCGACCGTGAAGTTCTGGGCCGCCGGACGGTCGTCGTAGCCGATCTGCTCGGTGGTCTGGGTCTTGACCATCGAGAGCTGGGGGTAGTGCAGGAGGTGCTGGCGCGTGTCGGGGCGGATGCGGTAGTTCGCCGCCGGAAGCCCGAGCGACTGCTTGATCATCCCCGACCCCATCGTAATCCGGGGCGAGGCGTTGTGCTCGGGGTACGGCACCATCCCCGCGCCGATGCCGAAGATGAGCTGCGGGTCGACTTCGAGGTGGGTGTGGTCGACGTTGAGGTCGTCCTCGTCGACCGCGACGTAGATGTCCTCTTCCTCCTCGGCGTCGATGAACTCGACCTTCCCGCGCTCGACGAGGTCCTCGAAGGTCAGGTCGCCGTTCTCGACTGCGGCGATCTCCTCCTCGGTGACGAGGGGCTGGCCGTCCTCGACCACGAGCAGGGGTCGGCGGGCCCGGCCCGCGTCGGCGTTGATGATGACCTCGCGGGTGCGCTCTTTGACCGAGACGTTGACCATCTCGGACACGTCGCCGCGCCGACGGGCGTGCCGGACTTGGTCTGCGAGCTGTTCCGGGTCGGGATGGGTCCCGACCAGACTACCGTTCACGTACACTTTGGCTTCTCGTCCCTGACTCATGTTAGTCGTCTGCGCTTGCCGCCGAATCGACGCCTTCGATGCCGGGGATGCCCTCGACACCCATCGACGCCAGTTCTCGTTTCAGGTCCTGTTCCTCCTCGACGTTCTGGGAGAGCTCCATCGCCTGCGCGAAGTTCTTCACCAGCCCACAGTTCGGTCCCTCGGGCGTCTCCGAGGGGCAGATGCGACCCCACTGGGTCGCGTGGAGGTCGCGGGCTTCGAAGTGGGGCTGGCTCCGCGAGAGGGGCGAGCGGAGCCGTCGAAGGTGGCTCAGGACGCCCATGAAGTCCGTGCGGTCGACCAGCTGGCTCACGCCGGAGCGGCCGCCCACCCAGTTTCCGGTCGCGATGGGGTGTTCGAGCCGCTCGGTCAGCACGTCCGAGCGAACCACGGTGTTGACCGACAGCTGCCGGTTGCGCATGTTGGCGCGTTCGAGCTGGTACTTCACGTCCCGGGCCAGCTTGTTCAGCGCGGTCCGGAACAGGTCGGTCATCAGGTCGCCCGACACCTTCAGGCGCTTGTTGGCGTAGTGGTCCTTGTCGTCGGGTTCCCGGCGGTCGAGCGCGAGCTCGAAGCACGCCTCGGCCATCCGGCAGAGGTAGTACGCCTTGTTGATGCGCACGTCCTCCTCCTCGACGCCCTCCTCGTGGAGGTGCGGGAGGAGGTAGCGGTCGATGACGTAGTTGGCGCGCTTGAGCTGGTAGTTCTTCCCCTGGCCGGAGGCGACGCGCTTGCCGAGGGTCTCGATGGCCTCCTCCTCGGTCTGGACGTCGGCCTCCTCCAGGTTCTCCAGCATGAACTTCACGATCTCGGGGTCGTCCGAGACGCGGTGGACGATCTCCTCGTCGGATTCGAGTCCGAGCGCTCGCACGAGCGTGACGAAGTTGACGCTGCCAGAGACCGAGGGGAACGACACTTCGAGCAGCCCGTCGCGGGTCCGTTCCACGAGGACGAGGGCGCGATACCCCCGACGCTGGCTGAACGTCTTGGCGACCTGGATCTCGTCGCCGTACTTGGTGTCGTACTCCGCGAGAATCTTGTTCGGCGCGAGGTCCTCGCTGGTCATCAGGACGCGCTCGCTCCCGTTGACGATGAAGTAACCGCCGGGGTCGGCGGGGTCCTCGCCGATCTCGATGAGCTCCTCGTCGGAGAAGCCCGCGATGTTGCACTTCTCGGAGCCGACCATGATGGGCATCCGGCCCACCTTGGTCTCGGTGGCGTCGACGACCCGCTCGTCGTCGCCCTCGCCCTTCACGATGGACATCTCCATGAACACTGGGGCGGAGTAGGTGATGTTGCGGAGGCGAGCCTCCTGCGGGTAGAGCAGCTCCTCGCTCCCGTCGGCCTCGCGCACGCGCGGTGTGACGATACGAACGTCGCCGAGCTCGACGTGGACCGGCTCTTCGTCCTCCTTGTCGCCGATGTCGGTGTCGATGGTGCCCTTCTCGTCGACGACTTCCTGCATGCCGCGGGTGAGGAAGGCGTTGAACGAGCGGTAGTGGTGCTCGGCGAGTCGCTCCTTCGAGAAGTACTCTCGGGAGATCGAACGTCTGTCTTGCCTGTTCATTGTTATTCGACCACGAGTCGGTACACAGTCGCGACGTCCGTCGTTCGGGAGTCGCGCACGATCTTGATCACGTCGCCGATCTCCGCCTCGTCAGGGAGTGCGGCGTCGGTGCGTTTTATCTTGGGCAGATCGGTCGGTTTGATGTCGTACTCCTCCATCACGTCGTCCAGCTCCTCGTCGTCGACGACGCTATGGTCCGGAACCATGTCGTGTTGGCTTACATCTACCATGTGTGGCGGTGGGTTGTCTGCGCAGTGGGAGAAACGGCTATCACGAGATACTACAGGGCAATACACAGCCGAGTCATTTAACGCTTGCTAAGTGTTCCGCGCACCGCTCGCTGTTCGACCCACGCATCGGATCGACCGCAAGCAGAGCCAGATCGTGGGTGCTGCCGATGGGAGAGTCCACTCCATCGAGGTATAAATCGTTTGGGGCGGGGGTGCGTATCGCACGGCATTCACCCCGGCCGTCGTCCTGCGGTATCCGCTGTCACACGGAGACCGTTTGGAAAGCCTTAAGTCTGCAACCCGGTAAGGAGGTAATGCGTCGGAAGCCCGGGTGGTGTAGTGGCCCATCATACAACCCTGTCACGGTTGTGACGCGGGTTCAAATCCCGCCTCGGGCGTATTTTCCTACGAATCAAGCCACGAGCAGCCTGTCTGCTCGCGTCACTGTGAGCACGAAATACCCATCGGAGGGATTTGAACCCTGCCAGTCGCGCACAGCGACCGAAGGGAGCGAGCCCGTCTGGCTCCGGTTCAAATCCCGCCTCGGGCGCTTTCTGCTGTGAACTGCTCCCACAAGCTCCGCGGTAGCGCCTGCTCGGCGCTCGTGAACATTTGATTACAGTAGAGGTCCCCAGCTGAGTTTCACCTATCCAGTTTTCGGAACCAAGGGGCGCATATTGCCGAAGTAGTCAATTTATACTACTTGTGGTGTCGATAGCTGTTCATGAAGGAGCCAAATACCAAGGATAAGGGCGACGAGACCGAGGTCAAGATACTCGAGGAGTTGGTCTCCGCCGGATACAGCGTCTCCATCCCGTTCGGCGACAACGACAAGTACGATCTCGTCGTGGACGACGGCAGCGCGCTCTATCGTTCCAGTGCAAGACGGCATGGGAAAACAAACCCGAGACGATTCGCTTCAACACGCATTCGCAGACTACCAGAGCGGGGGCGTACCACGAAGACACGTATCACGGCGAGGTAGATGCGTTCATCGTCCGGCATTCCTCGACCGGAAAGACGTACTGGATCGACATCGAAGATGTAACCGAACAGAAGATGGAGCTTCGGTTCGACGCCGAGATAGACCATCCGTCGATCAACTGGGCCGAAGAGTACGAGTTCGATGGACAAATTCCGTAGCCGGACGAAAGTAACCGCGTCCTGATAGCTTCGGGACTAGTTATTCGGAGCTCACCCGACACATCGCCGTCTGCCCGCTCTCGGCGACGTTACGGCAAGGGCAAACGTTTTGAAACCCCCCTGAGAGGTATAAAGGTGATGGCTACAAGTCGTCGAATTGAACCGACGCTCGCCGCGTGGGGGCTCGCGGGGATACCGATACTCGCAACGCTGATACAGACGACGCTGGCGATGCTGGAGACGACGCTCGGAGCGGCAGGGCTCGCCGCGTTGCAGGACGCGATCCGCTCGGTCGCGGTGTTCGACGAGGCCGCGGTGCTGATGTGGCAGAGCCCGACGCTCGTGTTCGGGCTGTTCGTCCTCATCGCCGGCGCGTGGCTCGCACAGGGCGTCGCGCAGTTCGCCCGCGGGAACCGAGACGTGACGTTCGCCGCTGCGGGGCTGGTTTCGGTGCTGTTCTTCGCGCTCTTTCTCGGCGTCTACCTCCCGATGTTCGGCTCGGACGTGCCGACAGCGCAGGTCGTGGCGTTCTTCGCGGTGCCGGTGGTCGCCTCGGGAGCTGCCATCGGGGCCGCGCTCGCTCACGACTGGGAGGGGACGGTCGTCGAGGAGAAATCCGCCGAGCTTGCCGAGGTGTCGGCCGAACTCGACCGGAAACGCGAGGCGTTCGAGGAGGCCTACCGACGACGGATCGGCGACCTCGACGCGCTGGAGGACGTGGCACCGACCGGCGTCGAGCAGGCCAGAGAGAGCCGCCGGGAGTTCCTCGACAGCTGCGACGAGATCGCGGCCGACGCGTCCGCGGCCGAGCGCGGGTCGGCCGACCAGCTCCGAGCCGAGGCGGCCTCGCTCCGGAGCCGCGTCGAGGAGCTCGACCCCGAGGGCGAGGTCGAGCGCATCGACGGCGAACTCCGCGACCGGGTCGCGTCGGGCATCCGAACGACGTACGGCACGGTCCAGAGCTGGTCGCGATACGACCGGGAGTACGAGCTGGTGAACCTACCGGCGCGGTTCCGCGACGTGGACCTCGCGGCGCTCGACTCGTCGGTCCACGTCGATCAAGTGTCCGACGCGCTGCTCGACCGCATCGAGCGCGACGAGGACCTCGAAACTATCGCCGCGGCGGTCGAGAACGTGGAAAGTCACCTCGCGCGCGTGAACGAGCACGTGGCCGAGCGCGAAGCGACGTTCGCCGAGACCGCCGCGGCCGCCGAGTCGGACGTCGAGACCGTTCGAACGAAGGTCGAGCGGTTCGACGGCGCGATCGCCGACCGGCTCTCGGAGCTGGTCGTCGAGGGACGCCGAGAGGGAACCGCCGGCGTCGGCGACGTAGAGGATCGGCTCGCCGAGGGCCGAGACGCGCTCCACGACTGTCAGTTCGACGACGCCGAACGCGCGGCCGAGGCGGCCGCCGCGGACGCTGGTGACCTCGTGACGGTCGTCGAGTTCGTCTGGAGCGTGGTCGGCACGGTCGACCACGACGGCGACCGCGTCTCGCTCCCGGCGGGCGTCGACCCCGCGTTGGTCGAGGAGCTCCGCCCGGCGTTCGCCAGCCAGTACGGCGCGCAGCTCCGGGTCGAGGGCGACGCGGTCCGCATCGACTACGAGGACGCCCCGGCGGCAGGCTCGCCGGCCGGCGGAACGGCCGAAGCGGGCGGTGCCGGAAGCGCCGGCGCTGCGGACGCGGCGGGTCGCGCAGCCGCGACGGAGCGAACCGACGCGGGCGACCGCGAGTCGGCTGGCGCTGGCGCGAGCGGGCGCGGCGCGTCGAGCGGGCATGGCAGTTCGACGGCCGAAGCGGGCGCTGGCGGCGGGTCGGTCGACTCGGCCGACCGCGCCGCCCGGCCGGAGGAGACCATCGACTCCGTGCTGTTCGTGTTCCGCGAGCTCAAGAACGCCGGGCGGGCGACCGACGACGACCGGGCCGAACTCCAGACCGGCGATCTGCCCGAGACCGTCGCGACGCCCGCGGTGCTTGCCCAGATCGAGCGGTTCGGCCAGCGCCAGACCGACGTGATCGAGTCTCTGGACGTCCAGGAGAACGCGCCGCCGGGGTTCGTCGAACTCGTGCCGAAGGAGGGCACTTCGGTCGAGCGCGCCATCGACGCGCTCCACGGGCGGTATCAGGAGCAGTACGGATGACTCGACAACTCGCGGATACGCCGGCGCGCAGCGGGACGATGCCCTCCGGGCGCAGGACGACTGCCGCCGGACGCGACAGGATGAAGGGCCCGCGGTTCGAGCGAACGACCGACCGGACACACTCACAATGACAAAGTGCAGAATCTGCTTCGAGACCGAGACGGAATGGGCGGAGGACAGCCTCGACGAACACCTGCTGGGCTCGCACGCCGACGACGAGACGTCAGTGCGCGCAGTGTACAGCGACCGTCACGAGAAACTGTTCGAGAACGGCGGGGCCGACCTCGGTGACGACGGCGCAGCAGGCGACGCTGGCGGGCCGGATGCTGGCGGCCCCGGAGCGCCGACGAGTGGATCGGGCGGCTCGGCTGGGTCGGGAGGGTCCGGAGGCTCGACGACGCCCGGGCCGCTCGGCGGGACCGACGATTCGGCGGGGGCCGGCGGCTCTGGCGTCCCCGGCGGAGCGGGCGGTCCGGGAAGCGGCGGGTCCGGCGGTGCCGGGGACGTCGACCTGCTCGACGACGCCTACGGCAAGAAGTGGTACATGATCGGCGTCGGCGGCGCGGGCAACAACATCATGGACGCCATCCTGCTCCGGAAGAACACCCTGGAGCACAACAACGAGGACCGCGCGCTGGTGTGGCGCGGCGGGCTCGCGGGCTACGGGATGTTGAACACCAACATCGCGGAGCTGGAGCAGACCTACTACGCCCAGGAGTTGAAGCAGTACAGCCGCAACGACCTGCTCCCGAACGCCATCATCGGGTTCGGCAAGCACGACTACTCCGGCATGGGGCGGCGGTGGGACAACGGCGAGAAGGTGCTCCGGGCCGACTTCGAGGACGGCAACCCGTTCCGCGACCGGTGGGACATGGACCCCCAGCACGTCCGGGACGCGCAGGCGCTCATGTTCGTCCACAGCGTCACGAAGGGCACCGGCTGCGGGTCGACGCCCGCGCTCGCCGAGCACGTGCGCGAGGAGGTGCTGTCGGACGACTACGTCATCGACAAGGCGCTGCTGAGTTCGGTCGTCATCCCCTCGGCAGAGGACAAGTTCGGCGGCCGGGCCCGGACCAACGGCGCGGTCGGGCTCGCCCGGATGTCCCAGACCGCCGACGCCATTATCCCGTTCAACAACGAGCGACTTCAGGACGTGCAGGGCGACATCAAGCCCCGCATCGAGGGCATCGAGCGGTACAACCCGCCGCAGTACACCGAACTCAACAAGCCCCTCGTCGCGTTCCTGGAAGCGTTCACCATGTCCTCGACGCCCCAGATCGTCGACCAGGACGCCACCATGTCGATCCAGGGTGACGTGTTCGACGTCTCCGACAGCTTCCGGCCGGTCGAGGACAAGTATCCGCTCGACCTCGACCGCGAGTACACGCCTGCGGTCATCCTCGCGCCGGTGCTCGGCCGGTCGCGTGACGCCCAACTCGACAAGTCCGGGCTCGAAATTCTGGTCCGGAACGCGCTGTTCCACAACAAGCTCTCGGACTTCGACCCCACGACCGCGTGGGGCGGCACGTTCATCATCTACGGGCCGGAGGAGAAGATGGAGCACGTCTCGCCGTACGTCAACGACAACACGCTCCGGGAGATCATCGGCGGCGAGGAGTTCCTGAACGTCGACGACGTGAGCGGTGCCGAGTCCATCGACATCCACATCAGCCAGATGGTCATCCCGTACCTCGACGACGTGTATCTGTGGGGCACGCTGTGGAACCCTAAGATGCCGTCGCTGGAGGCGATGTACGAACACGCCAAGACGCTCAAGGAGGAGGGCAACAGCAGACAGGCCGAGAGCCTCCGGGACATCTGGCACCTCGTGGACCCGCTGTTCTCGTGTCTCGGCCGGGAGAACATGGCCTGAACCCATGCCGGGACTCGCCTCCCTCGGACTTGCAGGACTCGCGACCCCCGGACTCGTCCTTCCCGAAACCGTTCTCCCCGGAATCGGAGCGGCCAGCGCGGCGACGGTCGCGACCGTCGCCGCGCTGGCCACGGTCGGCGTGCTGGGCCTGTTCGGCGGCTCCGACGACGGCGACGGCGACCTGAGTGGAATCGCCCGGCGGCTCGACGCCCGCGAGGACCCCAAATCGATAGAGCGCGAACTCGACGCGCTGGAGGAGGCCGTCGACGCGCTGGTCGCCGACGCCGACCTCGACCGGCACCTCCGGGACGCGCCACAGCCCGACGCCTCGGCCGTCGAGAAGGCAGAAGCCCTCTCGCGGGCAGTCCGGCGCGACCAGTTGTCGGTTGGCCCCGGCGGGACACCTGGAGGCACTGACACCGCCGACGGCGCGGCCGCCAACGCGGCGACCCGGCTCCGGCGCGAGCAGTCGCCGTCCTCGCCCGCCGGCCGCCGACTGCTCGACGCGCTGGCCTCGCCCGAGCGCGCCGACGACCTCGATGGCGTGCTGACAGACGCCGCCGCGGCGCTGGACACCCAGCAGGCGCTCGACCGCGCGGTGGCCGAGGTGTCCGACTCGGACGGGGTCGCACCGGGTGACGTTCGACGAATCCGCGAGGAACTCGACCACCTCGATTCCGAGACCGCCTCGGCAGTCGTCGGACTGGCCGAGGCGGCCGCCGAACGTCGGTCGAGCGCCGACCGCCGCGAGAGCGAGCGCGATCAGATTGGCGAGGCAACCGACGCGCTCACCGCGGCCGCGACCGGCGCGACCGACGTGGACGTAGGACCCGACAGCGGCCGACCGGTGGCCGAGCGACTGGGCGTGCTCGCCGACGCGGTCGAGCGCGACGAACTCGTGTTCACCGACGGCGAGGCCTCGGGCGGACAGGCGTCGTCGGTCGCCGGCGAGGTGCGCCGCGAGCGCCGCCCCGAGAGCGCGGTCGCCAAGCGACTGCTCGACCGCCTCGCCTCGCCCGGGATGGGCGACCTCCGGGCCGCGCTCGAAACCGCGGTCGACCAGCTCGACGCCGCCTCGACGACCCAGAGCGTCGTCGCGGACCTCGACCAGGACGCGGTCGAGGAACTCGCGGACGACGTGGCGGCGGACCTCGACGGCAGGTCGGGCCCGGTCGCCGACGCGGTTGAGGACCGGATCGCCGACCTCCGCGAGATGCTCGACCGGGCCGACGAGTCGAACGCCGTCGTCCCGTACGCGGTCCGGTCGGAACTGCGGTTCTACGACAGCACGCTGCTGTCCCAACTCGACGCAGTCGGCGGACGCGCCGCTGCCGGCAGCGGCGCGTCCGCCGACGGGGCGGCGATGGAAGCTAGTGGTTCCGCGAAGGGAGTCGGAGAGCGCCGCGAGGCGGTCGCCGACCGCCGCGAGGAGGTCGAGGACCGGTACGTGGACGGGCGGCGCGACCACAACCACTCCATCCCGCTGCACTTCCTCTCGCTGGTGGACGCGCTCCTCGACGACGCCGAGGGGGCCGCGGCGGGCGGCGACGACGCCCGAGCGGCCGGGATGGTGGCGGCCGCAGACGAAACTCTCGACTACGTGGAGAATCTCTACGAGCGCAACGAGTACAGCGTGATGCTTCGACGACTTCGAGGCTGAGACGGTTTTTTGCCTGTAACGTGTGCTAGAATTCGTACTTCCGTTAGGTATATGTGTCCGCTTTGTGGATAAATGACCGACGTACCGACATGGTTTACGTATTTGCTGGCACCGGGCAAGCGGGCAGCGCTATCGTGGACGACGTGTTCGGCCATCGGCGCGTCTCGACCCCCGCCTCGCCACTGGTGTTCAATTCGACCATCCGGGACCTCCGCAACCTCTCGAACGTGGACGAGGCGAACCAGTACGGCATCGCCGAGCGCCACGGACTCGTCGAGCGGGGAACGCCGGGTTTCGAGGAACAGGTGACCGGGGGCTTCGGCCGCAACCCGGTTCAGGCTGACGAGGTGATGTCCGACAACCGCGAGGAACTGCTGGGCACCCTCTCGTCGCACTTCGACGAGGACGACGGCACGCCGGGGGACATCCCCTTCGCGTTCGTCTGCCTCGGACTCGGTGGTGGGACCGGATGTGGTATCGCTCCCCACGTGGCCGACGCGATCAAGGAGTACACCGACGGCGTGGCTCAGATCATCGCCGTCGCGGTGCTCCCCAACACGAAGGGACCAGTATCGGAGGACGACGAGCAGATCAGCGCGGGCCGACAGGCGTGGAACACCGTCTACGGGCTCGACAGGCTGGAGGAGTCCGTCGACGGCATCGTCCTCGTGGACAACCAGCGACTGGCCTACGAGGACGCCGCCGAGGGCCGGTTCTCGGAGTACAACGAGTACGTGGCCTCGGGGCTGGTCGACCTCATCTCCGGGTCGACGCTTGAACGCATCGACCCGGGCGAGTACGACGACGTCGACCCGCCAGTGGTCGACCTCCAGGACGTGGTGACCTCGCTGTCGTTCGACACGCGCGGCACCAACCCCACGCCGGGGTACGCCACCATCGGCCGCTCGGTGTCGATGACCCGGTCGCTGCTGGGCTACCTCGTCCCGTTCGTGGGCGGCCAGGAGGTCGACAGCAGCGCGCTTTCGAGGCTGGCGACGAGCAAGCAGACGCTCTCGGGCGTCTCGCCCGAGGAGGCCGAGAAGGCCATCGGGCTGGTCCGCGCACCGGTCGAGTACATCTCCGGCGGCGACAACCGCATCGAGACCTCGACCATCCGCCGGTTCCTCGAGGCCCAGTGCCCCGAGGTCAACCTCGGCGTCGCGCTCACCCGCCGGAACCTCGCGTCGTTCACCTCGCTGTTCACCTACCGGCGGGAGAACGTCGACCGCATCACCGAGATCGAGGATCGGGCCGACGAGTACGAGGCCGAGAGCGAGGTCGGGCAGACGATATGACGCGCACAGTCGTTTTTATAGGCTTTGTGGCCGTTCTTGCACTCGTCGCCGCCGCACTCGTGGGCGTTCCCGGGGTCGTGGACGGCGCGGAGGATTCGCCCGCCGACGACCGGCTCGCCAACCAGATACAGGAGCAGACCGACGCCACGGCCGACGCGATGGCGCTCACGAACAGTCCGTGGGTGCCCCGGACCGCCGGACTCGGCCTCGGGTTGGCGGTCGGCCTCCTCGGCGGCGGCCTCCTCGCGTACGCGACGCGAGGTGGGAACGAATGAGCCGCGACGGTACCCCTGAAGAGCACGTTCGCCAGCGCGTCTCGGTGCTGGCGGTCGGCCTACTGGTGGTCTGTTCGGCGGCCCTGTTCGCCGCGAGCCCCGCGGCCGCGGCGACCTACCCGGACGCCGACGCTGCCTGCGGGGAGACCAGCGGCGGGCAGCACCTCGTCGGCATCCTGCCGGGCTCGTCGTCGACGACCGGCACGCAGGTGCTGACAGGGTCCGGCGAGAACGCCACGCTGTACGCCGGAACGACGCTCAAGCTGGCGCTCTGCGAGGAGCGGTCGGCGCTGAACACGTACGGCTCCGAGTGGGAACTGTCGAACTCGGAGGGGCTGGAGATACTCGACTCGACCGACGCGACGGCGACCGTTCGGGTGACCGGCGAGACGTCACACGTCGACGTGCTCGGTCTCGTCGACCGGAAGGGCGAAATCCCCGCGGTCTCCATCGACGTGCCGCGGCCCGCGACGGTCGACTCGGAGTTGGCGAACGACTCGATAACGTTCGAGAGCGAGGACGCGAAAACGGACTACACCGACAACGAGACGCGGTTCCTCGCGGCTGCGTCGAACCTCACGAGCGCGGCCGAGGCGCTGAACGAGTCGGCTGCCGCGGTCGAGTCGGGCGAGGCGAACCTGAGCAACGTCACCGAGGAGCAGCTCGCGGCGATCAACGACAGCAGCGAGTCGGTGACGGAGGCGCGGGCCGACCTCGAAGCCGGGCTCTACGGAACCGCGTGGCGCGCCAGCGGCGGGTCGAACGCACTGGCCGCGCTGGAAGCCGCACAAGAGCGCGAGCGCTCGGCGAAGGCGAGCGCGGACGCGGCGAAGCGACACTACCTCGCAACGCTCGAAGCCGCCGAGAGCGACGCGCGCTCGACCGGGATGGTCAATCTCGCGGGCGCGCTCGTGGCCGGTCTCGTGGTCGGTGCGGTGCCGGGCTGGAAGCTGACCGCGACCAGACTCGAACGCATCCGACAGGACCGGGAGGTCAACTCCAGCGTGAGTTACTCCCCGCGAGTGCTCGCGTGGGCGGCCGGCCTCGCGGCGCTCGCGGTCGTGCTGACGCTGGCGGCGCTGTTCGTACTCGATGGATTCGGCACACTCGGAGAGCTACTATGAAGCGAGAACACAGAGCGGCACTCGGCATCGGCGGTATCGTACTCGTGGCTGCGCTCGTGGGGGTCGGCCTGTTCCTGTTCACGACCTCGGAACTCGGCGTGGGCTTCGTCGTGGTCGGCATCCCCGCGCTCCTCATCGTCGGCGTGGGGCTGTACGTCCGGACCGTGGTCTCCAGTCAGGGGACCAGCGAGTCGAGCTACGCCAAACAGCAGGCCACCGAGACGGCCTCCGCGCTCCAGGACTTCCAGGTGGCGTTCGACGGCCGGCGGGCCGAGTACCCCGGCTGGGACGCGACTGACGTGACCGACGAACTGGAGCGGGTCGCCGACGACCTCTCTTCTCACGGCGTGAGCTTCGACACCGAGGCTGGCACCTACTCGACCGAGCGGTTCGCCTCGGCCGACATCCAGGAGCTCGAACGCGTCCGGGGCGACATCGACGACCTCGACGGCGTGCTGGCCGAGTCGTTCGAGACGTTCGTCCGGGACGAACTCCGGCGGACCCGCGACGCGCTGGCGCGACTCGAAGACGCCGGCCTCGTCTCGGTCGGCACGTGGCAGGGCCAGAGCGCGGTCGACGACGCGACCGGCGACCCGGGCGCGCTCGAAGACGTGCTCTCGACCCACCGCGAGGACGCGACCGAAACCGTCCGGCGGGCCTGCGGCGAGGTCGAGGGGCTGCTCGCGGACGTGACCGACCCGGTCGACGAAGGGCGGGTGACCGACCTGCTCGACGACGCCGAGTCGCGGGCCGCGGCCGACGACTACGCCGGGGCCGCCGACGCGGTGCTCGACGCGCAGGCCGCGCTCGAAGGCGACCTGTCCGGCCGGTTCGAAGCCGACCGCGAGGGCGTCGAGAACCTGCTGGAGACCGTCCGGTCGTCGGTGGTCGAGGAGTACGTCTCGAACCGCCACGTCGAGCGCGTCGAGGAGATCGACGCCGCGATGGCGTCGCTCGACTCCGCACTCGACGTTGGCGAGTTGCGACGCCACCGCGACGACTTGCGGGAGGTCTGCGTCGCGATGGTCGAGGAGTTGGAGGACGACCTCGACGCGGACCTGTCGGCGCTCGGGCAGGCCGACGTGCCAGCCGACTACTACGAGTGGCCGTCGGCCGCCGACGAGGCGTACGCCGACGACCTCCGGCGGGCCGACGATCTCGCCGAGTTCCGGCTGACGTGGACCGGCGCGGTCGGCGACCTGTCGGGCGCGCTGGACGACCTGAAGGGCAAGGCGTCGGTCGCCCGGTCGTACGAGGACATCGAGGGCGTGATCGACGACGAACTCCGCGCGACCGCAGAGGTGACCGCCGACGACCTGCCGGTCAAGGACGCCGGCGCGTTCATGGAACTGTACGCCCGGAGCCACCCGGAGGCCTCGTACGAACCCGACGGCCCGGCGCTCGTGGCGGCGGGCGACGGCGAGACGTACGACGTGACGGTGCTCGCGCAGTTCGACGAGGGCGGCCCCAAGCGCGGGGTCGACCTCGAGATCGAGGGCACCGCGCACAGCGACAGCGAGCACGCCCGGACCCACCTCGCCGAGGAGGTCACCTTCGAGGAGGTGCCCCGCGGCGAGTACACCGTCCGGGCCGACCCCGACCCCGACGACTACCGGACGCCCGAGGAGACCGTCGTGGTCGACGCGGACGCGTCGGTCGAACTCACGATGGCGCAGGTCGGCCTGCGCGAGCAGGTGTGCGACGGCATCGAGGACGACATCAGGGAGTACCTGCCCGAGTTGACCGACGACCTGCGCGACCAGTACCGCGACGCGGGCTACCTCTCGGCGTCGATGGACTACCCCGTGACCGACGACTACGTCCCCTGTCTGCTCGCGCTGTGGGCCGAGGAGCAGGGCCTGTCGGTCACCCGGACCGACGCCGACGGCGTGGTCGCGTACGACCGCGCCGAACTCACCGACGAGGTCGAGATGGTCGTCCAGCACAACCTCGACGACGGCGAGGCGATGTCGTACGACGACCTCAGGGACCGTTTCCTGTCGGCACCTCTCCCGGACGACGTCGTCCGGGACGCAGTGACCGAGTCCGCGTTCGCCGACGCCGTCGAACTCGGCGCGAGCGGACTCACACGGAGAGAATGATATGTCACAGGTAAGAGACACGTACACGCGATGGGCGGTCGTCGCCTCGGGCGAGGGAGGCGGTCGCATCGCCTCGCAGTTCTTCACCCGGTCGGACAACCCCGGAATCGACGACCGCATCCTCGTGATGAACACGAATCGTGCGGACATCCGAAACACTATCAGCCACATGGAGTCGAACTTCGCCGAAGGCGAGGACCCCTCCCAGCACGCGCTGGAGTTCGGCTCCCAGCAGGGCGCGGGCAACTTCTTCGTGACCGGCATGGAGGCCGCCCGCGAGGACTTGGACCGCATCGTCGGCAACATCGGCGACCTCGCGACCGAGGGCGGGAACGTCGACGCGTTCCTCCACGCCGCGACCCTCGGCGGCGGGACCGGCAACGGCTCGATCCCCTACGTCATCGACCAGTTCAAGAGCGGCCTCGACACTGACCGGCGGAAGAACTGGATGGACAGCACCATCCACACCGCGTTCGCCGTGTGGCCGTACTACTACGAGGCCCCCCAGCGCCAGTTCAACGCGGTCGCGGGCCTCTCGCGACTCATCCGGTCGCCCGACGGCAGCCAGAACGCCGACATGGTGCTCCTGGCGGCCAACTCCCACCTGAGCGACGACGACGCGACCGGTACCGACTACAGCGAGGTCAACGAGCAGATCATCTCGGCCATCGACCTGATGATCGGCGCGGGCCGCGAGACGCGGGGCGTCATCGACGTGCAGGACTACGTGACCATCCCCTCCCAGATCGGCGCGTACCACTTCACGCCCGCGGTGGCGACCGACCTCAACGGCGGGATGTTCGAACTGGAGTATATGTTCGACAAGGCCGCCGAGAACGCGTTCGTCCCGATGGACGTGGGCACCTCGCGGGTCACGTACGCGGTCGTCCGCGCGCCCGAGCACATGATCGAGAGCGGCGACATCACCGAGCCCGACGTGCAGAACGCGTTCAACCAGTGGAAGCGCGAGCACGGCCTGCTCGGGGCCTCGGGCATGACCAGCCTGACGCCAAAGCAGGAGCGGGGCGACTCGGTCGACGTACTCTTGCTGCTCGGCGGCTTCGACCTCGACCCACTGCTCGACCACTCGTGGGAGGAGTTCGAGGAGTACAAGGAGAGTCTCCAGTCCGGCCGGTCGCTCGGTAACGCCCGGCTGCCGGCCGACGAGCTCCGGCGCATCGAGGACAACCTGACCGAGTACATGGAGATCAACGAGGGGTAGCCATGACGGCCAGCCCCACCAACCGACGCGAGCGCCTCGGGGCGACCCTGCTGGCGGTCCTGCTGGCGCTGTCGGTCGTCGCGGGAGTCACGGGCGTCGGGACCGCGCACGGAGACGTCGACCACGTGGAGCGCTCCGGTGGTCAGCTCAAAATCGCGCTCGGGGACGAGCACTTCAACGGGAGCGACCGGAACGTCACCGTTCGCGTGACCGGCGGCCAGTCGGCGTCGCTGTCCCCGGACGGGACCGCGAACAACGAGTCCACGTACTCGGTCGCAGTCACCGAACTCAGCTCGCCGGAGACCGACCTCTCGAACGCGTCGGTCACCGTCGAGCCGCAGGGCGAGAACGGGACCGCGGTCACCGAATACGTCGACCTCCGGACGCTGTCGTTCGGCGGCTCCGGAGGCGCAAGCTTCGCGGACGGGACGCTCGAAGTCCCGCTCCAGCAGGCGCTCGGTTACGCCGACGGGGACAGCGCGGAGGTCACGCTCTCGGGCGAGACTGCGCCGGTCGCCGACGCGACGGTCCAGTACCGCAACGGCAGCACGGTGCTCGCGGTGTCGCTCGACGCCGGGAGCGTCCACCTGCCCCCGTCGAAGGGAGCCACCTTGGCGGCCGAGCGCGGCGACCAGACGGACCTGAACCTCTGGCAGCTCAGCCGTGAGGTGACCAGCGTCGAGCGACAGGACGACGAGACCCTAGGGGTCGACAGCCCCCTGATCGCTGACGGGCTGGAGTACGACCTCACGATGATCGAACCCGCGACCAACGCCACCTTCGCGAGCACCGTCGCCGCGGACGGCGACGGGAACCTGACGGTGACCGACGAGACGCTGGCGAGCGCCGACGCCCTCTCGGTGTCGGTGCACCGCGGCGGCAACGCGGTGGTCGAGAACGTGCCCTACGAGCGCGACGTGGCAGGCGTCCCGAACGCGAGCGTGACCGACAACGGAACCGCAGTCGCCATCGACGGCTCGACGCTCGACGCGAACGAGACGACCGTCTGGCTCGCCAACAGCACGCGGTACGTCCAGCTGTCCGCCCCGGTCGACAACGGCTCGGTGAACCTGAACGCGACCGACTACCTGCTCAACGAGAACGCGAGCTACCGGCTCATTGTGACGGGCGACGAGTCGGTTCGCGCACAGGTGGTGCCCCATAACGCGTCGGTCGACAACCCCGACGACTCGCTGTTTTACGCGGCCGCGGGAAGCCAGCAGGGCGGCGAGGGCGGTGACGGCTCCGGCGAGAGCTCCGGCGGCCTGTTCGCCGTAGTACCGGGCGGGCTGCCCGTAGTCGGGGTGCTCGTCGGCTTCCTCGTCCTCGGGGTCGCTGTCGTCGTCATCCGGCTGACCGGCGACGACTCGGACCCGACGCCCGACGGCGCGGACGGGCCGGGAGTCACGTCCTCGACCCACGACGAGGGTCACGACGTCGACTTCCGGGTCGAGGACGCCGGCACCGGCTCGACGATCTCGGCCGAGCTGAAGGCCAGACAGAAGGCCGACGACACGGCCTACCGGAACGGCGGGCCGAGCAGCGAGGCGACCGGGCTGTCGGACGGCACGGGGAGCCTGACCCTCGACCGCGGCACGTGGGTCGTCGAGGTCGGGAGCCACGGCGTCTCCGAGCGACGGGAGGTGCGCGCACCGTTCCGGAACCAGCCGGTGACGTTCGAACTCGGCCCGAAGCAGGTCGAGGTCGCGGTCGCCGACGGCGGCGAGCCGCTCTCGGGCGTGCCCGTGACGTGCACCCCCGACGAGGGCCGCCCGCGCGAGGGCGAGACCGACGCCGACGGCGAGGTCACCTTCGACGTGCCGCTGGCCGCCGACGAGGTCGAGGTGGCGGCCGACCACGAGAAGTACGACGGCGACAGCGCGACCGCGTCGGTCGCCGGCGGGTCGGACGCGACCGCGCGACTCGACATCCAGCCGCTCGCGGGCGACCTCGACGTGACCGCGACCGTCGGCGGCACCGCAGTCGGCGGGCTGACCGTCGAGGTCGAGCCGGTCGGCGAAGACGTGAAGAGCCTCGGCGCGAGTCGGCGCACGGCCACGACCGACAGCGAGGGCGTCACGAGCTTCGACGACCTGCTCGTCGGCGAGTACGAGGTCGGGATGGACGTGCCGGGCGGCGGGACCGCCTTCGCGGTCGAGTCGTCGCGGGTTCGGATCCGGGACGGCCGGACCGCCCGCGAGAGCCTGGACGCGAGCTTCGAGTTCAGTCTGGCTCGCAACCAGCGCGACCGCGTCACCTCCATCCGACAGGACGTGGACGCGCTCGTCTCGACCTCCGGCCGGGACGTCGCCATCCCGCGGTACTACGGCAGCGTCGTGACAAGCCTGCTGGAGACGGTCGAGCGACTCCCCCGCGAGGGCCACCGGTTCGCCAGCGCGGAGGCCGACCCCGACGAGGTGGCCGACGCGCTGCTCGACGCCGCCGACGCGGCGGTCGAACTCGTGAACGACGCGATGACTACCAAGCGCAACACCGACCTGTTCGGTGCCTGCGTGGACATGCGCGACCAGCGGGTCGAGTGGCAAGGCGGCTTCGACGTGGCGACGCTGTTCGAACTGCTCGAGGAGGACCGGACCGCCCAGCGCCAGACCGTGCTGACCCAGCTCCGGGCGGTCGACGACCGCATCAACGCCGAGCGCTCGGACTTGGCGGTGGTCGCGCCGGCCCGCGAACTCTGGGACGGCGTGAAGGCGTTCGTCAACGAGGAACGCGGCGACGACCCGGTCCGCGGGGCTGCGGTCGCGTTCGCGGCGGGCGGACTGCTCGACGGCGTCGACGAGCTGTTCGACCACGACCAACTGCGTGAACGGTTAGAGAGGACGGTGTTCTGAACGTGAGAGGCACAGTAACTTCGGAGCGAAAACGGTACGCCCGATGCGGGTTCGCGGTGCTGCTGCTCTGTCTGTCGCTGGTCGCCCCGGCGGCCACGGCGACGGCGCAGGACGGGGACTCGTCGCCCGAGACGGCGGACGAGTACCTCGAAGCGTTCCGCGCGCTCGAAGGGCAGGAGGCGTTTCAGGAGTACAGCGAGTTCGAGGTAGTCCGGGCACAGGCCGTCTCGGCCGTGCAGGTCGGCGAGTTCACCGACGCCAAGGCCAAGCGGATGGCGCTGGTGTACGACGTGCTGACGACGTTCGAGGAGGCGTACACCCTGAGCGGGAACGGCGACCGCGCCGCGAGCGTCGAACAGGCCAACGAGACCGCCGCGCTGGTGACCCAACTTCGGAACGCCGGTGGGAGCCAGTACGCGGCGCTGACCACCGTGGCGCTCGACCGATTCTACCAGAATCAGGGCGAGGCGCTCCACGAGACCGCGCTGGAGACCAACGACACCCGCGAGCGACTCGCGCTGATGGGCAGCGCCGCCAACGCGTACCAGCAGGGCGGCGCGGTCCAGCAGTACTCGAACCTCGTCGTCCAGCGCGAGCGGCTCCAGTCGACCTACGAGTCAGACGTGGAGACGCTGAACGAGTCGGTCGCGGCCGCCCGGGAGTTCGGGTCGCGCTGCGAGGACGCCTGCGGGTCGGCGGTCGGCGCGCTCACCACCCACTCGACCGCGGTGTTCGGACTGTACGGCGACGCCCGGACGACGGACGGTCGGCTCGCCACCGCCGGTGATCTGGCGGCCGAACACGGCCTCGCGGACCGGGCCGAGACGGTGTCGTCGCTGCGTGAGCAGTCGGGGTCGGCGGTGACCTCGCTCGCGCTCGCCAGCGCGATGCTCGCGCTCGGCTTCGCGCTCGTAGTCGCGCTGGTCGCGATGACGGTCGCCCACCGGCTGTCGGCGTGGGCCCGCGACGTGGAGGACTCGCAGGTCGACGACATCGTGTCCGCACAGGAGGTGACCCATGGATAGTCGAACGCTCGTGACGGTCGCTGTGGTACTGCTCGTCGGACTCCACGGGGTTGCCGGGACCGCGATGGCCAACCCGGACACGACCGTGAACCGGGCCACCGTCATCGCCGATGGCGGGTCGGTTACCGAGACGCTGACCTACGAGTTCACCGCGCCGTCGAACGACACTGCGAGCGTCCGCGGACAGATAACCGACGGCGAAGTCGGCTTCGAGTTCGTCGAGTGGCAGAGCCTCGACACCAACCGCGACGGGACCGGGAGTTCGTGGCAGGTTCGCGCGGGCAACAGTTACCGGGTGACCTACGAGGCAACGGTCACCGAGAGCGCGAGCGGCTACTACGACGTCGAGACGGTCAGCGGCTTTAGCAGTCCCGCGTGGGACGAGACGCTCACAGTGGACGTACTCGAACCCGCGTTCGGCTACGTCTCGACCCAGCAGACCGAACTCGTGTTCGAGTCGAACGATCAGGCCTCGACCACGTTAGACGTTCCCATCCCGAACGACGGACAGGGGCTGATGATTCCCGCGGACGTCACGTTCAGCGGCGTCCCCGACGGGGTCACCCTCAGCTACTCCCAGCTACCCGGTTCGATTCCCGGCGGGGAGAGCCAGGCCGTCACGCTCGACATGTCGACCGACTCGTCGGTCGACAAGGGGTCCTACCAGTTCACCGCGACGGTCGAGGACAATCTCGGTAATACGCTCGACGTGCCCGTCGAGGTGACCGTTCGCAAGCCGCCGGTTCTCGAAGCCGGCGACAACGGTGCGGTCGACCTCGGCGACGTGCTGGTCGGTAGCGACAAGACCGTCGACCTGCCAATCAGCGAGACGGGCGGCTACACCGGCATCGACGGCGTCAACTCGCAGGTGACCCAGTCCGACCAGTACGGCTCGATCAGCTTCGACGACCTGCGATACCTGAGTACGGACGCGGGCGGGAGTTCGAACGCAGAGGTGACTGTCTCCGTCGAGGACAGCGCCAACCAGCACAGCAACATCGGCTTCACGGCGTACCTCGAACCCGACAATCAGGACGGCGTGGGCCAGTCGGTGTCGTTCACCGGCCGAGTCATCTACCCGCCGCGGTTCGGCGACGTCTCGATGCCCGACACCTCGATGGTGTTCGACGAGCCCCAGTCGCAGGTGTCTTCGTACACCGAGACCGTCACTGTCGAGGTGCCCAACGCGGGCGACCAGACGATGAACGTGCAGGGCGTCTCGGCCAGTACGGACAGCGGGCAGGTGTCCGCGAGCGTCGCCGACTACGACGGCCAGATCGACGGCCAGAGCAGCGGCGAGGTGGTCGTCGAGGTCGAGGCCGACCCCACGGCGTCCGAGGGAAGCTACTCGCTGTCGGTCGACGTGAACTCCCAGGAGGACGGCACCGAGACCGTCACCAGCAGCGTCGGCGTCACCCACGAGGTGGCGCTGTCGGTCGAGCGCACCTCGCTGGGCTTCGGCGACGTGGTCATCACCGAGAACCTCACCCAGAGTACCGACGTGGCCGAGACCCTGGAGTACCAGGACGTGACCGACCTGTCGATCACCAAGGAGTCCGGCCCCGACCAGTGGCTCACGGTCGTCGAACGCCCGCCCGAGCGGCTGACCGCTGGCGACGCCGCGCCGTTCGTCGTCGCGGTCCAGTTCGACACCGGGGCGGAGCTGTACCGCGAGTACACGTGGGAGTACCGCGTGGAGGGTGACGGCATCGACGCACAGACGATCACCGTCACCGCGACGCCCGAGCCGGTGTCGCTCGAAGGCATCCGGAGCCCGCTGGCCGACCGCACGGACGCGGGCGGTTGGCAGGCCGACACGGCTTCGGGCATGGTCGACACGCTCGACCAGCTGGAGACCAAGCTCCGGGACGGCGGGGAGGTCTCGCGCACCGACCTCTCGACCGGCATCGCGGCCGGTCGCTCGACCATCCTGTTCATCGAGTCGGTCGAGAACGCCACCGGAACGCTGGAGTCAGAGGGTAACGAGGCCGCCCAGCCCGAGGTCGTGAAGGCGGCGGCGACGTACAACCTGCTCGACAGCTACATTGCGAACCTCGAGGATTCCGAACTGCGCTCGACCGCGAACGAGTCCCGGACGGCGGCCCGCGACCGGGTGAACAGTCTCGTCGACCAGCAGCGCAGCTACTACGAGGACCAGCTCGAATCCGGTGACGTGACGATGATCGAGCGCGCCCACATCAACCGCCAACTCGCCCAGCTGGCGTCGCTCCAGGGCGACGAGCAGCGCGCCGAGCGCCTGCGGGCCGAGTCCGCTGGCGCGTTCGAGAACTACACCGCGACGGTCCAACAGGGCAACGAGCAGCGCCAGTCGGCCCGCCAGCTCCGCGAGGAGATGGACGAGTCGATGCTGACCGTGGTGCTGGGCCAACCGCTGATGCTCAACCCCGCGAAGTGGGACGCCTTCGAGACGACGGCCGCCGACTCGCTTTCGGGTTACGACGACGCCGAGTCCTCGTTCGCCACGGCGGGCGCGAGCGAGGAGGCCCAGGACGTCGCCGACGAGCGCCAGCAGGCGGCCAGCCGGTATCAGTTCGCGCGCCTCACGATGTACGGTTCGACCGCGGCGTACGGGCTGGTGTTCCTCGCGCTGCTCGGCTACCTCGGTCGGAACACCTACGCCTACGTTCGGGACGCCCGCGAGGCGGTCAGCGGCGACTTCCTCGTTGCGTCGTAGGCTGGGACTCGATTCGGTTCGACTCCGTTTTTTCGTTCGGCGCGGTGTTTTCGTTCGGAGTGAACTGGTCGAGTGCGTCGCTTCTGGAACGAATCTTTGGCGTTGACCCGATTTTTCATCTGTCTGGCGTGCGCTCGATTCGACTCGTACCCATCGTGCGGCCGGTTCGGCTCTCCACCCGGCGCGCGATTGGGCGCGACGCTCGTGTCGCGCCCAAACGTGCGAGGGACGAGCATCGCAGGCCGGAGTGCAACGGAGGCCGAGAAGCGCAGGAGGCTGGGGAGGACGAGGCGCGGTCGCCGTGCTGTGCGGTTTCTCCTAGGCTCAAGCAGTAGCTAGCTTCGTGAATCACGCTACGTCCGTCAGAAGGACAGAGAAGCTAGCTACTGCCGAGGCACATGAGTCGCCGCAACCTCACACCTCCCCAGCCTCCTCGTTCGCTTCGCTCACTCGTCCACCGTCGGAGCACGCTCCGACGAGCCTGCGCTCGTTCCACTCGCGCAGACCTCGCGCGCGTTGCTCGCGCCGCCGCCGCACGGGTCCAATTATCAATTGCATCGACCAGACCGGCACCGATTCGACCGTCTCAAACTCAAAACAGAATAACAGACTCGAACTCCGAATTCACACCTGCTCGAACGCCGAGGCCACGTGACTCCGAGACTCGCCGGCCTCCCCCTCGCGCTCGACGCGCCACCGGTCGAGTTCGGCCGCCGACCAGTCGTCCTCGTTCGCCGGTGCAGGCCCGGCCAACACGAGGTCCTCGGACTCCTCCTCGCCGAGCGAGAGCGCGATGGGGACCGTCGCCTCGCCCTCGGTCTCCACGTCCACGAAGTGGGTGAACGTCTCGCCGGGGGCCAGCCGGTCGGTCGACTCGCCGCCGGCGTACATCAGGTCGCTGACCGCCTCGCCGTCGGCCGCGACCGACACGTTCTCGACCGGCGAGCCGCCGGCGTTCTCCACCACGAGGACGACACTGCCGTAGCCGCCCGAGACGCGGGTCTCCTCGCCGACCGCGACCGAGAGCGCTTCGGTTCCATCCGGGTCGACCTCGGCGGGGTCGGGCACGCGCGCGAGGGTGCCCCAGTGGACCTGCTCACCGCTGCCCTCCACGGCGTACTCGACGGCCGCCTCGACCGCAGAGACGGGAGCGTCTGGCGCGTCGACCGCGCGGGTCCACTCGACCGTCTCGCCCGCTGGGACGCGCAGGTCGGTGTTCCAGACGCCGAACTCCCGGACGCCGATGCGCTCGACGACGCAGGCGGCGTCCCGGTCGTTGGCGATCTCGACCCGGACCCGGTAGCCGTCGTCGGCCTCGACCTCCACGTCGGCCGCGAACTCGGCGGGCGACACCGAGAGGTGGCGCGCGTCGATGCGCTCGTCGGCCGCGTTCTCGGCGGTGACCGTCCCCGCCGGAATCTCGGCCGAGCCGGTGTCGGCGAACGCGTGGTGGCGCTCGACCGTTTCGGACTCCTCGGGCGCGAGGTCGCCGAGGTCGACCGACTCGTCGTCGGCCGACGCCGCCGCCGACGACTCTGCGGCGAACGACACCGCCACGTCCTCCGCGACCGCGTCGCCCTCGTTGGTCACCGTGACGCGCTCGCGGACGCCCTGCGTCCGGTCGGGGTCGGTGTCCTCCAGTCGACGGTCGGCCGAGAGGCTCGCGCCCGATTCGGACGTGCCGGCGCTCGCGCCCGCGGCTCCGGCAGTTCCCGCGGCTCCGGCGGCGTTCTGCCCACCGGACTCTTCGGCTGTTTCGGCAGCCCCGGCCGCACCAGCAGTCCCAGCAGCTCCGGAAGCTCCGGCGTCGTCTGGGCCGCGGTCGGCTGGCTCGCGCCGGGCCGAGTCCGCGGACTCGGCCCGGCGCGAGCCAGCCGCGTCCCGGCGGTTGCGGTCGTCTCGACCCCGTGGCGGTCGGTCGTCGCGGGTGCCTTCACCTCGACCGCCTTCGCGTCGTGGCCGCGCGTCGTCGCGCCGCGGTCGGCGGGCGTCCTCGCGGGGGGCCTGAGCGTCGCGAGGGCGCGGTTCGGGATCCCGGGGTCGCTCGGAGTCTCGGCGGCGCTGGTCGGCGCGTCCGCCTTCGCGCCGCGGTCGAGCGTCGTCCCGGCGGGGTTCGCGCTCCCGGCGAGCGTCGGCCTCGCGGCGGGGCTGTCGTCGGTCGTCCTCGCGCCGACCCGACGCGCGCCGACCGGATTCGCGCTGGCCCGAATCGTGCCGGCCCGACTCGCGTCCGGCGGCCGCTCTGCTCTCGCTTCCGGCGGGCGCGTCTACCGCGCCGAGCTGGACGGATTCGAGGGCACCGAGTCCCGCGAGGCTGGCCTCCACCGTCGCGTCGTCGGCCGGCCGGTCGGGCCTGAGCGCGAGGACGAACCGGCCGCCGGGCGGGAGTTCCACCCGGCGCTCGACCGTCCCGTCGAACGGGTCGCCGGTCACCGCGAGGTCGTCGGCGAGCGCCGCGTCGGTCGGGTTCGCGACCGTCACGTCCACGAAGCCGTCGCCGGTGGCCTCGACGCCGACCTCGCACGACCGATCCGGGAGCGCCGCCTCGGCGTCGGCCTCCGCGTCCGCCGCCCGGACCGCGCAGGGGACGACCGCGCCGGGGTCGAACGGCGTCTCGACCGCGACGGTGACCGCTTCACCGGGCGCGAGCCGGTCGAACCCCGCGTCGCCGGGCGAGATCGACACGTCGGTCGCCGGCGCGTCGCCGACGTTCTCGACCGTGACCGCGAGCGCGGCCGAGCCGTCGGTCACCGCGTCGAGTTCGACCGTCGCGTCGAGCGCGCCGCCCGGCGCAGCGGTCACCGGGAGCGAGACCGAGGCGAGGTGGTCGTCGTCGGCCTCGACCGCGATGGCCGCCGAGTCCTCGGCGGTCACCGAGGCGACGCCGAGCGACCGCGAGGCTGTCTCGCCGGGCGCGAGGTCGACCTCCCACTCGGCGTCCCGGAGCGCGACCCCCTCGCCGTCTGCTCGAAGGGTCGCCGCGACCGGGCGCTCGCCGGCGTTCGTGACCTCGCACTCGACCGCGTCGGTCTCGCCGGGCACGAGTTCGTCGTCGACCGCCACGTCGAGCGCGCTCGCGGGGTCGCCGGTCGAGCAGTACACCGCGACCGTGCCGTCGCTGACCGCGCAGAACAGCCGGCCGTCACTGGTCGGGTAGACGTCGCCGCTCGGCAGGTCCGCAACCGTGGTGTACGTGCCGTCGGGGTCGAGCGAGACGAGCTGGCCCTCCGCGGTGAACAGCAGGGCGTCCTCGCCGCGGTCGGGTAGGTCGGCGACCGCGAGTTCGCGCTCCCACTGCTGGTCGCCTGTCATGGCGTTCACGCCGACCACGCGCTCGTCCTTGAGCGAGGCCACGACCGTCTCGCCGACGATGCCGACCGACTCTATCGCGCCGTCGAGGTTCCGGTCGTAGCGCCCGCTTCCGTCGAGGTTCCGGACCGCGAGGAACGACCACGCCGAGAGCACGAACGCGCCGTCGGCGCCGACGAAGCCCGGGTCGTCGGTCACGTCGGCGTGGGGTCGGGCCACCTCGAACGCCTGGCTCCCCGTCTCACCGTCGAAGCCGACCAGCGCGTCGTCGTCGGTGACGACGCCCAGCACGTCGGCCCCGGGAAGCGCCGCGATCTCGCGCGCCGCGGGGAGTTCGACCGACCAGACGCGGGTGCCGCCGGTCGAGAGTGCGGTGACTGCGCCGTCGACCAGCGCGTACACCCGGTTGCCGACCGCCAGATCGTCTACCGGCGCGTCGAACTCGACGGTGGTCCGGCCGTCCGCGCGCACGACCTCGACCGTGCCGACCGCCGTGCCGAGGACGACGCGCTCGGCGTCGGCCGCCATCGCGGTGACCGCTCCCGACTCGAACGATGCCGTGGGGGCGTAGCCGCCCGCAGGGGCGCGGTCGCTCACGTGCCCGACCCTCCGCCGGTCGGCGCGTTGGTCGGCGCGTCGGGAGCCCCACCAGTGCCGCCACTCGCGCCGTCCGCGCCGTTTCCGCTCTCGTCACCGCCACCGCCGCTCTCGCCACTGCCGCCGTCACCGCCATCGCCCGCGGCCGACGAGAGCAGGTCGCCGAGACCGCCGCCACCCCGGCCGAGCGAGATGTCGTGTTGCTCGGCCTGATCCTCGATGTAGTCCTTCATCTTGGGGTAGCCTTCGAGGTCGTCGAGCTGCTCGCGCACGCTGGAGACGTACTGGCGCACCGTCTTGGGTTCGGTGTCGCCGAGCCAGTCGAGCAGGTAGTCGGTGTCCGGGGTGATGGGGTCCCGATCGGGCTTGACCACGCTCTCGACGAACTCGCGCTGGAGGTCGCTGCCGAGCACCCGGTCGGCGATCTCGGCGGGCGTGTAGCCCACCGACTCCTCGCCGAGCCGATGGAAGTCGATCTCGTCGGCGTTCGGCAGGTGCTTGAGGTTGACCTCCCAGACCTGAGACATCACATCGGCGTCTGGCTGGGGGATGAACTGCTGGATGGGGAATCGCCGCGTCGCTGCCGGGTCGATGGTAAAGGGCATGTTCGTCGCGCCGATGACCAGCAGGTTGTCCTCGACGTCGTTCATCTCCTGAAGGAAGGCGTTGGTGAGCGAGCGCTCGTGGCGCTGGAGGTCGTCGTCGCTCCGGTCGGGGATGAGGGTCTCGACCTCGTCGAAGAAGAGGACCGCGAAGCCGTCCTGTGCGGTCCGGTGAGCCTGATCGAAGACGGCCTCGATGCGGCGCTCGGACTCGCCGGGATAGCGCGACAGCACGTCGCCGCCCTTCACTTCGAGGAACTTCACGTCGCCGTACTCGGCCTCGATGTCGGTCTCCTCCTTGGCCTCGTGGGCGATGGCCTCGGAGACGAGCGTCTTCCCGCAGCCAGGCGGGCCGTACAGCATCATGCTCCCGCCCCGGGCGGCGAAGTCCTCGCCGTAGCGCTCCTTGACCTCTCGCTGCTTCTGGGGGTCGAACATCGCCAGCATGGTCCGTGCGGTTCGCTTGACGGTGTCGAGTCCGGCCACGTCCTCCTCGAAGCTCTTGGTCGGCTTCTTCGGCGTCACGTCGATGTCGACCTCGTCCTCGCCGCCCCCGCCTCCGTCGCCGGGGCCTGCGCCGGGACCGCCGCCACCGCCTGCTCCGCCGGCTCCACCGCCAGCGCTGCCGGGGCTGGCCGGCGAGCGGTCCTCCACGTCCGTTCGCGAGACGAACTCGATGTCGGTGTCTGAGGTGACCCGGAGGGTGCGATAACCCGACGGCTCCATCGAGTACACCTGCACGGGGACGAGGTCGTCGCCGTTGCTGATGACCTCCTCCATGTTGTGGACGAGGTACTCGCTCTCGCGCATGAACGTCTCTATCTCGTCTTCGGGCGCGCCCCGGACGTGGAGTTCCACGCTCCGTGCCGCCTCCACGTCGCGCTTGCTCACCTTGGCGTCGACGTAGAACGGCGAGGAGAAGTCGATGCCGCCGAACAGCTTGGCGACGTTGTCGTGGAACTTCACCTTGTTGCCGATGCCGCCGACGAAGTCCTCGACCGGTTTGACGTAGAAGAAGGCGCTCACGCCCCGGTGTTCGAGCCGGACCAGGTCCGACCCGCCGACCCGGCTCTCGCCGATCTTGACGTGCGAGGTTGGCTGGCTCTCGTTCGTTATCGGTTGTAGGTTGGTCTTGCTCATCGTTCGCTCCTGAACGTCCGCTGTCGCTGTCGAAGCTGCGCGTCGATTCCGGCGGTCATCGCTCGCCCCCGAACTGGTCGGCCGTCCACGTCACGAACTCGTCCGGCCCGTCGCCCGCGTTGACCGAGCGGCCCGCGTACCGGCCGTTGGCGGTCATCGCCTCCAGCACGTCGGCGAGTACGTCGAGTCGCTCGGTCACCGAGTCCCACGCCGTCACCAGCAGGCCCGAGGCGCTGGTGACGACCATCCGACTGCGGACCCGGCTGGCCTTGGCCGCGAGGTCGGCGACCGACTCGCGAAGGTACTCCAGGACCGCCCACCAGTTGCGCCCGGCCGGGTCGTCCCCGAGCGGGATGACCAGCGTCGAGCCGCGAATCTCGACCCTGCCGTCCTCCCGGAGGCGGGGGGGGGGGGGGGGGGGGCCGGCCCCCCCCCCCCCCCCCCCCCCCGCC
>NZ_KZ859519.1:32166-34785 GCF_003382685.1 Halorussus litoreus | reverse complement strand
CCGGCAGCCGCGTCGGCTGCCGGCGAGTCGGTCGCGGACGCTTCGGTTCGGTTGGAAGATCTCTCGTCTACCTCCTCCGTTTCGGACCGCTCGCCGTCTTCTTTGCCGGATTCGAGCGGGTCCCTACTCATCGTCACCCCCCACGACCCCGAGCGAGACGAGCTGGTAGCGATGTAGGCCGAACGCAACGAGCGCGCTCGCGCCCAGCAGCAGCCCGCCGGCAGTCGAGAGGGCGAGCGACCCGCGAGTGCTCGCCCACGCGAGCCCGACCCCGGCGGCCACCCAGCCGAGCAGGACGACTGCTCCGCCGAGGTCGAGCCCGCCGTCGAATCTGCCCCCGAACTCGTCGGCTCCTTCTTCCGGGGTTTCCGCGACCTCGTCGGCTCCTTCTCCCCCGAGGCCCGCGCTCTCGTCGGGACGCTCCCGTTTCAGTACCGGCGCGAGCAGCATCCCGACCAGTCCGGCCTCCACCGCGGCGATCCAGACGAGGTTGGTTCCCCCTGCGAGTGCGCCCGCTGGCAAGATCGCCGCGAGTGTCACGTGGCCGAGAGCGAAGGCGTAGGCCGGTGTCAGCAGATACCACGCGACGGGGACGGCGACGGCTCCGAGGACGGCGACGACCGGGCTCTCGCCGGGAAAGACGAGCAGCGCAAGCGCCGCGACCAGCGCGCTCGCGCCGCCGAGTCGGGGGTGCTCGCTCGGAGTCGCCGAGCGGTCGGCCACTCGCTCGGACTCGGCGCGTCCCGACATCGTCACTCACCCGCCTCCGCGCGCGGTCGGGGTCGAGTTCGGTTCACGGCGAGCAGTGCGTCGAGTCTGTCGCCCGGCCCGACCTCGTAGGCCCTGACGCGATCGAGGTTGCCGATTCCGCGCCGGAACCGCTCGAAGTCGGCGTACCGGTCGTACGCGGTGTCGAGATCGACCTCGCGGTCGAACAGCGCGCCCGGCGTCAGGAACGCCACCACGTGGTCGTCTCGCCGGCGGGCGATCTTCGTCACCTCCCTGGTTTCGGTGGGTCGGGCGTCGTCGGTCAGCACCACGGCCGTCACCGCGCCGCGCAGTCGGTCGAGCCGGGTGCCGGCAGTCCGGTAGAGCGGGTCCGCCGTGACGCGCTCGACGTACGGGTCGGCGTCCGCGAAGAACGGCCGTAATCGGTCGGCGAACGCCGAGTCGTCGCCGCGCAGGCGCGCGGCCCGGCGTCTGGCGACCGCCGGCGAGTGGGTTCCCGCGTTCTGGCCGGCTCCGTCGTTACCGCCCGCTCGCCAGTCTGCGGAACCCGCTCGCTCGTCCGCCGAATCGGGTTCGAGCGCTCGGAGGTGACGTTCGAGCTTCGCGTACCCCTCTTCGGTCGTGGTCGGCGGCTGGTCGACGAGCAGTCCGGCCTCGCCGACCGCGTAGAGCGCCACGGGGTCGCCCCGCTCGCGCGCGTGCCGGACGACCGCGAGCGCGACCTGCCGGACGTAGTCGAACTTCGTCTCGCCCGCGGGCCCGTCGGCCATCGACGCCCGGCAGTCGAGCAGGAGGACCGTGCGGCGCTCGGTGGTGGTCTCGAACTCCCGGACGTGGGGCTCGCCGAGTCGGGCGGTTGCGTTCCAGTCGATGCGCTGGACCTCGTCGCCGGGAACGTAGGCGCGGATGTCGGCCAACTCGATGCCGGGGCCGCGCTCGTCGCTGGCGTACTCGCCGTACGGCGCGTCGGCCGTCTCGCCGCCGACGCCGACGTGGACGTTCGTCGGCCCGCGCGGGGTGGCCGTCAGTTCCAACGGGTGGCCCGCGGGGAATCGAATCCGGAACCGGCCAGCCGGGTCGCTCGCGGTCGCGGTCGCCGGGTCGGACTCGAACGCGCCGGCCAGCCGGGGTCGGACCGCGAACGCGGTCGTCGCGGTACGCTGGCCGACCGACAGCGCGGCTCGGGTGCCGGAACTGTCGCCTGCCTGGTCGACTTCGCCCCCGGACTCGGCCACTTCGCCGCCGGATTCGACCAGTTCGACGCCGACCGGTGGGTTCGCCTCTATTGCGAGGTCGACCGGAGCCGGGTCCGGCAGTTCGGCGTCGAGGACGACGCGCACCTCGTCGCCGACCCTGACCGCGTCGCGCGCGACCGACTGGTCGACCGACAGGTCGGCCGCGACCGCGGACACGTCCCGGACAAAGGCGTACTGGCGGGCGAGCAGCCAGCCCGCGACCCCGGCCGCACCGACCAGCAGCGACGGCCGGGCGAACGCCACGGCCGCGGCGACCAGCGCGACGACTAACCCAGCCTCTCCCCAGTACCCGCGAGTCACCCCCATAGACACCGACACGGCGGTCCCGTAGTTCAAGCTACTGGTGGTCGAGCGGGCGGTAATCGGCCGTTACCGTCCCACGGCGACCCCACGGTCCATCAGACGTATTACCGACGCCGGAGTAGTGTCCCGCGTGAATCGGGGGAGGGTGGTGCGATGCGGTCAGGTAGTCGTCGTCCTCGCGATCCTAATAGCGACGGCCCCGCAGACCGGCCTCGGTGCGGTGGACGCCGGCATGCCGACACCCACCGTTCCGGACGTGGCAAGCGAATCGACACCGGACGTGACGAGCGAATCGAGCGCACTCGATTCGCTCGTCACGTCCGGTGCCGGC
>NZ_KZ859519.1:0-32156 GCF_003382685.1 Halorussus litoreus | reverse complement strand
CCCCCCGTTGGGGGCGGCGCCCCCCCCCCCCCCCCGGCCGGGGGCGGCCCCCCCCCCCCCCCCCCCCCCCCCCCCCACGTCCGGTGCCGGCCCAGCACAGCGCGACCCCGCGGACAACGACAGTTCCGCTGGCGCGAACGAGAGTTCGGTCGCCCACCGAAACCCCAGCGAGGTCGGCGAGGGTGATTCTGCGGGCGACCTGGAGGCGTGGCTCTCCCGGGAGATGGCCGACCGGCTCTCCGAGAGCGCCAACCTGAGCGCTGCCGACCGCGAGCGCGCCCGAGAACTCGTGGGCAACGACTCCGAGTACGCCGAACTCGCCGCCGAGTACACCGACGTCACGAACCGGTCGGGCTCGCCGGGCGCGAGCCGGTCCGCCGACTTCGCCGCCGCCGGCCAGCTCCAGCGCGAGTTCCTCGCCGACGTCGAACAGTACCAGCAGGTCCACGCGACCTACCGGGACGCCCGCGCGGACAACGCATCCGGCCGCGAAGTCCGACTCGCCCACGACCTCGAACGGCAGGTTGCCGAGATAAACCGCACCGCCGTCCGGCTCAACGCGACCTACGCCAACATCTCCGAGAGCGAGCAGGGCGACCTCCGGAGCGCGACGCGGACCATCGGCGAGCTGCGGGCGAACGTCACCGAAACCCAGCGGACCGTCCGCGACCAGTCGCTCGTCCGGACGACCCTCTCGGTCCGAGCGACCGAACCCGGCGGATCGTTCACCGAGCCCGTCCCGCTCGCGGGGCAGTTGCTGACCGGCGACGGCGATCCCGTCGCCGACGAGAACGTGACGCTCCGGGTCGGCGGTCGCGCGCTGAACGTCACGACCGACGGCGAGGGCCGGTTCGAGGTCGCGTACCGGCCCACGGCCGCGCGCATGGGCGACCGAAATCGAACCGTGTCCTTCCGGCCCGGCAACCAGTCGCGCTACCTCCGGGCGGACGCCTCGGTCGCGTTCGACGTCCGCCAGACCACCCCGAACGTGACCATCTCGAACCGAATCGACGCCACGCGCTACAACGAGACGATGACGGTCAACGGGACCGTGGCGGCCGGGACCGTCGGCGTTCCGAACGTCGCGGTCGTCGTCAGCATCGACGGGGCCCGAATCGCACGAGTCCGGACCGGCGCGAACGGCTCGTTCGCCACCGCGGGACGACTCCCCGGCAACGTCTCGAACGGAACTCAGGCGGTCGAGGTGCAGGTGGTCCCCGAGAACGCGAGCGAACTCGGCCCGGAGCCGGACCTCCAGTTGGCCTCCGAGACGTCTTCGGACGTGGGGGCAGCCGCTGTCCCCGACCTGCCGCGGGACCTCGCCATCGCGCCGGCGAACGCGACCGCGACCGTCACCGTCGAGACCACGCCGACCGCGCTGTCCATCGCCGACGTGCGGACGTTCAACGGGACCGCGCTCGTCGCGGGCGAGTTGGCGACCGAGGGTGGCCAGCCCCTCCCGAACCGGACCGTCGAACTCCGGCTGGACGGACGCTCGGTCGGTAACGCCACGACGAACGCGTCGGGGCAGTTCGCGACCACGGTCGGCCTCCCGTCACGGCGCGCCGGTGGTGACTCGACCGTCGAAATCGTCGCGGCGTTCTCGCCGTCCGAGGGGAACCTCGCTCCCGCGGCGGCGAACCGGACCGCGACGCTCGACGCGACCGGCGGGCTCGTGACCGGCAGGCAGCTCAGGTTCGGACTCGCCGGACTGCTGGTTCTCGCGGTGTTCGCGGGGTTCGTCTGGCGGTATCGCTCGTCTGCGGAGGGAATCGCGAAATCCGACCGCGAGGCCGATCCGGGCGCGGGAGCATATCCGAACGCGGAGGCCGGTCCGGAGTCGGCCTCCATCGACGACCTGACTGGTAGATCGACCGTCGCGCTGCTCGACTCGGCCACGACCGCGCTGGCCGACGGCCGATTCGACGCGGCGGTCGCGGCGGCGTACGGAGCGGTTCGTCGACGGTTCGAGGCCGTCGGCGGGCCGCGAACGACCAGAACTCACTGGGAGTTCTATGCGGACTGCCGGAACGCCGGGCTACCCGAGGAGCGACTCCGAGAACTGGAGCTGGTGACCGAGACGTACGAGCACGCCGCGTTCGCCGACGAGTCGGTCGCTGCGGCCGACGCACACGAGGCCGTGGCGGACGCGAGAACGCTGGTGGAGTCGGCGGACCTAGACGCCGAGCCCCCAGTCGGCGCGCGCTCGGAGACCGACCAGTCCTCGGAGATTCCCGAGGACGCGACCGAGTTGCCGACCGACTAGCGGTCGTCCAGTTCGCTGGTCGGCCGACCAGTAATCGCCGATCAGTCGGCTGTCGTCGCCTCGCGCTCTGCTACCGGCCGAAGCTCCGCGCTGAAGTGGCGGAGTTCGGCCATCCCGGGCTCCTCGACGATCTCCAGTCCCGAGATCTCGCCGGCGTCGCGGCGCTCGGCCACGCTTTCGAACGTCTCGGCGACGTGTTCGAGGTGGTCCGCGCCGTAGGTTCGTCGGGGGAGCGCGAGCCGGACGAGTTCGGGTCGGTCGGTGTCGGGGAACGCGAAGCTCCCGAGTTCGACCCCGCGGACGCCGCCCTCGCGGTAGAGTTCGCAGACCAGCGCTTGCCCGGGGAACTGCTCGGCCGGAATCTCCGGGAGAAACGCGGCGGCGTCGACGTACACCGCGTGGCCCCCCGTGGGCCGGACCACCGGGACGTCGCGCTCGGCGAGCATGTCACCGAGTCGCTGGACCTGCCCCACGCGGTCGGCGACGTAGCGCTCCTCGACCGCCTCGCGCAGGCCGACCGCCATCGCTTCGAGGTCGCGGCCTGCCATCCCGCCGTAGGTCGTGAAGCCCTCGAAGAGGATGCCCCGCTCGCGCGCCCGGTCGTAGAGCCCGTCGAGCGCCGGGTCGTCGCCGATGCCGACGAACCCGCCGACGTTGACCAGCCCGTCCTTCTTCCCGCTCATGACGACCGCGTCGGCGGACGAGAGCTGTTCGCGGGCCACCTCGGCGACCGAGGCGTCGGCGAACGCCGGGTCGCGCTCTCGGACGAAGAAGGCGTTCTCCGCGAACCGGCAGGCGTCGATCACGAAGACGGCGTCGAGTTCGTCGGCGACCTCGCGGGCGCGCCGGACGTTCTCGACGCTGACGGGTTGGCCCGCCAGCGAGTTGTTCGTGAGCGTGACGACCACCGCAGGAATGCGCTCCGCGCCGACCTCCGCGGCGAGTTCCCGGACCTTCTCCACGTCGAGGTCGCCCGCGAAATTACGATTTTCGCCTTCCTCTCCGCTCTCGATTCCCTCTACGCTGGCGTCGAGCGGGCAGTCGACCGGCTCGCCCCCGGCGTTGGTGACGTGCGCCCGCGTGGTGTCGAAGTGGGTGTTGTTCGGCACGTAGTCGCCCTCGGAGACGAGCGCGCCGTAGAGGACGTTCTCCGCGCCGCGGCCCTGATGGGCCGGGACGATGCGCTCGAAGCCCATCACGTCCGAGATGGCTTCCTGCAGTCGTTCGAAGCTCGTGCTCCCGGCGTACGACTCGTCGCCTTTCATCAGCGCGGCCCACTGGGACTCGCTCATGGTGCCGGTCCCGCTGTCGGTCAGCAGGTCGACGTACACCCCCTCGGAGTCGAGTTCGAAGACGTTGTAGCCCGCGCGTTCGAGATTGGCCGCCCGCTCGTCGCGCTCGGGCAACTGGATCGGAGAGACGACTTTCGACTTGTAGGCTCGCATGTCCGACGAGTCTACCTCGGCGGACGTATTACTTCCGTAACAATTGCGGGCGAAAGCGCCCCACTCCGGCGGTTCCCTACCGAAGCTGTCGGCCCAACTCCCGAACCGGTCGCGAGGTGTGAAAAACCACCACCGAGGGCCGGGTCTGTCCACCGCGCCGCGTCGACGCGGCGCGGTGGACAGACCCGGCCGTTCGGTCGATTAGTTGTTCTCGCTCTTGCATCCCGAAACGTATTTGCGTTTACGTTTACGATTCCGTTTACGTTTTCGAATCTATTCCCGATTGCGTTTACGGTGGCGTAAATAGACCTGTCCGCTTCAGTCGAATCCGGCGACGAGATAGCAATCGCGGTCAGTACCCCGTCGCGTTACCGTCCTTCCGGGGCTCGGTCGCGCCCGAGAGTGTCTCGCCCTCGCGGCGGGTGACCTGCGCGCCGCCGAACATCACCGGCGGAAGCACGCGCACGTCGTGGCCCATCCGGGCGAGCTTCGACGCGACCGCGCCGTCGACCCGGCCCTCGACTGCGAGTTCGCCCGACTCGCGGTACCGCCAACGGGGGTGGTCGAGCGCCGCCTGCAGGGGCATGTCGTAGTCCACGATGTTCGAGATGACCTGCACGTGGCCCTGGGGCTGCATGAACCCGCCCATCACGCCGAACGCGGCCCAGTCGTCCTCGCCGAATTTCGCCATCGCGGGGATCAGCGTGTGGAACGGCCGCTTGCCCGATTCGAGGCTGTTGGGGTGGTCCGGGTCGAGCGAGAACGAGGCCCCGCGGTTCTGGAGCGCGATGCCGGTGTCGCCCGCCACGAGCCCCGAGCCGAAGCCCGCGAAGCGGGAGTTGATGTACGACACCACGTTGCCCTCGTCGTCGGCGACGGTGAGCAACACGGTGTCGGCGTCCTCGGCGGGATTCGCCTCGGAGTGGGAGTTCGGCACGCCGAACGACACGTCGTTGTCGGCCGACTCGTCGATGCCCGCCGCGCGCTCGGCGGCCCACTCCTTCGAGCCGAGCGGCGGGATCTCCTCGTACTCGGGGTCGGTGACGTACCGGTGGCCGTCGTGGAAGGCTCGCTTCGTCGCCTCCGCGAAGTAGTGGATGCGCTCGGGCGAGTCGACGGGGTGGTCGCCCGCGCCGATCTCCTCGGCGATGTTGAGTGCTTCGAGCGCGATGAGCCCCTGATTGTTCGGCGGAAGCTCGAATATCTCCGCGCCGTTGTAGGTGGTCGAGACGGGGTCGACGAACTCCGGTTCGAAGGACGCGAGGTCCTCGACCGTCATGAACCCGCCCTGCTCCTGAATCTCCTCTGCAATCTGCTCGGCGATCTCGCCCTCGTACACCACGTCGGCTCCCCGCTCGGCGATCTTCCGCATCGACTCGCCGAGGCGGGGAAGGGTCATCAGCTCGCCGACGCCGGGGGCTGCCCCGTCCTTCAAAAACGCCTCACGGGCGTGCTCGTCGGTGAACAGGTCCTCCGCGCCCGTCCAGTGGGAGGCGATGATCTCCGAGACGGGGTAGCCCTCGGTCGCGTACTCGATGGCCGGGCCGAGCGCGTCCGCGAGGGTGAGCTTCCCGAGCTCCTCCACGGTGGCCTCCCACCCGCGGGCCGTGCCCGGCACCGTCACCGCGTGCGGACCGAGGAACGGCATTCCCGCATCCTCGTCGGCGTCGGTGGCGTACCCCCGCGAAGCGGGGTAGTAGTCCTCGGCGTTCGGGTTCTCTCGCAGCGCCTCGCGGACGTTCTCGATGGTCGCGTCGGCGGGCGCGCCCCCGCAGGAGCGCAGCGCGCCGACCTCGCCGTCGGCGGTCCGGTAGCACGCGAACACGTCGCCGCCGAGGCCCGTGCTCGTGGGCTCGACGACGTTGAGCGCCGCGGCGGTCGCCACTGCGGCGTCGAAGGCGTTGCCGCCCTCCCGAAGTAGCTGGACGCCCGCCTCCGCGGCAAGGGGTTGGCTCGTCGCGACGAGGCCGTTGGGCGCGTAGACGGTCGAGCGACGCGAACCGAATCGGTCGGGGTCGGTCATGCGAAGGGGTTTCACGCCGGTGGTGAAAAACGGCGGGGAAGGGGAAAAAGAGGAGTCAACCGCTGGGCGATGGCCTTCGGACTACCGCTCGTGAGCGATCATCGGCATTCCGTCCCGGGGGTGCATCGTCAGCGAGGGCAGTAGTTCCGGCTCGTCCTCGCGGGCATATTCGAGGCGGTATTGCTGTGCGGTGCGAGCGAGGATGAGTTTGGCCTCCAGTTTGGCGAGGTGCTTCCCGATGCAGTGGCGGGGGCCGCCGCCGAACGGGAAGTACGCGAAGCGCGACCGGTCGCTGCTCCGGGTCCACCGGTCGGGGTCGAACTCGTCCGGGCGGTCCCAGTGGCGCTCCGAGCGGTGCATCGCCCACTGCGAGAGCATGATGGCGGCGTCCTCGGGGATTCGATACCCGCCGAGTTCGACGGGTTCGACCGGTTCGCGGAACATCGTGTACACTGGCGGGTAGAGCCGCATCGCCTCGTCGACCACGCGCTCGACGTAGTCCAGCTCCCGGACGTCGGCCATCGTCGGCCGGTCGCCGCCGAGCACGTCGCTTATCTCGTCGTGGACCCGGCGCTCGGCCTCGGGATGCTGGGAGAGCAGGTACCACGAGTAGGTCAGCGTGAGCGCGGTGGTGTCGTGGCCCGCCAGCAGCATCGTCATCACCTCGTCGCGGATCTGACGGTCGGACTGCTCGCCGCGGTCCTGGGCCCGCAGCAGGATCGAGAGCAGGTCGTCCGGCCCGTCGTCGGTCGTCGGGTCGCCGTGGGTGCCCCGCCGCTCGGCGACGATGTCGTCGATGACGCCCTCCATCGTCTCGACCGCGCCCCGGTACTCGCCGTCGCCGGGCATCGGTAGCCACTGCGGGGCCGCGAATCGAACGGGGTCGGGCTCGAAGCGCGCCCCGAGCGGTTCGAGGGCCTCGCGGATCGTTTGAACCCGCTCGTCGTTCAGGTCGGTCCCGAGCATCAGGTCCACGATGACGGCGAGGGTCACCTGCGTCATGTCGCGTTCGAGGTCGACCTGCGCGCCGTCGGTCCACCCGGCCAGCAGGTCGTCGTTGTGACTCACGATGTCGTCGGCGAACCCCATCAGCCGAGTCACGTCGAACGCGGGATTGGCGAGCTGGCGCTGTTCGCGCCACGTCTGGCCCTCGCTGAGCAGGAGGCCCTTCCCGAGGAGGTCACCGAGCGCGTCGTTCTGGAAGTCGGGTTTGCGGTACTGGTCGGCCTCCGAGACCAGCACGCGCTCGACGTCTGCCGGGTCGGTCAGCAGATACGTCTCTATCGGACCGAGGTCGAACCGGACCACGCTCCCGTACGCCTGCTCGCACGCCGACAGGAAGCGGAACGGGTCGCGGGCGTACCGGCGACTGCTGCCGAACAGCGGCTCCCCGCTCGGTCCCGGTGGTGTGGAACTCATCGTCACACTCTTGGGCGCGAGCAGGAAGAATCCAGCGGTGGGCACCCGGGTCGGCCGGGAGCGTTTAGGGCAGTAGCACACCTCGGACGTCGGGAGTGTGCCGGAGCGTCTCGGCCGCGAGCAGATACATCGCGTACGCCTCGGCGTGGGGATGCTTCGAGTCGCGCGGGCCCTGCAACTCGTACGGCCAGTCGCCGATGGCGATCTCCTCGCGCGGACGCTCTGCGAGCGCGCGGGTGAGCGGGTCGCCCGAGTCGTCGAGCAAGTTCCGAAGTCGGCGGACGGCCTCGCGCTTCGTGCCGGCGGCCAGCGCGGCGTCGACCCCGCTGTCGGCGAACGCCCCGTCGAGTCGTTCCATCGCAGATTGGAAGGCCCGGCCGTGCTGGAGCGCTCTGGCGTGCTCGACCGCGGCGCGAGCCAGCAGCCCGTTTCGGAGCCCTTGTCTCGGTGGCCGCGCGTCGTACGCCTGAAACAGCCCGTTGTGGAGCACGTCGGTGACCGCCCGCTCGTGAGCGCCCTCGTCGGCGCGCTCGGCGAAGCGCTCGATTGCGGCGTCGCGGGTCGGGAACTCGCTCTCGATGCGGTCCGCGACACTCCGCCAGGTCTCGTCGAGGTGGGCTTCGAGGTCGGTGGTCTCGCCCGCGTCAGCCTCGTCGACGTTCGCGCGGTGGGCTTCGTAGATGGCCCGCGCGTCGCCGAGCCAGCGGCGACCCTCTATCGCGCCGCGGATGGCCTCGACGGCCTCGCGGTAGTCGTACTCCTCCTTGGCGACCTGCTCGCCGGAGAGGTACACCTGCCCGTACGCCTTCATCCGGGCGAAGTAGAGCGCGCGCTCGGTCCGGTGGAGATACGCGAGGCCGCGCCGCGGGTCGACGACCTCGTAGCTCGTCGCGTCCGCGAACTCGTTCCCGTCGTGGTGGAGGCCCGTCGACCGCTCGTTCAACGCCGCGACCTCGTAGTCGTCCGCGATGGCTCGCGCGGCTCCCAGCGACCACGCCGCGCGGTTCACGCCGAGTCGGAGGATCCGCAGTGCGTCCGTGGTGGGGTCGGCTCCCTCGGCTTCGCCAAATTGCTCGCGGGCGGCGTCGAGCGTACTTCCGAGATTCCGGTCGAACTCCTCGTTCTGGGTCTGCACGTCCGAGTCCTCGACTCCCTTCCACGCGGTCTCCGCGCGGTCGATCACGTCCCGGAGGTGGTCCCGGGAGTCGTCGAGCGCGCTCGGCGCGACGGGTAGCGACGTGTCGACTTGGGGAATCGACATGCGCTCGGTCCGGAGTTCGAGGAGGGGTGACGGGAGGATGTTCGCTGGGAGGAACCGGTATCCGGTGAAGCCGAGCGCGCTACCGCCTGTGAGACCGCCGAGGAGGCGTCTGCGAGTGAGGGAGGGCATGGAGGGCGTTGGCCGAGACTGGTTGGGCGTCGAGCAAATGTCTTGTGGATAGCGAGCAAAATCCACACCCTTCCGACGCGTCAGCGTAGACGGCCTTGCAGGGAACTCGCAACTGCCACGGCCGGTCTATCGGATCACTGCTCTGCCGATGTCTCCTCTTCTTTCGACTGAGTCGCACTCGCGGTGCCGTAGAGCAGTCCGAGAAAACTAATCGCGAGCCCGCCCAGCAGACCCCATTGAGCGATTCCGGTGACCGGACCTAACTCGTATCCGTACCGGATAGCGTCGTGGACGAGGATGAACCCGCTCGCGAGAATCACTGCAATACCGAACAGCATCGGTCTCGTTCCAGCCATACTCGTGGTCGACTGTGTCGTTACTTCAGCGTTGGTGGTCCGCCGGTCGCTTCAGCGTTGGTGGTCCGCCGGTCGAACGAAAGACGGCTGGACCGTCAGTTCCGCACCACGCCCTCCGGCCCTCGCGCCAGATACTCCCGACCGCCTTTCTGGACCTGTAGCTCGCCGTCCTCCACGACGACTTCACCGCCGACGATGGTGTGGGTCGGCAGGCCGGTCAGCTCCTCGCCGTGGAACGTCGAGTAGCGCGGCTCCATCGTGTGGTAGAAGTCGTCGTCCACGACGGCGGATTTTTCGAGGTCGACGATCACCATGTCGGCGTCCGACCCCTCCGCGAGCGCGCCTTTCCGGGGATAGAGCCCCCAGCGCTTGGCGTTGTTCTCGCAGGCGACCTCGACCAGTCGCTCCATCGAGATGCGATTCTCGTTGACGCCCTCGCTCATCATCACCGGCAGGAAGTACTCGATGCCGTTGTTGTCGCCCGGAATCGCGTCCCATATGTCGCCGTACTTGCCGCCCTCTTTCTCCTTGAACTCGATCTTGTGCGGGCAGTGGTCGGTGCCGAGGTACTCGACGGTGCCGTTGCGCAGCCCCTCCCAGAGGCGCTTCTTGCTCGCCTCGCCACGGAGCGGCGGCGAGATCTTGCCCCAGACGCCCAGATCCTCGTCGTTGGTGTGGGCGAGGAACGCGGGCAGGGTCTCGGCGTGGAGGTTGACCCCCTGCTCCTGAAATCGCTCGCAGATGTCGACGCCCTCGCCCGTGGACATGTGGACGATGTAGGCTCTGGAGTCGGTGTACTCGGTCAGCCTGCCGATCTGCTCGATCTGCATCGCCTCGCAGATATTCGGCGCGGACTCGGACCACGCTTCGAGGTCGTTGCGGCCCGCCTCCTGCAACTCCTGTCTGCGCTCGTGGGCCAGATCCTCGTTCTCGGCGTGGAACATCACCACGCCGTCGTTGATATCCGACACTTTGTCCAGCACCTTGTACACCCGTCCGGCGTCCGAGTGGTCGATTCCCAGCTCCGGCGAGGCGTGTTTGTACCAGTTGAAGAACACCTTGAACGAGCGGACTCCTTCTTCGGCCAGCCCATCGATCTCGTCGACGTGGTGGTCCTGGTGGACGATGGCGTGGTACGCGAAATCGATGTAGGAGTTCTCGCGGCCCACCTCGCGGAAGAAGTCCATGTCCGGGAGGTAGGGGTCTGGCTGGAGCAGGAAGTTGACCACCGTGGTCACGCCGCCGTGGACCGCCCCGCGCGTCTCGGTCTCGAAGTCGTGGGCCAGCCCCTCGTGGTACTCGTACTCGTACCGCGAGAGCCCCCAATGGACGTGCGGATCGATGAAGCCCGGAATGAGGTAGTTGCCTTCGGCATCGATAGTCCGGTCGGCGTCCGGCAGGTTGCGGTCCGAACCCACAGCGATGATCTCGCCGTCGGCCGCCGCGACCCCGCCGTCGATGGTGCCGCTCGGGGTGACGACGCGCGCGTTCACGACTCGCAGGTCGGCATGGTCGTTCATACCACACCACACATAGCAGCGAAACTTAGAGTTATCCCCGGAGCACTGCAGTTGTGTTCTAATGAGAAGCGAGAACTGCAGTATTAGCCTCGAAAGCCCTCGGCCGCTCGGCTCCCGCGGCTCGCTGCGCGCTTCGCTCCCTTCGGTCGCTGCAGTGCTTGCATCGCCGGGGTTTGCCGACCGCCCTCGCCCTTTCAGTCCACCAGGATGACGTTTGATCCACCGAGCGAAGCTGAGAACTGGTCCCGCGTTTCTGAACAGTCCCTTGCTAAACGTCCAAAACCCCCGATCAGTCGCTCGTGCCTGCTTCCGGCGTCCAATCGTCGAGCGTGCGCTGGACGGCTTCCTCGCCCACGGCGCGGGCGAGCGTCTCGAAGCCGGCCCGCTCCGCGCGGTCGTCCGAACTGGCGAGTAGCCGCGAGACGATGAACTCCGGCGTCGACTTGCCGACCGTCTCGAATCTGGGCTGGTAGTCGACCACGAGGTCGAGGTCCGGGTCGAGCCCCTCCGCGAAGATGCCGTCCTTGCGCGCTTTTTCCGGAAGCGGCTTGAGGTCGTCCGCGAGGTGGGTGACGAACACGCCGAGCGCGCCCCGGTCGACCGTCAGCCGGACGAGGCCGTGGAGCAGGTCCGCGGCGCTCCCCGGCTCGGTGATGGCCTCGAACTCGTCGACCAGCATCAGGGTGTTCGACCCCTCGGTCAGCGGCGGGACGATGCTCCGGAGGGTCGACTCTAGCACGCCCGCGTTGAAGCTAGCGTGTCGCCGGTGGAACACGATGTCGTCCGAGATAGACACCTCCGCGCGCTCGGCGGGCACCGGCAGGCCCATCTGGGCGAGCAGCGCGACCCCGCACAGCGTCTCCAGCAGGGTCGTCTTCCCGCCGGAGTTCGCGCCGGTCAGGACGGCCACGCGGTCGCCCGAGGGTGGTGAGGGGCCGGCGTGCGCGTTCGAGTCCGCCGGCGCGGCGGGGTCGCCGCCGAACACGTCGTGGTCGCCCACCGCGTAGTTCACCGGCTGAACCTCCTCACCGCCGGCGACCAGCGAGACGTTCCGCGCTCCGCGGACCGCGAAGCCCGACTCGACGAACGTGGGCCGCGAGAGGTCGAAGTCCACCGCGAAGCGAGCCAGCGAGAGGTGAAACGCGAGGTCCGACACTGCGGCGGACGCGGCGTCGATGGCCTCTTGGGTCTCCGCGATGCGGCCCCTGAGCCGCCGGGCCACCGAGCGCTCGCGCTCCTCGACGGTCTCCCGGAGATCGGCGACCAACTCACGGAGCGTGGCGTTCACGAAGTCCGTAGCGTCGGCGGCCTCGTCGGGCGTGGCGTCGCGCACCCGCTGGTAGCCGGCGTCTGTCTCGCTCGACACGTAGTCGATGACGACTTCGGAGAACTCCGCGCCGGAGCGGGCCTCCTCACGAATCTCGGCCATTGCGTCGAGCGAGTCCGCCGAGAGGGCTTCGACGCCGTCGAGCGAGTCCCGCAGGTCGTCCAGTTCGTCGTCGACGCCGCGGGCCACGTTCCCGCCGTCGAGATCGCGGAGCGCGCCCGCGGCGGCTTCGAGGTCGTCGCGGTCGATGTCTGCGATTCGGGCGAACGCGCCCTCGGAGAGTCCCGCCTCGCGGAGCGCCAGCACCGTCCGGACCGCGGCCTCCTCCCCGCCGACGGCGTCGTCCTCGGCGTTCTCCGCGAACGCCGTCAGGACCGCTTCGCGGGTGGCATTCGCGGTTCCACCGCTCGTCTCCGAGGCGCGATGGGCCCCGCTGTCCAACTGGCGCCACGATTCGACCGCGGCCATCACGCCGTCCAGTCGGTCCCCGGCCGTCTCGCGGTCCATCAGCGGCGTCAGCACCCGGATGCGGTCGGCCGCGTCCTCGGTCACCGCGTAGTCGCTGGCCACGTCGAGCAGTTCCTTGTAGACGGCGCGGGTGTCCCGGGTCGACAGCACCGCCATCCCCTCGCCGCCGTTGGCCCGCCGGAGGATGCGGGTCGCTCGACCCCGGGAGAGCCCCGCCGAGACGAGCGTCCGGACCTCGCCGGACTCGATGGCCTCGACTGCGCGCTCGGTGCCGAGGTCGGCTTCGAGGCGCTCGCGGGTCTTCGGCCCGACGCCCCAGTACTCCTCCAGTCGCATATCCGAGGGGTGGCGCCCCCGCCTCTTAATGGTTGCAGAACGTGACTGAGTGCGGGTCGGAGCGAATTGAACAGACGGCGGACCTGTCCGGAACGGCTCACGCCGCCTTTATACGACTCGGTCGGACTGGCCTACCCATGGGTCGCTGGGGAGCGCTCGCGGCGCGGCAGGACGACGATCTCGCACACGCCGGCGTCGATGCCGACGCCGACACCGGGAGCGACGACGAAACTCGCGAGCGCCCTGCGGCTGCCGAGGCCCCCGAGCGTCCGCCGTCGCTGGAGGAGTTCCTCGATTCGAATCACCAGCTGTTCACTACCATCGGCGTGTTCGGCGCGCTCGCGGTGTATCTGATGCGATTCCAGCAGTCGATGGGCGAAGGGACCGGCGGGCCGGTCGGCGCGGTGCTGTTGCTGTTCCTGCTCACGTCGTTCGCGGCCATCCGGAGCGCCTATCGCTGCACGGCCCGGGCGCGCGAGCACGGCGCGTACCTCCACGTGTTCGGCTACGCCGTGTTCATGTACTCGTTTCTGACGCTCGCGGTGTCGGTCGTGTTGGTCATCGTCGGCCGGTACGCCGGCGGGGCCGAGAGCGTCCTGAGTTCGAGTTTCGTGTACGCGCTGGTGTTCCTCTACGTCCCGGTGGCGTTTCGGGCCGACGTCTTCCGGGAGTTCGACGCCCCGGGTCCGGTCGGCGTCGCGGGGCGGCGCGCGCCCTACCTCGCGGCGGGCGTGCTCGCGGCGTGGTACGCCGCGAAGCTGTACGCCGGGACGCTGACGCCCGACCTCGACAGTTCGGCCTACGCCATCGGCGCGGTCGTGAGCCTCGTGGGCAACCACGTCGTCATCACCGCAGTCGCGTTCGGCCTCGCGTGGGCGCTCGGGAGGGCAGTCTCGGTGGTCCGCTCCGGATAACGCGGACCACTCACTCCTCGGACTCGACCGGCGTCCGCTCGGCGAGTTTCATGAGCGAGACGTTGCCCGTCTGATCCAGTTCGATGCGGTAGCCGTGATAGGAGAACGTTAGTTCGGCCTGCGCGTCGTCGGGCGGCGGCTGCGTGAACAGGTGCTCGACCATGTGGTCGATCTGCTCGTATAGCGGCGGCAGATCGGTCACCTCGCAGTTCTCGACGTTGGCGAGCAGTCTGAGCAGGCTCTGGTTGGCCTCCTCGGCGTCGGGAGTGACTTTCCGGTGGTAGATCCGGTCGTCGTCCCCCGCCCCGCGTTCGCCGTCGGCGTCGTCCGCGTCGCGCTGTTCGCTGGTTCTATCGTCCTCTTGTCCGACGTCTCTCTCGTTACGGCTTTCGTTCCGATCCCCCATAGCTTGTACAGTCCACGAACTGGTGAAAAACTCACTTTTCGTTTCCGTCAATTATGTACCGCAATTACTGCATCGCGTCAACAAAAATTCCGCGCGCGGACGGCTCCCGTCGAAGGAGTCCGCCCCGCCGACAGCCATTTGTCCGCCGCCGTTGCCGGTACGGTCGATGTACAAAGCTCAGATCTCCGACGGCGAGCAGATCCCGTGCGAGGAGTACGAACGGGGCGAAACCGGCGTCGAACTCCACGACGGGAACGGTGACTTCCTCGCGTTCGTTCCGTACGCGCACCTGCTGTGGCTCGGCGAGGTCACCGACGACGGACAGACGAAGTGGTGACCGGTTCCGAAACCCGGGCGCGGCGTTCGGGATCCGGTACCAACTCCCGAATCTCATTCTCGGACGAGACCGTGCGCGAGGTCGGCGACGACTGCCGGTAGTTCGGCGGTGAACAGCATCTATTTTAAGGGTGGGGTGTCTTGGCGAGCATAGTGAGGACTGGATGGATTGGATTAACCGAACACCCTGTGTGAAAATTCGCTACTGGGTGCATCTCTCAGTTTGGAGCCCGCAGCGTCTTCCCCTCCAGAGGCTGCGGTCTCCGACGCGTTCGCGCGCGGGAGGTCGGTCCGTCCGTCCGGCAACGAGAATTGAACACGAACAATGAGTGAACAGCTACGCGAGGAAAAGCGGAAGATCGAGGAGCTACACGAGGTCGCCTCCGAGATGGAGGCCTGCCACTCCAAGGAGGAGGTGTACCGTCTCGGCGTCGACGCCGCGGAGGGCATCCTCGAGTTCGACATCTGCGGTATCGACGTCGAGGAGGACGGCTATCTCGTCCCGAAGGCGACCTCCTCGGAGATGCCCAACGACGGCTACGACGCTCTCGAAGCCGACAAGGGGCTGGCCGGCCGGACGTTCCTGAACCGCGAGTCGTTCGTCATCCCGGACGTCCGGACCATGGAGGAAGCCGAACCGGTACAGGAGCAGTACCGGTCGATCCTCAGCGTCCCGCTCGGCGACTACGGCGTGTTCCAGGCCGGCTCGCGCGAGGCCCGCGCGTTCGACGCGGACGACCTCGAACTTGCGGAACTGTTGATGTCCCACGTCACCGAGGTCATCTCCCGCATCGACTCCCAGTCGGCGCTCCGGGAGAGCGAGGAGAAGTACCGGACCCTCGTCGAAGGAAGCCACGACGCCATCTTCATCCACGGCGATGGCCGGTTCCAGTTCGTCAACGACCGATGCACCGAGCTCACCGGCTACAGCAGAGAGGAGCTCGTCAGGATGGCGGTCTGGGACCTGGTCCACGAGGACGACCGCGAGCGCGTCCGCCAGCTCCTCGCCGACCGGGAGATCGACGACGACGCCAGGAACCACTACCAGCTGCGCGTCCGCGGCAAGCGTGACAACGTGCGCTACGTCGAACTCAGCGTGCAGACCATCACGTACAACGGCCACCTCGCGTACCTCGGGTCGGCCCGCGACGTGACCGAGCGCCGCGAGCGAAAGCGGAAGGTCGAGCGCCAGAACAAGCGGCTCAAAGAGTTCGCCAGCGTCGTCTCCCACGACCTCCGCAACCCGCTCAACGTCGCACAGGGCCACCTCGAACTCGCCAGCGAGACCGGCGAGGACCACCACTTCGAGAAGACCGGGGACGCCCTCGGCCGGATGGAGTCGCTCATCGAGGACCTGCTGAAACTGGCTCGCCAGGGTCAGGACGTCGACGACACCGAGCAGGTCGACCTCGAAGCCGTCGTCCGGCGGGCGTGGTCGACCGTCTCGACCGGCGACGCGAGCCTCGAAGTCGATGACGGCCTCGGCGACGTCGAGGCCGACGGCGGTCGACTTCAGGAACTGCTGGAAAACCTGTTCCGGAACGCCGTCGAGCACGGCTCGACAAGCCCTCGCTCGCACACTCGCGAGGACGCCGTGGAACACGGTTCCACGAGCAGTCAGTCGAAGACTGACGACGCCGTCGAGCACGCGGGCGAGAGCGTCACCGTTCGGGTCGGCTCGCTGGATCACGGTTTCTTCGTCGAAGACGACGGGACAGGCATCCCCGAGGACGAACGAGAGAAGGTGTTCGAGCACGGTCACACCACGGCCGAGGACGGGTCGGGGCTGGGCCTCTCCATCGTGAAGAGCATCGTCGACGCCCACGAGTGGGACGTCGGCGTCACGGACAGCGAGAGTGGGAGCGGCGTGAGAGATGAGAGCGACCGGCCGGGCGCGCGCTTCGAGATTTCGACGGCCTGAGTCTGCTGGCGTCGCCGACCGATTTATCGGAACCCGCGGACCTCGCCGACTGACAGCGGGCTGCCCGGAAGCTCCGCGGGCGGGTCGGGGTCGTTGTACTCGGTCGGCGCGACGTCGTTCGGCGAGTCGGGGTAGCACAGCGACGCCAGCAGGTGGAGCTGTCGGCGACCCACGCCGAGTTCGAACTGGCCGCCGCCGTACATCTGAATCTCGTGCTCCTCGCAGAAGTCGATCGTGTCGAGCAGCGAGGAGAGCGAGCCAAATCGGGAGGGCTTGATGTTCAGCCACGCGGGCTCGAACGGCAGGTTTCGGACGCTCTCGACGCCGGTAATGGGGAAGTCCCAGGACACGCGCTCGCGGGCAGAATCCAGCGCGGTCGCCGTCTCGTCGGTCCACGCCGGGTCCTCCAGAATCGCGTCGGGGAACGCTTCGGCCACCCTGCGGTAGAGGGCAGGGTTCGCGCTCCCCGCGACCTCGCTGTCCTCGTAGAGAGCTTTAAGATCGACCACGCGCACGCCCGCGTCGGCGAGCTCGGCCACGAGGTCGTCGGTCCAGCCGTCGTCCGCGTCGAGTTTGAACTCGATGTCGGGGTCGCGCTCGCGCCACGCGGCGACGCGATCGAGGCTCGGCGGGTCGCCCAGCGGCGGGCTGGTCACGAACTGCACGCGGTCGTACGCTCGGCCGAGTTCGGCCCCGAGGTGAGTGTCGGCCTGTCGGAGCGCTAGATCGAGCGCGGCGCTCTCGAACGCCCACTGGCGGTAGTGCCGGAAGTGGTCGTCGACCTCGGCGGACTCTGTGCCGGGAAACAGATCGAGCGAGTCGACCGTCTCCGAAAACGAGTCGATGGTGTACTCGCCTGCGAGGTCGAACTCGTCGGGGATGAGATGGAGGTCCGCGTCGTAGGTCACGTCCTCGCCCGCGCCACGGTTGTCTCCGTCCTCGCCCGGACCGGACAGGGAGACCACGGTCGTCGCCCGCGTGAACTTGGTCGTCTCGCGCTCGCGGCGCTCGTACTCGACGGACTCGACCGTGAGCGGGAGGTCGGCAACCTGCTCGTAGAGACTCATATCTGACCCGAGGACCGCGACCGGGATAGTCGTTGTCCCCTGCGAAATCGGGTTTTGGTCGATTTTCCAGGAGAGTTGTTCACTTCGTGTCGCGCCACATCGCGCGAGGGAGGTGGTCGCTTTTATGCGACCACCGAGACTGGGGGCCTGAGAGGCTCTCGCGGTACTGTGCGGTTGAGGTGCTGTGCGGTTGAGGTGCTATGCGGTTGAGGTGCTATGCGGTTGAGGTGCTATGCGGTCGCCGTACTGTGCGGTGCGGTCACGCCTCGGTTCAAGCAGTGGCTAGCTTCAGGACTTAGATTTCAATCCTGTCCGCTACTTGAACGTAGCCATTCCCGATATCTATGATACAGCAACCGCAACCGCAGCAGCACCCGCGACAGCGAACGCTACTTCATCTTGAGCCGATGAGAACCGCGACCGCCACCGCAACAGCGTCCGCGACCGCAACAGCGTCCGCGACCGCGACAACAGCACCCACGACCGCGAAGGCCGTAGCGAATCCTACTCCGTCACCACCGTCACGGCCCCGCCGAAGTTGAGGATGAGCGCCTGAGTGATGTCGCCGAACAGCGCCTTGCCGGTGGGCGAGCGCTTCTCGCCCGCGACGAACAGGTGGTCACAGTTCTGTTCGGCCGCCGCGTCGAGGATTTCCGTCTGGGCATCGCCGACCTTGCCGAGCGCCTCCCACGACACGTCTATGCCCTCCAGCACTTCGCGACCCACGTCGGCGGCGAACTGCTCGGCTCCCTCGACCGCCTGCTTGGCCGAGTACCGCACCCTGCTGTCGGGGATGCGCTCCATCTTCTGTCGCATCTCCTCGTACTCCTCGTCGCTCGTCACGTGGATCACGACGAGTTCCGCCCCGACCGCCGCCGCGAGTTCGCCTGCTTCCCGAACCAGTGCCTTCGACGACTCGTCCGCGTCCACGACTGCAAGTGCGCGCTCCATAGAAGTGCCATGAAGGGTCTCCGGGATAAATAAAGGGGATACATTCCGGGTTTCTGACTACTTTCTGTCACGTGCTCCCCGTCGATCCCGGCACGTTCTCCCTGTTGGTTCCGTCGCGTTCTCCCGCGATTCGTTCTGCCAGCGAATTTTTACCGGTCCGTGGCGTGACTCGTCGCGTGACAGAGAACCCGGCGAACGCCCGAGAGGAAAACGACACGCGCCGAGACGACCCCGACACGCGCCGAGAGGAAGCCCACACTCGCGACGAACCGCGTGAAACCCGCCGGAGCCTGCTGAGGGCCGCGGCGGGGGCCACCCTCGGCGGCGCGCTCTCGGCCCTCTCCGCGGAGGACGCGGCCGCCGTGCGACTCACGGCGGACCCGTCCTCCGACGACGTCGCGTTCGAGGTCGACAGCCGGGGGAGGGACCGGCAGGGTGACGGCGAGCAGGGCGACGAAGCCGTGTTCCCCCACGGAATCGCGAGCGGCGGCCCCACCCCGAACGGGGTCCTGCTCTGGACCCGCGTCGACTCCGACGCCCACGACGGGGAGACCCCGCTCGCCGTCGAGGTCGCGGCCGACGACTCCTTCGACGAGCCTGCGTTCCGAGGCACCGTCCCGTCCGCCGAGTTCGGCTCCGACCGCGACTACACCGCGACGGTCGACGTGGACGGCGAACTCGACCCGGACACCCGCTACGCCTATCGGTTCGTCCACGACGGCGCGGCCAGTACGGTCGGACAGTGCCGCACGCTCCCCGCACCGGACGCCAGCCCCGCCTCGCTCGATCTCGCAATCGCGTCGTGCAACCACTACCTCGACGGCTACTTCGGGGCGTTCGCCCATGTCGGCGAGGAGGACGCCGACTTCCTCCTCCACCTCGGAGACTTCATCTACGAGGACGCGGGCGACGGGGTCGAGGGCCGGTCCATCGACCTGCCGAGCGGCGCGGAACAGGCCACCGACCTCGCGGACTACCGCCACCTCTACCGGACGTACCGCTCGGACCCGAACCTCCGGCGAGCGCTCGCCAACCACACGATGATCCACGTCTGGGACGACCACGAGGTGGTCAACGACCGCTGGTGGAACTACGATACGAACGCGCCCGAGACGTACAGCCATCCGCGGGGCGACGACCCGGAGTTCATGCGCCAGTTGTACGTCGACGCCATCCGGGCGTACACCGAATACGTCCCCGCGCGCGTGACGTACGAACCGAGCGGCGGGGACGGCCTCGCTCCCGACGCGCTCCACGACGAGTTCAGGCTCTACCGGTCGCTGGGGTTCGGCGACCTCGCGGAGCTGTTTCTGACGGACGAGCGCCTGTACCGGTCGCCTCCACCGAGTACCGAAGACTCCGGGGCGTCCACCCCGATCGAAGACGCGGTCGCCGACCCCGGTCGGACGATGCTCGGGCGCGACCAGCGCCGGTGGTTCCGCGAGGCGGTGACCCAGTCGAACGCCCGGTGGACGCTCTGGGGCAACGAGGTGCTGGCGTCGGCGTTCCGATTCGTCGGCGACGGCGACGCCCGGGTCAACGCCGACGCGTGGGACGGCTACCGCTCCGAGCGCCGGGAGATTCTGTCGGGGTTCGGCGAGTCGGGCGTCGAGAACTTCCTCGCGCTGACCGGTGACATGCACAGCTACCTCGCTGGCTACCTGCTCAGCGACTACGGACTCGGGGATGACGCAGCGGACTTGACTGAGGATGCAGAGAGTCCGTCCGAAGACGCCGACCGCGTGGGAATCGAGTTCATGGCTCCCGCAATCAGCAGCGACAACCTCGTCGAGTCCGGGCAACTGCCCGACACCGAGGCCGTCGTCGCGGGGCTTCAGGCGGTGAACCCCCACGTCGAGTGGTTCGACAGCCATCACTGGGGATACGCGACAGTCCAGATCACGCGCGACGAAGCGGTGTACTCGGCGTACGCGGTCGACCGGGAGCGGGACTCGGCCGACGTTCCGAAGCGACTCCTGCGTCGGTATCGAGTTCCCGCGGGGAGTACCGAGATGGAGCGCGTGGACGACGGGGGTGAAGGCGGTTAATTCGAGTCCTCGACCGAGGATTTTTAACGAGGGACTGTGACCCCACGTACAGGTCAGGGGGTCGTCAGTATCGCATCGACACATCCGACGTTCGCGCGGCTGTCCGACGCAACCGGTCTCGACGTGGTCGACCCGATCGAGACCCGGCACTTCTCGCTGCACACGGACCGCCCGGTCGACCCCACGAACGCGGACACGGAGCGGTTCGCCTTCCCCGTCGAGACCGCCTGCGAGATACGGTGCAGTCGGCTCCGGATTCCGCACATGATACCGATGGAGGTGCGGACGCCGGACGGTGACCACCGGGTGGCCGTCGACCTCCCGACGGACCGCTCGTTCCCCGCCGACGACTACCTGCTCGAACTCCACTCGCACATTAAGGTGTACCTCCGGTTCGAGGGGTCGATGGCGGTCGACGTGACCAGCGAGGGGGTCGAGATCGCGTTCGGCGAGGAGACGCGCGTCGAGGTCGGCGCGCGGTCGTACCACAACGCCCCGGCCGCAACCATCACGGTGCCCGACGATCCCGAAGCCGTGATGAAAGCCGTCTCGGCGTTCCCCTCCGCACTCAAGACCACCTCGCCCGAGGTGGCGTGGCCGACCCTGCGCGGGCATCCGCCCCGCGTCGAGCGCGGCGACGAACTGAACATTCCCGACGGCCTCGGCGCTCCCGAAACGGGTGTCACCATCAGGATTCCGCCCGAGTACGGCCACGTCTACGCGGTCGCGCCGCTGGCGTACTACCTCGGCGCGGACGTGGTGCCCGGCGAGCGCGCCCGGCTGACCACCGAATCGGGCGTCGACCGCGCGCTCGGCGAGAACGTCGCGGCGGTGAGCGAGTCGGTCGAGTCGCTCCTCAAGCGAGTGTTCCTGCTCGACTGCGTGGTCCGGACCGAGGGGCTGTACCCCGACGACCTCCACGAGCGCACGGTGCTCGAATCCCGACTTGACTCGGGGGCGGACCTCGACTTCGCCGCGCTATACGAGCAGTCGCCCGCCGACCGGCTCGCGTCGTACCTCGCAGTGCCAGACCACGCGGTCGAGGCCATCGAGTCGCCGTGGCACCGGGTGGCTCACGTCCGGCCGGACCCCGAGGCTGTCGAACTCCTGCCGTACGTCGTCAACGACCTGTCGGTCGTCCACGTCGAGGCGGGCGAGGGCGAGCCGTGGACGCCGACCGAGAGCCAGCGACAGACCGAGGAAGCGCTCGATTCGTTCGTCCGGAACGGGGCCGCGCGCGAGGGCGACCTGCTTCGGTCGGCCGGCACGCGCGACCAGTTCCGACGGAGCAACGGACCGGGAGCCACGTCGGACGGGAAGACCGACATGGACGGCGAGAGCGGAGGAACCGCAGAGATCGATGCGGACGCAGAGACCGATGCGGACGCCGACGGAGCGAAACAGCGGTCGGCCCGCGGCGTGCCCGAAGTCGGCGAGTACATCCCGCTGCCGGAGGTCGACGCGCTGGAGCAGGCGTGGGTCGGCGACCGGACGCCGGTCCAGGGGACGAAGCTCGTCCGCGAGGCGTTCGAGCACGAGCGTTCGACCTCGGAGGACGGCGCGGTCGAGATAACGGTGGTCTGCAACGACGAGGAGATGCGCGAGGAGTTCGACTCGGCCGCCGAGATTTACGCCGCCCGCGACGACCTGCGCACGAACGTCACATGCAAGTTCGGCGTCGAGACCGACGATTTGCGGGACCTGCTCGCCCGCGACAGCGACATGTTCCACTTCGTGGGCCACATCGACGGGTTGGGATTCCAGTGTCCGGACGGCATCCTCGACGCCGGGACGCTCGACTCGACCGGCGCGAAGACAGTGCTACTCAACGGCTGTCGCTCGCACGACCAAGGCCTCGAACTCGTGAAGGCTGGGACGAGAGCCGCAATTGTGAGTCTCGCAGATCTCTGGAATTCGGGAGCAGTGGAGGTGGGTGAGACGCTAGCATGGTTGTTCTATCACGGGTTCAATATCGGTCACGTGATGAGAATAGTTAGAGATCGCACTTCACTTGGTGGTGACTACGTTGTTCTCGGCGACCCTGGCGTAACAATTGCGCAGTGTGCAAACGGCGTTCCGACAATATATGAGGTCTCAGATATTCGTTCAGATTCTGGGGAAGTGGTAGTTGAACCACACGCGTATCCAGCACGAGGCTATAACGCCGGGTCAATCTACAGGCCGCACTTGGAGGAATACGAGTACTTTTATGTCGCAACTGGGACGGGCTACGAGAAGAAGTCTACGTTCGATTTACTCCAGCAAACCCTCGACAGTTCGGAGCCAATACTCGTTGATGGTCAGCTCACTCGAGCTGGCACGCTCCTGGATTTTTAGGGGCCTGCTTTTGGCGACCCTGAAGATGCGACCACAGCTCCTGCTTGCACAAGAAGACAGGTAATCGTAAAAAGCGCGCCCATAATTCTTGGATATTCTGCGAGCCGGTCTTTAACACTTGTTGACTGTGCCATTGCAATATACTATCCGACACGCGTTATTATCTAATTTTCTAAAGTTTACCTATAGTAATAAAATGAGAGAAACTGAAAGATAGCTGTGGGCTACAGTACCGGACCACGCCCAGCGACTTAGTATTCGTGGGCAGAAGGCGGTCGAAAATATACTCGCATCTAACCGTATGTAACGGAAAATTTATGGTGCGACCATTGTACAACCTAACACGAACGAGCCATGGCGACGAGCGAGTGCACCTATCGCGGCGAGGACGACGGCGCACCACCAGACGACCTCCAGCGGTTTCTGAACCACCTGAACGAGCTGAAGGCGACCGGCTGCGCGCTGCTCGTGGTCGGCGACACCTCCCGCGAGCTGTTCACGCGGGCGAGCAGCCAACTCCTCGGTGACGACGACGTGACGCGCCACCGCGTGCTCGCGGTCACCGACGCCACCCCGGGTAGTGTCGCCGATCGACTCCCCGATGCCTCGGCGTCTCCGCGTCCACTCGCCGAGACGACGCGCGTGCTGAACCACGCGGGCACGCCGCGGTCGGTTACCGCGAGCGTCAGTTCGTCCACCTCACCGAAGCTCGCCGGGATCGAGGAGACCCGCATCGCAGACCCCGGACTGGCAGGTTTGGAGTCCGCGCTGTGTGGAACCATCGACGACGTGGCGGCCGACGCACGCCGACTCGATCCCGCCGACCTCCGGGTCGGCATCGACTCGCTCGCGCCGCTACTCGACCACTACGACGTCGACGTGGTCGAGCAGTGTCTCGAAGCCGTCGGCGACCGCGTCCGCGCGCACGACGCCATGGCTCACTACGTCCTCCCGCGGGGCTACGACGCGGACGCTGTCCGACGACTCCTCCCGGCGGTGGACGCGGCCGTCGAACTCCGGGCGCTCGACCCCGAACTGCACGACCACGACGCTCAGCAGCGCTGGCGCGTCCCGAAACTGGACATCGAGACGGAGTGGACGCCGCTGTAGCGCCGCGGCCAGACTCGTCGCTTTTCTCCAGTCGGCTCGTCGCTTCTCCCTTCCTTCCCCGTCGCTTCAGCTCTGCGTTCTCGCCACGGCTCGCTCCTCGAATCGGACCCGTTGCTGGCGTCCCGGCGCAGCCGAGACGGCTGCGCCGGGACGCCAGCCCGGCGCGGGGTTTAACGCCGACCGTTCGGGGTTTCCGGAAGCCGACCGTTCGAAGGCCCCGACCGACCGTCCGCGAGCGACCGCCCGACGCGACGGTCGCCCGACTTCGTCGGCTTACCCGAGGTCGGTCGCGTTGTACATCTGGCGGCTCGGCCCCGCACCGCCGAACGCCTGAATGTCGACGTTGTCGTACCAGAACCGTTCGTCGGTCTCGTGGTACACCGGAAGGAACGCGACGTCCTCCCAGTTGGCCTCCTCGATTTGGACGTAGCCCTCGTTGCGCGCCTGCTCGGCTTGGTCGGTCGGCGCGGGGTTGTTCTGGATCTGCTCCCACGCGCTGATGGCCTGCTGGGCCGCCTCGGTGTCCGACCAGTTGACGTACGAGATGGGCGCAGGCTGGGACGTGTCGGTCTGTGGCGGGTTGAGCAGCTGCAGGAAGTTGTCCGGCGCGGGCCAGTCCATGACCCAGCCCAGCGAGTACGATTGGAGGTTACCCTCGCGCCCGCGCTGGAGCAGCGTCGAGAACGGCGCGCTCTCGATGCTCATGTTGATGTGGGCGCTGGCGAGCTGGTCGCGCAGGAGCTGGCCCACCTGCTGCCACGTGTCCGACCCCTCGTAGATGGTGAACGTGAACTGGTACTGGTTGTTCGGGCCGTAGCCCGCGTCCTCCATCACCTGTCGGGCCTGATCGAGCTGGGTCGTGTTGTAGCCGTAGGGGTAGTTGTTCTCCGCGTGCGTCGTGTACTCGTCCGGGCCGCCGGGGTAGATGTTCGGCGGCGTGAAGTGGTACGCGGCCTGTCCGCGACCCTTGAAGATCTGCTCGATGACCTGCTGCTGGTTCATCGCGTACGCCGCGGCCTGCCGCGCGGGCTTCTCGACCTGCGCCGTGTTGAAGCCCATGTAGAAGGCGTTGATGGTCGCCACGGCGAGGTAGTTCACGGTCGCGCCGTTGCGGACCGGCCCGTACGTCCCCGTCTCGCGACCGAGATCGTCGGTCTCCTCGACGTTGACCAGATTGGGGTCGTAGAACGGCGTCGGGATGGGGAAGTAGTCGGCGTTGCGGTTCATCGCGTAGGTGTACCGAGCGTTGTCGTCCTCGATGATGCGCCAGTTCACCGCGTCGACCGACGCAACCTGCCCGTGGTAGTCGTCGAACCGCGACACCTCGGCCTCGTCGTTCGACTGCCACGTCTCGAACTGGAACGGCCCCGCTCCGATGGGGTTGCTCGTGGCGAACTGCTGGTACTCCATCTCGCCGTCGTACCCCTCGATGTCACCGACGATGCCCTCCGGGAGCGCCGCGAACGCGGTGTACGCGAGCATCGGGAGCGTCGCGTGGAACGGCTCGGCGAGGTTCACCTCTAGCGTGTAGTCGTCCACGGCTTCGACCGCGAGCGTTCCGGGGACGTACGTCTCTCGCTCCTGCGTGTCACCCTCCCCGGTCGTCTCGGTGACCGTCTCCGTCTCGTGCTGGATGCCGATGGATTCGAGGATGAAGTACGCCCGTCGGGACTCCTCGGAGGCTGCAAGTCGCTCCCACGAGTAGACGAAGTCCTGCGCGGTCACCTCGCCGTAGTCGTCGTGGAACTGCGCCCCCTGCTTGATGTTGAACGTGTACGTGGTGAAGTCGTCGGAGGTCTCGTACCCCTGTGCCAGCAGGGTCTGAACTTCGATGGCGCCGTCCGGATAGTTCATCAGCGGGTCGAACACCTGCTGGATGACCCGACCCGACGCGGTGTCGGTCGCCTTGATCGGGTCGAGCGTGGTCATCGTGGAGTTGATGAGGTTGAGCGTGCCGCCTTCGCCACCCCCACTGTCCTGCGTGGTGGTCTGCTGGCCGCCATCGTCGCCCTCCTGCGTGGTCGTGTCCTGCCCGGCCGCAGTTCCCGCCATCGCTACACCCGTTGCCGCTCCCCCGGTCGTCTTGAGGAACGACCGCCGCGACATGTTGGATTTCTCGGACATGCGGATGGAAGGACAACGGAGAGACATTTGTACCTAATTATCGATTATACAAGATTCGGCAGTTGGTAAAACCGACCGCTCCGTCGCGTGTTTTGCCGGACCTGTCCAAATGGAAATGGGCTGGCGAGCTAACCCAACTCGACCGTGGCTGAACTACGCGTGAATCGTGATTCCACGGCCGACGCGCGCGAGCAACGCGCGCGAGGAGCGAGTGAGCGTGCGTAGCGAGTGAACGAGGAGGTTGGGGAGGTGTGAGGCTGCGCCGACTCCGATGCCTCGGCAGTAGCTAGCTTCGTGGTCCTTGGATTGTTGGCTGAGTCCGAGCGAGCTACTGCTTGCGCCTCGGCGTGACCGCACCGTAACCGCGACCGCGGACCTCGGGCCTCCCCAGTCGCCTGCGCGTCTCGGCCACCGGCAGACGGTCTTGCTCGGCTTCCGGCCTGCGGGGCTGTGACTGCCGAGCCTGCGCGAGCGGAGCGAGCGCAGACCTCGCGCGGTTTGGCGCGCCACGAGGGCGCGCCAGCACGCGCCGGGTTGAAAAGTCGGTCTTTGTGCTCCAGATCGAAACTCAATCCCAATGCCTCATAGTGGAAAGCCGATTCCAGCGCACCCGGGAGAAAGACGATTCCGAACCGTACCACGACCGCCGATACGCACTCAGTCCACGTACAGCGAGTAGAGGATGACCGCGAAGCCGACCGCGGTCAGCGCGCTCTCGGTGACCAGGGCGAACTCGGTCGAGGTCAGGAGCAGTCGGTCGAGCACGCCGGCGACCATCGAACCGAGCGTGACCGCGCCGAACCCGATGGTAAGCGCGCGGAGCGCGGGCGAGTGGGTCCGGCGGTACGCCTTGAGCGCGAAGAACGTGATGAGCCCGCCGAGCACGAGCGTGACGGTCTTCAGCGCGACCACGAGCGTCGTGACGGAGGTGGGTTCGCCCGCCGACTGGGCCAGTGCGACCGTCACGTCTCCCTGCGCACCTCCGACCACATGTCCGCGAGGCGTTCTTCGGCCGACCGGGCCGGTCGGGACACCGAGACGTCGAGGTCGTTGTTCTCGTCAAGCGACACCGCCACCTCCTCGAAGTCGACCTCGTAGCGCGAGGTGTGGTGGCCGTCGCTCCGGACCTCCGTGAGTTCCCGGAGGAGCGACGCCTCGCTCAGCGCCTCGAGCTTGCGGTACACGGTCGAGAGCGGCACGTCTGTGACGTCCGATATTTCGCTGGCTGTCATGGGTTCGTCGAGGTGCGTCACGATCGACCGGCAGTCCGGGTCGTCGAGGGCGTCGAGAACCGCTTCGAGGTCGGGGCCGTCCTCCAACCCCGTCGGATCTCGAACCATCCGTCTCCACCTTCCGACAGCCGGTACATAATTCGTTCGACTCGGACGGCTAGGGGCGGTCTCGTCCAGACTCACCGAGACGTCGAACGCACTGCCGAACATATTCGGTGGCGTCCCAGCAACTGGGAACCACCGCCTCCGCTCTTTAAGTAGCCCCCATAAGTTCGACCTGTACCAATGACCCAAATCGGAGCCCCCGGGAACGGACCCTCTCGACGCGACTTCCTCAAGGCGACTAGCGCCGGTGGACTCGCCGCGGCCGCAGGCTGTGCGGCACCGAGCGGTCGAGACCAACGAACGTCCCAGCAAGCGACCCAGCAGGATCAACAAGCTATGCAGTCCGAATCCGACTTCCCCACGACCAGTCCCCCCGAGATCGTGAACGTCGACGAGCAGGGCGGCCAAGTGACGCTCTCGACCCTGCCAGCCAAGCACGAAGTCCACCCGCTCGACACGATGGGTGGCCCGGTCGAACTCCCGCGCGTCTGGGCGTTCCAGGCCGACGACCGCGACCCGAGCGTTCCCGGTCCCATCCTCCGGACGACCGAGGGCGAGGACATGGAGGTCACGCTCGACAACACCGACGGCAAGCGCGCCCACACCGTCCACTTCCACGGCGTTCAGAAGAAGTGGGAGAACGACGGCGTGCCGACCACGACCGGCATCACGGTCGACCCCGGCGAGAAGCACACCTACCAGATTCCCGCGAACGTGCCGGGCACCCACCTCTATCACTGTCACTTCCAGACGCCGCGTCACATCGAGATGGGGATGTTCGGCATTCTGCGCGTGGACCCGAAGGGGTACGAGCCCGCCGACAAGGAGTACTTCATGACGGTCAAGGAGTGGGACTCGTCGCTCTCCCGGATGATGGCCGGACAGAGCGCGAGCTACAACCCGCGCAAGCGCAACCCCGACGTGTTCACCGTCAACGGGAAGTCCGCGCCCCGGACGCTCCACCCCGAAGACGGCTCGCCGATCATCGTCAAGCAGGACGAGACGGTTCGACTCCACCTCGTCAACGGCGGGTACATGTCTCACCCGATGCATATCCACAACCACCGGTTCCAGCGGGTGGAGAAGGATGGCGGCACGATTCCTGAGGCCGCGCGTCACGACATGGACGTGACCAACATCGCGCCAGCCGAGCGCCACACCATCGAGTTCACCGCGGACGCCGACCCCGGTATCTACCTGATGCACTGCCACAAGGTCAACCACGTCATGAACGGCCGGACGTACCCCGGCGGGATGCTGACGGGGGTAGTGTACGAGGAGGTCATGGACAGCGACATCTTCGCCAATCTGATGGAGTACGCCGGCTACGAGGGGTAAGCCATGCGAGCAGAATCATCTGAATCCCGCTCGCTGGAGCGGGCCGTCTCCCGGCGGACGATGCTGCGCGGCGCGGCCCTCGGCACGGCGGCGGTCGCCACAGCGCCAGCGGTCGGGGATTTGGCCGCCGCACAGTCCGGTGGCGACCTCGGCTCGTGGTTCGAGGGCGTGAGCAACTACGACGGCGTGGTCGACCGCACCGGCGAGTCCGAAGTCACAGTAAAAGTCGGTGCGAGCGGCAACAACGGCAACTTCGCGTTCGGCCCCGCTGCGGTTCGGGTCGACCCCGGCACGACGGTCGTCTGGGAGTGGACCGGGCAGGGAAGCATACACAACGTCTCGGCCGAGGACGGCTCGTTCGAGAGCGAGCAGACCGACGAGGAAGGGTTCACCTTCGAGCAGACGTTCGACGAAGCGGGCGTCACGAAGTACGTCTGCACGCCCCACGCGACGATGGGGATGAGGGGCGCAGTCGTCGTCGGCGACGTGGAGGTCGGCGGCTCGGCGAGTTCGAGCGACGGGAGTTCGTCGGAATCCGAGGGCGGCCTCGCCTCTCAGTTCACCACGGGCCAACTCGCCATCGGTGGGAGCATTCTCGCGGGACTGCTCTCACCGCTGGCGTTCGGGCTGGTCCTGTTCAAGCGCGACCCCGACCGGCCGGACTGAGAGCTCGGCTGGTTCGGCTCGACACGAATTCGGACTTCCGTTTTCCCTACCGACACGCGTTCCCTATCGATACGCGTCGCGACCTTCCGCGGCGAGGTCTCGGAGTCGAGCCACGCGCTCGTCGGTCGGTGGATGGGTCTCCACGTCGAGCGGCAGGCCCGCGAGCGGATCCTCGCGCTCCCCTTTCTTCGCGTCACTGCCTCGGTCGGCGATCCCGTGGGGAAGCAAGCAGAGTTCCCGAATCCCGCTCGCTCGCACGTCCTCGGTCGGCCGCTCGGAGACTTCGCCGTCGAGCGTTTCGAGCGCGCTCGCCATCGCGCCGGGGTCGCCGGCCACCAGCGCGCCGGCGCGGTCGGCCGCGAACTCCCGGAGATGCGAGAGCCGGCCCGCGAGCACGATAGCCGGGATGGCGAGCACGCCGAGCGCTGCACCGCCGAACAGAACGGTGAAGGCGACGAAGCCCGCGAACGCCAGCAGCGAGGCGACGCTGAACGCTGGCGCGGGGACCAGCGCGGTGCTGACCGCGTAGCCGACGAGCGCGAGCACGGCCAGCCCGAACTTGCGCGCGCCGGGGGTGGCGACACCGTCGAACACCGAGTAGTCGTCGTTCGCCAGTGCCGGGAGGAACGTCGCGAGCGTCATCACCGCGGCGTCGCGGTTCCGGAGGTGCGCGAGTTCGTGGGCCAGCACGGCGTCGAGTTCGTCGTCCGCGAGCGCGTCGAGTAGCCCGCGCGAGACGACTATCGTGGCTTCACCCCCGATACCACCGACCGCGAAGCTGTTGGGCACCTCGGTCTCCGCGACCGCGACCGCCGGTGCCGGCACGTCTGCGATCTTCGCGAGTCGTTCCAGTCGGGCGTGGAGGTCGGGATACTCCGATTCGGAGACGGGCCGGGCGTCCGCTACCGCGAGCGACTCCCGGTGGACGTACCGGAGCTGCGCCCACGCGAGCGCGGCCGTGCCTAGCGCGAGCACCGCGAGCCAGCCGAGCAGTCCGAGAGCGCCGGTCGGGTCGCCGGAACCGGAAGCGCCGAACCCCGCGGGGTCGCCCAGCAGCCGGGCGAGCCACGGGCGGGCGAGGAACGCGAACACCGCGACGAATGCGGCGTCCGCGGCGAGCACGAGCGCGAGCGTGACCGCGACCCGGCGGGGCAGGTCCGAGTCGGTCCCGGAGTCGAGAGACGCGGTCGGCGAGAGGATATCGGAGGTGCGGGACATTGCGGGGTAAACTGTGTGGGCCTATGACAGAGAGGAAGATATATCTGACTGAAAGTTTTCGTCTCAGCCGTGCAACGCCGCGCCGCCCTCGCGGTCCTCTGCGTGTTCGCAGTCGCCCTCTCGGCCTCGCTGTTCCCCGCAGGTGGGTTCGGAACCGCGCCCTCCGGCGTCGGAACCGGCGGCGCCCCCGCTCCCGCCGACGGCGGACTCCCCGACAGTGACCCCTCCGGCGACGATTTGCCCGACGGGTATGCGACGACCGGAACCGCCGACCCCGCCGGAACGACCTCGCCATCGAGCGACGCCAGCGACGGGTCGGGGTCCAGCTCCACCGAAACCACCGAGACCACGACGAACGCGACCACGACGACCGAGACGCCCATCGAGCAGTCCGGCGACGGCAACGGCCCGCTGGCCGTCTTCTCTGCCGTCCTGATCCTCTTCGGCGGACTCGCCGCGGTCGGGTTCCGGACGGGATTCCTCGGGCTGCGTTCCAACACTGCCGGTGCGGCCCCGGCCACGCTGACCGTGAACGGAACGCCGGTCGGCGAACTGGTCGGGAGCGTCCCGGCTCGGACGATGGGGCTCGTCGTCGGCCTGTCGGCGTCGGTGCCGCGGGTCCTCGACGACGCCGCGGCGCTGACCCGCGCGTTCGGCGGGAGCCTCTCGACCGTCCTCGGCGGCCTCGCCCGCGGGACCGGCGACGCGCTCCGAATCGGGGCCCGCGGTCTCGGCGCGACCCTGTCGGCCGTCCCGCGAGCGTTCGCCGGACTCGGAGCCGGCGCGGGCCTGCTCTCGTCGCTCGGCAACGCGAGCCTCCCGAGCATCGGTCGCCGGAGTCGCGGAAGCGGTGGAAGCCAGTCCGCGTCTGCGTCCGACAGCGCGGACGAGCCCGCGGACTCGGCCCCGCCGACCGTCGAGGAGGCGTGGCAGGCCCTGACCGAGCGCGTCCGGCTCCGCAACGCCGAATCCCGGACTCCCGGGGAGTTCGCCCGGGCCGCGATGGAACGGGGGTACCCCGACGACGCGGTCCGGCGGCTGACCGACGCCTTCCGCGAGGTCAGGTACGGCGACCTGTCGCGCTCGGACCGAACCGAGGCAGCCCGCGAGGCGCTCGACGGACTCCGGAAACACTGGGGTGACCGGAAGTGATCGCGCGGTTACTGGGCCGGATTGTCGAATACCTCCGGCGACGACGCACAATCGCTGCGGTCGGCGTGGCGTCGCTGGTGGTCGCGCTCGGCGTCGTCTTCCTCCCCGGCCTGTTCCCGGAGTCTGTGTTCCGGCCGGTCTCGCGCGTGCTCGGCTCGCAGGTCGTCGTCGGGCTGTTCGCCGCGACGGCGGCCCTGCTCGCAGCGGCGGCCCTTCGGGAGAGCGCGACCCGAACTTCGGGTGACGACCGCCGCGCCACCGACGACGAACAGCAGACTGACGCGTGGTTTCCGAACCGGTCGCCCGAGCGCGCTCACTACGACGAGGTCAGGACCGCCGGCAGGGAGGTCGACCGCGCGCTCGGCACCGACCCCGACGACCACTCCGCGGACGACGTTGCCGCGATGCGCCGCGACGCGCGGAACCGCGTCCGGACGATAGCGGTCGACGTGGTCGCCGACTTCGAGAACTGCGACCGCGCAACTGCGGCGAGGCTGATCGCCGACGGGACGTGGACCGACGACCGGCGAGCCGCCGCGTTCCTCGCCGGGGTCGACCGCGCCCCGCTCGGGGTCCGCATCCGCGACTGGGCCAGCGGCGAGCGGTTCGAGCGCTGGGCGAGCCGGGCTGTCGCGGAGATCGAAGCTCGCGCGGGCGGCGGCGGTCGCGTCGCGCCCGCCG
>NZ_QLVG01000057.1 GCF_003382685.1 Halorussus litoreus | reverse complement strand
GGCGGGGCGGTCCGGACCGCGCCGCCGGGCGCGCACTCGACCACGTGGGGTGTCAGTGAGTATTTGGCGCGTCGGCAGGTCGTCACGGTGTCGGAGACTCGTCGGGGTGTCACCGAGTTGTCTGGGAATCGTCACGGCGTCGGCGGGTCGCCCGTCCACGCGTCGTTGTCGGTGAAGAAGTTCAGCATGGCGAACTTCAGCTTCTCGGGCGCGATGTCCAGCATCTCGTCGCGCTCCTCGACGGGGAACGTCTCGCGGACGCTGTACTTGCCCATCTCGCGTTCGCCCGCCGCCGTGTAGCGCTTGTCCACCAGCACGCGGACGCCGAAGTCCTCGGGCGAGCGGATGACACGGCCGAGCGCCTGTCTGGTCTTCCGGATGGTCGGGATCTCGACGGCGTACTCCCAGCCCGAGTCGCGTCCGGACCGGTCGGCGAACGCCCGGTCGTAGGCGTCCTGGACCGCGTCCATCCGGTCGTCGAGGTGCGGGTAGGGCACCCCGACCACGACCACCGTCCGGGCGTCGTCGCCGTCGAAGCTGACGCCCTCGGCCAGCGTGGCCCACAGCGAGGTGAACATCGCGGCGTTCTCGTCGGCCACGAACTGCTGGCGGCGCTCCTCGACCGAGATGCCCGGCTCGTCACGGTAGAGGTTGGCGTCGAGGCCGCCGGGACCGGTCTCGCGTTCGAGTCGGTCGTAGTAGCGCTCGGCCTCGGCGTAGCTCGGGAAAAAGAGAAGCGTGTTGCCCGCGGTGAACTCCACCGCGTCCCGGAGCACGCCCGCGATGGTCTCCTGGGTCTCGGGGTCGTCGCGCTCGCTGGCGAACAGGGCGGGCGACTCGACCGCGAACGTCCGGCGGTTCCCCTCGGGGAACTGGAGGCCGTACGCCAACTCGACCGGCTCTTCGAGCCCGAGCACGTCGCCGATGACGTCGAAGGGTCGGAGCGTCGCGCTCATCAGCACCGTGGCGTACACCTCCGAGAACAACTCCTCGGTCACCTCCCGCGGGATGCAGGTGTACAGTTCGGCCCGGCCGTACACCTCGTCGGTGGCCTCGTCGCGCCGGACCGACACCACGGGGTACTGGCCGAGTTCCGTGCTCTCGTCCATGAAATCCTGGACGAACGTCGCGGCCTGGAGGGTCTGACACTCCTCGCGCGTGGTCGTCTCGCCGTTCTTGTACGCCTCCTCGTACTCCTCGTCGAGTTCGCGGCCGAGGTGGACCGCCAGATCGAGTTCGGTGTCGATGCCCTTCCCGGTGTACTCTTGGAGGAACGCGAGCGTGAGGTCGTCTCGCCTGCCCTCGTTGGTGATCGACACGTCCTCCCAGTTGTCGCCGACCGCCTCGCGGTCGACTCGCGGCCGTTGCCCGCTCGAACTGGCCGAGGCGCGTCGCGCCTCGCTCCCGACCCCGAAACTCTCCTCGTAGGTCGATTCGAGCGCACGCCGGAACGCCGCGATGACGTTGAACGCGGGCTCGCTCCGGGCGTCGTCGCTGTCCTGTAGCTCGTCGAGCGCGGAGTCGAGCGTGTTCTCGGTCAGGGTGCGGGTGGCGTGCTCGCGGGCGGTGTCCTCGACGTTGTGGGCCTCGTCGAAGATGGTGATCACGTCCTCGGGTTCGCGACCGAGCCACCGGAAGAACTGTTCGCGGATCATCGGGTCGAGCAGATGGTGGTAGTTACACACCACCAGATCGACGCCCTCCATCCCGTCCTTCAGAAGCTCGTACCCGCAGAGCTGCTGTTGCTCGGCGTACTCGTAGATGTCGTCGGGCGTGCGCACGTCGTCGTACAGCCACGAGTAAAAGTCGTCGTTGTCGCCGACGAGGTTGTTGTAGTAGTACTCGCAGGTGTTCTGCTCGTCGAGCCCCTCGACACGCTCCTCGACGACCTCCAGTTCGTCCATCACGGTGCTGCGGGCGTCGGCGGCCTGTTCGTCGCCGTCCTGGGCCTGCTCCAGTAGCTCCCGCTGGCGCTCCTCCAGTTCCGCTTTGTCGCGCTCAGCGTCGACGACCTCGTAGGTGTTGTCCCGGAGTACCTGACACTCCTCGAACCCCACGTCGATGTGGCACATCGACCCCTTCCCCCGGAAGACGGCCGCGCGGATCGGCTCTTCCTTCGTGATGGCTCGCGCCTCTGCGACGAACTGGCGCATCTGCTGGTGGACGTTGGTCGTGATGACGACCGTCTTGTCCTCCTCGCGGGCGTACTCCAGCGCGGGCACGAGCGACGACAGCGTCTTGCCCGTGCCGCAGGCCCCCTCGAAGAGCACGTCTTGGCCCCGCGCGAAGGCGTTGTAGATACGGTCCATCGCCTCGCGCTGGTTGTTGTACGGCTCCTCGTAGGGGAAAAAACGCGTGTAGCCGTTCGTCTCTGCCACGGCAGGGGTTTGCTCGGCTTCGGGTTTAAACTCTCGCTCTGGAGTGGAAGTGTCGGATTAGCAGAAAGCACTTCCTAACGTGCCCTGACGAACCGTTCGTGGCCACGAACGCCTACGCCGAAGATAGCCCCTTCATGGCCCTTTTCGGCCAGCCAGCACGGACCAAAATCCTCGCCGCGTTCGTGAGCGAGCGCGGACGCGACCTGAACGTGAGCTACGTCGCCAAGCTCGCGGGTGTCGCCAGAAGTACGGTGTACGACCACCTCGACGAGTTGCGGGAACTCGGTGTCATCGAGCACACCCGCGACGTTGGCGGAAGCCCGATGTACCAACTCAACGAGGACAGCGAAGTCGCGGCGGAACTCGTTCGGCTGGAGGGCGTGACGCTGAATCGGCTCTTCGAGATGGACGAGCAGTAGCTACTCCGTCGCCTCCCGCCTGCTCGCTCGCCGCGTCTCTGGTTCGACGTACACCTTGTTCACGCTCGAATTCGCCTCCTTTACGGCGTCCTCGATGGCGGTGATCCGCTCGTCCATCTCGGCGGTGTCGAGGCCGTCGTCGAACGCCACGTCTGCGGTCAGAAGCACGTCCTCCGGGCCGAAGTAGACCGTTCGCAAGCCGACGATCCTGCTGACGCCGTCCCAGCCTTCGATTATGTCTCGGATCTCGCGCTCTTCGTCCTTCGGGAGGCTCTCGCCGATGAGGAGGCGCTTGTTCTCCCACGCTAGCGCGATTGCGAAGCCCATCAGCATGATGCCGATGAGCAGCGCGGAGACGGCGTCGTAGATGTAGTTGCCCGTGACCTGTTCGAGGTACACCCCGAACAGCGCGATGCCCGCGCCCGTCATCGCGATGGTGTCTTCGGTGAACGCAGTCAGGGTCGTCACGTTGCTCGTCTTCTGGAACGCTTCACGGAGCCCGCTCCAGTCGTGCTGCTCGATATCGGCCTGCATCCCGGCGTAGGCCTTCTTCAGGGCGTAGGCCTCGAACGCGATGGCCCCGAGAAGCACGGCGTAGTTGACCCAGACGGAGGGGAACGTGTAGCCCAACAGCGTGGCGGGGTTGCCACCGCCGGCGTGGCCGGGGTGCATTATCGCGTCGTAGCCGTGCTTTGCGCTCTCCCAGCCCGCGATGCCGAACAGCAGGACGCTCACGAGGAAGCTGTAGAAGAACTCGGCCTTTCCATAGCCGAAGGGGTGCCCCCGACTGGCGTCCCGGTTGCTGTACCGGATGCCGATGAGCAGGAACACCTGATTGCCCGTGTCCGAGATGGAGTGGTACGTCTCCGACAGCATCGCCGCGCTCCCGGTCAGCAGGAACCCGGCGAACTTCAGGATCGCTATCGCACCGTTCGCGATGAGCGCGGCAATCACGACAGACTTGCTTTCCGCCATTACCTCGCCATTCTCTCCCGCCGAACAAGAAAGTGGTTGCAGACGGCCGCGCGGACGCTGGTTTGCGAGGACGAGGACGCTGGGTTCCGCGGAGTCGAGGTCCCGGCCCACGCCGAGAGGAAAACGCTCAGTATCCGGCCCCGCGTACTCGAAGACGTGATAACCGTCCTCTCGGACACCCACAGCACGTCCGGCCACGAACTCGCGGGTCGCACACGCGAGGCCGTCGAGGAAGCATCGGTCGTCGTCCACGCCGGGGACTTCACCACCGGGGACGCGCTCGACGCGTTCCAGTCGGTCAGCGACCGGCTGTACGCCGTCCACGGCAACAACGCGACGCCCGAGGTCCAGAATCGACTGCCGCCAGAGCGAACGGTCGAGGTCGCGGGCGCCCGGTTCGTCCTGACCCACGGCGACGACCGTGGCGCGACCGGCCTATCGTTGCTCGGCCGTCAGGAGGCCGCCGACGTGGTGGTGTTCGGCCACTCGCACCGCCACGCGGTCTCGCAGGGCGAAGACGTCCTCCTGCTCAACCCCGGCAGTCACGCCGACCCTCGCGGGGGCGTCCCCACCCACGCGGAGCTCCGTCCGACCGAAGACGATGGGGATTCCGACGCGAGGCTCGCGGGCGAGATACGCCACCGCGACGGGTCGGTGCTGGAGGAGTTCGTCGTCAAGTAACCATCCCGGACGACGGACGACACTGGCGAGGCGTGTGAGAACTACCGCGGAGAATCCGACATGGTGTGCCGCCCCGATGCGAGGCCGTGGGAGGCCGATTCGGAGGTGTGGTGCGGGGCTTCGGGTCGAGACTGATGCGAGGCAGGTCGACCGACAGGGGAGGGCCGAAGCGGGGCGGTACACCTCTTCGTACACTCCGGCGTATCAAATAGCTCCCGTAAGCTCAAAGACGCGTTTTAGCTTTCGGCGGAGAGGACCGTTTTCGAGCGTTCGAGCGCCTGACGTGCCGTTCGGAAGGGTCAATTTCCTCCATTCCTTCCGGCGATTTCCGCATCAGCTCTCACGATTCTCGTCGTCCGTTCTGCGGTTCGCGTAGTACCACCACGCGAATCCGAGCGCGAGGACGAGCGCGCCCCCGGCGAAGAAGAGGACGCCCGGCGGGACGGCGTTGCCGGCGGCCGCGGCTCCCTCCTGAACTGCGTCCGCGGAGTGGAGCGTCGGCTCGCCGCCGTCGGTGGTCGTCTCGGCCCCGCCAGCTCCGCCGAACAGCCCGCCCTCGAACAGCGCGGCGACCCCGTCGCCGAACGCCTCCTGTATCGCGACGCTCAACAGTCCGAGCGCACCGAACGACCCGACCAGCCGCGAGAGGGCGGCCTTCAGGCCGGCGGTCTCCTCGTCCTCGCCGGCGAAGACGACGAGCGGTCGGTCGGCGGGCGCGTACACCGTCATCTCGCGGCCCTTCTCGGAGTACACCGTGTCCACGGCCTCGATGATCTCGGCGTCTTCGAGCTTGCCGAGGTGGTACTGGGCGTTCTGGAGCGAGGTGTCGACCGCCTCGGCGAGTTCGGAGGGCGTCGCGGGCTCGTCGTGGAGGACGGCCAGCAGCTCGCGGGCGGTCCGCGGCGAGAGCGCGGCCAGCAGGTCGTCGGCGTCGTCGCTGTCGACCCCGATGACCCGCGGTTCGGCGGACTCGGCGGCCGACGCGTCCGAGGTGGAGGGCAGGAGGTCAGCCATGCGTCGGGGTTCTCGTCGTCCCGTCTTGAACGTTGTTACCGCTGGAGGACCGTCGCTACCGCTGGCGCGGAGTACCGTGTCGTTCCTCCGGAGCGCGCGTCGAAACGAATTTGTTCGGGCGACTGAATGAATCGCGTATGGAGTTCATCTACAACAACCCCCTCGTCGTCGGCTTCGTCGTGCTCCTCCTCGGGTTCGTGCTGTTCATGTACCTGTTCATCCGCCGGACCATCACGGGCTTCCGCGAGGGGATGGACAACGGTCGGCGGTAGCCGACACCCCGAGAACGCGCTACTCTTCGAAAACCACGGCGAGCGCGCTACTCCCCGACTGCTTGTGCGACGCGCTCGGCCGCGGTCTCGACGGCCTCGCGGTCCACGTCCCAGTGCGTGCAGAAGCGCACGACGTGGATGCCGAACTGGACGCCGGCTACCCCCGCATCCTCGCAGGCGGCGAGGAACTCCTCGGCGGTCAGGCCCGTGCCCTCGGTGTTCACGAGGACGATGTTCGTCTCCGGATCCTGCACGTCGAGGGCCTCGACGGTCGCCAGTCGCTCGGCGAGCACCCGGGCGTTCTCGTGGTCCTCCGCGAGCCTGTCGACGTTCTCCAGCGCCTCCATCCCGGGCGCGGCGATGACTCCTGCTTGGCGCATCCCGCCGCCGAACAGCTTCCGGTTGCGCCGCGCTCGGGCGATGAACTCCTCGCTGCCGGCCAGCATCGAACCGACCGGCGCGCCCAGTCCCTTCGAGAGACAGAACATCACCGAGTCGACGTTCTCGGTGATGCGCGACGGAGCCACGTCGAGCGCGACCGCGGCGTTGCACACTCGCGCGCCGTCGAGGTGGACCGGGACACCGTGGTCGTGGGCGGCCTCGGCCGCGGCGTCGATCTTCTCCGGCGCGACGGCGATTCCGCCCTTGCTGTTGTGCGTGTTTTCGAGGGTCAGCAGCCCGGTCCCCGGCCGGTGGGCGTCCTCCTCGACGTAGCCCTCGCGGACCTGCTCGGGCGTCGGAATCCCGCGCTCGCCCCCGTCGAGCGTCCGGAGCTGGAGCCCCGAGAGCTGGGCCATCCCGCCGAGTTCGTACTTGACGACGTGGCTCTCGCGCTCGCTCAGCACCTCCTGACCGCGCTCGGTGTGGGTCCGCACCGCGACCTGATTGCCCATCGTCCCGGTCGGAACGTAGAGGGCGTCCTCGAAGCCTGCGAGGTCGGCCGCGCGAGCTTCGAGTTCGTTGACCGTCGGGTCCTCGCCGTACACGTCGTCGCCCACGTCGGCGTCGCGGGCCGCCTCGCGCATCGCGGCGGCGGGCTTCGTGACCGTGTCGCTCCGCAAGTCTATCATGGCTTCCTCTAGCTCCGGGGACGCCAAATACCCCGCGATGGCGGCGAGCGCGCCACGATGGTTTAGGATAGATTCGACCTGAAAGAGACCAGATACCGAAAGCGGTTTGGCCCTCTCCCTTCCACTCTCCGGCATGGACCCCCGAGTCAGAGAGCACGCCGAGACTATCCTCGACCACTCCACCGAGGTCGAGTCCGGCGACGACGTGGTCGTCAGCGCCCCGTCAGCGGCCGAGGACCTGACCATCGCGCTTTGCGAGGCCGCCGGCGAGCGCGGCGCGAGCCCGTTCCACGTCTCGTTCCGGAAGGACGCGACCCGCGCGGCGTTCCTCGCGGCGACCGACCCCGAGGACCTCGAGACGCCCGGCCACGAACTCGCACTGGCCGAGGCCGCCGACGTGTGGATTCACGTCAAGGCCCACGACAACGTCGCCGACATGAGCGCCGTCCCGAGCGAGACGATGGCGGCGTTCAACAGGGCCCACGAGTCCGTCCGCGAGGAGATCCTCGACACGACGTGGGTACTCACCCAGTACCCCGCGCCGGCCAACGCCCAGAACGCCGAGATGAGCACCGAGGCGTACGAGGAGTTCGTCTGGTCGGCCGTCGGCAAGGACTGGGCGGCCCAGAAGGACCACCAGCAGCGGATGGTCGACATCCTCGACGCGGGCGAAGAGGTCCACATCGTCAGCGGCGACACGACGGACCTCCGACTGTCCATCGCGGGGATGTCCACCATCAACGACCACGCCAAGAACAACCTCCCCGGCGGCGAGGTGTTCACCGCGCCGGTCGCCGACTCGGTGGAGGGCGAAGTCCTGTTCGACAAGCCGGTCGTCCACGACGGCCGCGTTATCGAGGACGCCTTCCTCCGCTTCGAGGGCGGCGAGGTCGTCGAACACGCCGCGAGCAAGAACGAGTCCGTGCTGGCGGACATCCTCGACACCGACGAGGGCGCGCGCCGCCTCGGCGAACTCGGCATCGGGATGAACCGCGACATCGACCGGTTCACCTACAACATGCTATTCGACGAGAAGATGGGCGATACGGTCCACCTCGCGGTGGGACGCGCGTACGACGCGTGCCTGCCCGAGGGCGAGGAGGGCAACCACAGCGCGGTCCACGTCGACATGATCGTGGACATGGCCGACGACTCGTTCATCGAGGTCGACGGCGAAGTCGTCCAGCGCAACGGGACGTTCCGGTTCGAAGACGGATTCGAGGAGTAGCTGGCTCCTCCATTGGGGCACTCTTCGCGCACGATGCCAAGATTATTCCAAGCAATTCTGAGAAACGGGAACGCTCGCTTCCGAGTCAATTCTCCGCGACTCGGACGCGATGGGGTCGAGTTCGCGCCGAACGTGACGGGTTCTGACGCGAACCTCGATGGTCGCCTCGCCGTCCCTCGACAGCACGCCGCGAGCGGGGTCGAAGCCGCCGGGCACCTCGCCCCGCTCGCCTCACCTTGGAATTTAAGTATTTGGGCTACACAGTGATTTTTCGTGACGAAGGTATCGTGTCCCGACTGCGGTCGCAGCATCGCGATGCACGAACTCGAAACGCGGACCGTCGCTCAACGCAACGACTTCCAGACCAACTATCGGTGTCCGTTCTGCCGGTCCGACATCAACGACGTCGGCGAGTTGCTCTGAGGCCTCGCTACCACCAAATTCGGTCGAACAGCGACCCGAGCCACCGACTCAGGAGCGCGGCCCGGGGTCGATGCGGCTCGGCGCGTCGGGCGGGCCAGTCGTCGAGGCTCTCGTGTTCGTCCCGCGCCCAGTCGAGCGTGGCGGTGCTGTAGCGGTACTCGGGGGATGGAGGGCTGGACACGCTCGGGGGTGTCGCAGGTGGGCTGTAAGCTTTCTGTTTCGGTCAACTCGTGAGGACAACTTGCGCCCTGACCGACCGCAGTAAGGAATTGACGGGCACGATGGGATTGTGAACTACGTCGAGACGTTCCGGGATGCTCACTTCGTTGCGCTTCCGGGCCTGCGACTCGTCTAGTTCAAATCCCCTGCGAGCCGTTCACTCCCGTTGGTCGTTCACGGGCACGATGGGATTTGAACCCACGACCGTCGGATGTCTTCCCCCATCGGAGTCACCGACCGGGATAGAAGTCCGACGCTCTTTCCAGACTGAGCTACGTGCCCTCACGGTTCCGTTGGATTCGCTTCAGCAAAAGGTCTTAGGATTCTTGGAGCAGGTTTTCTCCGGGTACTTCCTCGAAGTGGAGGTTCCGTGCGGTCTCGGTGCAGTTCTCCTCGGCTTCGGCAGTAACTAGCCCCGCTGGAGTGACCCCGAGTTGAATAATCGAGGAAGCTAGCTTCTGCTTGAGCATCGGAGGGACTGCACCGTAACCGCCCCGCGACCGCACAGCACCGCGCCTCGTCCTCCCCAGCCTCCTGCGCTTCTCGGTCTCCACTTCGTTCCGACCTGCGATGCTCGTCCACCGGCAGACGGTCCTGCTCGTCGCTTCGCTCCTGCGCGGGCTGCGTCTGCCGAGCCTGCGCTCGCGCTGCTCGCGCAGACCTCGCACGCTAGGGCGCGGCGCGTGACTGCGCCGCGCCCAAACGCGCGCCGGGATGGAAAGTCACCCTTGCGAGACACTGCTGGAAACTCCGCCGTCTCCGACGCGGTAGCCGACGCCCGTCCAGAACACAGCGCTTAAGCGCACTTCGCCAGTATCACAACTCGATGAAGGTTATCGGAACCGTGGGGCTGCCGGGCAGCGGCAAGAGCGAGGCCGCCGCGGTTGCCGAGGAGCTCGACATTCCCGTCGTGACGATGGGCGACGTGATCCGTCAGGAGTGTCGGGACCGCGGCCTCGACCCGGCCGAGCACCACGGCGAGATCGCGGCCGCGCTCCGCGAGGAGAACGGCCCGGACGCCATCGCCCAGCGCTCGCTGCCGATCATCGAGGACGCGCTGGCGGACTCGGACACCGTGCTCGTGGACGGCATCCGGGCGGGCGTCGAGGTCGAGCGCTTCGAGGAGGCGTTCGGCGACGCGTTCGCGCTGGTCAGCATCGAGGCCCCGTTCGAGACCCGGGTCGAGCGCGTGACTGCGCGCGGCCGGGACAACACCGACGACGGCGAGTCGCTGCGCGAGCGCGACGAGCGCGAGCGAGGGTTCGGCATGGACGAGGCCATCGCCCGCGCGGACGTGACCGTCGAGAACACCGGCTCGCTGGAGTCGTTCCACGCGAAGATGCGCACGCTGTTCACCGACGGCATCGAGGCGCTCGAACGCGAGTGCACCGCGAGCGAGGCGTGACCGTCGTCGAGCGGAACCCGAGATTTACAGATAACTCATGATCTACAGCATCGACGTTCAGATCACCGCGCCAGTTCAGGACACCGAGATCGCCGACAGGGTCGCGACCGCCATCGAGAACGTCTTCCCCAGCGCGGAGCCCGAACAGCGCCACGGCGAGGTCGTCGCCGAGGTCCACTCGCTCGACCACTTCTCGGAGCTGCTCCACCGACAGGAGATCCTCGACACCGCGCGCGGGGAGTTCTTCGGCTCCCGCCGGGGCGACAGCTTCGCGTTCGACCTGAAGAAGCAGGCCGCCTTCGAGGACGTGGTCAACTTCGCGGTGGGCGATCCCAGCGAACTCGGCGACATCCACGTCCGCGTCCGCGTCGAGGAACCGGACGTCGAGGCGTTCATCGACCACGTCGCTCCGCCGACCGAGGACGGCAGACCCGTCACGGACGACAGGTAACGAGCAACCGAACTCGTTCTCGAACGTTAGTTGTCAGTTGCACACTACGTGATACTCGCCCCCGCACGCGCTGGTTTTTCTTCCACCTCGGCGCGCGCTGCTCGCCGGTTGCACCGGAAGAGCGAATCTCTTCCGAGCCGTGGCTCGCGTTGCTCGCCAAGACACCGCTCGCTCGTCGCGGCGCTTCGCGCCGCGCACTGCTCGCGCGTCCCGGAGCTCTAGAAATCAGTCTGCGATTCACATCTCGGTGTGCGATTCGTATTCGAGGCAGTGTCGAACGCCGGAATCGAGAAAACCCTACTCGTCGTCTTCGGTCGTCGTCTTGTCGAGGTCTGCCTCGCCCTCGTAGATCTTCGCGCCGTCTTGGACCACCTTCTCGGCGAGCACCGCGCACTTGATCCGCATCGGGCTGATGTCCACCCCGAGCATGTCGACCACGTCGTCGCGGTCGAGTTCCTGCATCTCCACGACGGTCATGCCTTGAAGCTTGCCGGTCAGCATGCTCGCGCTGGCCTGACTGATGGCGCAGCCGTCGCCGCGGAACGCGACGCGCTCGATGACCTCCTCGTCGTCGTCGAGTTCCACGTCGATCCGGATCTCGTCGCCACACATCGGGTTCTCGCCAGCGTGAGTGTAGGTCGGCTCCTCGATCTCCCCGCAGTTGCGGGGGTTCTTGTAGTGGTCGAGGATCTGCTGGCGATACATGTCCGAGCCCATGCTCATATTAGCAGAACGTAGGCGAGTATGGCGTAAAAGGATTGCGCAGGCGCGGTTTCGCCGCCTCAGACCACGTAGCCGATGATCGCCGCGTTCAGGACGAGCAGGGTGGCGACCAGCGCGTTCGTCCGGAACGCCATCTTCAGCCGGGTCGGGAGTTCGCTGATGCCCGCCTCGCGAGCGCCCTTCGTCTCGCGCCACGCCCAGAGGCTCGTCAGCGCGAACACGCCGTAGAGAGTCATCATCGCGATGAGGGCCGTGCCGCGCGTGCCCTCCGGCAGGTCGTTCTCGTAGAGGTACCACAGCGCCGCGCCGCCCGAGGCCCCCATCACGACGATGCCGCCGAACGCGAACCACTTGAGCGAGTCGAGCACGTCGAGCGCGAACTCGGTCGCGTCGTTGCGCTCGGCCGCCGGGACGACGAGCATCCCGGTGACGAGGTAGCCGCCGGTCCAGAGCACCGCCATGAGCGTGTGGACGCCCATCACGGACGCGATAGTCCAGTTGACCATGTGCGAGCGATGTGACGGAACCGCCTCGCATATCACATCTCGCCCGCGACCTCGCGCTCGAACCGGTCGAGGAAGGAGACGACGTACTCGCGGCGCTCCTCGGCCATCTCCCGGCCCGCGTCGGTGTACGTCCGGTCGGGAAGCGAGAGGATCTTCTCGTGGAAGTGGTTGAACTGGGTCGCGCCGCCCGGCGCGTCGTCCTCGGCCGGCGGGAGGTCGGGGTCGTGCAACGGTTGCCCGAGCTCGCCACCGTAGGCGAAACACCGGGCGATACCGACCGCGCCGAGCGCGTCGAGGTTGTCCGCGTCCGAGAGGAGTTTTGCCTCCAGCGTCTCGGGCTCGACGTCGTTCGAGTAGCGGTGGGCCCGAACACAGTGCTGGACCGCCTCGACGGTCGCCTCGTCCGCACCGAGGTCCGACAGGATTCGACCCGCCTCGGTCGCGCCCCACTCGGCGTGATCCTCGATCTCGCCGCGGTCCTCCTTCGAGCGACCGACGTCGTGGAGCCAGACCGCCGCGAACAGGACGTCTTCGTCGAGGGTTTCTGCATCGCTCGCTTCACGCTCCTCGACGAGCGTCTCGGCCAATCGGGCGACGCGCTGGACGTGATGCCAGTCGTGGGCGGGTGACGTTCCCTCGAAGTAGCTGCTGGCGCGCTCGCGGACCTCGTCTCGCATACTACCGGGGACGAAGACGGTTCGGAAAAAGCGTCGGGGTTACGCGAACAGTTCCCGAGCAGAATCGACGCCCTCCAGCAGCGCGTCGATCTCGTCGGTCGTGTTGTACACGTAGAACGACGCCCGCGCGGACGCCGCCACGCCGAGTTCGTCGTGGAGCGGCTGGGTGCAGTGGTCGCCCGCGCGGATGGCGACCGCATGGTCGTTCAGGATGGACGTGAGGTCGTGAGCGTGGACCTCGTCGAGGTTGAACGAGACGAGGCCGCCGCGGTCCTCGGCCCTCGTCGGACCGTAGATCTCGATGTCGTCGAACTCGCTCATCCGGTCGAGCGCGTAGCCCGCGAGACGCTCCTCGTGGCGGCGAATATTCTCCATGCCCAGATCTTCGAGGTACTCGACCGCCGCGGCGAGGCCGACGCCCTGCGCGATGACGGGCGTCCCGGCCTCGAACTTCCACGGCACGTCGTGCCACGTGGTCTCCTCGAAGGTGACCTTCCGGATCATGCCGCCGCCGTACTGGAACGGCTCCATCTCGTCGAGGAGGTCGGCCTTGCCGTAGAGGCCGCCGATGCCGGTCGGCCCGAGCATCTTGTGGCCCGAGAAGGCGTAGAAGTCGGCGTCGATCTCCTTCACGTCCACCGGCTGGTTCGGGACCGCCTGCGCGCCGTCCACGAAGATGTAGGCGTCGTGGTCGTGAGCGAGGTCCGCGAGGTCGGCGACCGGGTTGACGGTCCCGAGCGTGTTCGAGACGTGGAGCACGCTGACCATCTCGGTGTCGTCGGTGATCAGCTCCGCCGCGGCGTCCATGTCGAGGTACCCCTCGTCGGTGACCGGGATGTACTTCACGTCCGCGCCGGTCCGCTCGCCGATCTGCTGCCACGTCACCAGCGAGGCGTGGTGTTCCATCTGGCTCAGGACGATCTCGTCGCCCGGCCCGAGTTCGCGCAGTCCCCACGCGTACGCCACCAGATTCTCTGCCTCGGTGGTGTTCTTGGTGAACACCATCTCCTCGCGGCCGTCCGCGCCGACGAACTCCGCCACCGTGTCGTGGGCCTCCTCGTAGGCGATGGAGGCTTCCTGACTCAACTGGTGGATGCCGCGGTGGACGTTCGCATTCGACGTCCGGTAGTAGTCCGCGATAGCGTCGACGACCGGGTCGGGCGTCTGGGTCGTCGCGCCGTTGTCGAGGTAGACGAGCCGCTCGCCGTCGAACTCCCGCTGGAGGATGGGGAAGTCCTCGCGTACCCGCTCGACGTCGAGAGCGTCGGATTGCTGAAGTCCCATTGCGTAGAGATACGGTTTCGAGAAAGAACATTCCTTCGGTCGCGGCGGAGAGCCGTAACTGGAACCGATTTCGTTGCGCGACGGCGGACGACGGTAACCGCCCGCAACGACGACTGACCGGTCCCGCCGACTCGACCGCCCACCGGGAGTACCGTCCCTGCCGTGAGAAACACACCGGCACCCTGAAACCGGACGACGGAACTCCTCCTTTTGATCGAAATACTAAAGGGGCGTTAGATTCATCAGATATCTATAATAACTGGGGATGACCGCAATAGATACAACCGGACTGACGAAACGGTACGGTGAGACGCTCGCAGTGGACGGTCTGGACCTCTCTATCTCCGAGGGGGTCGTCTACGGGTTCCTCGGCCCGAACGGTGCGGGGAAGACGACGACGATGCGAATGCTCACCGGGCTCACTCGTCCCACCAGCGGAACCGGTTCCGTGGCTGGCGTCGCCATCACGGATCGCGACGCCCTCCGTCCACACATCGGCTACCTCCCCGAGGAACCGCCGCTGTACGAACAGGCGACCGCCTACGAACAGCTCGAGTACGTCGCGGGCCTGCGCGACCTGCCGGCCGAACCCACGCGGGCGCGGATCGACGCGCTCCTCGACGACCTCGGCCTCACGGAGGACGCCGGGACGCGGATCGCCGACTACTCGAAGGGGATGCGCCAGAAGGTCGCCTACGTTCAGGCCGTCCTGCACGAGCCCGACGTCGTCTTCCTCGACGAACCCACGTCCGGCCTCGACCCGCGAGCGGCCCGGACGATCCGGGAGATGATCCTCGACCTCGCCGACGCGGGGACGACCGTGCTACTCTCGACGCACATCCTCCCCGTCGTCGAGGAGGTTGCTGACGCGGTCGGTATCCTCTACGAGGGTCGTCTCGTCGCCGAGGACGCCCCTCACGTCCTCACGCAACGCGCCGAAACGGGCGAGACCCAGACCCTCGAAGACGTGTTCCTCGAGTTGACGGGGACGGAGTCCGCGCCAGACGCGGAGGCGAGCGATGGCTGAACCGGGGTGGGCGCGCCACGCTCTCAGCATCGGCGTCTTCGAGTTCCGACGGTCCGTGCGAGCGATCTGGCGGGACAAAGCCCGATTCGGACTCACGGCGCTCGGCGTAGCGATCCCGTCGCTGATGGTGACCGCCTTCGCCGTCGTGTTCGCCGACGCGATACGCGGCGTCGAATCGCTCCCGGTAAGCCAGATCCGAGGAACGGTCGCGCTCTTCTGGCTGTTCGCGGTGTTCCTCGTCGGCCAGCGCGTCGTCTCGGCGCGAACGCGCATCGAGGCCGAACCGCTCGTGTTGACGACCGTCTCGGCGCGGACGACCGCCGGCGGACTGCTTCTCGCGGAGATACTGCGCGTCCTCGCCTACGTGGGTCTGCCGGTCCTCGTCCTGACGGGGGTCGGCGTCTTCCTCTTCGGTTCGCTCGCCAGTCTCGTCCTGATTCCGGCGGCTGCGGTGCTCTTCACGGCGACAGCAGTCGTCGCGGGGTCGGGGTTGGGCTACGCGGTGGCGTGGGTCGTCGCGACCTCCCGGTTCGTCGCTCGGCACAAGACGGTGCTGGGCTCGCTCGCCTCGCTCCTCGTGATGGGTGGGTACTTCCTCTTCTTCTTCCCCGAAATCGGCGGGGTGAGTCAGACGTCGCTCGCGTGGCTCCCGGTCGGATGGTTCGCCGATCTCGGGACTCTCGGAACGGGGCTGATGGCGTCGTCGCTGCGGGCAGTCGGCGTCCTCGTCGTGAGTGGCGTGCTCCTGCTCGCTGGCGGTGCTCTCGTCGAACGCGAGACCGTCGCGCTCTGGTTTACGGACCCCGTGAGCGTCGAGTCGGGAGGTGCAGTCCGAGACCGTGTAGGACAGGTGGGAGGCCAGTCCGAGAGCGAGGATTACCCGACACGAATTCGGAACGACGCGCTCGCTGCCGCAGTGAAGCCGCTGGCCGTGCCCGGGTTCGTTCCGGCGCCGGCCCGACGCGTCGCGGAGTGGGTGATCCTGCGGACGCGGCGGGATCCGAACCGATTGACGTTCCTCCTGATACCCGTGTTCGCAGTCGGAAGCCCGCTCGTCAGCACCGGGCTTCAGTCCGGCGCGCCGTTCGCGCTTCTCGCGCCCGTCAGTGCCGTCGTGCTGCCGTGGCTCGCCGGGTCGCTGTTCGCTCTCAACCCACTCGGAGACGAGGGTGCAGTACTGCCCGTGACGCTCACGGCCGTCTCGGGAACGCAGTACGTCCGCGGGCTGATGGTTCCCGGCCTGCTCTTCGGGACACCAGTGGTCGCGGTCGTAACCGGTGTCGTCGGGGGACTCTCTCTGTACCCGCCCGCCGAGGTAGCGGGACTGGTCGGTCTCGGCGCGTACCTGACGTGCGTCGCGGTCGCGATCACGCCCGCCATCGGGATGGCGCTGCCGCGGTTCAGCGCCATCAGCGTGGGCCAGAGTCGGAACGTACTTCCACCGCGACTCCTCGCGGTCGCGGTCCACGCCGCACTGACTGTCCTGCCAGGGGCGTTGCTGGCCGCACTCGTCGTCGCCCCAGGCGGTGCGCGCGCGGTCCTCGCCGGACTGTTCGGATTCGTTCCCGCGATACTGTTGGAACTACTCGTTGGCTCGAACGGTGGGGCGCTGGTCGGGGTCGCCGAGGCGTTCCGTGGCGTCGGCGAGAGCGTGCAGGGAATCGGTCTCGACCAGTTGCGAGTCGTGGGTGGCGGGGCAGTACTGCTCGGCGGCGTCCTCGTCTCGGTTCTGCTCTACCGGAACGCCGTCAGTCGATTCGAGCGGTACTCGCCACCGTGACAGTCCGGGGGAGTTCTCCCGTGGCAGCAAAATACCATCCGCGTCCCGGGTCCACAACTCCTCTCGGGACCGACGGTTCCGACGGAACGGACCGAACTCACAGTCCCGGCGGGGCCGGCTGAACTCACATCCGGAGGTACTGCGCGTGACGGGTCGACGCCACGTCGAGGACGCACTCCTCGTCGACGAACCCCTCCTCGATGGCGAGTTCGACCGCCTCGGTGCCGACGATGTTGGCGACCGACGCGCGGGCCAGACTGGCCACGACGGTCTCCTCGTCGACCGACTCGCCGCCGTAGAACTCCTCGGTCACGGTGAGCGAGACGCCGTCGTCCTCGAACGTCTCGCCGAGTACGTCGTCGTCACAGACCGCCACGAGCAGCCCCTCGTCGGTGTCGCGCTCGGTGAGTATCATCGGTCGCGCTCCTTGCGGGTCATCGGTCGCGCTCCTCGCGGGTCATCTGCCCTCTCGCTCGCGGGTCTCCTGCTCGCGCTGGATGAGTTCCTCCTCGGCCTCTTGGCGGAGCTCTTCGGCCTCCTCGGCGACCTCCTCGGCCTCGTCGTACTCGCCGAGTTCCTCGAGCGCGCGGGCCTTCTCGTCGAGCACCTGCGAGTTGCGCATCCCGAGCCGGATAGCGTTCTCGAGGCTGTTCAGCGCGTCCTCGGCGAGGCCGCGTTCGAGTAGGAAGAACCCCCGGTTGAACCACGCCTCGGCGAACCGCTCGTCGATCTCGACCGCGCGCTCGGCGTGTTCGAGCGCCTGCTCGCTCCGGCCGGACTCCCAGAGCGCGTACGCCAGATTCGTGTGGGCGGTCGCGGCGTGCTCGCTGGCCTGCGCGCGCTCGTCGCTCGCGCTCGACTCGCTCCGGGCTTCACCGATCTCGTCGACGTTGATGGCCTCGCGGTACGCGCCGATGGCGGCGTCCCACTCGTCGAGTTCGGCGTGGGCCGCGCCCTTGTTGGTCCACGCCTCCTGTTCGAGGTCGCTCCCGTCGGCGGCGTACCGGGCCGCGCGCTCGAACGTGTCGGCAGCCTGTTCGTATCGGTTGATAGCCATGTAGTTCAGCCCCACGTCGATCAACTGCTCGACGTCCACCTCGTCGTCGGACAACTGCTGGTCGTCGAGCAGGTCGGTGACGACTCGGGAGTCCACCGGGTCGACCTTCTCGGGGTCCACGTCGAGTTCCGGCGGGTCGAGGTCGAACTCCTCGTACGGGTCGCCGAAGCCCTCGCCCTCGGAGAACTCGTGGTCGTCGTCCTGCGGGTCGGTCATGTAGCACGTGATTGGGATTCAGCGGTGTTAAGGGCTACGTCATAGCGGTTCGAGAGCGGAGCCGATTTTTCGGCGACGCCTCCAACTCTGCCTGCTCGGCCGACCACCCACCTTCAAGCCCGCGTGCGACCAAATCCCCGAACGAATGAGACTCTTCGTCAGCGTCGATCTCCCCGACGAGTTCGCGGCCCAAATCGAGCAGGTCCAGGACCACTTCGCGGACGCGCCGGGGCTCGACTTCACCGACCCAGAGCAAGCCCACGTCACGCTCAAGTTCCTCGGCGACGTGAACCAGGGCGAGCTCCCCCGGGTGAAGAACGCTGTCCGGCGGGCGGTTTCCGACGCTGGGGTCGAGCCCTTCGAGGCCACTTTCGAGGGGCTGGGCGTCTTCCCCGACATCAGCTACATCAAGGTGCTCTGGCTCGGCGTGAGCGACGGCGGCGAGGAGCTGACCAGCCTCCACGAGGCCATCGAGCGCGAGGTGACTCGGCTCGGCTTCGATTCCGAGGAGCACGAGTTCACCCCGCACGTCACCCTCGCGCGTATGGACCACGCGGGCGGCAAGGAGCTGGTGCAGGACACCGTCGAGGAGCGGGACCCGACCGTCGGCACGGCCGAGGTGACCGAGGTCCGACTGACCGAGAGCGTCCTGACAGAGGCGGGTCCCGACTACTCGACCGTCGAATCGTTCGAGCTGTGAGGCGGCGAACCGTTCGAACTGTAGCGCGAACCCCCATCGACCGCCGGAGGGCCAAAGCAACACGATTTTAAGCGACGGCGGGGAACAACGTGGTACCATGAGTAAGAAGTCCAAATCGAAGAAAAAGCGCCTGTCCAAGCTCGACCGCCAGAACAGCCGCGTCCCCGCGTGGGTCATCATGAAGACCGACCGCGACGTGATGCAGAACCCCAAGCGCCGTAACTGGCGGCGACAGGACACCGACGAATAATGAGCGCCAACGACTTCGAGGAGCGGGTCGTCACCGTACCGCTCCGGGACGTCAGAGCAGCGCCGAAGCACGAGCGCGCCGACAAGGCGATGACGCTGGTCCGCGGGCACCTCGCCAAGCACTTCAAGGTCGACGAGAGCGAGGTCCGCCTCGACCCCTCGATCAACGAGGAGGTCTGGTCGCAGGGCCGCAAGAAGCCCCCGAGCAAGCTTCGCGTCCGCGCCGCCCGCTTCGAGGAAGAGGGCGAGACCATCGTCGAAGCGGAACACGCAGAGTAGAGCTTTGCTCCGCGCCGCCTTTCTCGGCTCGTCGTACGTCGGTGTGTTCGCTCGCGCCACCGACGAGTACCTGCTGGTCCGGCCGGACCTCGACGACGACATCGTTGCCGACGTGAGCGACGAACTCGGCGTCGATCCCGTCGAGACCACGGTCGGGGGCTCCTCGACCGTCGGCGCGCTCGCGGTCGACAACGAGAACGGCCTGCTGGTCAGCAACCGGGTCACCGACCGCGAGCGCGACCGCATCGCCGACGCCACGGGCGCGACCGTGACCGAACTCCCCGGCAAGATCAACGCCGCCGGGAACGTCGTCCTCGCTAACGACAGCGGCGCGTACGTCCACCCCGACCTGCCCCGCGACGCCGTGCAGGCGGTCGAGCGCGCGCTCGACGTGCCCGTCGAGCGCGGCGAACTCGCCGACGTTCGCACGGTCGGCACCGCCGCGGTCGCCACGAACGACGGCGTGCTCTGTCACCCGAAGGCGACCGACGACCAGCTCGACCGGCTCGAAGACGTGCTGGGCGTGCCCGCCGACATCGGCACCGTCAACTACGGCGCGCCGCTGGTCGGATCGGGCCTGCTGGCCACCGAGTACGGCTACGTCGTCGGACAGGAGACGACCGGGCCGGAGCTCGGTCGGATCGATCAGGCGCTCGGCTACATCGAGTGACGCTATCCGTTCGCGGTACCGGACTCGGACCGCTCGCTGTCGTCCCCGAGTAGGAAGATTCTTCCCTGCGCACGTCCCAGATTTGGTCATGAGTGAGTTTACTGTACGTGGCCAGTTTCAGGCGCGAGACGGCTGGCAGGAGTTCGAGACGGAACTCGAAGCAGAGAACGAGAACGTGGCGCGCGAACACGCCTACGCCAACTTCGGCGGCCGGTACGGCCTGAAGCGGACCCAGGTCGATGTCGAGGAGGTCGAAGCACAATGATGGGCGGTGGTGGCGGTAACCCCGAACTACAGGAGCTGTCCCAGCAGCTACAGGAGCTCGAAGAGGCCAAAGAGGAGCTCGAAGCCGAGATCGAAGAGCTCCGCGAGGAGAAGACCGAGATCGACGAGGCCATCCGGACGCTCGACGCGCTCGACACCGGCTCGACCGTGCAGGTCCCCCTCGGCGGCGGCGCGCACGTCCACGCGGAGGTCCAGGACCTCGACGAGGTCGTCGTGGAACTCGGCGGCGGCTACGCGGCCGAGCGCGAGGAGGACGACGCGGTCGAGACGCTGGAGAACAAGCAGGACACCATCGACGAGCGCATCTCGGACCTCGAAGACGAAGTGAGCGACGTGGAAGCCGAGAGCGACGAACTGGAGCAGAAGGCCCAGCAGCTCCAGCAACAGCAGATGCAACAGCAGATGCAGCAGATGCAGGGTGAGGGGAACGACGAGGACCAGTAATCCGAGATGTTCGACAGCCTGAAGGATAAACTCGGGAGTTTCCGGAAGGACGTCGAGGAGACGACCGAGGAGAAGGCCGAAGCCGAGGCTGAAGCGGAAGCGGAAGCCGCGGCCGAAGCCGAGGCCGAACCTGAAACCGAGGCGAACGCTTCGGACGCGGCCGACGCGGAGGCGGCCGAGTCCGCGGCGTCGGACGACGCCGCGGACTCGACCGCCTCGTCGGGCGGCGGATTCGCGGCGAAGGCCAAGTCGTTCGCGAAGGGCGAGATCGTCATCGAGGAGCAGGACCTCGAAGACCCGCTCTGGGAACTCGAGATGGCGCTACTGGAGAGCGACGTGGAGATGAACGTCGCTCAGGAGATCCTCGACAACATCCGCGAGGACCTCGTGGGCGCGACCCGGTCGTTCAGTAGCGAGACCGCCGACGTGGTCGAGCAGGCGCTCGCCGACTCGCTGTTGAAGGTCATCTCCGTCGGCCAGTTCGACTTCGACCAGCGCATCGCCGAGGCCGACAAGCCCGTCACCATCATCTTCACGGGCGTCAACGGCGTCGGCAAGACCACCACCATCGCGAAGCTCTCGAAGTACCTCAAAGACCGGGGCTACTCGACCGTGATGGCGAACGGCGACACCTATCGGGCCGGCGCGAACGAGCAGATCCAGGAGCACGCCGACAACCTCGACACGAAGCTCATCTCCCACGAGCAGGGCGGCGACCCCGCGGCGGTCATCTACGACGCCGTGGAGTACGCCGACTCCCACGACGTAGACGTGGTGCTGGGCGACACCGCGGGTCGGCTCCACACCAACGAGGGGCTGATGGACCAACTGGAGAAGATCGGCCGCGTCGTCGGTCCGGACATGACCCTGTTCGTCGACGAGGCCGTGGCCGGACAGGACGCGGTCCAGCGCGCCAAGCAGTTCAACGAGGCCGCCGAGATCGACGGTGCCGTCCTCACCAAGGCCGACGCCGACTCGCAGGGCGGCGCGGCAATCTCCATCGCCCACGTGACGGGCAAGCCCATCCTCTTCCTCGGCGTTGGACAGGGTTACGACGACGTCGAGAAGTTCGAACCGGAAGAACTGGTCGGGCGGCTGCTCGGCGACGAGGAGTAGTCTTCGTTTTTCGGGTGGCGTCTTTCGAGTTGGTCGGCTTCCATTTTCAAGTGGCCCGGTATCGGAGCGCCACCGCGACGTTCAGCGCGACGAGTCCCAGCGTCACCAGCCCGAGCGTGAACAGTTCGACTGGGAGGTCGCGGAACGCGAGCCAGTACGACGCCGTGAGGATCGCGAGCGCGACCACGATGTTGTACGCGTCTGCGGCCAGTTCGCTGGCGAGGTCGACGGTCGTCGGCCCCCGAGAGTCACCGCCGGTGTCCGCGGGATCGCCGTCCGTTCCGACCGAGCTGTCGCGTGCCTTTCTTAAATCTCGTGCCATGCATTGAACCGCTGCGGGTGGGGATTCCGATGGGTGAGTTATAGCTTTGTTGGCCATCCGGCGACGGAACGTGCAGCGGGTCACGTGGTGAGCGACGAACGGAAGCAGAGCGAAAGACGGACGAGAGCGGAGTGAATGACCAGCGAGTTCGCACACCGTCCGTAGAAAAAGCCTTTAACGCCCACGCAGTCTACCCTACGATAACGATGGTACTCGACGACCTGGGAAGCTCCCTCCGCGACTCCCTCGGCAAACTCAGCGGGCAGACCCGCGTGACCGAGGAGGACGTGGAGGAAATCGTCAAGGAGATCCAGCGGTCGCTGCTGCAGTCCGACGTCGAGGTCAGTCTCGTGATGGACCTCTCGGACTCCATCAAGGAGCGCGCGCTGGAGGAGGAGCCGCCCGGCGGGACCTCGGCCCGGGACCACGTGCTCAGCATCGTCTACGAGGAGATGGTCGACCTCGTGGGCGACAGCACCGACATCCCGCTCGAAGAGCAGACGATCCTGCTCGCCGGGCTACAGGGGTCAGGGAAGACCACCACCGCGGCCAAGATGGCGTGGTGGTTCTCGAAGAAGGGACTCAGGCCCGCCGTGGTCCAGACCGACACCTTCCGGCCCGGCGCGTACGATCAGGCCAAGGAGATGGCCGAGCGCGCCGAGGTGGACTTCTACGGCGACCCGGACGCCGACGACCCCGTCCAGATCGCCCGCGACGGCCTCGAAGCCACCAGCGACGCCGACGTTCACATCGTGGACACGGCGGGGCGACACGCGCTGGAGGACGACCTCATCGCCGAGATCGAGGAGATCGAGCGCGCGGTCGACCCCGACCGGAACCTGCTCGTGCTCGACGCCGCGATCGGTCAGGGCGCGAAGGAGCAGGCCCGCCAGTTCGACGACTCCATCGGCATCGAGGGTGTCGTCGTCACGAAGCTCGACGGGACCGCGAAAGGGGGCGGCGCGCTAACCGCGGTCAACGAGACCGACTCCTCCATCGCGTTCCTCGGCACCGGCGAGACGGTCCAGGACGTCGAGCGCTTCGAGCCCTCGGGGTTCATCTCGCGCCTGCTCGGCATGGGCGACCTGAAGCAGCTCACCGAGCGCGTCGAGCGCGCGATGGAGGAGACCGGGACCGAAGACGACGACTGGGACCCCGAGGATATGCTGAAGGGGGAGTTCACCCTCAACGACATGCGCAAACAGATGCAGGCGATGAACAACATGGGGCCGCTCGACCAGGTGATGGACATGATCCCCGGCATGGGCGGCGGCCTGATGGACGAACTCCCGGACGATGCGATGGACGTGACCCAGGACCGGATGCGCTCGTTCGAGGTCATCATGGACTCGATGACCGACGCGGAACTCGAGAACCCCCGCGCCATCGGCGCGAGTCAAGTCGAGCGCATCGCGCGCGGAAGCGGTCAGGACGAAGAGCGCGTGCGCGAACTCCTCGAACAGCACAAGATGATGTCCCAGACCCTCAAGCAGTTCCAGGGGATGGGGCAGGGTAACATGGAGCGCATGATGAAGAAGATGCAGAATCAGGGCGGCGGTGGCGGCGGCGGTGGGATGGGCGGGATGGGGCCGTTCGGTGACTGAGGACGGTTCTCCGTTGTTTTCCTGACACAGCCAGCGTCTCGCAGGCTCTCCCGGTAGTCGAACCGTCGACGGGGCGACTGCGAACCGTCGACACACCCGCTTTTTTAGCTCGGGGCCGAGACGTGTGCGTAGATGTCCGTCTTCGAGGTCGCCGCGCAGGCCTACCGCGAGGCGCTCCCAGCGATGGCCGCGAGCACGGTCGGGGGCCTGTTCGCGGGAGTCGTCCTCGGCGGGATGCGCGCGGAGCTGCGGGCCGTCCCCGGCCTGCTCGTCCTCGTGCCCGCGCTCCTGGCGACCCGGGGGAACGTCTACGGCTCGCTCGGCGCGCGGCTCTCGACCGGGCTCCATCAGGGGCTGGTCGAACCCGCGTTCGCGATGGACGATGGGCTGGCGTCAGCGGTGGACGACCGGGTCCTGGCGGCCGTGACGGCGGCGCTCGCGAACGGGATTCTGGCGAGTCTCTTTGCGTCGGTCGTCGCGTTTCTGACGCTCACGACGCTCGGCGACCCCGTCGCGCCCCTGCCGACGCTGCTCGCCATCGCGCTACTCGCCGGGGTGTTCTCCGGCGTGGCGCTGACCGTCGCGGTCGTCTCGGTGGTGTTCGTCGGCTTCCGCCGGGGGTACAACCCCGACACACTGGTCGGCCCGCTGGTGACGACGACCGGCGACGTGTTCGGCATCGCCTTCCTCCTGCTCGCGACCAGAATCGTGCTCGCGCTGGGGGGGATTTGAGTGCAGACCGAATGGCGCGTCCGGGCCATCACGCGGGCGACCCTGCCCATCCTGCTCGCGCTCACGGTGGTCGAGATCGGGAGCGGGCTGGTGCTGGGATCGTTCGAGGCCACCCTGCTGGCCTACCCCTCGCTGCTGACGCTGGTGCCGGTGACCATCGGCACGGCGGGCAACCTCGGGAGCGTGCTCGCCGCGCGACTCTCGACCGCGTTCCACCTCGGGACGCTGTCGTTCGACCCTGCGGACGACCAACTCGCGGGCAACGCGGTGGCGACGATGGCGCTGGCGCTCACAATCTTCCCGGCGGTCGGCGCGGGCGCGTGGACCCTCTCGCTCGCGCTCGGGACCGTACAGCTCCCACTGCTCACGGTCGTCGCGGTGGCGCTGGCGAGCGGCGCGGCACTCGCGGTGGTCGCCGTCGCGGTGACGCTGGTCGCGACCTACGCGGCGTATCGGTACGAACTCGATCCCGACGACGTGGTGATTCCGGTCGTGACGAACGTCTGTGACGTGCTCGGCGTGCTGGTACTGTTCACAGTGGTGCAGATTCTCGTCTAGGTGACCCCGCCGCCGCGCTCCGCGAAGTTCTCGTACTCCGCATCGTCGACCACCTGCGTCAACTGCTCGACCACCTCCCAGACGTCCTCGAAGCCGGTGTACAGCGGTGAGGGGCAGATCCGGATCACGTTCGGCGGGCGGAAGTCCGCGACGACGCCGCGCTCCTTCAGCGCCTCGCAGACGCGGTAGGCCTCCGGATGCTCGACCGCGACGTGGCCGCCCCGGCGCTCGGCGTCTCGGGGCGTGCCGACCTCGCAGTCGGGCAGGCGCTCGTCCACGAGGAAGGCGAGGTACCCGGTGAGCGAAAGGGACTTCTCGCGGACCGCCTCGACGCCGGCCCGGAGCCGTCCGTCGCTCGCTGCGGCGGCGTCCTCGAAGACGTCGAGCGAGCCAGCCAGCGGCGCGGCCGAGAGGATCGGAATCGTCCCGATCTGGTAGGCCCCGGCGTCGGCGGCCGGGGTGTACGTCGGGTTCATGTCGAACTGGGTCTCCTTCTCGTGGCCCCACCAGCCCGCGAGCGCGGGCGTCTTGCCGAAGTGGTCTGAATTGACGTACAGGCCCGCGATGGACCCGGGGCCCGCGTTGAGGTACTTGTAGCTGCACCAGACCGCGAAGTCCGCGCCGATGTCCGAGAGGTCGTGGGGCACCACGCCGACCGAGTGGGCGAGATCGAACCCCGCGAGGATCCCCTTCTCGTGGGCGGCCTCGGTGATGCGTTCGAGGTCGAGCAGTTGCCCGCTCCGGTAGAGCACCGACGGGAGAAAGGCGATGGCGGTGTCCTCGTCCATCGCGGCGATAACGTCCTCCTCTGCGATGGTCCGGCCGTCGCGGCTCTCGACCACGGTCAGCGCCTCGTCGGGGTCGACGCCGCGCTGGCGCAACTGGGCGCGGATGGCGTAGTGGTCGGTCGGGAAGTCGAGGTCGTCGACGATGATCTTGGTCCGCTCCGAGGAGTCCCCGTCAGCCCGCCTCGCGCGGTCGTAGAACGTCCCGACGAGCGTGTGGATGTTCACCGTCGTCGAGTTGGCGACGACGACTTCGGACTCGTCCGCGCCGACGAGCGGGGCCAGCCTGTCGCCCAACCGCTCGCCGTAGTGGAACCACTGCGGGTCGGCGTCGGTCCACCCGCGGATGGCGAGGTCGCGCCACTCCTCGACCGCCGAGTCGAGCGCGTCCTCGGCGTCCTCCGAGAGGAGACCGAGAGAGTTGCCGTCGACGTACCACTCGTCCTCGGGGTCGTAGAACCGGTCGGCGAGATTCGCGAGCGGGTCGGCCTCGTCGCGCCGAGTTGCGTACTCGCGGCCGCGTTCGAACTCCTCGTCTCCGTCCATGCGCGAATCGAGCGCCGGAGTCGGGTTAGTAGTTTGGACTCCGGGTGTCGTTTCCTGACTTGTCACAAGCCCCAAGTCGCGCTCTGTGCCTAATCCAGTCCGCGACGCTCCGTTCAGCAGTCCACCGCCGCGCTCTGCTCACCAGTCCACGGGGTGCGCCGTGCCTGCGCGCGCTTCGCCCGCGCTTCGCCCGCGCAGGCACGGCGGGGAGGCACGGGGCGCGGTGCGGTTGCTGTGCGGTCGCGGCACTCCAAGGTTCAAGGAGTAGCTAGCTTCACGTCGTCATCATTCCCGTGTTGCCCTCGACCAAACTCGATCGGCGTCTCGCAGTGATCTCAACCTGCCGTACGACCGGAGACAACAGCGAGAACAGGAACACTACTTTCTCATTCGGGGACCAACCACCGACTCGTGACCCGACCCCTGCAAACCGAACTCGACCCCGAGGCCGCCGCGGTGATCGAGGAGATCGAGGCCGAAGGTGTCCCCGAGTGGTCGGCGCTGTCGGTCGCGTCCGCGCGCCGCGTCGAGGACGAGGTCTTCTCCGCCGAGGACCCGCCGGACGTCGACTTCGTGCGCGACCTCGCGATTCCGGGTCCCGGTAGTGAGACCGCCCCGGAGAGCGAGTCCGGCCCGGAGAGCGAAATTCCGATACGAGTCTACCGCCACGGCTTCAACCCCGCAAACGCCGACCCCCCAAACGATGACTCGGCGCGTCCGGTTCTCGTCTACTACCACGGCGGCGGGTGGGTGCTCGGCACGCTCGACTCCATCGACGGAGCCTGTCGCCGACTCGCCCGGCGCGGGAAGTGCGTGGTCGTCTCGGTGGACTACCGGCTCGCGCCCGAACACCCCTTCCCCGCCGCGGTCGAGGACGCCGTCGCCGCGCTCCGGTGGACCGCCGACAACGCCGCGGTGTTCGGCGGGGACCCCGACCGGCTCGCGGTCGGCGGCACCAGCGCGGGCGGGAACCTCGCTGCCGTGACCGCGCTCCGGGCGCGAGACGAGGGGACCGTCCCTGCGCCGGAGCGCCAGTTCCTGTTCTACCCCGTCACGGACCACGCCTTCGACACGGACTCCTACCGCGAGAACGGTGACGGCCCGCTCCTGACGAAGGCCGACATGGCGTGGTTCTGGGACCACTACCTCCGGAGCGCGGTCGACGGCGCGAACCCCTACGCCTCGGTGCTCCGCGCGCGGGACCTCTCGGGAGTTGCGCCCGCGACGGTGCTGACCTGCGGGCACGACCCGCTGCGCGACGAGGGAATCGCGTACGCCGAGCGACTGGAGTCGGCGGGCGTGGCGGTTCGCCACGACCACCATCCGGACCAGCCCCACGGATTCCTGAGCACGAGCGATTCGGTCGCGGCGGCCGACGACGCGCTCGACGAGATCGGCGCGGAATTGCGGGAGTTGTGAACTTCGACGGGGACGGAGTAACTGCGTTCTGGCTGTCCACGGAGTCTGATAGAGACGAATCTACGCTAGCTACTGCCGAGGCACACGAGAGACCGCACAGCGCGCGCCGGGTGGTCTGATGAGGATGTGAATCGACGACCGCGAATCAGTGAGGGTTCGAATTTCCGGAACGGGCAGAAGCTACGCGAGGTCGTAGTACGCCGAGAACACCTCGACCGTCGCCTTGAACAGCGCGAGAATGATGGGGCCGACGAAGATGCCGATCGCGCCGAAGAAGTAGATTGCCCCGAACACGCCGAGCAGGACGACGCCCGAGTGGAGCGACGACTCCTTGTCGATGACCAGCGCTCGGAGGTAGTCGTCGGTGACCGCGACTGCGGTCATCCCGTAGACGACCAGCAGGACGGCCGCGACGAGGCGGCCCTCGACCACGAGATAGATGGTCGCCCCACCCATGACCGGCGCGACGCCGACGATGGGTATCATCGCGAGGAACATCATCACGACCGTCCAGAGCCCGGCGTTCGGAACCCCGAGCGCGAACAGACCGAGGCCGGAGACCAACCCCTGCAGCGACGCGACGAACACGTGGCCCTTCAGCACCGCCCACGTCGCCTCCTCGGCCTCGGCGTACAGTTCGTCCTGCACCGCCTGCGGGAGCGGCGTCACGCCCCGGGCCCACGCGACGAGGCGGTCGGCGTCCTTGAGCAGGTAGTACAGCAGGAACAGGAACAGGAGGATACCGAGCGAGAAGTGGACGCTGGCGCTGGCGAACGCGGAGCTCTGCTCGGTCACGGTCGAGACGCCGGCTTCGAGTAGCTGTTCGAACCGCGAGCCGAGCTGGACGCCGAGGGTGCGCTCGACGAACTGTTGGACCGACCCGACCGCCGGAAGCTCGTCCACCGAGGTCGGGAAGTCGCTCACCCGGTCGAGCGCGACCTCTACAAACAGCCCCATGGGACCGACGACGAGCAACACCGTGAGCGAGACGAGCGCGACCGCAGACACCCGCTCCCCGATCTCCGGCGCGAGCCGTCGCTGGGCGGGTCGGAGCACGAACGCCAGCAGCATCGCCACGAGGAGGTATTCGAGGAACGGTTCGACGACGAGTACGGAAAGCACCGCGAGCGTCCCGACCAGAATCGCGGCGAACCCGGTCCGCGCCTTCATGCCTCGGAACGGACGGTTTCGCGGGGTAAAGGCGAACGGGCCGCAGTCCGCCAGCGTCAGTCCTTATCGAGCGATTACTCGGGCTTCAGGCCGTCGTTCTCGACGCGCATCACGGCCTCGCCGTCGGCGAGGTTGGGCGCGTCGACGAGCCGGACGATGCGCTTCTCGCCCTTCGACTTCCGGAGGTAGATGCGGAACGTCGACTTGTGGCCGAGGATGTTCCCCCCGATGGGCTGGGTCGGGTCGCCGAAGAAGGAGTCGGGGTTCGACGCGACCTGGTTGGTCACCACGACAGCGGTGTTGTGGAGGTTGCCGACCTTGTCGAGGTCGTGAAGGTGCTTGTTGAGCTTCTGCTGGCGCTCGGCGAGTTCGCCACGGCCGACGTACTCAGCGCGGAAGTGAGCCGTCAGCGAGTCGACGCAGAGCAGTCGGATCGGGTATTCGTCGTCCTGCGTCTCGTTGGCGAGTTCCTCGGCCTTCTCGGCCAGCAGCATCTGGTGGTTGGAGTTGAACGCCTTGGCGACATGGATTCTGTCGAGGAAGTCCTCGACCAGCGCTTCCATCGCCTCGTCGTCGCCGGGCGACCCTTCGATCTCGCGGTCGTCCATCGCGGCCTGGATGGCCTCGTCGGGCAGCCCTCGGACCATGTCGTCGATACGCTCGGGTCGGAACGTGTCCTCGCTGTCGATGAACATCGCGCTCCCGCCGAGCCCGCCGTGTTCGCGCGGGAGCTGGACGTTGACTACGAGCTGGTGGGTGACCTGGGACTTCCCGGCACCGAACTCGCCGTACACCTCCGTGATCGACTGAGTTTCGACGCCGCCGCCGAGCAGGTCGTCGACCTCGTCGATCTTCCACTTGAGCTTCCCGATCTTCTCGCGGCGTTCGAGCACGGTCGCGCCGGTCTCGAACCCGCCCACGTCGGCGGCTTCGCGCGCCGCCTGCACGATGTCCGCGGCGGTCGAGTCACCGACGTCGGCGGTGTTAGAGAGCTCGCTGGGGGCCGCGACCGCGAGGCCCTCGTAGGAGTCGAATCCTGCGTCCATCAGCTTCTCTGCCGTCGCCGGGCCGACGCCCGGAAGTTCTTCGAGGTCTGCGTTTGCTGCCATCGTATGCTTCGCTTGTGCGGCCCATCATATAAACCCACGTTAACAGGGAAGTGAAAGTGAAAATGCCGGCGGGCAACCGGGGCGGAGCGGTTGGTGGGATAGGTTTAAAACGGGAAAATTCGGCGTCGTTCTTTCCGGGGAAGTCAGTCGGCGCTCACTCCCACGGATGATCGCCGGCTCTGCTCGGCAGCAGCGCGTACCAGTACTCCTTGTCGTCCTCGATGGAGAGTTCGCCGTCGAGATTGCTCTCCAGCTTGAACTCCGCGCTGGAGTCCCGGTCGTTGGTCCCCTTCGGCACGAGCGGGTAGTACGCGCCCCGGCGGAACGAGTACACCCAGTAGCCGTACTGATTGTCCTTTTCGAAAGCAAACAGAGCCGCGAGCAGCCGCGAGCCGTAGCCGCGCTCGATGAGCGTGTCTGCTGCGAAGTGGAGGCTCGTGACGAGGTCCTCGAAGTCGTCGTCGCGGAGCACGACCCACGAGTAGCCGTAGTCGTCGGTGTGGCCCTCGGCTTCGGTACCGGTCTCCTCCGCGCCGACCTCCAGTATCTCGTGGACCTCGTCGACGGTCTCGGCGAAGTCCGTGTTGTCGACCTCCGAGAAACAGAGCGCCGCCTCGCCCACCGCCTCGTAGCCGAGCTCGGCCTCCATCGTGATGTACGCCGTGCTCATTCCGAACAGGTCCTCGGGGTCGGCGTTCGTCGTGGCGTCGGCTTCGGCCTTGATGCCCAGTACCTGCCGAAGTCCGTCGAACAGTCCCATGGACCGAACTACGCGCTCCCGAACAAAAAGGGGTGGTTCTGCGGTCGTCGGTTTCTGGGTCTCGTTACGGAAGGAGTCCAAGAGCCGGTTCGAGACGCCGCCCGCCTTGCTTCCGTCAGGCCGACTCCATCTCGCGTTCGAGGTCGCGCAGGCGCTCGATGCGGGTCTCGGTCTCCGGGTGCGTGCTGAACAGTTTGCTGATGAGGCCGCTCTTGATCGGGATGATGAAGAAGGCGTTCATCTCCGACTGCTGGCGGATGTCCTCCTTGGGCACCTTGCTCATCCCGCTGTCGATGGTCATCAGCGCCGACGCCAGCGCCGCGGGCTTGCCCGTGATGGACGCAGCCCCGCGGTCGGCGGCGAACTCGCGGTAGCGGCTGAGCGCCCGGATGAGCAGGAAGCTCACGACCCAGACCACCAGCGACGCCACGATGGCGACCCAGACGGGGGCCTGATTCCGGTTGTCCCCGCCGCCGCCGAACATCCAACCCCACCGGACCACGAGGAACGCGATGGTCGAGAGGAACGACGCGATGGTCATCACCATCATGTCGCGGTTCTTGACGTGGGCGAGTTCGTGGGCGAGCACGCCCTCGAGTTCCTCGCTGTCGAGCGTCCGCAGGAGGCCGGTCGTCACCGCGACGGCGGCGTTGTCCTGCGAGCGCCCGGTGGCGAAGGCGTTGGGCACGCGGCTGTCGACCACGGCCACCTTCGGCTTCGGCAGGTCGGCCTGCTGGGAGAGCCTGCCGATCATCCGGTGGAGTTCCGGGTAGTCGTTCTCGCTGACCTCCTTCGCGCCCATGCTCCACAGCGTCAACTTGTCGCTGAAGAAGAACTGGCCGACCGAGAATGCACCCATCACCAACACTATCCCCAAGATACTCGCGTACTGGGAGAGGATGCCGATGAAGACGATGTATAGCGCGAACAGCAGGAACATCGTCAGGGCCATCCGTCCTCTGAGCCCCCAGTCTGCTTTCCATTTCATGTGCGCCCCTATGTGTTCGCCCTTTTTAAACGTTCTTCGAGCACTCGTCCGGATTGACACGGTCGAGGTCCGGTCAGGCGTGGTCCCGTATCGTTCCAGTAATCTGACTCTTAATCCCGGCGGAGTCTGTCAGTTCCGGCTGTTCGGTCGGGAAGGCTTAACAGGGGGCACTCCGAGGTTCAGCTATGACCGACTCAGACGGAGCGGTGCAGGGGAGCACGCTACCACACTGGTACGACGGCGACGACGTGCCGACCATCACGCGAGGCGAGGGCGTCCGGGTGTACGACGACGAGGGGGCCGAGTACTTCGACTTCACCTCCCAGCTATACTGTGTCAACGCGGGCCACAGCGAGGAGTCGATCATCGAGGCCATGACCGAGCAGGCCCAGCGCATCCCGTACGTCTCCTCGAGCAAGCACAACGACACCCGGACGGAACTCGCCGAGCGAATCGCCGAGGTCGCGCCCGGCGACCTCTCGGACGTGTACTTCTCCATCTCCGGGAGCGAGGCCAACGAGGCGGCGGCCAGATTCGCCCGCGCTGAGCAGGACGCCCCGAAGGTGCTCACGCGCTGGCAGTCCTACCACGGCGGGAGCTACGGCTCGGCAGCGCTCACGGGCGACCCCGGGACCCGGAACGCGGTCGCACGGTACGCCGAGACCACCGGTTCGGGGAAGTTCCTCCCGCCTGTTCCGGGCGCGTTCGACGCCGACACGCCAGAGGAGCTGGCCCGAAAGGCGGCCGACCACCTCGAGTTCGTCATCCGGAACGAGGGCCACGAGTCCGTCGCCGCGATCATGACCGAACCCGTCGCCGGCAGCAGCGGGGCGTTTCCGGCACCGCCGGGCTACTTCGAGCGCGTCCGGGAGCTGTGCGACGAGTACGACATCCTGCTCATCGCCGACGAGGTCATCACGGGCTTCGGCCGGTGCGGCGAGTGGTTCGGTATGCAGACCGAGCCGGTCGACCCGGACCTGATCACCTTCGCGAAGGGCGTCACGAGTTCGTACGCACCCCTCGCGGGCGTGCTGGTCAGCGACTCGATCGGGTCGAGCCGGCGCGAGGACGGCATCGAGATCGGCCAGACGTTCGCCGGCCACCCGGTCGCCTGCGCCGCGGGACTGGCCGCCATGGACGTCTACGAGGAGCGGCTCATCGACAACGTCCGGGCGGTCACCCCGCCGTTCGAGTCCGAACTCCGCGAACTGGCCGAGCGCCACTATGCGGTCCGTGAGGTGCGCGGCCGTGGATTCCTCCACTCGGTGGTGTTCGCCGACCCCCAGACGGGCGAGCCGTTCGTGGACACGTGGGGCACCGACGAGGACGACAACCCGGTGGACGAGGTCGTGGAACTGGCGGCCGAGAACGGCGTGCTGGTCGCGACCGGCCGCCCGGACGACCAGATCATCCTCGCGCCGCCGCTCCCCGCCGACGAGGACGATATTCAGGAAGGTGTGAGCGTGCTGGACGCGGCCATCGGCGAGGTGTTCGGGTAGCACAGTCGTCGACCGACGCGCGGGGCGAGACGACGCTCGCGAGCGTCGTCTCGCCCCGAGCGGTCTCGTCCCGTTCGTCGGAAATCCCGGCCATGGAGAACTTCCCACGGGCCACCGAAATCTCGTTCTGGGCTCTCGTTGTCTCGACTGATGTCTTAGTAATCTCTCGGACTAGGGTTTACATTTATCTAAATCTGTCCTAGACAATAGAAAAAGAGTAAGGACTTGTCCTGTTGTGGTCTGTAGAACTGTCGGGATCCGGTCAACACGCATGAAGTGAACCACCGCTGTGGTGCTGACTACGGCACTCGTCGTTGGAGTCCTCCTCGTCGTCGGAGTCCTCGAAGCTTCGGGCAGTTCCGTCAGCGTTCAAGACGACGAGCAACCGTGTCACGACATCGAGATTATCCCGGACCCCAGCACGGTTTTACAGAACGAATCGGCGTCACTTGCAGTGCAGATTCACAACCAGGCGGACCGCGACTGTTTCGTCCTCGTTCGAGTCTTCGAGCCGTACGGCGTGAGCGGGATGCGCGTCGACGGTGAGCGGCCGAGTATTCCGCAGAACAACACCGAGATGTGGCAGTCGTGGGAGACGCTGGACTCCCGACAGCGCCTCGCGATTCCGATAACGATAGAACCGGGTTCGGATGCGGACGAACACTCGATCCCCGTCCAAGTGAAGTATTTCGACCCGAACAACAATTACACTGAGAAGTGGGAACTCGGTACTCTCGTCGTCGGCCAGTGTTCCGCCACGTGCGTTGCATGGGAGTCGTTGAAAGCGGTGTTGGAAGTCCTCGTGGAATACCGTGGGTCAGTGATAGCCATACTGAGCCTCGTCGTAGCGATACTCAGTCTCTCGTTTGCCACGGTCAAGGCGAGATAGCGCTCGCTCTTCGGCAAACGCGCGCTCCGTGCTTCTTCAGACTTAAACCCTCCAAACCCCTACCCACCTCCATGACTACCGACACCCGCCAGTTCTGCCCGAACTGCGGGGACCCACTCGACGCCGACCCCGCCGAGCGGCCGTCGCTCCCGGAAGCAGCGGGCAAGCGCGGCAAGGAGCAGAAGCTCTGCGACTCGTGTTACTTCGACCGGTTCGACCTCGTGGACGCGCCCGACCGCATCGAGGTCCGGGTGTGCTCGCGCTGTGGTGCGGTCCACCGCGGGAACCGCTGGGTGGACGTCGACGCCCGCGACTACACCGACATCGCCATCGAGGCGGTCAGCGAAGCGCTGGGCGTCCACCTCGACGCTCGCGACGTGAGTTGGCAGGTCGACCCCGAGCAGGTCGACCAGAACACCATCCGGATGCACTGTCGATTCTCCGGTCTCGTGCGCGAGACGTTCGTCGAGGAGGAGGTCGTCGTCCCCGTCAAGATCTCCCGGGAGACCTGCCTGCGGTGTGGCCGCATCGCTGGCGACTACTACGCCAGCACGGTCCAGGTCCGGGCGGTCGAGCGCACGCCCACGACCGAGGAGGTCGAGCGCGCCGAGGAGATCGCCCACGAGATCGTCGCCGACATGGAGGCGACGGGCGACCGCAACGCCTTCGTCACCGAGATCAGCCGGACCGACGACGGGGTGAACGTCAAGGTCTCGACCACCAACATCGGCAAGAAGATTGCAGCGAAGCTAATCGAGGAGTTCGGCGGCAGCTACTCGGACTCCGAGACCCTCGTGACCGAGGACGAGGACGGCGAGGAGGTGTACCGGGTCACGTACGCGGTCCGGCTCCCGCCGTACTCGCCGGGCGAGATCATCGACCTCCACGGCGACGACGGCGGGCCCGTCCTCGTGCGAAGCGTCCGCGGGAACCTGAAGGGGACGCGACTCACGACCGGCGAGGACTACGAGGCCGGTTTCGAGGAGGGCGACGCCCCAGACGCCCGGCGACTCGGGCACGTCGAGGACGCCGAGGAGACCACCCTCGTGACGGTCGAGGACGAGCGCGCGGTGCAGGTGCTCGACCCCGAGACGTACCGGTCGAAGACCGTCGCTCGGCCGGACTACATGGACCCCGACGCAGAGAGCGTGCCGGTGTTGAAGAGCCGCGCGGGCCTGCACGTGGTGCCCGAGCAGGACGACGGGGAGGGATGACGGGGAGTGATCTCGCCGCGGTCGTCCGCAAGCCCGAGAGCGAGGCGACCATCGCCGCCCTGCGCGAGGAAGGCGTCTACGACGTGGCCCGGTCGGTCCGCGAGCGCGACGACGACACCGTCGAACTTCCCGTCACGGAACCCCCCGCAGAGACGGCGGTCCTCGACGTGGTCGAGCAGGTCGCTCCCGAGCGACGGCTGCCGGATCTCGCTGCCCACCTCCGCGAGCGGGGCTGGTCGGACGACGAGATCGAGCGCGCGCCGTCCTCGTGGGCGGTGATAGGCAGCGTCGTGCTCGTCACGTTCGAGGACGGTCCTGACGCCGAAGCAGCCGACCGCGACGGGGAGGACGGAATCGACCGGGCGGAAGTCGGCGAGGCGCTGCTCGACCTCCACGGCGAGGCCGACACCGTGCTGGCGAACGAGGGCGTCTCCGGCGAGCACCGCGAACCCTCGGTGTCTGTCGTCGCGGGCGAGGGCGACACCGAGACGGTCCACGCCGAGCACGGCACCCGGTACGCGCTCGACCTCGCACAAGTCATGTTCTCGCCGGGAAACAAGGCCGAGCGCGCCCGGATGGGAGAGATAGCGAGCCCGGGCGAGCGCGTGTTCGACATGTTCGCGGGAATCGGCTACTTCACCCTCCCGATGGCCAGGGCCGGAGCCGAGGTGACCGCGACCGAGCGGAACCCCGAGGCGTTCCGCTACCTCGTCGAGAACGCGATGCTCAACGACGTGGCCGAGCGCGTCTCGGCGTTCCGTGCGGACTGTCGCGAGGTGGCGGTCGAACCCGAGGCCGACCGCGTGGTGATGGGCTACTACGAAGCTCACGAGTACCTCGACGCGGCGCTCGCGGCGCTGCGGCCCGGCGGGACGGTTCACCTCCACGAGGCGACGCCGGAGGACCTGCTCTGGGACCGTCCGGTGTCACGGCTCCGGGAAGCCGCAGACGAGCGCGACCGCGAGGTCGAGGTGCTGGACCGCCGGAAAGTCAAGAGCCACAGCGAGGGCGTCTGGCACGTGGTCGTGGACGCGAGGATCGAGTAGTGCGGTCGCGTCGAACGATTGGATAGCGCCGAACGGTTCGGTAGTTTGACGTTCCGCTGCGGAAACCCGTCCCACGAGATGGCCGACAAGCGCGAGGTCGTGAGCGTCCTGATCGCGCTGGAGTTCGTCGTGGTCGCCGCGGCGCTGTTCCTTCTCGTGGCGTTCGAAGTCGCCGCTCCGGTTCTCCCGCTCGCGCTGGTCCTGCTGTTCGCGCTGTACCGGTACCGCTCGTAGCTGGGCCGGGAGGGCGGGCGG
>NZ_QLVG01000056.1 GCF_003382685.1 Halorussus litoreus | reverse complement strand
CGGCGGCCGGCGAGCCGGCCGCCGCGAGCCCAGCAACCGATGGTGCAGCAACTGGCCCTTCCTTCCCGGCAGAGTGGTCCCGGTCGGACACGCAGGCGCTGCTGTTCACCTCCGGCACCACGGGCGACCCCAAGGCGGTCGAGCTGACGACGGGCAACTTCCTCGCGAGCGCGACCGCCTCGGCGTTCCGGCTGGGCGTGACCCCCGACGACCGCTGGCTGCTCTGCCTGTCGATGTACCACATGGGCGGGCTGTCGGTGGTTCTCCGGTCGGCGCTGTACGGCACCACCGTCGTTTTGCAGGAGGGCTTCGACGCGGGCGCGGCCGTCGACGCCATCGCGAAGTACGAGGTCACCGGCGTCTCGCTCGTGCCGACGATGCTCCGCCGGATGCTCGACGTTTCGGACGGAGCCTCGGACGATGCCGCGAACGATACGGGACTCGCCGACTCCCTCCGCTTCGTTCTGCTGGGCGGCGCGCCAACCCCGGACGACCTCCTCGCGCGCTGTGAATCGTCCGGCGTGCCGGTCCACCCGACCTACGGCATGACCGAGACGACCTCCCAGATCGCCACGGCGCGACCCCACGAGGCGTTCGCGCACCGCGGGACCGTGGGACGGCCGCTCCTGTGGACCGACGTGACCGTGGTCGGTGACGATGGCTCGCCAGTCGAACCGGGCGAGATCGGCGAACTCGCCGTCTCGGGACCGACGGTGATGGCTGGCTACTACGGGAATCCGGATGCGACCGCGGACGCCTTCGGCGAGTACGGCTTGCGGACGGGCGACGTGGGCTACCGCGACGAGGACGGACGGCTCTGGGTGCTCAACCGCCGCGAGGACCGCATCGTCACCGGCGGGGAGAACGTCCATCCCGGCAAAGTGGTCGAGGCCCTGCGCGAACACCCGGACGTGCGCGACGCGGCCGTGGTTGGCCTCGACGACGACGAGTGGGGCGAGCGAATAGGGGCGCTGGTGGTCCCAGAGTCGGGAGCGAGTGTGTCAGAGAAGGCGGTGGTCGACCACTGCCAAGGTCGGCTCGCGGGCTTCGAACGTCCTCGGACGGTCGCGTTCGCCGACGAACTCCCGCGAACGGCCTCGGGAACCGTCGAGCGCGAGGCGGTGCGCGAGATTCTTCGGAAGTCTGTCGGTGGTGAGGACGGGAGTTGAGGTGGCGAAGTGGCTGGTTGTGGGCGCGCTGAAGTGTGGTTTTAGTGGCGGTGCTATGTGGTCTCCGTGGCTCAAGCAGTCGTTCGCTCGTTGGAATCGTCGGTTCACAGTGATGAGTCGGAGTGTTCTTCCGATTCGCCACCGCAAGGAGAAGAGAATTCTGAAGCTATCTATCGCTTGAGCCTCGGCGTGACCGCAACCGCACCGCAACCGCGACCGCACCGCACCTCGTCCTCCCCAGCCTCCTGCGTTGCTCGCTTCGCTGCGCTACTCGTCCCTCGCGCGTTTTGGCGCGACACGGAGGTCGCGCCCGCACGCGCCGAGTGGAAGGTCGAACGAGCGCACGCCCAGTGACCGTTTCACCGGCCCGCGCATTTCGATAGGTTGTCCTTCCCGAGAGCCATCTGATTTCCGAACGAGCGAACCGGGCTTCACCGGCCACGAAATCCCCGCGAACAGCCACGAAGCTTTAGCACTGCTGGCCCCTGGTCACCCCCGTGTGTACGCTGGTCCTCGCGTGGCGGGTGTTCGCTGACGCTCCGATAGCCGCCGCGGCGGTCATGCGCGACCACGATCTGGGCACCTGCGTCCTCGGGACCGACTTCGGCACCCGGTCGTCGTCGCTGATTGCCGTGGGCGCGGACGGCGACGCTCGCTACTGGTTCGCCGACGGGCGGCCCTGCGAGACCGAATACGATGTGGTCGACAGTGGGGGCGACCCCGTCGATGAGAGCGAAACCGACGACGCGGACGGTCAGATTTAAACGGTCGCCGGTCCGAGAGTACCGCATGGCAGTATCCGAGGAGGACCTCAGCGAGGAGGAGTACGCCGGCCTCGAACTCGTGCGCGAGAGCGGCGGCATCCACCAGAGCGACTTCTGGAAGGAGATGGGCGTCGACTCCCGGAAGGGGAGCCGCATCGTGGAGTCGCTCGACGAGAAGGAGCTGGTCCAGCGCGAGGAGACCGTCTACAACGGTCACAACACCTACCTCATCACGCCCGCGGCCCGCGACCTTGACTTCTCGCTACTGATGGCCGGGGACATGCTGTCGCCGTTCATCGGCGAGGAGGAGATCGACGCCGAGAGCGACGCCTTCTCGCAGTGGATCATGAATCTGGCGTACAGCGAGTAAGTTCACCCTCTCTTTCCCGCTTCTCCACTTTCATCTTTCCCGCTTCTCCACTTCCGTCTTTCCCGCCTCTCCACTCTCTTTGCTTTCTCTCTCGAAAATATAGTCTGGGGCAGAAGCGCCGCCGAATCTAGACTTGCGTCTCCTGCTCGTCTTCCTCGACGACCGGCGTGTTCGGCGCGTTGCGCTTCACGCTGTCGACGCCGTCCACGGCTCCCGAGCGGTCGCTGTACCCCTCGCCGCCGGTGGCGAGGATGGTACCGTTGCGGTGGCGAAGCCGCCAGCGGTACTCGCCCGCGGCGTCCTCGTACACCTCGACGGCGGCCTCGCCCACCGTCAGGGTGTCGGCGTCCGGGACGTAGCCCCGCACGCGCTCGACCGCCTCGGTCGCGCCCGAGCGGTCGCTGTACCCCTGCCCGCAGTCCGCGACGATCTCGTCGTTCGAACTCACGAGTCGCCAGCGATAGTCGCCACCAGCGTCCTCGTACACCTCGAAGCGTGCGCCGGAGTCGGCGTCGACCTCGGCGGACTCGGCGGTCGCGGTGACGCTCTCGACCGCGCGGCGGGCGTTCGAGCGCGAGGCGTACCCCTCGCCCGAGTCGGCCAGAATTCGGCCGTTCCGGTGGACCAACCGCCAGCGGTACTCGCCCGCGGCGTCCTCGTACACCTCGAACGCGGTCGGATCGAATTCGAGGTAGTCGGCCGGACCGACGTGCGTGCGCACCGAGTCGAGGCCGTTGCGCGCGGCCGACTTCGAGGAGAACCCGCGGGCCGCCGCCGCGATGATCTCGCCGTTGTCGTGGCGGAGTCGCCAGCGGTACTCGTCGGCGTCGTCGCGGTACAGCTCGAAGGTCGCTTGCGGGTCTTCGAGCACCGGTTCGGGCTCGGGCTCGGGTTCCTCCTCGTCGCGGATCCAGCGCACCTCCGCGCCGAGCGAGTTGCGCTTCACGCTCCGCATCCCGCGCCGGGCGTTGCGGTCGCTCGCGTAGCCCTCGCCGCCGGTCGCGATGATGTTGCTGTTCCGGTGGATCAGCCGCCAGCGCCACTCGCTGGCCTTGTCCTTGTACACCTCGAACGTCGCGCTGCTGTCGTGGAGTCGCTCGAGGTGTGCCTCGGCGTCGGCCCGCGCCTCGTCGCGTTCCTCCGCGGCTACCTCGCTGGCCGTCCGGGCCATGTCGAAGTCGGCTTCGAGTTCTTCGATGCGCTCCTCGCGGTCGTCGAGCTTCTCGCGGAGCCGTTCGACCTCCTCACCGCGCTCGGTGGCGTCGGAGCGGGCGGCGACGAGCGCCTCCTCGGCGGCCGCACGGGCGCGGCTCTGCCCGACGACGACGGGTGCGACGACGCCGGAGACGGCGACGATGCCGATTCCGGCGGTGTACAGCAGGACGACGTTCGTGGTCGCCGAGCGGCCGAGTTCCCAGTTGCCGGGGTAGACGGACGTGAACCACGCGACCGCAGCCACGGCGAGCGCGGCCCCGAGGTAGACGAGCAGTTTCGCGCGCCGGTTGAACGACTGGCCGACGACGAGGCCCGTCACCGCGCCCGTCAGTCCGAGCCCCGAGAGCGCGATGGCGAGTTCCCGCGTAGTGCTGATCCCGTCGGTCGTCAGCATCGCGAGAACCCCGATAGCTCCCAGTACGACGCCGGCAACGAACAGCCAGTAGCCGTACGCCTCGTCGTTCGTGAGCGGTTCCCCGAACCGGTCGGCGTACGTTCGAATCAGCGCGTTGTCGCCACTTTTAGTTGACATCTATTATTTGTTACTCATCGGAGGGTCTTGAAGGTTGACAATCATGGGATAAATGATAGAAGTCGGTGAAAATCGTTCTTCGCTGCGGGAGTTCAGTCGAAAGATGGCGAACTGACGTGGAACTGCTGGTAGCCAAACCGTTTTGCCTCGCAGTCTCCGAGTCCGAGTATGGAACTCTCCATCGTCGACCTCTCACCGGTTCCAGACGGCGGGACCGCGACCGACGCGTACGCCAACACCGTCGAGATCGCCCAGCAGGCCGAACAGCTCGGTTACTCGCGAGTCTGGGTCGCCGAACACCACGGCATGGCCGACACGCTCGCCGGAACGACGCCCGAGGTGCTGCTCGGCCACCTCGCGGCCGGGACCGATTCGATCCGGCTCGGCTCCGGCGCGGTCCTGCTCAACCACTACAGCCCGTTCAAGGTCGCCGAGCAGTTCGGCGCGCTCGACGCGCTCGCGCCGGGGCGCATCGACGCCGGACTGGGCCGGGCGAACGGCTCGCCGGCCGTCGACCGCGCGCTCGGGACCGACCGCCGCGTCCAGAACCCCGACGAGGACCACACAGAGAAGATCGAGGCCGTAGCGAACCACCTGTACGACGACTACCCCGAGAGCCACCCCTACAGCGACATCGAGATCCCGCGTTCTGGTGAGGAGCCGCCGGTGCCGTGGGTGCTCGGATCGAGCCCGTCGAGCGCGGCCATCGCCGGGAAGCTCGGCCTGCGATTCTGCTTCGCGGCGTTCATCCGGCCGCAGTTCGCGACACACGCCTTCGAGGAGTACCGCGAGCAGTTCCAGCCGTCAAAGCTTTCGGGCGGCATCGACGAACCGCAGGGGATGATCGCCGCGAACGCCATCGCCGCCGAGACCGACGAGGACGCCGCCCGGCTCCGCGCGGTGGCCGAGGCGTCGTACAAGCGCATGCAGCGCGGCGAGGTCGGCACCCGTCCATCGGTTGAGGAGGCCATCGACGAACTCGGCGGCGTTCCCGATCCCACGCCGGCCACGCTCGACGCCGACGAGTGGCCGCGGGCCATCTCTGGGAGTCCGGAGACGCTCGACGGACTGCTAAATCAACTCGCCGACCGCGTCGGCGTCGACGAGGTGATGATTCAGCACGTCGTCGGCGACCACGAGGATGCGCTGCGCTCGCACGAACTGCTGGCGGAAGGCGTCGGGCTCACGCCGCGCTGAGTGTGGTTCTACGGCTGTGCTCGGTGAGCTGACCGGCCTTATGGCGGACTGAAAGGGCGAGGGCGCTCGCGTTTATCCTGGTCGTTTCAGCGCGGCCCTATGTGGCGCGCGCAGAACTGCGCGCGCCACATATCCCGCTGAACGACCGCGAGTTCTGTCGGAGACAAGCTCCGACGCCGACGGACCCGTCCGTCGAACCTGCGTTCGCGGCGCTCACGCAGACAACGTCACACTCGCTTCGCTCGCGTGACCGCGCCGAGGGCTTTCGATGACTCCTCGTCAGTTCTACTGTCCCATCAGAACCCCGCAAGAAGTGAATTCGTTCAGTTCTCGACCGCACTTCCGACGCGAATAATCTCGTCCTCACCGAACGCCGGGCCGACGAACTGGATGCCGACTGGCCCACCGTCCACTTCGCCCGCCGGAACCGAGATCGCGGGCAGGTCGGCCAGATTCACGGGAACCGTGTTCGCGTCCGCGAGGTACATCTGGAGCGGGTCGTCCAGGCTCTCGCCCTGCTCGAACGGCGGGACTGGCATCGTCGGACTCGCCAGCACGTCCACCGACTCGAACGCCTCGTCGAAGTCCTGCTTGACCCACGCCCGGGCGTCCTGAGCCTGCTTGTAGTACTTGTCGTGGTAGCCGGCCGAGAGCGCGTAGGTGCCCAGCAGGATGCGGCGCTTGACCTCCTCGCCGAACGCCTCGCGGGACCTGCTGAACGCCTCGTTCCAGTTGCCCTCGAAGCCGCCCGACGTGCCGAACCGGACCCCGTCGAAGCGCGCGAGGTTCGAGGACGCCTCGGACATCGCGATGACGTAGTACGCCTCCACGGCGTGCTCGATGGAGGGCAACGACACGTCCTCGACGGTCGCGCCCTGCGCGCGGAGGTCGTCGAGGGCGTCCTCGAAGCGTTCGCGGACGCCCTCGTCCGCGCCCTCGACGAGTTCCGTGGGGACACCAATCGTGGTGCCGTCCAGGTCGCCGGTCGCCGCGCTGGCGTAGTCAGATTCTGCTCCCTCCTGTCTGGTTGTTGCATCGTTCTCGTCCGGGCCGCTAATCACGTCGAGCAGTTCGGCGGCTTCCGCGACCGTCGGCGCGAGCGGGCCGATCTGTTCGAGGCTGTTGGCGTAGGCCACGAGGCCGTACCGGGAGACGAGGCCGTAGGTGGGCTTGATGCCGACGACGCCGCAGAACGCCGCGGGGTTGCGGACCGACCCGCCGGTGTCCGAGCCCAGCGCGAGGTCGGCCTCGCCCGCGGCGACCGCGGCCGCGCTGCCGCCGGACGAGCCGCCCGGAACCCGACCCGGCGCGGCGGGATTTTCTGTTGGTCCGAACGCAGAGGTCTCCGTGGTCGAGCCCATCCCGAACTCGTCCATGTTGGCCTTGCCGACGATGGTCGCGCCCGCTTGCTTCAGCTCCTCGACCACCGTGGCGTCGTACGGCGGGACGTAGTCGTCGAGCATCTCGGAGCCGCAGGTGGTGCGAACGCCCTCGGTGCTGATGTTGTCCTTGACCGCGACGGTCCTGTCCGCGAGAGGGCCGTCCGACTCGCCCTCGATTGTCTCCTCCGTGACGAAGATGTTGTAGTCTGCGCTCATGCGTGAATCCTCCAGAAGTTACGAGACGTTCGGTCCCTTGAAGTAGCCGTCCTCGGTCTCGGACGCGTTCGCCAGCGCCTCCTCCTGGGTCAGCGAGTCGCGCACCTCGTCTGCGCGCATCACGTTCACGAGGTCGGCCTCGCGGTCGACTTCCGGCACTTCCTCGAGCGTCTCGAAGTAGTCGAGGATGTCCGCGAACTGGTCGGTGAACCGCTCGACCTCCTCGTCGTCGAGGCCGACGCGAGCGAGGTCGGCCACGTGGCGGACCTCCTCCGGACCGGGGGACGTGTCGCTCATACCGGGTACAACCCGTGGGCCGGCGGTAAGGGTTTCGATACCACCGCTGACCCCGCCAGCCTTCTATTCTCATATAAAAGATTGGTGAATCGAGCAGTCCGGTAGGGCGGGCAAAATAGAAGGTACAACCGGCAAGACCGGTCGAAGTCGACCGAAGCGCGAACGCGGCCTGTTACCGAGGACGCCACAGTATTTAAGTTGGTTCGGGCGCTAGAACGTATCGTCTTCTGACCGACCTTCGGAGCGGCCCGACTGCAGCACATTCCACCATCTGCCTATAGCTATCCGACGAACTCCCACAATGACCGACACACGAACTCGAGATCGGAACGACGAACGAACGGCCGACGAAACGGAGCGCAAACACCACTCGGAACGCGAGGGCGAATCCGAGCAGGAAGCAGAGCGCGAACAGAACCGCTGTCCGGAGTGCGGGAGCCGACTCGCCACCGACGACGAGCGCGGCGAGACCGTCTGCACCGAGTGCGGCCTCGTCGTCTCCGAGGACCAGATCGACCCCGGCCCGGAGTGGCGCGCGTTCGACGCCGCCGAGAAGGACGAGAAGTCCCGCGTGGGCGCACCGACGACGAACACGATGCACGACAAGGGGCTGTCGACCAACATCGGCTGGCAGGACAAAGACGCGTACGGCAACTCGCTGGGCGCGCGCCAGCGCGAGAAGATGCAGCGCCTGCGCAAGTGGAACGAGCGCTTCAGGACGCGCGACTCAAAAGAGCGGAATCTGAAGCAGGCGCTCGGCGAGATCGACCGGATGGCCTCCGCGCTCGGCCTCCCGGACAACGTCCGCGAGACCGCGTCGGTCATCTACCGGCGCGCGCTCGACGAGGACCTCCTGCCCGGCCGCTCCATCGAAGGGGTCGCCACGTCGGCGCTGTACGCCGCGGCGCGGCAGGCCGGCACGCCGCGGAGCCTCGACGAGATCACCAACGTCTCGCGCGTCGACAAGGACGAGATCGCGCGAACGTACCGCTACGTGGTCCGCCAACTGAATCTGGAGATCAAGCCCGCCGACCCGAAGAGCTACGTCCCGCGGTTCGTCTCGGACCTGGGCGTCTCCGAGGAGGTCGAGCGCCGCGCTCGGGACCTGCTCGACACCGCGACCGAGAAGGGCATCCACAGCGGCAAGTCGCCGGTCGGTCTCGCCGCCGCCGCCGTCTACGCCGCCGCGCTGCTCAGCAACGAGAAGGTGACCCAGAGCGAGGTCAGCGAGGTCTCGGACATCAGCGAGGTCACCATCAGAAACCGCTACCACGAACTCCTCGAAGCGAAGGAAGATACTATCGCGCCCTGAATTCCTGTTTTTGTCGCGGTCGTCCGAACCGAGTAGCCGACCCGGAACCGTAACCGGAAAGCCCCTCGTCTCGCTTGCTCAGAGCATGGAGACGACCCGCCACTTTACCGCGACGGTGTACGCCGTCCACGACGGCGCGCTCGCCCTGCACCACCACGACCGCCTCGACAAGTGGGTCGCGCCCGGCGGGCACGTCGACCGCGACGAACTCCCGCGGGAGGCGGCCCGCCGCGAGGTCCGCGAAGAGATCGGCCTCGACGTGGACCTGCTCGAACCCGAGACGAACGTCGACGCTGAGTCCGGTAAGGAGCTACCGCCCGCCGAGCACGTGATGCTGTTCGACGTGAACGTGCATCCCGACGGTGAGGTGGGTCACCAGCACATCGACTTCGTGTACTTCGGGGAGGTGGAGGGTCGTGAAATCGCGCCGGAGGGCCACGATGAGGCGACTGCCGAGGCGTGGGAGTGGTTTACGTCTGCGGAGCTTCGTGCGAGCGACGAAATCGAGACGGAGGTCGTCGAGTTGGGTGTCGAGGCTATCGAGAAGGTGGCGGAATATTAGTCCGGGAATTCGGGAGTTCTCTGTGGTCTTTCGTAGTTTTTTGATTGTCTGTCTTCGAGAATTCGGAGTTGAACGTGGCGAGGAAGCCATCTATTGCTTGCGCCTCGGCGTGAACGCACCGCGACCGCGGGCCGCAGACCTCCCCAGCCTCCTGCGGTCCTCGGTCTCCGCGTTGCTCCGACCTGCAGTCCTCGTCCCTCGCACGCTTTGCGCGGCGCACGAGAGCGCCGCGCAGCGTGCGCCGGTGGGTTTGCGTAATGGAGCGCGGTGTGGATAGGATAATCGAGCGCGGCCTCCCATCACCTCGACCCTCACTCGACGCGCGATTCGACGAATTGCGAGACGTGGTCGTCCATCCGGCGCTTGAACCCGGCCTGCCGGGCCAGCCGGTCGAGTTCGCGTGCGACCAGACTCCCGTACTGGACCGCCTTCTTCTCGCGGAACGCCACCGGGTCGGGGACGAACTCGCGGGCCGCCAACCGGAGCGCCGCCTTGCGCTCACCACGGGAGTCGACCAGCAGGTCGCCCGGCAGCCGGAGCGCGGCGCGGACCACCCGGTCGTCGAGCAGCGGTGCAACCGGCTCGACCCCGGCGTCGCGGAGCGCGAGCACGTCTCGCTCGATCTGGCCGGGCAGGCTCCGGACCATCTCGCGGGCGGCCCCGCGGACGGTCTCGGCCGCGACGCGCGGGTCCTCGGGCGCGCGGGCGACCTTGGCGTACCCGCCGAACAGTTCGTCCGCGCCCTGTCCCACGGCGAGCCGGTCGAAGCCGTCCGCGGCGGCGCGCTCTGCCGCGAGATAGAGCGGAATCGCGATCTGAACGTCCATCGCGTTCGTCCGGCCGGTCGCACGGGCGACCGTCGGCACCGCGCGCTCGACGTCTCTGGCGTCGAGTTCCACGACCCGCAGGTCGTCCTCGCGGTCCATCAGCCGGGCAGCGCGCCGCGCGGCCGCCACGTCGTGGCTGTCGGGGAAGCCGACCACGTAGAGGGGCGCGTCGAACGCACTCGCGACTACTGCCGAGTCGACCCCGCCGGAGAACGCGACCGCCAGCCCGTCAACGCCGACCGCGTCGAGGCTCGCGCGGAGGGAATCTCGGACTCGCTGGACCGCTTCGTCGTCGCGCTCGAACTGGTCTGGGTCGGGGAGCGAGAGCAGCTGTTCGGAGTTCGAGTCTCCGGCAGAGTCCCCAACAGCGAGAACGTGGCCCGCGGGAAGCGATTCGGGGGCGGCGAGGTCGTGGGGCGAGAACGACCAACTGGCGTCTGCCGTGGCCGACTCGCCTCGCTCCACGAAGATCGGCTGGCGACCCAGCACGTCGCGGACGAGGCGACCGTCGGGAAGCCGCCCGGCGAATCCGCGGACTGCTGGCTCGCTCGCGCCCGCGTCTGCGGGCGCGAGCGAGCCAGCAGTCCGCTCGTCCGGACGTAGGTCCGCCCTCGCGCCCGGCAGCGGGTTTCCCTCCGCGACCGCTCGCTCGACGAGTTCGACCGGCACGCCACGGATTCTGGCAGCGCTTTCGGCCTGCGAGTGGTCGCTTTCCTTCGATTCGTCGTCGGGCATCACCAGAAGCTCGCCAGGCGGTTCTTCACGCGGCGCTTGGCCCCGCCCGCGGCCTGCCGGAAGCTAACGTGCCACGGGGTGCGCTTGCCCTCGACGCTGGTCCGACCGTCGAGGATGGCGTCGAGCACCGCCTCGGCGGTCGGCTCGTCGGCGTCGATGAGCGTGACCGCCTGTCCGACCATCTCGCTGATGTGGGCGTCGCTGCCCGCGGTCTGGGGCAGGCCGTGGCGCTCGGCGAACCGCCGGGCCTTCCGGTTGCCCCGGCCGGTCAGCAGCCGGGAGTTGTACACCTCGATGGCGTCGGCCTCGGTGAGTTCCTCCTCGCCGATCTTCGCCATCACGCCGCTCCGGGACTTCTGGAACGGGTGGGGTACGACCGCGACGCCGCCCTGCTCGCGGATGCGGTCGAGCGTCTCGACGAACGACAGCCCCGCGGGGACCCGCTCGCGCACGCCCAGCGCGAGCACGTGACCCGCTGCGGAACTCACCTCCATCCCCGGAATCCCGACGAGCCCGTAGTCGGCGGCCTTCGCCGCGGCGTCGAGGCTCGCGTCGATCTCGTCGTGGTCGGTGATCGCCAGCGCGTCCAGCCCGACGGCGGCGGCCTGCTCCAGCAGCAGGTCGACGTCGTCCCGACCGTCGTACGACAGCGACGAGTGGGCGTGAAGCTCGACCGATAGCACGGGTGATGGTTCGGATGGGGGTGGCAAAAACGCCCCGGTCTGGGAGTACGGCCTGTCCAAATACGGGAGGACCAATAAGTATAAGTTTACTATACTACTACCCGAATTGGCGAAAAGGTCTCTCGACAGGCCCCTCAGTTGAAAACTCGAATATCGAGCGGCCAGAACTGCCAAGCGATTCACATACACTGAACCCCCGTACTCAACACACCATGCCCCTTAGTAATATTAAAAAAGCAACTATTGTCCTTTCAGTAGCCATTCTTGCTTTTATCCTAGTTCCGACTCTATTCTTCCCGAAGGCTTCCTGCTTATCTACCGGCCCGCATTACTATTATTGTCGCCTTGAAAACATACCCACATTACTCGTCCTACTCGTTGCGATTCTTGGTTTGCCAATCGTCACGTGGATGATCGATCCCCAGTGAAGTCGTTGGGAGAAACAAAGAATAGTAACTAAAGATGACGAGACGATAACTGACCCAGTAGAGCCTGCAATCCTCGACACCGAATCACGTTCGGAAGGCGTGTATCTAGCAGTAGAAACTCGCTTCGGAACCACGCGCTCGTCGTCTAACGGGCCAGACGAGCACCTAGATCACGTCGTCACTGCGTATTATCTCGCTTCGGCTACCGAGACGTACCGGACTGAAAACAAGAATGCCGACCCTCGGAATGGAACGTCCCTCGACTGCTGATACTCCCTCGGCCACGACTACGACGTGTTTTCAAACCGGAACGAGTCGCGTTCGCCTCAGAGCACGCTGTCGTACCGGAACTCGCCCGCGAAGGCGTTTTCGAGAATCTCTTCGAGGTCCTCCCGCTCCGTCGTCCGCGGGTTCCCGGTCAGGCTCCCGTCGTCGAGCGCCTGTTCGGCAAGCTCCGGAATCGCGTCGGCCTCGGCGTCGGTCGCGGCGAGGGTCTCCGGGATGCGGACCGACTCGGCGAGGCGTCGCGTCGCGCGGACGGCCTTGTACGCCTCCACGCTGGCGGGCTTCGACCGGTCGACGTCCTCACCGAGCGCTTCCGCGACCTCGACCAGCAGTTCGGGGACCTGCGGCAGGTTGTACTCCATCACGTACGGCAGCACGATGGCGTTCGCGAGTCCGTGTGGGACGCCGAACTTCCCGCCGATCTGATGGGAGATGGCGTGGACAGCGCCGAGTCCCGCGCCGTTGAACGCCATCCCGGCTTGCGTGCTCGCCCGCGCCATCTTCGAGAGCGCCTCGCGGTCGCCGCCCCGGTACTCGACCGCGCGGGGCAGATACCGACCGACCTTCTCTATGGAGTCGAGCGCGAGCGCGGAGGTCTGGCTCTGGGCCTTGATGGAGACGTACGCCTCGACCGCGTGGGTGAGCACGTCCATCCCGGTCGCGGCCTTGACCGGTTCGGGCGCGCTGGCGGTCAGCTCCGGGTCCACGACCGCGAGGTCGGCGAGCAGTTTCACGTCGCCGATCTCCTCCTTGACGTTCGTCTCGGCGTCCTTCACGATGGTCCAGTGGCCGACCTCGCTGCCGGTCCCGGCGGTCGTGGGGACGTAGACGGTCGGCGGGAGTTCGTCCGAGACGTTGCCGCTTCCCTTGTAGTCGAGGATGCCGCCGTCGTTCGTCGCGAGGATGGCGGTGGCCTTCGCGGTGTCAATGGACGACCCGCCGCCCACGCCGAGGACGAGATCGGCGTCAGCCTCGTGGTAGGCCGCGGCCGCCTCGTGGACTACCTCGTCCGTCGGGTCCGGTTCGACGCCGGCCCACACCTCGTAGGTCTTCCCGGCGTCGTCTATCGATTCGAGCAGCGGGTCGAGGACGCCGGCCGCTTCGACTCCCGAGTCCGTCACGACGAGCGCTCGCTCGGCGTCGAACTCCGCTATGTACTCGCCGACCTGCTCGACGCTCCCCCAGCCGAACAGCACCCGGTTCGGGACGTTCCACATCTGGATATCTCGGGTCATGGTTCGATTCGAATATTTCGTGTCATGGTTCGGTTCGTTCGTGCGCACCTTCGCGCTTCGACCCAACGCCGTTCTGTCTCACATCTGCGGTCGCTTAAATCACTGCGGCGCGGGCGACCCCGCTGTCGCCGATCAGTACGGGTCGTCCACGTCGTCGAACTCGACCACGACGCTGTCGACGGTCGTGAACGCGTCGACGCCTTCGAGGCCGCCCTCGCGCCCGATGCCGCTCTCCTTGTTGCCGCCCCACGGGCTCTGGGGCATCGACACCGGGAACGTGTTGACGCCGACGAGGCCGTGGTCGAGCCGATCGGCCAGTTGCGTGGCGTCGAGGTGCTCCGTCCAGAGCGCCGCCGCGAGCGCGTACGGCGAGTCGTTGGCGACCGAGATCGCCTCCTCGACCGATTCGACCGAAACGATGGCGAGCACCGGCCCGAAGATCTCCTCGCACGCGACGGTCATCTCCGGGGTCACGTGGTCGAACACGGTCGGTTCCACGAAGTGGCCGTCCGCGAGTTCGGGGTCGTCGGGGACCCCGCCGCCGGTCAGCAGCGTCGCGCCCTCCTCGCGCGCGGACTCGACGTAGTCCAGAACCGTGGCCTGCGCATCCCGGGAGATGACCGGTCCCATGTCGGTCGCGGAATCGGTCCCCTGCCCCAAGGCGATTCGCTCGGTCTTCTCGACCACCTTCTCGACCAGTTCGTCGTGGACCGACTCGTGGACGAGACACCGCGAGGTGGCGACACAGTTCTGCCCAGCGTTCGAGAAGATGCCGGCGACGACGCCCCGCGCGGCGTTCTCCACGTCGGCGTCGGGGAGGACGATGGCCGGGGCCTTCCCACCCAGTTCGAGGTCGACGTGTGTCACGTTGTCCGCGGCCGACGCGAGGACCCGCTTGCCGACCTCGGTCGATCCGGTGAACGTGATCGCATCCACGTCGGGGGTCGAAGACAGTTCAGCGCCGACCGACGAGCCCGGTCCCGGAACGACGTTCACGACGCCGTCCGGGAACTCCTCGACGAGGATGTCGCCGACCAGCATCGTGGTCAGCGGTGCGTGGCTCGGCGGTTTGGCGACCACGGTGTTGGCCGTCGCGAGCGCGCTCGCGAACCCGCGGGTGCCGAGCAACAGGGGGTAGTTCCACGGGACGACGTGGGCCGTGACGCCGTAGGGAACCCGCTTGGTGTAGTTCAGCCGGTTCGAGGCGGTCGGGATGGTGTCGCCCCGAACCTTGTCGACCGCGCCCGCGTAGAACCGGAACTGGGCGACCGTCTCGGCGACTTCTCCCTCGGCCGTCGAGAGACACTTTCCGGTTTCCCGGGAAAGCAGTCCGGCGATTTCGTCCGCGCTCTCCTCGATTCGGTCTGCGGTCGCGCGAAGCGCCGACTCGCGCGTTGCGGGCGCGCTGTCGGCCCACTCGCGGCGCACCGAGTGTGCCGCCTCGATGGCGTCGCTCGCGTCCTCGGCGTCGCCCTTCGCTACCTCACCGATTATCGCCCCCGTCGCGGGGTCTTCGACTGGAATTGTGTCCGAGGTCCCCCGGCGTTCGCCGTCGATCAGCAGGTCGTACGAGTCCATGCCCCATCACGGTCGACAGGGTCGCCTAAGTGTTATCCAGTGGATTTGGGGGTGTTTATACGTGCCGGCGGGAGGGAATGGCGTCCCTTCGCTCACGCAGGCACTCATAACCACTCGCAGATGTGCGGGCAAATCGTATAGTCCGGCACGTTCTTCCACCCGGTATTCCGATGAGCGCTCTCTCCGACTACGACCGGGCGCGGCTGATATGGACCGACATCAACGGCGTGGGGCGCGGCATCGCGCTGCCGGCGGCGGAAGCCGAGCACGCGCTCGAGGAGGGCGTCGGGTTCGCGAACGGCGTCGCCGAACTCACGCTCGAACCGGACCTGCTCGACGACCCGAAGTACGGCGCGGAGGGCGGGGACATGCTGGCCGTTCCGGACCCCGAGTCGGTACGGCCGGTCGAGTGGGCTGACGGGACGGCCGCGGTGTTCGCGAGTTTGACGAACGTCGACGGCACGCCGTTCGACCTCTGCGCGCGGACCGCGCTCGAACGCGTCGTCGAAGACCTCCGCTCGGAGGGGTTCGAGCCGTTCGCGGGCGTCGAACTGGAGTTCTCGGTCATGACCGAGGACGAGGACGGCGACTGGGTCCCGTTCAACGATCGGAGTTCCTACGACCTCGACGCTCTCGACTCGGGAGCGGGGCTGATCGAGGACTGGCGCGCAGCGATGGAAGCCGCCGGCCACCGCGTGCTCGGCATCCACCAGGAGTCCCAGCCCGGCCAGTACGAACTCAACGTCGAGTACGACGGCGCGGTCTCGATGGCCGACGGCATCGTCTTCGCGCGGCACATGCTCAAGTCTACCACGCGCGACCGCGGGCACAAGGCGTCGATGATGCCCCGGCCGTACACAGGCGAGGACGCAAACGGGATGCACTACCACCTCAGCCTCTGGGACGCCGACGAGTCCGAGAACCTGTTCGCCAGCGACACCGACGACGTGGAGTTCCCAGCAGGCAAACATCCCGCGGGCGAGTCCGGCCTGTCCGAGACCGGCCGCCACTTCGTCGGCGGGCTGCTCGACCACATGAAGGCGTTGACGGCCATCTGCGCGCCGACGGTCAACTCATACAAGCGGCTGGTCCCCGGCATCTGGGCACCCGTCAACATCGCGTGGGGGCCCGACAACCGCTCGACGGTGCTGCGGCTCCCGCCGGAACTCGGCCCGGCGACGCGGATCGAACACCGAGTTCCCGACTCCGCGTGCAATCCGTACCTCGGACTCGCTGCCTCGCTCGCGGCGGGACTGGACGGCATCCGGAACGAGACCGACCCCGGCGAGCCGACCATGGAGAACGCCTACGAGGAGGACTACGAGATGCTTCCCCGGACGCTGTGGTCCGCGCTCGACCATCTGGACGGCGACGACGTGCTGCGGGAGGCGCTGGGCGAGTCGCTCGTCGACGAGTTCCTGAAGCTCAAGCGCGACGAGTTCGACCGCTCGATGGGCCACACCTCCGACTGGGAACGCGAGGAGTACCTCGACGAGTTCTAACTGCGCTCGCCCTGCTCGGCCGTCTTCTCCGGGTCGCCAAGCATGGTCGCGACGCCGTTCAGAATCTTCGCCTCCGACCGGCGGAGGTGCTCGCCGACGGTGGACATGTTCGCCGAGTCGAGCTCGGCCAGTTCCTCGATGTTGCACGACCGGGGGGAGTCGTAGTACCCCTCCTCGATGGCGAGCGAGAGCAACTCGCGCTGTCGCGGCGAGAGGTTCTGGACCGCCTCCTTGAGCTCCGTCAGCCCGGTGAGCAGCCGGTCGGTGTTCGGCTGGCGGAGCGCTTCCACGTCGACCGAGCCCAGCTCCTGAAGCTCCTCGTGGGTCCGGCTCACCTCCTCGTGGCTCGACACGAGGACGTTCCAGTTCTCGCGCCCGCGGATCACCGTCGCGGGAACCGTCGGGAAGGCGTTGTTCCGGAGCAACACGTTCAGCACCGGCTCGGTATCGGTGTCGTAGTCGCCTTCGAGGCTGACGAACGCCCTCCCGCGGTCGGCGTCGTAGCTCACCAGCCGGCTCGCGTTCATCACGGGGTGGTCGGCGAGCCAGTCGACCAGTTCGTCGATGGTCCCGTCGTCGACGCCGTTGACCTCGATCATGGTGATGCTCGTGCCGGTGAGCCGGTACGAGTGGAGGATAGTCGCCGTGACGTCGGGGAAGACCGCGTTGACGCTCTGGGTCCAACAGCCGTCGTGTTCGATTGAGAAGGTGTATTCCAGCATCGTGAGCCCGGTGTCGCAGTTACTGCGGGGTTCGGAGGGAGTCCACATAGGGCTGTCGAGGTGGGCAACGCTGACCAGCGGGTCGAATCGGGTCGAGGCACTCTCCGAGGAAACCCATTTTCAACGGCTGAATCGCCGGATTTTGCTCGAGCCAAGCAGCCGCGGAGGGTCCCGGAACTCCAGAGGGGAAATTACAGCGGCGAGCGACATATTTCGTATATCGAAATATAATTTATGAGTTGGCCTGTGGACGCCGAGATCAGTACGATGTCAAGTTTTGTTGATTATGTACTTTGAAATGGAGCGATTTTGGTGACGAAGCAGTCGGATTTCCCGCCGACGCTCCCGATTCACTCTCCACCGACCGATGTATCCACGTCCCTGCACATGGAAAGGCATTAATCCGCGCTGTCTGTACAGGAGAGTGAATGAGTCTCTCCGAGTCCGACCGCGAACTCGTGGTCGCCGAACTCGGCCGGGAGCCGACCCCCGCCGAGGCGGCGCTGTTCGAGAACCTCTGGAGCGAACACTGCGCGTACCGCTCGTCGCGACCGCTCCTGTCGGCGTTCGATTCGACGGGCGAGCAGGTCGTCGTCGGCCCCGGCGACGACGCCGCAGTCGTGGAAGTCGCGGATGGTGACGAATCGTCGCAAGGCGACGCTTCGTCTTCGTCGCAAAGCGACGCTACCTACATCACGATGGGCGTCGAGAGCCACAACCACCCGTCGTTCGTGGACCCCTACGACGGCGCGGCCACCGGCGTGGGCGGCATCGTCCGCGACACGCTGTCGATGGGCGCGTACCCCATCGCGCTGGCCGACTCGCTGTACTTCGGGGACTTCGACCGCGAGCACTCCCGCTACCTGCTAGAGGGCGTCGTGGAGGGCATCTCGGACTACGGCAACTCCATCGGCGTCCCCACGGTGGCCGGGAGCACGGTGTTCCACGACGACTACGAGGGCAACCCGCTGGTCAACGTGGCCTGCGTGGGCCTCCTGGACGCCGACAGGCTCGTCACCGCCGACGCGAAGGAACCCGGGAACAAGCTCGTCCTCGTGGGGAACGCGACCGGGCGCGACGGCCTCGGCGGCGCGAGCTTCGCCAGTGAGGACCTCTCGGAGGACGCCGAGACCGAGGACCGGCCTGCAGTACAGGTCGGCGATCCCTACACCGAGAAGCTGCTCGTCGAGGCCAACGAGGCGCTGATCGACCGCGACCTCGTGGAGGCCGCCCGTGACCTCGGTGCTGCGGGTCTCGGCGGCGCGACCAGCGAGATGGTCGCGAAGGGCGGCCTCGGCGCGGAGATCGAACTGGAGCGGGTCCACCAGCGCGAGCCGAACATGAACGCCCTCGAAATTCTGCTCGCCGAGTCCCAGGAGCGGATGGCCTACGAGGTCCGACCCGAGAACGTCGAGGCGGTCGAGCAGGTCGCCGAGAAGTACGACCTCGGCTGCTCGGTCATCGGCGAGGTGACCGACGGGAACTACGTCTGCACTTTCGATAGCGAGGCGAACGCCTCGGAAAAGCCGACCGAGGAGCGAGGCGACTCGGGAAGCCGAGAAACGGTCGTCGACGCCGACGCGGAGTTCCTCGGCGACGGCGCGCCGATGAACGACCTCGACTCCGTGGAGCCGACCCAGCCCGAGCGCAACCTTCCGGACGCCGATTTGCGCGAGGCGTTCGAGGCCGTGATCGGGAGTCCGAACACTGCGAGCAAGCGCTGGGTGTACCGCCAGTACGACCACGAGGTGCAGGTCCGGACCGCGACCGGACCGGGCGACGATGCGGCGGTGCTCGCGCTACGAGAGGCCGAAAAAGGTCTCGCTATCTCCTCGGGCGCGGACCCGAACTGGACCACCGCCGCGCCGTACGACGGTGCGCGCGCGGTCGCGCTGGAGAACGCCACTAACCTCGCCGCGAAAGGCGCGACGCCCCTTGCAGCGGTCGACTGCCTCAACGGCGGCAACCCCGAAAAGCCCGAGGTGTACGGTGGTTTCAAGGGAATCGTCGATGGCCTCGCGGACATGTGCCGGGAACTCGACGCGCCGGTCGTCGGCGGGAACGTCTCGCTGTACAACGACTCGCCCTCGGGACCGATTCCACCGACGCCCACGCTGGCGATGACCGGCACGAAGGAGGGGTACGACGCCCCACCCGCGGCTGTCTCCGGAGAGGGAACGCTGCTCGTCGTCGGCGGAATCGGTATCACGGGCGGCTCTGGCCACGACGAATCCGCTCTCGGCGGCTCGGAGTACCTCGCGCAGATAGGCGGGAGCGACCGGTTCCCCCGACTGCCGGAGAACCCCGGCGAAGTCGTCGAAGCGCTCGCCGCGGTCGCCGACCAGTCCGCGACGCGGGCGGTCCACGACGTGAGCCACGGCGGCCTCGCGGTCGCGCTCGCGGAGATGGTCACCGGCGAGGCGGGCCTGACGGCCGAAATCGAAGGTGAGGGGACGCAGGCGGAACTCCTGTTCACCGAGAGGCCCGGCCGCGCTGTCGTGGAGACGACCGACCCCGATTCGGTCCGCGAGCGCTTCGCAGGCGTCGCACCGGTCGCAGACATCGGGCGGGCCGACGACTCGGGCGCGCTCGACCTGACGGTCGGCGAGGAGACGCTGACCTACGACGCAGCCGAAATCGCGGAACTGCGGGACGTGCTGGCTCGCGAACTGGACTGAACTCCGACTCGGTCTCTGCGCCAGTTGCTCACCGCTGCGGAGCCGAGGGAAAATAAAGCACTTCTCGCGATACGGTTCCTTCGAGTAGAGTTCCGGGACCGTTACGCCGCGACGAGCGGCAGGACGAACGCTACAGCGAGCCCGATAGCGAGGACCACGGTACCCAGCCCGACCTGTCGCATCGAGTAGTGCTGCATCGGCGAGGTCACGCGGTCCAGTCCCTCCACGTCGTGTCCGTGTTCGACGTCTTCGTGGTCGTCGTGGTCGTCCATACCGAGAGCTTCCCGCGCCTCCCACTTAAGCGCAACCAAACCTAAGCGGTCAGAGGCCGTCGTTCGGCACATGGATTCTGGGGAGCTGGGCGGAGATTCCGGAGAGACGAACGGAACGCGTCGGACTGGGGATTCGACCGAAGCGATGGATTCCACCGAAACGGCGGACTCGACCGGCATCGGCCCGAAGCGCGAGTGGTGGAAAGAGGCGGTCGTCTACCAGCTGTACCCTCGGAGCTTCTACGACGCCAACGGCGACGGCTTCGGAGACTTGCCGGGCGTCGAGGCCAAGTTGGACTACCTCGACGCACTCGGCGTCGACGTGGTGTGGCTCAATCCGGTGTACGACTCGCCGGACGCCGACCACGGGTACGACATCCGCGACTACCGGTCCATCATGCCGGAGTACGGCACGATGGACGACTTCGACCACGTGCTGGCGGGCCTCCACGACCGGGAGATCAAGCTCGTGATGGACCTCGTGGTCAACCACACGTCCGACGAGCACGAGTGGTTCCGGAAGTCGAGGCAATCGCGGGACAGCGACTACCGGGACTTCTACATCTGGCGCGAGGGCCGTGGGGACGGACCGGGCGGCAAGGGCGAACCGCCGAACAACTGGGAGTCGGCGTTCGGCGGGCCGGCGTGGACGTACGACGAGCGCACGGCCCGATATTACCTCCACCTATTCGACGAGAAGCAGCCCGACCTGAACTGGGACAACCCCGAGGTGCGCGAGCGCATCTACGACATGATGGACTGGTGGCTCGAGAAGGGCATCGACGGCTTCCGGATGGACGTCATCGACCTCATTTCAAAGGCCGAGGGGCTGCCGGACGGCGACGCCGACTCGGGCTGGACCGGCTCCGAGCACTTCACGTCCGGGCCGCGCGCCCACGAGTTCGTCGCCGAGATGTACGAGGAGGTGCTGGCGGGCCGTGACGTGATGACCGTCGGCGAGATGCCCGGCGCGACCGTCGAGGAGGCCCAGCGGTACCTCGGCCCGGACGGCGACGGCCTGAACATGGTGTTTCACTTCGAGCACGTCAGCCTCGACTACGGCGAGACGGGCAACCGGTGGTCCATCGGCGAGTGGGACCTCGCGGAGTTCAAGCAGGTCCTCACCAAGTGGCAGAACGGCCTCGAAGGCGAGGGCTGGAACAGCGTCTACCTCGGCAACCACGACTGGCCCCGCATCGTCTCGCGATTCGGCGACGACGGGCTCTACCGAATCGAGTCCGCGAAGCTGCTCGCCACCCTGCTGTTCACCCTTCGCGGGACGCCGTACGTCTATCAGGGCGACGAGATCGGGATGACCAACTTCCCGTTCGAGCGCGAGGCGCAGGTCCGGGACGTGAGCGCCCGCAATTTCGTCGAGCGCAAGAAGGCGGACGGCTGGGAGAGAGCGGAGATTCTGGAGGTGGTCACGATGCGGAGCCGCGACAACGCCCGGACGCCGATGCAGTGGTCCGACGACGAGTACGCGGGCTTCACCGACGGTGAGTCGTGGATTCCAGTGAATCCGAACTACGAGGCGGTGAACGTCGCGGATGCCCGGCACAAGGACGACTCCATCTGGCACTACTACCGGGAACTGATCGACCTCCGCCACGCCCGCGACGTGCTGGTGTACGGCAGCTACGACCTGCTCCTGCCCGACGACCCGGACGTGTACGCCTTCTTGCGGACGCTCGGCGACGAGCGAGTCCTCGTGGTGCTGAACTTCCGCGACGGGACGCCGACGTTCTCGCTACCCGCCGAGGTCGCGTTCGACGGGACGGAACTGCTGGTGAGCAACTATCCGGTGGACGGTGCAAAGCCACGGTCCTTCGAGCTGCGCCCCTACGAGGCGCGAGTGTACGAACTGGAGTGAGTCCGAAGATTCGAAACTGGAGTGAGTGTGAGGCTCAGTTTAAATCGTCGGCGCGCGCTGGCGTCTTGGCGAGTGTCGCGAGCCGTGGCCTCTGTGCCGCGCCAAAGCGTGCGAGGTCTGCGCGAGTGAACCGAGCGCAGGCTCGTCGGAGCGTGCTCCGACGGTGGACGAGGACCGCAAGGACGAGCGAAGCGAGGACTGAGGACCGCAGGAGGCTGGGGCGGTCTGAGGCTCTCGCTCGGTTCCGCAGTCCACCGGGAAGTGTTCGGTGCCGCAGATTCCGCCGGGCGGGACTGAAAGGGGCCGCCCGCTCGCGCTCACTTCAGTCGCCTCAGCGGCCCCTATCCGAGCGAGCGTCAGGGAGCGAGGATATGTCGCTGAGCGACCGCGAGCGGGCGGGGGCTTTCTAACCGGTGTTTGCTATAAAAGTCGTTGTACTGCGAAAATCAACCAAAACGGAGACAATTTACTCCGATTCGAAGTGCGTCGTCTCGTCTGCGGCAGGGATCATCAGCGTCTCGTCCATGTCGAGGAAGTTCGTAGCGTCGGCCTGCACCGCCTGCCCTTTCTCGGACTCGAACGCCTCGTTCATCGCGCCCGGGTCGTCGAACCACAGTTGGGCCACGTAGTCGTAGCCCGCCGCCTCGGGGTCGAGCGGGACCGAGGAATTGTACCGTCGGAGGTTCGGCAGGGCGTTGACCAGCGGCGCGTGCTCCTCGTGCATGTACTCGATGCACTCCTCGTGGCTGGTGTCGTCCGTGCGCGTGGCGAGAATCACCATCTTGCAGGTCATGGTCGTCGGGCGATTCGGTAGCTGTGGTGGTGAAAGTTGGGATTCGGGACGTGAGTGGTGGACTCGGCTACTCAAGTCGTACGTTTTGGTACCGGAGAAGCTAGCTACCTCCGAGGCATATGAGAGACCGCACCGCACAGCACCCCACAGCACCGCAACCGCACAGCACCTCACAGCACCGCAACCGCACAGCACCGCAACCGCTCCGCGACCGCGAGCCTCACACCTCCCCAGCCTCCTGCGTTGTCTGCGAACGCAGTTCGCAGAGCAGCGAGACGCCTGCGGCGTCTCGCAAGCCTCGGTCTCCGTTTCACTCCGACCTGCGCTACTCGTCCCTCGCGCGAGATGTCGCGCCACGAGGGCGCGCCCGCACGCGCCGACCGCAACTGGAAGGTCGACCGGCAGTAACAGAGTCACTGATTCGATTCCGAGACGCTGCCGTAGTCGAAACCGTGAAACCCCGTTCGTCCCAATCCACGACCAACGAAATGACCCTCACCAAGCGCATCATCCCGTGCATCGACGTGGACTTAGACGACGAGGGCAACCCCGCGGTGTACACGGGGGTCAACTTCGAAGACCTCCAGTACACGGGCGACCCGGTCGAGATGGCTCGGGCGTACAACGAGGCCGGGGCCGACGAGTTCGTCTTCCTCGACATCACCGCGAGCGCCGAGGGCCGCGAGACCATGCTCGGCGTGGTCGAGGACGTGGCCGACGAAGTGTTCATCCCGCTCACGGTCGGCGGGGGCATCCGGACCAAAGAGGACATCCGCGAGACCCTCCGGGCCGGCGCGGACAAGGTGTCGATCAACTCCGGAGCCATCGCGAACCCGGACCTCATCGAGGTCGGCGCGGAGGCGTTCGGCAACCAGTGCATCGTCATCTCGGTCGACGCCAAGCGCCGGTACGACGAGCAGGGCGACCACTACGTCGAGGTCGACGGCGAGTCCTGCTGGTTCGAGTGCACCGTCAAGGGCGGCCGCGAGGGCACCGGTCTCGACGTGGTCTCGTGGGCCGAGGAGGCCGAGGCTCGCGGCGCTGGCGAACTGTTCGTCAACTCCATCGACAAGGACGGCACGAAGGACGGCTACGACATCCCGCTGACGAAGGCGGTCTGCGACGCCGTCTCGACTCCCGTCATCGCTTCGTCGGGTTGTGGCGGTCCCGAGGACATGTACGAGGTGTTCACCGACGCGGGCGCGGACGCCGGGCTCGCGGCCTCCATATTCCACTTCGGCGACTACACTATCCGCGAGACCAAGGAGTATCTGGACGAGCGGGGCGTGCCGGTCCGGCTGTGAACTCCACCCGCTAATTGCCGCCCGTTAGGCCGTCGGTGCCCGGAGCGCGCCGGTGTCGTTCCCGCTGGTCTCGTTGCCGTCAGTCGCGTTGTCGTCCGCGCCGACGCTGCCGATGCCGCCGTCACCGCCGAGGCCGCCGCCCAGCAGGCCGATGCCGATGGAGGCGTTCTCGACGCTCACGCTCCCGGCCTCGACGCTGTCGATGACCCCGGATTCGACGGTCATGTTGTCGACTTCGATGCTGGGTTCGCCCTCGACGACCGAGGCGTTCGCGCTGCCCGGCGAGAACGACGCGTTCACGTCGTTGACTTCGATAGAACTCGCGCGTGTCGAGTTGATTAGCAGCGAGTCCACGCTGGCCTCCTCGATAGTGCCGTTCTCGATGGTCGCGTTCTCGCCCTCGGGCGGCGCTTCCTCACCGAACAGCTGCTGGACCACCGTCTCGTTCCGGAACGTGACGTCTTCGAGGGTCACGTTCTCCAGCGTGGCGTTCACGACGGTGAGGTTCGAGGCCGTGGCGGTGCCGAACCCCTCACCGGCCTGTCCCATCGTGGTCTCGCCGTCTTCGGCTGTCGTTTCGCCCTCCGCGGTCGTTTCCTCAGCGGCCATTCCTCGATCGAGCGCCGTCTCGTTCAGCACGGCCTGCGCGACGCTCACGTTGGTGAGGTTCAACTGCCCGATAGTCAGATTCTCGTAGCTCACTTCGGTCGCGTTCTCGTCGTCCTGCGCGGCGAGCGCGCTCGTGGCATCCGCAGGCGGAGAGGTCTGGGCCTGTGTCTGTGCGCCCGGAGCCGCGAGCGCCGATCCTGCGAGTGCGGAGGATGCGCCAGCGAGCAGAACGAGTGTTGCGAGTATCACTGCGCGTGTTCTCATACGGAACGGCGTAGTCCGACTGCGCCATTAAACGGGCGCGACCGTTTCGGGGTTCCGTGGCGGATTACCCGTGTTACGCCGAGGTTACTCGTCGTTGAGAACAGCGGAAAACGAAGCGTCGACTTCTCAGGCGGCGCTCTCGTAGGCGTCACGGAACGCCGCGGTCTTGTTCTTGATTTCGCCCGCAGCCGTCTCCAGCGCGTCGAGAGGGTCGCCCTCCTCGGTCTTGACGGTGAGGATGGGCTCCGTCTGACCGCCGGACTGCTCGGGGTTCACGTCGTAGGTCGCGGCCGCGACGTTCTCCTGTTCGAGCAGGGTCCCCTTCAGCACGTTCATGAACGTGTGGTCCTCGCCCGCGATCTCGATGGAGAGTTCGTCGTCGGCCTTCTCGATGACCCGTAGTTCCATACACTCGATTGCCGTTTCGGGCGTTTCAACGTTTCGGAACGACTATTCTTCGCGACCTCACTCGGTCAGCGGCAGGACGATGCCGAACACGAACGGGCAGAGCAACATCCCGAGAACGCCGAGTATCTCCAAGTCGACGAGCAGCGTGTTCTCCCACGCCGGGAGCGACCAGTGCATCGTCGCGGCGAGAAGTTCGGCACCCGCTCCGATTCCCAGCATCGCCACGCTCAGTACGAATCCCGCCTTCGTCAGCCATTGGTAGTCGAGGTTTCCGTAGCGGCCCATACCTCCTCCTTTTCCGGAGCGAGTAAAAATCCTATCGACCGCCGGCGAGTCTCGACGGATAGCAAGTCTCGACGAATGGCGGGTCTCAACGGCTAGCGGGCCTCGTCAGATGAAAAGACTCATGCTCGCGACGCGCTATCCCTGATTTGATGATCGAAACGATAGTCGATGCCGGGGCCGAGTTGGCGAACGTCGTCGCCTACGCCGTCGGTACGGTCGTGCTCTCGGCGGTCGGGCTGTTCGCCGAATACAACGGCCTCCAAGAGCTCGGAAGCGGCCAGCAGTTGCTCGCGGTCTGGTTCGCGTTCATGGGTGTCGTGGCGCTCGCGTTCGCGTGGAATCTCGCTACCCGAAAGCTGTTGCCGAACCTGACAGCGAACGGCGGATCGTAGGGCACGACCGGCTCTCGATCGGCCATCGGCCGAATCCAGCCACTCATTTATACCGTGGTGTGCGAAAACACCACGTATGGTCGAGTTCCCGTCGGCTCGTACTGTCGACTTTCCGTCGGCTCCCGCGGTCGACCTCCCCGATCCGGGAGCGCTCCCGTCGTGGCTCCCCGCACCGGAGCAGGTCGCCATCCCGCTCGTGCTCGCGCTGTCGCTGGTGCTGGTGTGGCGGCTCGACAGGCCGCGCGGAGCGTGGGGCCGACGCCTCCGGTCGCGGTTCGTGCTCGGCGTCCCGTGGGGGACGCTCGTCTCCGTGCTGGGCGTGCTCGCGGTGTACCTGTTCGTCCAGCAGGGCGCGGCCCGATGGCGCGCACCGCTGACGGTCCCGTTCTCCTCGTGGTCGTACTTCTACCCGCTCGGGTGGCTGCTCGCGCCGTTCTCCCACGCCGGGCCGGGCCACCTCGTCGGCAACCTCACGACGACCCTCGCTGTCGCACCGCTCGCGGAGTACTACTTCGGCCACTTCACCGACCGGCGGGGCCACAACCCCTTCGCCTCGTGGCGGACGAACCCGTGGGTCCGCGCGTTCGTCGTCTTTCCCGCGGGCGTGTTCCTCGTCGGGCTGGCGACCAGCGTGTTCGCGTGGGGACCCATCATCGGCTTCTCGGGCGTCGCGTTCGCGTTCGTCGGCTTCGCGCTGGTGCGGTATCCGTTGGCGACCGTGGTCGCGGTGTCGGCTCAGGGCGTCGTCCGGGCGGTGTATCGGGGGCTGCGCGATCCGGTAATCGTCGGCGAGGCGTCCGCGAGCTACGGCCCGCCGTGGTGGTACGGCACCGCGGTCCAGGGCCACGTGCTCGGACTCCTGCTGGGCGTCCTCCTCGGCGTGGTGGTGCTGTACCGTCGGCGGGAGAGGGCGGGAGAAGTGGGACGGCCCAGCGCGCTGCGACTCTGGACCGGCGCGGTCGTGCTCGGGATTTCGATGACCATCTGGGCCATCTGGTGGTACCGCGGCGAGAGCACGTACGTCCTCTACCGGGGCCTCGGCGTCGTGTTCGTGTTCGCGCTCGCGGCCGTGGTCACCGTCGCGGCGACCGCGGAGCGCCGACCGCTGTTCGGCGACGCGTCGATTTCGCTGCTCGGCAATGCATCGTTCTCGCTGCTCGGGGACGACTCGAACTCCCGGTTCTCCGAGGTTTCCCGACAGCAGGTCGGCGTCCTCGCGCTCGCGCTCCCGCTGGCGGTCATGGCCGGGGTCGCCTTGCCGGTCAACGCCACGGCGCTCGACGACGCGAGCGTGCCCGGCGACGGCCCCGCGGTCGAGGTCGACGGCTACACCATCACCTACGCGGAGGGCGTCGAGAACGGGAAGGTGTCGGTCGTCGACGTGTCGCTGTTCGGCGAGACGACGCGAGTGACCACCAGCGGCGTCATCGTGGTCAACGAGGACCGCGAGATCTGGACCCAGGAGGTCTCGAAGGGCCGCCTCGCATTTGCGGGCCGTGCGGGGGTCCGGGTCGGCGGGGTGGGCTGGTCGGAGGTCGTCCGGGTCCAGCGCCGTGGCTGGTCGGCCCTCCAGGGCGGGACCGCGTATCAGGTCTGGCTCCGCGGCCCGGACGACGACGGCTGGACGCAGACCTACGCTTCGGGGCCCGCAATCGCCGGGCCGACGCTGGCCAACGGCACGGTCGCGGTCGTCCCGCAGGACGGCGACTTTCTGGTCCACTTCCGCCGGAACAACTCGACGGTCGGCCAGGTTCCGATTCCGTCCGCAGGCGAGAACGTGACCGTCGGCGACATCCGGTTCGAGCGCGAGGAATCGAACCTGTTCGCGGCCTACAACGACACGCGCATCCAAATCGCGAAGCGGGAGAGCTACAACTGAGGCACCGGTTTTCAAGGCATTTCGACAGTCTGACTGTCCCCAGCGTCAGCTTGTCGAACAGTCCACACCCTGGCAATGGATCACTCCCCATCCCACTCGATCCGGAACACCTCGGCGTCGACCGTCTCGCGCTGGCTGGTCTGGTGGTCGAACCGCCGCGGCAGGTCGAACGCCGCCCGGAAGGCGTGGGTCACCGCGCCGCCCTCGTCGTGGGCGAACGATTCGACGAACGCCTCGCTTCCCGCGTTGTGAATTGAGTACGAGACTGCGGCGACCTCGCCCGCGGTCGCCAGAAACGCGCGGTCGGCGTGTTCGTTGCCCGACTGCGCGCCGAACGGCGGGTTCATCAGGACGGTCGTCTCGGAGGGACGAGTGCAGACCGGCGCGCGAGTCGCGTCTGCCAGTAGCCAGTCGACAGCGGTCGCGGCGGTGGAATCCTCTGCGGCCGCGGCCGAGCGCGGGGTCGTGGCCGCGGACCCCGCCGGGGGGCCCCCCCCCGCCGCCCCCCCCCCCCCCCCCGCGCTCACGCTTGCCGGTGTCCGCGACCGCGCGCTCGTTCTCGCGAGCCTGCGCCATCGCGTCCGGGTCGCGGTCGAGCGCCAGCACGCGCGCGGGATCCCGACAGGCCGCACCGAGCGCGAGCATCCCGGTTCCGGTGCCGAGGTCGACCACGGTCTTGCCGGCGAGGTCGCCATGCAGGTCCGCGAGGTGGACGAGGTGGGCCGCGAGGTCGGCGGGTGTGGCGTACTGTTCGAGTTCCACCCGAGGGTCGGCGAACCCCTCGACGCGGGAGAGGCGACGCTCCAGCGCGGCCTTGTCCATGTTTGGGGATGGTCTTCGGGAAAGGAGAACGTTCGGATTCTCTCGGCAGTTGGTTTGCGGAGAATCGCCGTAGCTTACCCTTCGTCATGAATTTGGATTGAGACGGTTTCGAAAGCCCCCGCCCGCTCGGCACCGTCACTTCGCTTCGCTCGTGACGAGCCTTCGGTCGCTTCGCTCCCGAAGACACCGGAAGACGGTCCTGCTCGGCCTGCGGCTCGCGGTTGCACCGCTCGCCAGTCGCGGCGCGGTGCGTCACGCTTCCTGCGCGGGCTGCGATTTCCGCGGTCACGTTCGCTTCGCTCACGTGACCGCGAGCGGGCGGTCCCTTTCAGTCCCACCCGGTCGGATATGCCAACGGCTGTTCCCGGAGGATGCCACACCAGCAGTTCCCTCGGCGGAAGGTTCACTGACCGTTCCCGGGTGAAAAGTTCACCAGCGGTTCCCCCGGCGGCTGTCGCACTGAGCGCGAGTAGAGAGAAGAATCGCCGGTCGTCAGCCCTTCGTCGGCGGCCGTCAGTTTTCGAGCGTGATCGGCCCCGCGACGTCGAGATTGACGCCCTCGCGGCGGGCGCGCTCGGCGACCGCGGCGAGCGCGGGCCGGACCTTCGCCTCGTCGGCCACACCGTCGAACTCCACGGTGACGGTGCTCGCGCCGAGGAACGAGGCGGCTCGGACGTGCTCGCGCACGCGGTCGGCCTCCGCCTGCGTGGCGAACGAGCAGTCCTCGCCGAAGCAGGCGTCGACGACCACGCGGGCCGGAACGAGGTCGTCGGCGTCGAGTTCGCGCTGGAGTTCGCGCAGGCCCTCCGGCGCGGTCGAGGGAATCGAGTCGGCGTCGAGGCTCACTGGCGTGGCATCCTCGACGCGACAGCCTTCGATGGCGGTTCGAACGTCCGCGGAACGGGTGACACTCATCGTTACCTGTGCATACCCGTTACTCATACAAAAAGGTTTGTGAATGCGCAGTAGTAATCTGATTGGCTGGGCAGGAAAATCTACCATAGTTAGGTTCTCTTTATTAAATTTAATACTATTGAATATGTATTAAAATGTATGCACGCCTCAGAGACACCAACAGGCTCCGAACGAACAGGCTCCGAATCGAATCGAGTCGCGAGACGAACCGTCCTGCGGAGCGCGGCCGCGACGGCCGGAATCGCCGGGTTCGCCGGCTCGGCGTCGGCATTCTAGGGCGACGACGGCGACATCACCGGCCCCTCGGACTACCCGCGCGTGACGACCCGCGGCCACTTCGACATCCACTGGTGGCACGGCGACCAGCTCACCGACGGTCACACGGCCACCGACTACTCGACGGTCGGGGACATCCCGGGTTTCGGCGGCGGGACCGCACCAGACGAGATCATGGTCTCGGTCCACGGCTGGCGCAACGCACCCGAGGACGCGCCGGACCACTTCGCGACGGTGGAACACTCGCTGAACCAGAACGGCTACGACGCGCCGGTCGTGGGCTTCAGCTGGGACTCGGACACCAGCACGGACAACTGGTGGCCGACGACCGACATCGCCGAGCGCAACGGCCCGAAGCTCGCGAACTTCCTCACCGACTACGCCGCCCAGAATCCCGGGATCACGTTCCGGCTCATCGGCCACTCGCTCGGCGCGCGCGTCGTCACCGAGTGCGTGAAGACGCTCAACTCGTGGGGCTACTACGACCTGCTCGCCTCGGCCACGCTGCTCGGCGGGGCGGCGGACAACGACGCGGTCGCGCTCGGCGGGGAGTACGGCGACGACATCTCGGCCGCGGTCGGCCAGTTCGACAACTTCTGGAAGGCCGGCGACGACGTGCTGAACTGGGCGTACTCCACCGGCGAGTTCGACTCGGCGGTCGGCGAGGACGGCTGTGAGGGCACGCCGCCAGGCAACTACCAGGACCACAACGTCGACTACGTGCCCGACCACTTCTCGTACCACGAGCCCGGCGACGGCTGCATGCCGGAGGTCGCGGCGCAGTTCTGAGAGACGGACGGGCCCCGAAAACGAGTTCACCGTTTCACCGAGTTACGGGGTCACCGAGTCACCACCGAGCGAGTTCGTTGGCAGTATCGTTCGCATTTTCGGCGTGTGTCCGTCCGAGGAGATAACGGCCGTACGCCTCGGCGCGGGGATAGTCGGAGAAGTCGAGCGCACTGTCACCTGAGTCGATTCGGTCTCTCGCCGTTTCGAGCAGTTTTCGGGCGTACGGTCCGTCTTCCGCGTCGTCGATTGCGTTTCGGAGTTCGTCTACCGCATCGCGTTTGGCTCGGAACACGCGCTTCGCGTCGACTCGATCAGCATCTTCGGGAACGCCGATGCGGTTCTTGGCGTCGCGCCACGCGAGAAGGTGCTGGTGAGCTTCGGCGGTCGTAATCGCGGCGAGAACGTCCAGTCCCTCGTCCCGGTAGCGCTGTGCCTCCCAGAGGCGGCTTCGTCCGTAGAACCAACCGTGGGTGTGGATTCGACTTCGCACCTGTCGATAGGCGTTGTCCGGGAGCTCTCCACCGGAATCCTCCTCGTACTGGTCCAGCAGCGACTCCGCCGCGTCTTCGAGCCGTTTCCGATTCCGAGTCAGTTCGCGCTCGAACGACTTCGGGTCGGTCTGGCGCTCCCGGTACCGTCGGTAGATGCGCCGTCCGTCCTCTTCGTCACGGAACACCGATTCGAGGTTCGAAAGCATCTCTCCGGCCTCCATCGCGTCTTCGGGTGCCGAAACGCGACGGGCGAAGCCCGATGCCTGCTGAAGGTGATACTCGACCCGTCCGACGTGAACCAGAAACTCGTGCGAGTCGTCGCACTCGATTTCGATTCGATTCCGAAGGGAGCCAATTTTGGACTGAATCTCCGACTGCTCCGCTTGGCGGTTCGCCACCGAGTACTCGTCGTTCAGGTATCGTGCCGCGCCCAGCGTCTCGGCGGCGACACTGGTCGCGTACTGGATCTCTTCGAGGGTTTTCGGAGTTCCGGAATCTGTCGAAACGTCTTCGAGCGCGTTCCGTGCCTTCTCCGTGCCCTCTTCGAGGACGGCCCGATCCATCTTGTCGAGCGAGGACGGATCGGCACGACTCCACGCCCGTTCCGCGTCCTCGGTAACCTGCTGTGCGTGTTCCGTCGCGGCTTCCACGTGCGCTGAGGGGATTTCGATCTGGGGCGAGATCGCGGGAATTTCCCGGCGCTTCGTCCGGGCGTCCACGACGGGCGCGGGGAGGGTATTGGTGGCGAACGCGACTGCGCCGAGGCCGACACCGAGGCCCGACACTCCGAGAAACTGCCTCCGGGAGAGGAGCTCGTCGCGTTCGCTGTCAGGAGGGCTGGACATAGGTGGGCAGCAGTAGGTCGCCTTACAAAAGGTTTCTCACCGCAGCCCCCGACTACCTCACCACGTGCCGTGGAACGTGTCGAAGGATAGCTCGTCGAGCGGCTTGTTCCCCACGGCGATCTCGTACTCGCCGGGAGTGAGCATCGGTTTGTGGAACTGCGGGCCGTCGTCGGTCGTGACCCGGGGACAGCCAGTGTTGACGAACGCGTCCATGTCGAAGTTCCGCAGGCGGTCGGGAGTCACCTCGTCCATCGTGATGAGGTAGGCGTCGTCGTTGTCGTCCAGAATCTCCTGGGCCTGGTCCCACCGGCCCTGACCGATCTTCGTGCAGAAGATGACGCCCCACTTCTCGGCGTCCATCGCGCGGTGGACCGCGCCGTAGCGCTGCTTGAGGAACTTCTCGGTGTCGGCGACCGTCACGACGTTGTTCACGGGGTCGGCGATGACAACCTTCTTGTCGGGATGCTCCATCGCGAGCCCGAGCGGGTGGAACTTCCCGCCGCCGACGTAGAGGACGTGGTCGGCGTCGATGTCGGCGCTGGCGTAGTTGCACCCGAGAACTTGGCCCTCGTGGGTCAGCCGGTCGTCGCCCTTCCGGGTCTTCACGTCGAATCCGCGCTCGTCGAGCCACGCCTTCATCTCCTCGAAGCGGTTCATGTGCTGGGCGGTGGTGACGAGGCCGACGCTTGGCTCAGCGGCCGACTCGTCGGAATCTGGGTCCGGCAGTTCGTCCAGCGACTCCTCCATGATGGGGAACACGTCCACGTTCGAGAACAGCGGGACGTAGATGACCTTGTCCGTGTTCTTCATCGGCGAGTGGCCGAAGTGGACGAACACGTCGGTCCGCTTCATCAGGAACGTGTCGAGGTCGCAGGCCCCGTAGCAGGGCTGGCCCGACAGCATCACGGTCACGTCGTCGGGCACGAGTTCGCGGATGTCGTCGGCGACCTTCGGCCCGCGGCGCTTCAGCCCCTCGGGGAACTGCAGGCCGACCTTGGTGGCGTCGCGCTCCTCGACTGCCTCGACGATGCGGTCGAGTTCGTAGTCCCACTCCCGGTCGTGCTTGAGGGACATGCCGGTCTTTCTGAGGTCTCCCTCGCTGTACTCGCTCTCCTGGCTCATTGAAGTGGGTTTGTCGGTGAGGACGTTTAAGGACGGTGTTCCCGGACTGTTCGGTTCGAGTTGTTGGATTTTTCGAGGATCTTACTCTCACGGCTTGGGCCACGTTTGTATTCCCGGCGCGGCGCGCGCTGGCGCGGCCTCGTGCCGCGCCCAAGCGTGCGAGGGACGAGCATCGGAGGCCGGAGCGAAGCGGAGGCCGAGAAGCGCAAGGGGCTGGGGAGGTCTGAGGCGCGATGCGGTTGCGGTCGCGGTTGCGGTCACGCCTAGGCTCAAGCAATAGCTAGCTTCTTGAATAGCAACAACATCGATCTGGGTGCCGAGCAGCTAGCTTCTGCTTGAGCCTCGGCGTGACCGCACAGCACTGCACAGCACCGCACCGCGCCTCGTCCTCCCCAGCCTCCTGCGGTCCTCACTACGTTGCGGTCCTCGTCCCTCGTGCGGTTTGGCGCGGCCACGAGAGGCCGCGCCCGCACGCGCCGGGATGAAAGACAAAACCAGTGCAAGTCGAGGTAGAAGGAAAACCAGTGCAAATCGAGATGGAAGGAAAACCAGCGCGAGCCCCTCCTACCAACCTCACCGTCCGTTTGCCAGCAAGTCCGAGCGGTATCCGGCAGGTTGAAAACCACACAGTCCCAAATCACGGTACATGAGCGTCGATACCGAAGCGGACGTCGAGAGCGAGACCGCAGACCGTTCCCGCGTCGAGCAGCTCGGCGTCGAACTCGGCGAGGCCATCACCGAAACGCCCGAATACCGGCGGTTCGAGGAGACCAAGCAGGCCGTCGAGGAGGACGACGAGGCCCAGCAGAAGGTTCAGGAGTTCGAGGAGCTCCGTCAGGAGTTCATGCTCGCGCGCCAGACCGGCGAGGCCACCCAGGAGGACATCCAGGAGGTCCAGCAGGCCCAGCAGGAACTCCACAATCTGCCCGTCATGGCCGACTACCTCGAAGCCCAGGAGGTCTTGGAGAACAAGCTGGAGGCCGTCAACGAGGCCATCTCGGAGCCGCTCGCGGTCGACTTCGGCCAGCAGGCCGGCGGCTGCTGCGAGGACTGACTACCCAGTCGTCGATTTCTCTCGCCGTTAGCGGATCCCTAGTCAGCGACCCTCTATCTGGTTAGCGTCCGCTTTCTCCGGCGTTTCTTCGCCGTCCCCTCGGCAACCACGCCTAAGTCCGCTCGTGGCGACTAGTCTCCCGGTGGGGAATCATGGCTGACGACAGGACCACAGACACGGACGTAGATCGAACAGACCCGACGACCAACGTGACGACCGGAGGCGACACCATCCGAGAGTGGATCGAGGAGAGCGGCGCGCGGCCGGGCTACCGGACGAGCGACGCTGGCGAGCGCGAACCGTACGTCTATCATCCCGACGCGGGCGACGAGGACGTCGAGGAGGCAGACTGGGACGAGTTCCACGACGACTTCGAGGAGCACGAACTCGCGCTGATCCGCCACACCGACCGGACCGGGAGCGACGAGTTCGAACTGGTCGAGCGGACCGAGGCCATCGAGCGCGCGACGCTCGACGACGAGGAGGTCGAGCGAGCGCTGCTGGAGGGCGACACCGTCGAGACCCAGATCACCGAGACCAGAGTGGTCGAGAAGACCGTCCAGGAGACCGAGACGTTCCAGAGCGAGGTCGTCGAAAGCGAGATCGTGAGCGACGACGTCGTCGACACCGAACTCGTCCGTCGGGAGGTCACCGGCGTCCACTTCGGCGAGATGGAGGCCGAAGACCGCGTCGCTATCATCGAGGACAGCGAGACTACCGGCTGGGACGAGGAGGTCGAGGAGATCGACGTCACCGAGCACGAGTACATCACCGTCGACGTGGACGAGACCCGGGAGGTCACCCGCGAACTCGTCGAGCGCCGGACGGTCGAGACGCGGGTCGTCGACCGCGACGTGGAGGAGACCGAGACGGTCGAGTCCGAGACGCTGGAGAGCCGCGTCGACCTCGAAGGCGTCCAGCGCACCATCCTCGAGAGCGACATCCTCGGCGGGCAGATCCCCACCGAGGAAGTCATCGAGGGCGGGCACGTCGAGAGCGAGTTCTCCGACGACGACACCATCCTGACGGAGCTGTACGAGCGCCGCATCGTCCGCGACGAGGTCGTCGACCGCAAGCGGCTCACCTTCGAGCTCGTGGACGAGGAGACGGTGAGCAGCGAGACCATCGAGTCCGTGCTGGTCGAATCGATGCTCGTCGGCTCGGACGCGATGGGCGAGGACACCGAGATCGAGGGCATCGCCATCGACCGTGCCGACACCGAGGTGACCGACGCGGGGATGGCGACCGGCCACGACACGATGACCGACGAGGGGGTGACGGCCAGCGACGACACGATGACGGCAACGGAGACGACCGGTACGTCGAGCGAGGCCACCATGGGCGACGTGGAGTCCACCGACGACACGATGGCGGACGAGGCGATGACCGACGACACGATGGCGGCCAGCGACGAGACAATCGTCGAGGGCGAGGAGATTCAACTGGACGACCACGACGTGGGCAAGGACGTGATCGACGCCAACGACGAGCAGGTCGGCGTCGTCACCGAGGTCGACGAGGACGACAACGTGCTGTACGTGGACCCGCACCCGGGACTCGCCCAGCGCGTGAAGACCCGACTCGGCTGGGAGGGCCACAGCGAGGACGCCTACAGCGTCACTCCGGACCGCATCGAGATGGTCGGCGACGACGAGATCCGGCTCCGGAGCCTCTAAGCCGGCGGTCGTTCCGACGCTCGATTCGTCTTTCTTCGCGTCGCTGCTGCCCGGAGCGTCGAGAGCGCAAGGCTTACCCGGATTCTCGCTGACTCCTCGCGTATGGCGATCCACAGCGACTGGGGCGACTGGCTGGTCCGCGCGGTCGAGGACGCCGACCCGGAGGGTATCGCGGTCTGGTATCTCGGCTGCAACGGGTTCGTGCTGAAGGCCGCGGACACGACAGTTTTCATCGACCCGTACCTCGGTTTGGGCGACCCGCCGCGAACGATCCGGATGGTACCTGTGCCGTTCGACCCGGCGGACGTGACCAAAGCCGACGCGGTGCTCGCCACCCACGAGCACACCGACCACGTCCACGGGCCGAGTCAGGCTCCCATCCTCGAAAACACCGGCGCGGACTTCTACGCGCCGGACGCCAGCCTCGCCGTCGCGCGCGAGGCGGAGCACTGGACCGACGAGTGGGACGTGACCGACGATCAACTCCGCGAGATTTCGGAAGGCGACTCGTTCGAGGTCGGGGCCCTCACGATACACGTCGAGCCCGCCAACGACCCCGACGCGAGCCACCCGGTGAGCTACGTCGTGGAGTACGACGGCCGAACGTTCTTCCACGGCGGCGACACCAAGCCCAGCGACGAGTTCGAGCGCGTGGGCGAGGCCTACGACGTGGACCTCGGCGTGCTCGCGTTCGGGAGCGTGGGCAACATTCCGGACAAGGAGACTCGAGAGCCCAAGCGCACGCGGTGGTACAACGACGAGAATCAGGCGGTCGCGACCGCGAGCGACCTCCAGTTCGACCGGTTCCTGCCGACCCACTGGGATATGTGGAAGGGTCTGACCGCCGACCCGACTGCGCTCCACGACCACGCCCGGAGCTTCGAGTACCCGAAGCGGCTGGAGATCGCGGAGATCGGCGACCGCGTGGACGTCTGAGGCAGTTCCGTTCCAGTTCGCGAAGCAATATTTTCGACCTTCGCGCGCGAAGGTGTGGGTTCGTTCATCTGCGCGCGAGCCGTGATTTGGCTATCTGCGCGACGCTC